>NZ_CP034894.1 GCF_005083845.1 Buchnera aphidicola (Aphis helianthi) | reverse complement strand
TAAGTTATCTGTAGCATTGATAATAAAAGAACTTCTTGTATTAATTAACTGTGTACAATTAGTGTTTTTTATGAGAATAACTTTATAAAAATTGATTTATTTCTAAAAAAATACAAAAAAAAAATATTTTTAAACAATTAGTATTGCATTCATTATAGAAAAATTTTAAAAATATCTTTTTATTTTAAAAAAGATTAAACTTATAATGTTTATTTAATAAAAACTTTTTCTGCGTTTAACATAGAAGGATAATAAAATGCATTTAATGCAAAATCATAAAATTAAAAAACTAAGTGTCTCTAAAAAAAAGGTTTTTTTAATAATATTTTTCTTAGTTTTTATTTTTATTATATTATTTTTTGTAATAAAACCAAAAAATACAATAAAAAGTTTAAATAAACCGAAATATGAAGAAATTATAAAAGAGATAAATGCAAAAAAGAATTTAAATTTTATTAACATAGAAAAATTTATAATAGACAATAAAAATATTTACGGAACTTTAATTTCTTTATCATTAGCAAAACAATATATTTTAAAAAATAATTTAGAAAAAGCATTCATACAATTAAAAACTAGCTTAGAATATACAAAAGAAGAAAATTTAAAAAATATTTTAAGAATAAGAATGGCAAAAATAAAAATAGAACAAAATAAAGAAAAAGATGCAATAGAAATTATCCAAGAAATTAAAGATGATTCTTGGAAAAATATTGTAGAAAATATAAAAGGAGATATTTTTATAAAAAATAAAAATACAAAAGAGGCTATAAATGCATGGAAAAAAAGCAAACATTTTGAAGACTCTAAAACATCAAAAGAAATTATTAATATGAAAATAAACGAAATACAAACAAATTAAAAACCAAAAAATATATCTTTTTATATTTAAAATAAAAGAGTTTAAACTGAAATGTTACCTATTATTGTTTTAATTGGTCGTACTAATGTAGGAAAATCTACTTTATTTAATATATTGACTAAAAAAAGAAATGCACTAGTTTCGAATATCTCAGGTCTTACGCGAGATAGGAACTATGATTTTTGTTATTTAGAAAAAAATAAAAAATTTATTTTAACAGATACTTCAGGTTTTGATTTCGAATCAAAAATAATAAAAACACAAGCTTATAAACAAACATTAATCGCAATTCAAGAAGCTGATTTAATCTTATTTATGGTTAATGCTCGAGAAGGAATTTTACCACAAGAATATGAAATTTTAAAAAAAATTAGAAAATATCAAAAAGAAACATTTTTAGTGATTAATAAAATAGATGGAATAAAAGAAGATGAAAAAATAAACGATTTTTATTCCTTAGGAATAAAAAAAATCATAAAAATTTCTGCAAGTCATAACCAAGGAATTAATTATTTTATTAATAAATACCTAATTCCTTGGATGCAATTAAAATTTAAAAAAAATATAATACCAAAAAAATTAGAAATAGAAAAAAAATCAATGAAAATTGCATGTATAGGTAAACCCAATGTCGGAAAATCAACATTAATTAACGCACTTGTAATGCAAAATAGAATTATTACTTCTAATATACCCGGTACAACATTAGATACTATATCTGTACCTATTCAATATAATAATAAAAATTACATTTTAATTGATACTGCAGGAATATCAAAAAAGCAAAGAAAAAAAAATAAAATAGAACAAATATCTGTAATTAAAACTTTAGAAACCGTTAATAAGACAGACATAACATTATTAATTATAGATGCAAAGAACGAACAAAATGAAATATGTAACCAAAATTTATTATTAATAAATATTATTGAAAAATGCGGAAAACCGCTAATTGTAATAATTAATAAATGGGATTTATTAAGTTTTTCAGAAAAAAATAAATTTAAAAAACTAATCAAATATCAGTTAAAAAACTCTTTTGTTTTTAAAATACATTTTGTATCAGCACTGAATAGTGAAGGAATATTTGAAATATTTAAATTCGTTAATAATTTTAACCAATCTGATAAAAAACAAATAAACACCTCAAAACTTATGCAAATTATGCAAGAAGCAGTAAAAAAACATCAACCTCCAATTATAAATGGACGTCGAATAAAATTAAAATATGTACATTTAGGAAGCTCTTATCCAATTCGAATTATTATACATGGAAATCAAACAAGATATTTATCATTAACGTACAAAAAATATTTAAAAAATTTTTTTTATCAAGCTCTTCAAATAAACGGAGTACCAATTACAATTAAATTTAAAGAAACAATAAATCCATATATTTAAATATAATAAGTTAATTCTCAGAAACATGGTTTGCATTATATAAAGGAATTTCTACTTCTATATCGACATCTCCAATAATTGCTTGACAACTTAATCGACTAGTAGATTCAAGCCCCCATGCTTTATCTAATACATCTTCTTCTTTTTCAGACCATCCTGAAAGAGAAAAAAAACCTTTTCGTATAATACAATGACAAGTACTACATGCACATGATTTTTCACATGCATGTTCTAATTTAATATTATTAAGCAATGCAACATTTAGAATAGTTTCACCCTTTTGACATTTACAAACAGCACCTTTTGGTAAAATAAATTTATGAGGTAAAAAAACAATTTTAGGCATTATTTAATCTCATCTATCTTATAATTTAAAGAATTTTTAATTGAATTTTTTAAACGCAATGAAAAAAAATTTTTAGTTACTTCATCTAATTTTTTTAAATTTAATTTAATAGAATAAAAATCATCTTCGTTAATTGATTTTTCTAATTCTATTTGATTTAATCTAATTTTCTTTAATTCTTTTATACTAACTAAATGTGAATCTTGTTTTAAAGCATTATTTAATAAATTTAAAATATTTTTAGATTCAATTTTTTTTTCTTCCTTAACTCTAAAATAATAATCATTTTTAACATCATTATTATTATCATTCACAAGTTTAGAAATATTTTGATATTCTAACAAAGAATTATCAATTTGAATGATTTTTTCTTTATTACTATTCTTTTCAAATGCTTTAACACTAATTAAGCCATCAGTATCAATTTGAAATGTAACTAAAATCCGAACTATCCCTGCTTTTTTAGGCGGAATGTCTTTTAAAACAAAACGAGAAAGTGAAATACAATGTTTTACAAGTTCTCTTTCACCTTGTAGTACATGGATAACAATACCTGTTTGATTATCTCTTGAAGTTGTAAATTCTTTTGTTTTTGAAATAGGTATATGACTATTACGCGGAATAATTTTTTCAACAAAACCACCCATTACTTCAATTCCTAATGAAAGTGGTATGACATCGAGTAATATTGTTCTATTTTTAATAGTATTTTGAATAAGCATATTACATTGTAATGCAGCTCCAATTGCAACTACTTGATCTGGATTAATTGAAATCAAAGGATTAATTGAAAAAAAATTTTTCACTTCTTGATATACCAATGGTACTCGAGTTGATCCACCTACCATAATAATTTCTTTAATATTTTCTATTTTTAAATCTATCTCCTGTAAAATTTTCATACAAATTAATAAAGTTTTTTTAACTAAATGTGTAATAATTTTATTAAATTCATTTCGAGTAATAACTCCTTTCCAATTCAAAATATTAACTTCTACTATTTCATAATAGGTTAATTTTATTTTTGTTTCTTTTGCGACTGATAATAATAACGATTGAAAGGAATCATTGTATTTATGATATGATAAGTTTGCTTTTTTATAAATATAATTTGCTAAAAGAACATCAAAATCATCACCACCTAAATTAGAATCACCACTTGTAGCTAATACTTCAAATAATCCTTTATTTAATTTTAATATAGAAACATCAAAAGTACCACCTCCAAGATCATATACAACAATAATACCCTGTTTATTTATCTCTAAACCATATGCTATAGCAGCAGATGTAGGTTCATTCAATAATCTAATTAAATTAATTCCTGAAATAATAGAAGCTTTTTTTATTAAAGATCGTTGAATATTATTAAAATATGCTGGTACAGTTATAACTGTTGCATCCATATTAATATTATATAAAAAATAAGCTCTTTTTTTTAAATTTTTTAATATTTCACTAACAACTTCAATAGAAGAAATTTTTCCTGATTTAGTATAAAACAAAATATCTTGAGTTTTACTTGATTCAATAATATAAGGCAAAATTGGAAATTCTTTTTTAATAAAATCAATAGAACGACCAATTAAACGTTTTACTGAACAAATTGTATTAGTTGGATCTTGCAGTATTTTATTTTCAGCTTCCCAACCAACTAAAACATTATTTTTTGTATAATGTACAATAGATGGTAATAAATAACGTTTTTTATCATCATGTAATAGTATAGCGCGATTTTCTTTTATCGTAGATACAAGAGAATAAGTAGTACCAAAATCTATACCTAAAACTAATTTTTTATTAAATTTTTCTTTTAAAAAAATCATATTAAAAACATCCTAATTTATTTAATTTAAGTAAAAAATTGTTATGTTTTTAAGTTTTTTTTAATTTTTTTTAAAAACAACAGTTGAGATATTGTATTAATAATTTGATTCCAATTTTTATTATTAAATTCACAATCAATTATATTTTTGCAATTTTCTATTTCATTTTCTATTTTCTTAGAAAAATCGTTAAGATGAATTATATTGTAATTATTATTTATTTTTAAACTTTCTAATTCTTCATATAAAAAAAAATATTTTTTTAAAGAAAATTGATTGTCAGATAATAGTTTTTTTTGATTTATTTCAATACCATGTAATAACAATAAGTATATAGATCGATTCAATGAACTTTTTAAAGTTTTATATCCCTTATTGATATTGATAGATTTTTCTAGAATCCATTTTTTTTTAGATTCACAATCGTTTATAAATAAATCAGGATGAAATTGTAATTGTAATTTATAAAAATTATTATTTAATAATTCTTTATTTATTCTAAATTTTTTGGGCAACATAAATAATGTAAAATAATCCATAAATCACCTAAATTACACTGTTTGAAAAATATTTAATCAAAATTTAATGTTGAAAAGAAAATATTTCAACATTAAATTATTAAAGAAGAAATATTATTCTCTATTTTTTTTATTTTTATAATCTGCAATAGCAGCTTTAATAGCATCTTCTGCTAAAATAGAACAATGAATTTTTACTGGAGGCAATTCTAATTCTTCTACAATACTTGTATTTTTAATGGATTCTGCTTCTTTAATTGATTTTCCTTTTATCCATTCTGTTACGAGTGAACTAGAAGCGATTGCAGAACCGCAACCATATGTTTTAAAACAAGCATCTTCAATAATACCTTTTGAATTAACTTTGATTTGTAATTTCATTACATCACCACAAGCAGGTGCTCCAACTAATCCACTACCAACATTAATATCTAAATTAGAAAATGAACCAACGTTACGAGGATTTTCATAATGATCCATAACTTTTTTACTATATGCCATTTTAACAACCTTTTTATTTAGATTTTATTGCTTTAACTATGATCCCATTCTATACTATTTAAATCAACTCCTGATTTAAACATTTCCCATAATGGTGACAGTTCCCGAAGTTTAAAAATAGATTTATGAACTAATTTGATTGTATGTTGAATTTCTTCTTTTGTTGTAAATCTACCAATAGAAAAACGAATAGAACTATGTGCTAATTCATCTTTTATTCCTAATGCTCTTAATACATAAGAAGGTTCTAAACTAGATGAAGTACATGCTGAACCCGAAGAAATTGCTAAATCTTTAAGTGACATAATTAATGATTCACCTTCAACATAATTAAAACTAACATTTAAAATATGAGGTGCTCCCTGTTTTAAATCACTATTCAAATATACTTCTTCAATGTTTTTAATTCCATTCCATAAATCATTTCTTAAATTATTTAAATGAATAAAATCATCTTTTATTTTTTTTCGTGCTAATTCAAATGCTTCTCCCATTCCAACAATTTGATGTACCGGTAAAGTTCCAGCTCTCATACCTCTTTCATGCCCCCCACCATGTAAAGATGCTAATAAACGAACACGAGGTTTACGACGAATATATAACCCTCCAATACCCTTTGGTCCATATAATTTATGCGCTGAAAAAGACATTAAATCTACAAATGAATTCTTTATATTAATATCTATCTTACCTATGCTTTGAGTAGCATCTACATGAAAAAAAATATCACGAGATTTACAAATTTCAGAAATACTATTAATGTCTTGTATAATTCCAGTTTCATTATTTACATGCATTATAGAAACAAGTATAGTATTTTTCTTTATGTGTTTTTTTAAATCGTTTAAATCAATAATTCCATTATTTTTAGGAGTTAAATAAGTTATAGAAAAACCTTGACTTTCTAAATATCTACAAGCATCTAATACTGATTTATGTTCAGTTTTACTTGTAATAATATGATTCCCTTTTTTTTTATGAAATAAAGCAATACCCTTAATAGCTAAATTATTTGATTCGGTTGCACCAGAAGTAAATATGATTTCACGTGAATCCGCTCCAATTAAATCAGATATTTGATTTCGAGCAATATCAACTATTTCTTCTGCTTCCCAACCGAATTTATGCGACCGAGAAGCTGGATTTCCAAATATTCCATCTATTGTTAGATAATTCATCATTTTTTTAGCAACTTGAAAATCTACTGGAGTAGTAGCTGCATAATCTAAATAAATTGGAGTTTTCATAGAATTACTTACCTTTCTATAATAAAATTAATATTCTATCATTTTAACAAAAATTTAGATCTAAAAATAAATATACTTTTAAGATAGAATTTTTATAAAATACAAACTAGACTTTTTTATTAATTAAGAATATAATTATTTTTTTTAAAGATTTAAACATCATTAAGGGGTGTAGTTCAATTGGTAGAGCATCGGTCTCCAAAACCGAAAGTTGTAGGTTCGAATCCTTCCACCCCTGCCAAATTTCACTCATCAGATTATAAAATAATTTCCTTTAAAATCAATTAATTGTATAAAATATTATTCTTATATTTTAATATATAAAATATATATATTTCAAAAATTATCTTAAAAAATAATATTTTATGAGGTAATCTAAAACATGCCTAAATATCGTTCTTTTACAACCACTCAAGGAAGAAATATGTCTGGAGCTAGATCTTTATGGCGTGCTACAGGCATGACAGATGAAGATTTTAAAAAACCAATTATTGCAATAGTTAATTCATTTTCTCAATTTGTACCAGGTCATATTCATTTACAAGAAGTAGGTAAAATAATTTCAAAAGAAATATTTAAATCAGGTGGTGTTCCTAAAGAATTTAATACTATTGCAATAGATGATGGAATTGCCATGGGACATTCGGGAATGTTATATTCCCTTCCCTCTCGTGAACTAATTGCAGATTCTATAGAGTATGTAATTAACGCTCATTGTGTAGATGCAATGATATGTGTTTCGAATTGCGATAAAATTACACCTGCAATGTTTATGGCTGCAATGCGTTTAAATATACCTTCTGTTTTTATTTCAGGGGGGCCAATGGAAGCAGGAAAAATAAAAATAAAACAAAAAATAGAAAAAATTGATTTAGTTGATTCAATTATTCATGGAGGAAATACTAAAAATTCAGATGAATTTATTAAAAATATAGAATTATCGTCATGTCCTACCTGTGGATCTTGTTCAGGTATGTTTACTGCTAATTCTATGAATTGCTTAATGGAAGCAATTGGTTTAGCCTTGCCAGGAAATGGAACATTACTAGCTACTCATGTTGACCGAAAAAGATTATTTAAACAAGCAGCTAAAACAATAGTAAAAATCACAAAAAAATATTATGAAAATAATAACGAACAATTTTTACCTAGAAATATTGCAAATAAAGAATCTTTTAAAAATGCAATGACGTTAGATATTGCAATGGGTGGATCTACAAACACTATATTGCATTTATTAGCTGCTGCAAATGAAGGAGATATTAATTTTAAGATGTCTAACATTGATTATCTTTCAAAAAAAACTCCACATATTTGTAAAGTTGCTCCAAGTACAAAATTATATCATGTAGAAGATGTACACCGAGCCGGTGGTGTGATGGGTATATTAGGAGAACTAAATCGTTATAATTTATTAAATAATAAAACTATAAATATATTAGGATTAACTTTAGAAAAAACATTAAACGATTATGATATCTTATGTACTAAAAAAAGCAATATAATAAAAATGTTTCATGCAGGACCTGGAGGTGTTCGAACAGTAAAACCGTTTTCTCAAAATTTTAGATGGAATAAATTAGATAAAAACAGAAGTACAGGATGTATTCGATCTTGTGACAATGCTTATAGTAAAGAAGGTGGTTTATCTGTTTTATATGGAAATTTAGCGAAAAATGGCTGTATAATAAAGACTGCTAGTATAAATAAAGAAAATTATATTTTTTCTGGAATAGCAAAGGTATACGAAAGTCAAGAAGAAGCAGTTAAATCAATATTAGAAGGAAAAATTATCCCTGGCGATGTTATAGTAATTCGATACGAAGGTCCGAAGGGAGGACCTGGAATGCAAGAAATGTTATATCCTACAACATATTTAAAATCTATGAACTTAGATAAAGAATGTGCATTAATTACTGATGGTCGATTTTCTGGAGGTACATCAGGATTATCAATAGGACATGTTTCACCTGAAGCTGCAAATCAAGGAATTATAGCATTAGTTCAAAATGGAGATAATATTCAAATTAATATTCACCAAAAGAAAATTCATTTAAATGTTACTGAACAAGAACTGAAAAATCGAATGATAAAAGAAAAATTAAAAGGCAAAAAAGCTTTTAAACCGTTAAATCGGAAAAGAAAAATTTCTTTAGCATTAAAATTTTATGCTTCTTGTGCAACTAGTTCAGATACTGGTGCAATAAGAGATAAAAACAAATTATTCAATCTTTAAAATATTTAATAATAAATTAATTTTATAGTTGGAAATACTAACATGAACTATTTTAATAAACTATGTTTTCGTCAAAAAATTAAAGAAATTAAAAAATGTCGTTTTATGAAAAGAAAAGAATTTAATAATGAAAATAATATTTTAAAAAATAAAAAAATTGTTATTATAGGATGCGGATCACAAGGTTTAAACCAAGGTTTAAATATGAGGGATTCTGGATTAGATATTGCTTTTGCACTTAAAAAGACAAGTATTTTAAAAAAAAATAAATCTTGGTGTAATGCTAAAAATCATAACTTTAAAGTAAATAGTTACGAAAATTTAATTCCATACGCTGATTTAGTTATTAATTTAACACCTGATAAACAACATAAAAATGTAATTCAAGAAGTTCAAAAATTAATGAAACCTTATTCATGTTTAGGATATTCACATGGTTTTAATATTGTAGAATGTGCTGAAAAAATAAGAAAAGATATAACAGTTATTATGGTTGCACCAAAATGTCCAGGCACAGAAGTTAGAGAAGAATTTAACCGAGGTTTTGGAGTACCAACATTGATTGCTGTTCATTCTGATAATGATCCAAAAAAAAATGGTTTAGATATTGCTAAAGCATGGGCATTTTCAATAGGCGGTCATCGTGCTGGAGTTTTAGAATCTTCATTTATAGCAGAAGTCAAATCTGATTTAATGGGAGAACAAACAATTTTATGTGGAATGTTACAAACAGCATCATTAATATGTTATGAAAAATTAATTAAAGATCAAAATGATCCTAGCTATTCTGGAAAATTAATACAATATGGATGGGAAACGATAACTGAATCATTAAAACATGGAGGTATTACATTAATGATGGACCGACTTTCAAATCAATCTAAAATAAGAGCTTTTAAATTATCTGAAAAATTAAAAATAATGTTAACACCATTATTTCAGAAGCATATGGACGATATTATTTCAGGTGAATTTTCTAATGAAATGATAAAAGATTGGGATAATAATGACATAAAATTATTAAACTGGCGTAGCAATATAAAAGAAAAATCTTTTGAAAAATCTCCTATTTATTTAAAAAAAATATGTGAACAAGAATATTATGATCATGGCACATTAATGGTTGCAATATTAAAATCAGGAATTGAATTAGCTTTTGAAACGATGTTAAAATCAGGTATTAAAAGTGAATCAGCTTATTATGAGTCTTTACATGAATTACCATTAATTGCTAATACAATTGCAAGAAAAAAATTATATGAAATGAATATGGTTATTTCAGATACAGCTGAATATGGTAGTTATCTTTTTTCTGATTCGGCTTATCCTATTTTAAAAAATTTTATAATGAATCTTGATAAATATGATTTAGGATTATCATTACCTAAAACACCAATAGATAATATTGAATTATATAAAATTAACGAAAAAATAAGAAATCATCCAATTGAAATTATTGGGTACAAGTTAAGAAACTATATGAAAGAAATGAAAACCATTTCAGTAGCTCAATAATATATATTTAATCTGTTTAAAAAAATTTAAAAAAACCTTTATTCAATTAATTTAATTACTATTTGATTATTTATTATGCCTCTTAATTACATTCAAAAAAATGCTGTAGAATTTGTTAATGGTCCCTGTTTAATACTAGCAGGGGCTGGTTCAGGAAAAACAAAAGTAATTATTAATAAAATTATTTATTTAATCAAATATTGTCAATATCAACCTAATAATATTATTGCTTTAACTTTTACCAATAAAGCTGCTCATGAAATAAAACTACGTCTTTTAGAATATTTAAGTATATTTCAAATACAACAAATGATTATTTCAACGTTTCATTCATTTGGATTAAAAATTATTAAAAAAGAAATTGATTTTTTAGAATTAAATTCTAATTTTTCTTTATTCGATGAAAAAGATCAAATTGCATTATTAAAAAAAATTACTAATAAAAAAATTAAAAATGATACAAAATTATTAAAACATTTAATTTTTATGATTTCTTATTGGAAAAATAAATTTTATACACCTGAAGATGTACAATTATTAGTTAAATCTAATGAAGAAAAAGATTTTGCATATTTTTATAAAAAATATACTATTTATTTACGTGAATCAAATACATTAGATTTTGATGATTTGATTTGCATACCCACATTATTATTTAAAAAAAATCAAATTATAAAAAATCGTTGGCAAAAAAAAATTACATATTTATTGATCGATGAATATCAAGATACTAGTACTAGTCAATACGAATTAATAAAAACGCTAACTAATAAAAATTCTAATTTTACTTTAGTAGGAGATGATGACCAATCAATATATTCATGGAGAGGTGCTACAACTCAAAATATTTTTTTGTTACAAAAAGATTTTCCTAATTTAAAAATTATTAAAATGGAACAAAATTATCGTTCTTATGGAAGAATACTAAATGTTGCAAATAAACTGATTTCATGTAATCCAAACTATTTTAAAAAAAAATTATTTTCTAAATTAAAATATGGAAATAAAATTAAAATTATAATTGCTAAAAATGAAGAAAGTGAAGCAGAAAAAATAGCACAAAAAATAATTTGTCAATGTACTAAAGGTAAAATACAATATAAAGATTACGCTATATTATATCGAGGTAATTATCAATCTCAAATTCTTGAAAAAATTTTTTTAAAACGAAATATTCCTTATAACATTTCTAATAATTCATCATTTTTTTCACGTCCTGAAATTAAAGATTTATTAAGTTATCTACGATTAATTATTAATCATAATGATAATTATGCATTTATAAGAGTATTAAATACTCCATGTCGTCGCATAGGAATCACTACACTTAATAAAATAGAAGAACTTGCTATTAAAAAAAATACAAGTTTTTTTCAAATTAGTAGTGATCCAGAAATAAAAAAAATTTTAAGAGTTTCAACAGTCAATAAAATAACAAAATTTATTACTTGGATTAATGAAATCACTTTGTTATCTTTTTCTAAACCCTCTTGTATTTTAGATGTAATTATTAATGATATTCAATATGAATCATGGTTGTCTAAAAATTTAAAAGAATCTGATAAGATAAAAAACAGTGTGAATAATATTTATATGTTATCTAATTGGATAAAAAGTTTATTAAAAGGAAATAATTTTGAAAAACCTATGAATTTACTAGAAATTATTACAAAAATGACACTTCGTGATATAATTAACAATACAAAAAAACCTAAAGATGCTAATCAAGTACAATTAATGACATTACATTCATCTAAAGGATTAGAATTTTCTTCTGTTTTTATTATTGGTATGAGTGAAGGTATTTTACCAAATATCAAAAGCATTACTGAAAATAACATAGAAGAAGAACGTAGATTAGCTTATGTAGGAATGACTCGGGCAAAAAAACAACTATTTTTAACATACTGTCAAACAAGAATAAAATATGGTCAAAAATTATATACAGTACCGAGTAGATTTTTATATGAATTGCCTAAAGAAGATTTACATTGGGATCAAAATATTCTTTTAACTAATTCTGCAAATAATATACAATATAATATAAAAAAAATAAATGATCTAAAACAAATAATAAAAATAAAAAAATAATTTTTTTAGAATATATTAAAACACAAAAATTCTATAATTTTAGTTTAAATCAATTTTTAAAAATGATAATATTATAAATAACATTTATAAAAAATTAAAGTTTTTAAATTTTTTTATGGAGTAAATAAAAAATGAATAATATCATTGAATTGACTGATCAAAACTTTGAAGAAAAAGTATTAAAAAAAACAGGTTTTATATTAGTTGACTTTTGGGCTGAATGGTGTAATCCATGTAAAATGTTAGCACCTATTTTAGAAGAAATAGCAAATGAATATGTTAATAAAATTCAAATTGGAAAACTGAATATCGAAAAAAGTCCAAAAACAGCACCTATGTATTCTATTCGAGGTATTCCTGCATTATTATTATTTCATAATAGTCAGGTTCTCGCAACTAAAATTGGAGCGATTTCTAAATTACAACTCCAAACATTTTTAGATGAGAATATTAAATAAATTTACTAATTTTTAATTTAATAATTAAATTTTATAAAAATTTTTTAATAAAAATATACATTATGTCAAAATTATCATTTCAAGATTTACCCCGATTTTACTAAGAACCCACCATTATGAATCTTACCGCACTTAAAAATATGCCAGTTTCCGAATTAATTATTCTTGGTGAAAAAATGGGGTTGGAAAATTTAGCGCGTATGCGTAAACAAGATATTATTTTTGCCATCCTTAAACAACATGCAAAAAGTGGAGAAGATATATTTGGAGACGGAGTTTTAGAGATATTACAAGATGGATTTGGATTTCTTCGTTCTGCTGATAGCTCTTATTTAGCTGGTCCTGATGATATATATGTATCACCTAGTCAAATTCGTAGGTTTAACTTAAGAACTGGTGATACTATCTCTGGAAAAATAAGACCACCTAAAGAAGGTGAAAGATATTTTGCTTTATTAAAAGTTAATGAAGTTAATTATGATAAACCTGAAAATGCAAGAAGTAAAATTTTATTTGAAAATTTAACACCCTTACACGCTAATTCTCGTCTAAGAATGGAAAGAGGAAATGGTTCAACAGAAGATTTAACTGCAAGAGTATTAGATTTAGCTTCACCTATAGGAAGAGGTCAAAGAGGTTTAATTGTAGCACCTCCAAAAGCAGGAAAAACTATATTATTACAGAATATTGCACAAAGTATAGCTTATAATCATCCAGATTGTGTTTTAATGGTTTTATTAATTGACGAAAGACCAGAAGAAGTTACTGAAATGCAAAGATTAGTTAAAGGGGAAGTTGTTGCTTCTACTTTCGACGAACCAGCATCAAGACATGTACAAGTAGCAGAAATGGTAATTGAAAAAGCAAAACGATTAGTCGAACACAGAAAAGATGTTATTATATTACTTGATTCTATTACACGTTTGGCACGTGCTTATAATACTGTTGTTCCAGCTTCAGGTAAGGTATTAACAGGAGGAGTTGATGCAAATGCACTACATCGACCTAAACGATTTTTTGGAGCTGCTCGTAATGTAGAAGAAGGTGGTAGTTTAACAATTATTGCAACTGCATTAGTTGATACTGGTTCAAAAATGGATGAAGTAATTTATGAAGAATTTAAAGGTACAGGAAATATGGAATTACCATTATCTAGAAAAATAGCAGAAAAACGTGTTTTTCCAGCGATTGATTACAACAGATCTGGAACAAGAAAAGAAGAGTTATTAACCTTACCAGATGAACTTCAAAAAATGTGGATATTAAGAAAAATTATTCACCCTATGAGTGAAATAGATGCAATGGAATTTTTGTTAAATAAATTATCTATGACTAAAACTAATGACGAATTTTTTGATATGATGAAACGTTCTTAAATATTTTTTATTTAATAATTATAAATTATAAATCAATATAATTTAATTTAAAAAAAATAATTTTTTAATCTTGAAATTTTTACAAAAAAAGCTGGACAATAACAATGATTAGTCATAAAATTTAATTTATATTTTATAAATGCGCTCGTAGCTCATTTGGATAGAGCACTATCTTCCGAAGATAGGGGTATCAGGTTCAAATCCTGTCGAGCGCATTTAATATAAAATAATTATATTTTTATTTGGTGGCTATAGCTCAGTTGGTAGAGTGCTGGATTGTGATTCCAGTGGTCATGGGTTCAAGTCCCATTAGCCACCCCAAAATTTAAAAACGGCGAATAGCGCAGCTTGGTAGCGCAACTGGTTTGGGACCAGTAGGTCAGAGGTTCAAATCCTCTTTCGCCGAAATAGAACTTAATTATATTTTTTAATAATATTTAATAAATTTTTGTTATTAGCATAATTCGATATAATAATATCCCTCCATCCTATTTTTTGGGCTATTCTACTTAAACGATTTCCTACAACAAATATTTTGCATTTAAATAACCATTCTTGTTTATTTGAAATGTCAACTATTTCGTTTAATCTTTTCAAAAGTTCACCACTAGTTACTACTAATGTATTAATTTTATAAGAACGCCACTTTTTTATTTCTACATGATTATTTATTATTTTAAAAACTTTTTTATAGCATTCAATAATAGATATATTATAATTATTTTTTATTAAACTTGTTTCTACTAATTTTCTACCATTTTCTCCCTTTAACAAAATTATTTTAGATTTATTAAGATCTTTTTTATATATTAGTTCTAATAGAGCTTCACTATTTTCTTTGTTCTCTGGTACTAAAATTTTTTTTTAATATATTTTTTAAGAAAAAGAGCAGTACCTTTACCAATAGCATAATAATCTGGACTAATAGGCCAATTTAAGTTATTGTTAATTAAGTATAAATTTGTATAATAGATAGATTTTTTAGAAAAAATAAGGATAACATCTGATGTATATAGTTCATAAATTTTTTTTGATAAACTAATTGGACTTGTACTAGGTAAAAAATTAAATAAAGAAAAATGCCAAGATGAAATTCCTATATAATTTAGTATCTTTGCTAATTTTTCACCTTCAGGAGAAGGTCTCATTACTAATATTTTCATTTTAATTTAATTATATTAAGCATAAATGTCATCAAGAATTTTACGTGCACCATTTTCAAGTAATTCATTAGCTAAAGAAAACGCCATTTCTTCTGCAGTATTATACCATCCTATTCGTTCTCCTTTTAATATAATACTACCATCAGGAGAGCCAATTAATCCTCTAAGCCAAATTTTATTTTTTTTAAGAATTGCATAACTTCCAATTGGAATTTGACATCCAGCTTCCAAATTTTTACAAAATGCACGTTCTGCATTAATTTCAATATAAGTATTAAAATGATTTAAACGTGATAAAAAAAATAGCATTTTTTTGTCATGTAATCTAGATTGTATTCCAATTGCTCCTTGACCACATGAAGGAAGTGATAATTCGGCTGGTATAATTTGAGAAATCCGATTTTTTAAATTTAATCTATTTAGTCCTTCAGTTGCTAAAATTATTGCATCATATTTACCTTGATCTAATTTTGCTATTCTTGTTTCGATATTACCTCTTAAAGGAGAAACTACTAAATCAGGGCGATAAGTTATTAATTGACATTGCCTTCTTAAACTCGATGTTCCAACTATTGCTCCTTTAGGTAGTTGATTGATAGATTTATAATAATTAGAAACTAATGAATCTAATGGATTTCCTCTTTTACAAATACTAGCTAAACACAATTCTTTAGTAATATGAACAGGTAAATCTTTCATTGAATGTATTGCAATATCTGCTCGATTATCAAGAAGAGCAAATTCTAATTCTTTTATAAAAAGTCCCTTTCCTCCAATTTTAGAAAGCGATTTATTTAAAATATTATCTCCATGTGTAACTATAGGTACTAATTGTATATTGACATTTGGATATAAAGATAATATTTTTTTTTCAACGTATTTAGTCTGTTCTAAAGCTAAAGGACTTTTTCTAGTAGCAATTCTTAATATTTTTTTTTGCATATTACTGTTCATATTAAAATAAAAATGTTTTATATAGAAATTACTATGTACTCATAATAAAATTATGTAATTAGTGAAAATATAAAAATGATATTTATACAATCTATTAAAAATATTTTAAATATTATAAAATGTTATATTTGTATTAGATTGTATGGAAAAAGATTTTTGAAATATTTTCCAAAAATTTTTATTACTTCGATTACAAATCCACTTATCTATATTATAGCTAAAATGATATGCATTTAATTTTGTAGCCAACCAAACTTGTTGCAAAAATTCTTGTTTATTAATTATAATCAAACTTTTATTTGAAAAGGTAATAGTCATTACATAATTTTGTATTTCATAATCAAAATCAATTTTATTAATATATAAATTTAAATTATCTTCAATCTTAAAAAATAATTCATCTATTAATTTATAATAATTGTTTATTTGATTAGAAATTATTTTAGTTTTCATTAACGCTTCCTAAAATTTATTTAATTAATTTTTAAAAAAAAATAAGATTTATATAATATTATTTAATTTTTAAAAAATTTTCTATAAAAAACTAACAAATATTGGAATTCTAATGTATTTAAATGCTTATAAAAAAAATAAAATCAATTTTTCTAAAATGCATGGTTTAGGCAATGATTTTATGGTTATTGAATCAATTACACAAGATTTTGTTCTACCTTCATTAAAAATAAAAGAATTATCAAATCGAAATACTGGAATAGGATTCGATCAATTATTGTTAATTGAAAAATCATATAATTCTAAATATGATTTTCATTATCGTATTTTTAATTCAAATGGAAATGAAGTAGAACAATGTGGAAATGGTGCTCGATGTGTTGGATTATTTCTTGTATTAAAAGGTTTAACTAATAAAAAGCAAATTCATCTTAGTACTAATAAAAAAAATATAATTATTAATTTTATTTCTCAAGATATAATTGAAGTAAATATGAATGAACCTGATTTTCAATTAAGTTCAATAAAAAGTTTAGAATATTTAAAAAATCATAATTTTTCAGTAAAAATTATTAATAATAATTTATTATGTAGTTTAGTTTCTATTGGTAATCCTCACTGTGTTATTCAAGTGGAATCTATCAAGCATGCACCTGTAAAAAATATTAGTAAAATAATAGAAAAAAAATCTATTTTTCCTTGTGGAATAAATATAGGATTTATGCAAATTTTAAATAAAAATCATATTAAATTAAGAGTTTATGAACGTAATGAAGGAGAAACTCAATCCTGTGGAAGCGGCGCATGTGCTGCCGTTGCAATAGGTATTGCAAAAAATCTTCTTGCTAATAATGTTAAAGTTGAATTATTAGGTGGAAATTTATCAATTAAATGGAAAGGTTTTGGAAAATCTCTATACATGATAGGACCAGCGAACTATATTTACGAAGGTTTTATATATATATAAAATTGAAATTATAGGAGTTTTTTAGAGTTTTGAACAATAAAAATATTACTAAACAGAAAATGTATATTAAAAAAAATACAAAAAAATTTAATCAAATTGTTTTATCTCTTTTCTTAGGAGGATTTTCTAGTTTTTCGATTTTATATTGCGTTCAAGCAATTTTACCAATATTTTCTAAACAATTTTGTTTAACTGCCACAGAAAGTAGTTTGTCTTTATCAGCTACAACTGCAATGATGGCTATCGGTGCATTGTTTACTGGAGTTTTATCAGATATAATTGGCCGAAAACTAATTATGTCTATATCTTTATTAATAGCATCAGTTTTAACAATTATTTGTTCTACTATAGATCATTGGAATATGATAATTTTTATTCGTGCTTTAATAGGATTATCTTTAAGTGGAGTTGTTGCAATTACTATTACATATATAGTTGAAGAAGTACATTCTAATTCACTATCATTATGTATTGGACTATATATTAGCGGAAATACTATAGGTGGATGTTCTGGTAGGATTTTAAGTAGTATGATAGCTGAATATTTTTCTTGGAATGTTTCATTATTTATTATTGGTGTTTTTTCTTTAATATCATCTTTTCTTTTTTTATATTTTTTACCATCTTCAAAAAACTTTTATCCAATTTCTATTAATTATAAAAAATTTTTAAGTAATTTTTATTCACATTTAAAAAATCCAATATTATTTAATCTTTTTATGTTAGGTTTTTTATTAATGGGAAGTTTTGTTACTATTTTTAATTATATTGGATATCGATTAATATTAAAACCATTTTTATTTACCCCATCAAGTATAGGTTTATTATCTATTATTTATTTAACGGGAGTTTATAGTTCTCCTAAAGCTGGGATTTTAATTAATAAATATAACAAGGGAAAAATATTAGTAATATCACTATTATTAATGATTGTAGGTTTGTTAATTACACAATTTAATCAAATTACAACTATTATTTTAGGACTAATCATTTTTTCAGGAGGATTTTTTGCTTCCCATTCAATTGCTAGTAGTTGGGTTAGCGCATATGCTAAATTTGCTAAAGTTCAAGCTACTTCTTTATATTTATTTTTTTATTATTTAGGTTCAAGTATATTTGGAACATTCAGTGGTTATTTTTGGTTTTATTCAAAATGGTTAGGAATTTCAATATTTATGATAATTGTTTTAATTTGTGGAATATTTTTATCTCTAAAGTTAAAAAAACTTAATTAGATAAAATATTTTTTATAAAAATTTATTATATTTTACTTTCCTAAAAGATAGTTTCTCAAGGATAATAAGCTTAGTTCAATTCATCAAAATGGCTAAAATATTATGCTATATTTATTTTCTTATTCTGACTTGAATCATAGTTTATTTATTTTTTTGGCTTTGTTTTTTGTTTTATGTTATGAAGCTATTAATGGTTTTCATGATACAGCTAATGCTGTTTCAACTTTAATTTATACTAGAGCAATGTCTTCTAATCTTGCTGTAATCATGTCTGGTATATTTAATTTTTTAGGTGTTTTATTTGGGGGTTTAACAGTAGCGTATGCTATTATTCATTTACTGCCAAATGATCTTTTATTAAATGGAAGTTCAAAGCAAGCACTTGCAATGGTTTTTTCTATTTTACTTGCTGCTATTTTATGGAATTTATCTACCTGGTATTTTTGTTTACCTGCATCTAGTTCTCATTCTCTTATTGGAGCAATTATAGGAATTGGTTTAACTAATGCACTTACTACAGGATCATCTTTAGTTAATGCATTAAATATTCCTAAAATTTTAAATATTTTCGTATCTTTAGTTTTATCTCCTATCATAGGATTAATTATTTCTGGAAGTTTAATATTTTTATTAAGATATATTTCAAATAAATATAAAAAATTTAATAAAATTCATATGACTCCATTAGAACGCAAACAAAATGATGGAAAAAAAAACCCACCTATTTCAATAAAAATAGCATTGATTTTGTCGTCTATTGGAGTAAGTTATGCTCATGGAGCAAATGATGGTCAAAAGGGAATTGGATTAATTATGCTTGTATTGGTCAGTATTGCACCAGTAAATTTTTTAGTCAATTTAAATGCTTCGAAAAAAGAAATTATTTATACAAAAAATGCAATTAATGATTTAGATAAATATTATTCAAACGACTATTTTCAAATAATTAAAAAAAAATATAAAAACAATAAATTATATTTTAATTATATTAATATAATAAAAAATATTAAAGATACTCAAAATTTATTAAATCATGTTTATGATTATAATATATTAAATATACAACAGAGATTTCAATTACGTCATTTTTTACTTTATATTTCTGAAAATATTGATCAAATAACTAATTCGAATATTTCAAATAATGAAAAGATTTTTTTATATAAGATTAAAAAAAACATACTTATAACTGTTGAATATGCACCAATTTGGATAATATTGATTATTGCTCTTGCTTTGTCTATAGGTACAATGTTTGGTTGGAAACGTATAGTTGTAACTATTGGTGAAAAAATAGGAAAAAAAAGAATGACATATGCACAAGCTATGTCAGCACAAATAACTGCTTCTGTTTCTATTGGGATAGCTAGTTATACAGGTATTCCTGTTTCTACAACACATATTCTATCATCGTCAGTAGCAGGCTCAATGTTAGCTGATGGTGATCAAATTCAAAAAAGTACTATAAAAAATATTATTCTTGCCTGGATATTAACTTTACCTGTTTCAATTTTACTTTCTAGTTTCTTATATTGGATAGCATTATTTTTAATATAAAAATATTAATATTAATTTTTTAATAGGAGTACAGATTAAATTAATCGTACTCCTATTTTATTTAAAGGGTAAATATATATCAAAACGATTATTTTTATTATTTATTGAAAATTCAACTTTTTCATTAGATAAAGGTTTTGCATAAGAAGGTCTTTTAACAATAATTCTTTTTTTTGCAAATTTTCTAGAAACATTTAATAAATTTTCACAATTATCATTATTTTGAATAATATTTCGTAAAAATTGTATATTTTTTTTAGGCAATGCTTTTTTTTTATTTGTAGGATACATTGGATCCAAATAAATAATATCTGGTTTTAACATTGATGTATTAAGAATTTTACAACTATCGGAA
This sequence comes from Buchnera aphidicola (Aphis helianthi), assembly GCF_005083845.1. Classification (NCBI taxonomy): domain Bacteria; kingdom Pseudomonadati; phylum Pseudomonadota; class Gammaproteobacteria; order Enterobacterales; family Erwiniaceae; genus Buchnera; species Buchnera aphidicola. The sequence continues at coordinate 613,150 of NZ_CP034894.1, read as the reverse complement.
AACATTAAATGTAATCTTTTTTTTAACCAATTTCCAATATTTTTATTTTCATATGCTCTTTGTAAACCATCTTTCAATAAGGCAGCAATTATTGGATGACGTTCAATCATAACTACATAGCAACCCCAAAAAGAAATTAAAAATGCGTCTTTACCAAATCCAGCTGTAGCATCTACAACATAGGGAAAATAATTTTTTTTAATTCCTAATGCTTTATAAAGAGCTTCATTTTTTTTTTTAAAATTTGAACATCTATAATTATTTTGATTAGATAAAAAATCAACTTTAATAATTTTTTTCCGAGATTCTAGACGATTATATAATTCTAATGTATTATTATTTATTATTAATGCTAAAGAAGCATTTTCATCATGTTTTATATTATAATCATTAATTATTTTCTGTATTCTTGTATTAATATTTCTTGTAATTAAATATATATTCATAATATTTGTATTTTTTTGTTATTAATAATTGACTTTTCTAAAAATAGATTTAAAATATACGAAATAAGAGCATTTTATTTTTTACATCTCTTAAGCAACTAGCAACTTAAAAATTATTTTTAAATACTAATTTTAACAATGTTGTTTTAAAAAGTAAAAAATAAAACTACTAAAAATTTAGTTGAAACTGCTTTAAAAATATTTTTTGTCAAATTTTTAACAAAAATATTTTTATTTAAAGAAGTTAGTTAAAAAAAAAGGAAATAAAATTATGTCATCTAATATTAATCTAGTTGATAAATTAAATCCAATATCTTTTGAACAAAATGAAAAATTCAAGACTAAAATAAAGCCTTTTGATAATAATGAAATAATTTCACGTATTGAAGACCCAATTAATAATCCTAGAAACAATAAAAATACACACGGTACTAAAAATACTACACATAAAAGTACTAAAATTACAATCGATTTTCCTCAAAATGATTTAGATTTAGTTGAGTTAGAAAAATTACATGAAAAATACTTAAATGATTTACAAAAAATAGAACAAAAAATTAAAGAAACCGGTGAAATCGGCGATTTAGATGAATTAAACCCTGAAAACTCTGTGAAAAAAAAACTGATTCTGAATCCTCTTATAAAACCACGATTCAAACTATCCTAGAATTTATCCCTAACACTTTAAATACTTTACTTAATTTTATTAACGATACAATTGATAGTATAAATTTTAAAGAAATTGCCAATAATATAATTAATCAGCTTAAAGAAGCAATATATACAACTTATATAATCATCAAAGATGAAGCTATAAATTTATTAAATGGAACTACATTTAAAAAGATTTTTGATGCAGGTTATAATTTTATTGTTGGATCTTCAATGGATGAGTCAACAAGAAAGGTAAATGATAAGATTGATAGTTTAGTTAAATATGTTGAAAAGTTAAAAAAGACAATTGAATCTTCAAAATTATTGATACATGCTCTTATTAAAAAAATAAGAGAACAAGGAAGATTAAAAATAATTAACAAACTGAATCATAATCCTAAACACCCTGAATATGAAAGTTCTTTTCCTGATTTAAACTATGAAACTCCAATATCACAAAAAATTGATCAGCGGCATCCAAATGATTTTGATGATAGTTTCGATTTCAAACTAAAATTAAGAAATATCAAGTTAAATAAAAATTTTCAAGATAAAATAAACAAAACTATCAAAAACTCTCATTATGACTTTGAAAAAAATAAAGATATTTGGACAATATTTGATAAAAAAGAAGAATCGTCTTCCGAGGAAAATGATACTACAACAATCTCTTCTTATTCACCGATGTATGAAAAACTAGAGGTCCCTAAAGATTTAAATAAATATTTTATGATAGATTTTAACTCTTCTGTTTTCGTAATTGATGGACGTTTAATTCCATCTTCAACTAAAGAGAAGATGCTTCAAAGATTTAAAGAATTAATTACTAATGATATCGAGCAAAAATTCATTTCTCAATATGCAAACCCATCTTTATTAAGACCATCTTATTTAAAACTAATGGCTGAACATCCAGAATTAAATAATGCTCGAATTGTACGAGCAAAAAATTTTTATGAGATCACTCATCTAGAAGATGGTAGTATTAGAATCATTATTACTAATTTATCTGATTTTTATTCTATAGATGCAAATAATATAAGAAGACATCATTCTTATGGAATAGAAACAAATGTTATTTTTTCATATAGAAAAGCACCAATAATAAAACATTCATATGTTATTCATTAATATTTTAAAAAACATATCTATTTTTAAAAAAATAATAGGGTTATCTAACCCTATTATTTTTTTTTAAATTATATTAACAAAATACTATTTATTTGATATTTTTTTAATTTTTTTTAAAAAAGCAAAATGTATTTCTTTAGGAAGATATGGTTTTACATTTCCTTTATATTTTGCGATTTCTTTTACAAAAGATGATGATATAAATGAAACATCTTTAGATGAAAGTAAAAATATACTATCTAATTCAGGATATATCTGTTTATTTATAGCGGCTAATTTAATTTCATAATCAAAATCAAATATTGTACGTACCCCTCTAATTAAAATATTAGTATTTTCTTTTTTTGCCAAATTAGCTAGTAAATCATTAAAACCAATTATTTTTTTTATGTTATTAAGATGTAACGTAGCTAATTTAGCTAATTGAATACGTTCTTTTAGACTAAAAATAGTTTTTTTATTTATATTGTCAGAGGAAATAGCAATAATTATATTGTCAAAAATTTTTGTTGCACGAGTTATAATGTCTAAATGTCCATATGTAATTGGATCAAATGTACCTGGATATATTGCTGTTTTTTTCATTTTTATTATTTTTTATTTATAGATAATTTTATTTAACTGTAATAAAATTAAAATATTAAACTTTATTTTCATATAAATGTTAAAAGGAAATTATATGCAACAAAGTTGGAGGCCAAGTGCTTCTATTAAAGATTTAATTAAAAGAGCTGAAATTATTGCTAATATTCGTTTATTTTTTTTAGAAAAAAAAATTTTGGAAGTAGAAACTCCTTTTTTATCTAAATCAACAGTTACAGATATAAATTTAACTCCTTTTGAAACTAATTATTTTTCTTCAGAAAGCAATTTAAATGCATTAAAATTATGGTTAATAACAAGTCCAGAATACCATATGAAACGTTTACTAGCAGCTAAAAGTGGACCAATATATCAAATATGTCATAGTTTTAGAAATAAAGAATACGGTAAATATCATAATCCAGAATTTACTATGCTTGAATGGTACCAAATTTCATACTCTATGAAGAAATTTATTAATCAAATAGATTTTTTTTTTCAAAAAATATTAAAATGTGAAAAATCAGATAAAATTTCTTATCAAAAAATATTTATAAAACATTTAAATATAGATCCATTTTCTACGAATCTTTCTGAGCTATATAAAATTTCAAAAAAGTTTGATTTAGAACATTTAACATATTCTGAAAATAATTTAAATACATTAATAGAAATATTATTTACTCTGATCATAGAGCCTATTTTGGGAAAAAAAAGACCTATATTTATATATCATTTTCCTGTTGAACAAGCATCTCTTGCTGCTTTAAATAATAAAGATAATCGTATTGCAGAAAGATTTGAAATATTTTTTAAAGGAATTGAATTAGGAAATGGTTTTTATGAATTAACAGATTATTCGGAAAACAAAAAACGTTTGATTAATAACAATAAAATAAGATATAAAATGAATCTACCGATACAAAAAATAGATAATAATTTTTTAAATGCAATACATCATGGTTTACCCTCTAGTTCAGGAGTTGCAATAGGTATAGATCGTTTAATAATGATTGCATTAGAGAAAAAAAATATTAATGAAGTACTTTCGTTTGCATTTGATCGTTGTTAAAAAAAAATTACCAATAATTTTCTATAGTAATATGTCCATTTTTTTTTCTTAAATGTTTATTCATACCTTTGTGTTTATTTAAAAATAAATATGTATCTTTAACCATAAGTGGATTTCCACATAACATAATATGTGAGTTTTGATTGTTAATATTTAATCCGATTTTTTTTTCTATTATATTGTGTGCCAATAAAAAGGGAATTCTACCTGATAAAGAATCATTATCTTTTTCTCTACTTACTATAGTTTGAATTTTTAATTTTCCATGATATTTTATATATAATTTTTTCATTAATGGAAGATAAATTAATTCGTTTTTGTATCTTACAGCATGTACTAAAACAATATTTTTAAATTTTTCTATATCTTTTCCTTCTTGTAAAATAGAACAATAAGGACCAATTGCAGTTCCAGTAGCAAACATCCATAATGTTTCACAATCAGGTATTTCTTTTAAGATAAAAAATCCAAATGAATTTTTTTTAATAAATATATTATCTCCAATTTTTAAATTATATAATAAATTACTTAATTTTCCGTTTAAAACACGAACAATATAAATTTCTAAATTTTTGTTACTAGGAGCATTAACAAAAGAATATGCTCTTTGAATTTTTTTAGTTGAATTATTTTCATATAATGCTAGTTTTGTAAATTGTCCTGCTTGAAAATTCGATATATCTGCATTTAAAAAAATACTAAATAAATTTTTTGTCCATTTTTTTATTTGTAAAACTTCAGCATTAATCCATGGATTCATTGAATGTTCCTATATTGTTTAAAATTATTTAAATAATCATTGTACTTATGTTAGAATAAGCACAATGATTATTAAAAGACTTTGTTTAAACATTACTTATATTTTATTTATTTTCAATTTGTGTATTATTAGGAATATTAATAAATATTTTTTTAGGTTTTTCTTTATCTGGAATTTGATATTCAAAAATTAATTCTAATAAACCTAAAGATAAATTTGCTTTGCTTACTTGTATTTTATGATCAAAATTAAAACTTAAAGAAAAATCATTAAAAATTATATCTTTATTTAAATATTTATTTATTTTTTCATTATTTTGATGTTTTTTTTCTTTTTTCCCTTGAATTACGAGTTGATTATTATGAACAGATATATCTAACTCTTTCTCTTTATATCCAGGTATACTTAATATTAATTTATATTTTTTCTCATTAGTCTCAATTAAATTATATGGTGGTGTATCTGATATTGGTTTTTCTCCTGTTAAAGTACTAAAAATTTTATCAATTTGATTAAATCTATTTGAAAAAGCGCTATTGTGATTAATATTTGGTAAAAAAGAAAATGAACGATAGGACATAAAAAACTCCTTTTTGTTTATAAAATATATTTTAATTTTTAATTTAAATAATATTTTTAAAGCTTAAAAAAGTTTCTTAAATTATATATGATCTTATTTTTTTTTTTCAATAGTAATTTACAAATAAAAAATATTCATCCATTTAGATTATATTTTAATGGATAAATATTTTTATTATTTTACAAAATAAAACGACTAAGATCTTCATTAGATATTAACTGATCTAAATGTTTCCCAACATAATCTGAATTTATTTCAATTTTACTGCCACTATTACTGCTAGCATTAAACGAAATATCTTCCATTAATTTTTCTAATATTGTATGCAATCTCCTTGCTCCTATATTTTCCATAGATTCATTTACCTTCCATGCAGCTTCTGCAATATTCCTAATACCTTCTTTTGTAAAATGTATATAAACCCCTTCTGTTTCCATAAGTGCTTTATATTGTGTTGTAATTGATGCAGTAGGTTCAGTAAGTATTTTTTCAAAATCGTTTATTGTCAATGCTTGCAATTCTACTTTTATTGGAAGTCGGCCTTGTAATTCAGGTATTAAATCGGAAGGTGTAGAAGTTTGAAAAGCGCCAGATGTGATAAATAAAATATGATCTGTTTTTACCATACCATATTTTGTAGATACGGTACAACCTTCAATTAATGGAAGTAAATCTCTTTGTACACCTTCTCTTGAAATGTCCGGACCAGATGCGTCACTTCGTTTGCATATTTTATCAATTTCATCTATAAATACTATTCCATGTTGTTCGACTGCATTAATTGCTTCTTTTTTAATATCTTCTGGATTAACTAATTTTGCAGCTTCTTCTTCTTTTAATAATAAAATTGCGTCTTTAATTTTTAATCTTCTTGTATTTTTTTTATGTCCACCTAAATTTTGAAATAAAGATTGTAATTGACTTGTTAGTTCTTCCATCCCAGGAGGGGCCATAATTTCTACACCCATAGTAGTAGCTAATAAGTTAATTTCAATTTCTTTATCATCAAGGACACCTTCTCTTAATTTTTTACGAAATACTTGTAGAGTATTTGAAAGACTTTTATTTTTTTCATTTTCTGTCCAATTATTTTTAGGCCTTGGAACTAAAACATCTAGTATTCTTTCTTCAACAATTTCTTCAACTCTAATTTTATTTTTTTCTATATTTTTTATTCGAATCATTTTTATAGCGGCATCTGTTAAATCTCGAATAATTGAATCTACTTCTTTCCCTACATATCCTACTTCAGTAAACTTAGTTGCTTCTACTTTAATAAATGGAGAATGAGCTAATTTTGCTAATCTTCTAGCAATTTCTGTTTTTCCTACCCCAGTTGGACCAATCATTAAAATATTTTTCGGTGTAATTTCTTGTCTTAGTTCGTTATTTAATTGCATTCTACGCCAACGATTTCTTAATGCAATAGATACCGCTTTTTTTGCTTTTTCTTGACCAACAATGAATTTATCAAGTTCAGCAACAATTTGAGGAGGAGTCATTTCAGACATATAAATAATCCTTACTTTTCTGAAAGTAGTTCTTTTATAGTGAAAATATGATTTGTGTATATACAAATATTTGCAGCAATATTGAGTGATTTCTCTACGATTTTTTTAGCACTAAGATTAGTATTTTCTATTAATGCTCGAGCAGCTGATTGAGCATAAGATCCTCCTGATCCAATTGCAATTAAATCATCTTCAGGTTGTATTACATCTCCATTTCCAGTAATAATTAATGAAGTCTCTTTATCAGCAACCGCTAATAGAGCCTCTAATTTTCTAAGCATTTTATCAGATCTCCAATCTTTTGCTAATTCTATAGCTGATCGTTGTAATTGACCTTGATATATAGATAGTTTTTTTTCAAACATATCAAATAAAGTAAAGGCATCTGCAGTTCCTCCTGCAAAACCAGCAATTACTTGTTCGTGATAAAGAGTTCTAATTTTTTTGACATTACTTTTCATGATAGTATTGCCTAAAGTTGCTTGTCCATCACCTCCAATTACTACTTTATTTTTTAATCTTACACTAAGTATTGTGGTCACAAGAAAAACCTCTTAAAAATAACGTTTTTATTTTGAAATATATAAAAATTTATATATAAATTTTTTTATTATGTATAATTAATCGATTAAAACAATATATTTCTTTGAATATTTTTTTTTTAAAAGTATTTATTTTTATAAATTTTCTAATTTTTTAATGTATTTCCATCTTTCTTTTGGTTCAGCAGGTAATATATTTTCATTTTCTTTTTTTTGAATAAGTACTTTTTGATTTGTATTTTTTGAAAATATTTTAAAAAAAATCAAAAAAATAATTATTACTATTAAGATAATAAATAAATTATATTTATTAAATTTAATTTTTTTTTTTTTCTTTTTTTTAAAATACATCGAATTAATTTTATTTTGATTTTTATACATATTTTTATTTTTTATTTTTAAAAAAACATAATAGTTAATAACTAATAGTCGTATAATAGAATAAATATTTTAATAAATGTAGGAAATTTCTATGAAAAAAAAAATACATCCTTATTATTCTCAGATAATAGCTACTTGTTCATGTGGAAATAAAATTGAAATTTTTTCAACTGTTAATCATAATCTAAATCTAGATATATGTGCAAAATGTCATCCATTTTATACTGGAAAACAAAGAATTATTGATACTGGAGGACGTGTTGAAAGATTTAAAAAACGTTTTAAAATGACTAAAACAGAAACGATATAAAATTATTTTTTTTATTTTATATTTTAAATAATAATTTTTAATTTTAAGCATCTAAATAATATTTTGATGCTTAAAATATATTTAACATAAAAATTAATCTAATTATTCTTATTCAATGTTTTTTAAAACATTAGATATAGATTTGTTTTGGAAATAATTTTTTAATGCAATATAAATAGCATTAGCAATTTTTTTTTGATAGGAAATTGTTCGTAATTTTTTTTCTTCTTCGAAATTTGTAATAAATCCAGTTTCAATTAAAATAGAAGGTGTATTTATAGAACTTAATATTCCTAAGCTAGCATAATTTGGTCGTTTTTTATTAATTTTTACAATTTTTTTAAATTCTTGAAATATATAACTTGATAAGTTTATTTCCATAGTTTGAAAATTGTTAAATTGCAAATCGAGAATAGTTTTTTTTAAATACATATCATTTTTATTGTTTTTAAAGATATCTTCAATATTTTTAGAAAAATAGATTTTTTCTGTTTTGTCACTTATGAAATTGTTAATTTCACGATACATTCGATTACTTGAAACAATCCAGATTGATATTCCTGATACATATTGTTGTCTTGAAGAATCTACATGAATCGAAAGTAATAGACTTGTTTTTTGATTTTTTAACAAGTTTTTTCTTTTTTTTAAAGACAGATAAGAATCATTGTTACGCGTTAAAACTGCATGAAACATTTTATTATTATTTAATAATTTTTTTAGATTAATAGCAATTTTTAATGTTACTTCTTTTTCTTTTAGTCCGTTATGTCCAATTGATCCTGGATCTTGTCCGCCATGCCCTGCATCTATTAATATAGTAATTTTTTTTGTTTTTTTTATTGTATTTTTTTTAAATTTATGAAAAAAAAATTATTTTTTTTTTGATAATTTTTTATTTTTTTTTCAAATATTGTTTTATGAATAACATTTTTTTCAATATTTTTCTTAAATTTACCTTGAAAACTAACTAATAAACAAGCTAATATTATCCATTTATAAGAACAATAAAAAATCATAAATTTTCCTTAATTTTTTAGCAAATATTTATTTTTAATTTTTGGAGCGGGAAACGAGATTCGAACTCGCGACCCCAACCTTGGCAAGGTTGTGCTCTACCAGCTGAGCTATTCCCGCAAAGTTTAAACTATTTTTTAAAATATTTTATATATTTTATATAGATAAAACTTATTAATCAAGCTTTACTTTAAAAAACTTTTTTTACTTAATATTTATTATTTATTTTTATAAAATTTTTAATTTAATTAGATATTAAAAAATATTTTTTTATAAAAACGTAATTCCATTATTGATTCTGTTATATCTTCTAATGCAGTATGATTTTTTTTTTTTAAACCCTTTTATTTTAGGATACCAAAGAGATACCAATTCTTTAATAGTACTAACATCAATGCAGCGATAATGAAAATAATTTTCTAAATCTGGCATGTACTGATGTAAAAATTTTCGATCTTGATAAATACTATTACCACACATTGGTGATGTTTTTAGAGGAACCCATTGTTTTAAAAAAAATATAGTTTTAGATTCAGCTTTAGATTCATTATAAGAGCTTTTTTTTACTCTTTCGATTAATCCATTTTTTTTATGAGTTGTTTTATTCCACTCATTCATTAATAACATATGCTTTTCTTGTTGATTAATAGCAATAACTGGTCCTTTTGAAATAATATTTAGTTTTGCATCTGTAATTAAAGTAGCTATTTCAATAATTCGATGAATTGTAGGATTTAGTCCTGTCATTTCTAAATCAATCCAAATTAGATTTTTATTATTAAATTTCATAAGTTTTTTTTAATGACTATTTTTTTATTAGATAACAATTTTTTATTTTTAAAATATTTTAATAATTTTTTGTTATTAATAGATATTGGACACTTTAAACATTATAGTATAATAATTAAATATTTATAAATTATTTAAGAGATTATTTAAGTGAAAAATATTAATCTTATCCAAACAAGATCTTGGAATGTTTTAAAAAATCATTTTGATATAGTAAAAAATGTACATTTAAGAGATCTTTTTTTATTAGATTCTAATAGATTTAAAAAGTTTTCTATTTGTTTTGAAAATAAAATATTAGTTGATTTTTCAAAAAATCGAATTACTCAAAATACTTTAAAATATTTATTAGATTTAGCTAAGGAACTGAACGTAAAAAAAGCTATCAGATCAATGTTTTCTGGAGAAAAAATAAATGAAACAGAAAATCGTTCTGTACTGCATATTGCTTTACGAAACAGACAAAATTCTCCAATTTTTGTAAATAACTGTAATGTTATGTTAAAGGTAAATTATGTTTTAAAAAAAATGAAAATTTTTTCAGAATTAGTAATTAGTGGACAATGGAAAGGTTATACTGGAAAATCTATTTCAGATGTAGTTAATATAGGTATCGGAGGTTCTGATTTAGGTCCGTATATGGTTACAGAAGCATTACGTCCATATAAAAACCATTTAAATATACATTACGTTTCAAACATAGATGGTACTCATCTTTCTGAAGTTTTTAAAAAAATTAATCCTGAGACAACAATTTTTTTAATAGCTTCCAAAACTTTTACTACAGAAGAAACAATAACAAATGCCAATAGTGCAAAAATATGGTTTTTAAAAAATTCCAAAGAAATTTCTACTCTTGATAAACATTTTTTTGCTTTATCCGCTAACATAAAAAATGCTTTAAATTTTGGTATTAATATTAAAAATATTTTTGAATTTTGGAATTGGGTCGGTGGTCGTTTTTCATTATGGTCTTCAGTAGGATTATCTATTATTTTATCTATCGGATTTAAGAATTTTGAAAAATTTTTAAATGGCGCCCATGCTATGGATAATCACTTTTATAATTCAGAATATGAAACAAACATACCAATAATATTAGCTCTTATTAGTATTTGGTATACTAATTTTTTTGGTTCAGAAACAGAGGCAATATTTCCATATGATCAATATATGCATCGGTTTTCAGCTTATTTTCAGCAATCTAATATGGAATCTAATGGTAAATCAATAGATAAAAGAGGTCAAAAAATATCTTATCAAACAGGACCTATTATTTGGGGAGAACCAGGAACTAATGGTCAACATGCATTCTTCCAATTAATGCATCAAGGCACTAAATTAATTCCAAGTGATTTTATTGTTCCTATTATTTCGCATAATAATTTAAGAAATCATCATATAAAATTAATATCTAATTTTCTTGCGCAGACTCAAGCACTTGCTTTTGGAAGTTCAGAAATATCTTTTGTAAAAAAATTTACTTTTTTTGAAGAAAATATAAAAAATATTACAAATGAAATCAATAGAAATTTTTTATTTACACACTGTGTAGGAAATCAACCTACTAATTCTATTTTAATACAAAAAATTACACCCTATAATTTAGGTGTTTTGATTGCTTTATATGAACATAAAATATTTGTACAAGGTCATTTATTAAATATTTTTAGTTTTGATCAATGGGGTGTAGAATTAGGAAAAAAATTAGCTAAAAATATTTACAAAAATTTTTTTGATATAGAAAATGATAAAAATTTCGATTCGTCTACACAAGGTTTAATAAGTTTTTATAATTCTTTTTATAAATAAAATTTTAATCAATTTTTTTAGTTATAAATTAATATTAAATAATAAATATTAGATTTAATATTAAATACTAAGTAATATTTTATTATTTGTAATTAATATATTTTTCAGTATATGAGCAATGAATATGTTTAAATTAATTAAATCAAAAATACAAAATTTTGGTCAATTTTTAAGTAATATAATGATGCCCAATATAAGTGTTTTTATTGCTTGGGGTATTATGAGTGCATTTTTTACACCTCTAGGATGGCAACCAAATAAAGTTTTAGCAGAATTAATTTCACCTATGATATTTTATCTTTTACCAATTCTTATTGGATATACTGGAGGACGATTAATTGGTGGAGAAAGAGGTGGTATTATTGGAAGTATTACTACTGTTGGTATGATTGCAAGTACTAAAATACCTATGTTATTAGGAGCGATGGTTTCTGGAACATTAGGTGGTTGGACTATTAAAAGTTTTGATGATCTAGTAAAAGATAAAATAAAATATGGTTTTGAAATGTTAGTTAATAATTTTTCTATTGCAATAATTGGAATATTTTTAACGATTATTTCATTTTTATTTATTGGACCTTGTATTGAATTTATTTCAAATTTTATAGGTTATTTATTAAAAATTATTGTACATTATAATTTATTACCACTCATAGCTATTATAATTGAACCTGCTAAAATATTTTTTTTAAATAATACAATTAATCATGGAATTTTGTCTCCATTAGGTCTTCAAGATATTTTAGTAAACAACAGTTCTATATTTTTTTTAATAGAATCTAATCCCGGACCAGGATTAGGTGTATTGCTTGCATGTTTTTTTTTCGGACAAGGAAACTATTATAAATCAGCAGGAGGAGCTTCAATTATTCAATTTTTAGGAGGAGTTCATGAAGTTTATTTTCCTTACGTTTTAATTAATCCAAAATTAATATTCTCGCTTATTTTAGGAAGTATGACTGGTATTTTCATGCTTGTTTTTTTTCAAGGTGGTTTAATTGGAGCGGTTTCACCAGGATCTATTATATCTATTCTAGCAATGACAAAAAAAGATTTATATTTCATTAATATTTTTTCTATTTTTTCTTCTTTTATTATTTCTTTTTTAACAGCTATTATATTATTAAAATTTGTTAATAATAAAAATGTAAAGTCTATTCACCCCAATAATAGTGCAATTAATGATAATTTATTAAATTATAACAATAATAAATCAGATGATTTTTTTGAAAATATCAATACTATTGTAGTAGCATGTGATGCGGGTATGGGATCTAGTGCGATAGGTGCTAGTATTCTTCGAAAACAAATAAGAAAAAAAAATTTAATAAATATATCTGTATTTAATGTTTCTATTCATTCTATACCTAAAAATGTTGATATTGTAATAACACATAAAAATTTAACTCCTCGTGCTAAAGAATACGCTCCTAATGCCAAACATATATCTTTAACTAATTTTCTTGATCATGGTTTCTATGAATTTTTAGTAAATAAATTAATTCAAAATAAAAACTTTTATAATACAGAAAATATAACTAAAATAAATAATTTTAATAAATCAAATGAACTAGAAAAGTTATTTCAATTAAGTGAAAAAAATATTTTTCTTAATCAATTTGCTGATAATAAAGAGCAAGCGATCAAAATTGTTGGAAAATATTTAGTAGAACAAGGTTACGTTAAAATTGATTACATTGATTCAATGTTAGAACGAGAAAAAATTACGTCTACGTGGTTAGGTGAAAACATTGCGTTACCACATGGTACTATACAAGCAAAAGATACTATTTTAAAAACTGGAATAATTTTCTGTCAATTTCCTAAAGGTGTACGTTTTGGAGATAATATTGATGATATTGCTTATCTTGTAATTGGAATTGCTGCTAAAAATAATGAACATGTTATGGTGGTTAGTAAAATTACAAATGCATTAGATGATAAAAAAATCATTGATAAACTATCTAAAACAAAAAATATAAAAGAGGTTTTATTATATTTAAACATTTAAAAATTTAATTAGGATTTTATATGAAAGTTTTACATTTTGGTGCTGGAAATATTGGTCGTGGTTTTATTGGAAGAGCAATATTACAATCTGGTTTTGATCTTACTTTTACTGATATAAATCAAAATATAATAGATTCTTTAAATTATCATAAAAAATACAAAGTAAAATTAGTAGGATATAAATATGAAAAAATTTTTAATATAAATAATTTTCGTGCAATTCAATTAAATAATCCTGATATTTTAAATATTGTATCTAATGTTGATTTAATCACAACTGCAATTGGAGCTCTTTCCCTAGATAAAATAGCATTAATTTTAGCACAAGGAATTATATTAAAGATAAAATTAAAATCTACAAATCTATTAAATGTTATTGCTTGCGAAAATAAAGTTCAAGCAAGTTCTTATTTAAAAGGAATTGTTTTAAAAATAATTCCTATTAAATACCATGAGTATTTTAATAATTATATTGGATTTATAGATTGCAGTATTGATACTATTATTCCATCAATATTTTCTTTTGAAAAAAATAACTTATCTTTGACTGCTGAAAATTTTAGAGAATGGATCGTAGATAAAAAACAATTTAAAGGAACTATCCCTAAAATTGTTGATATGACAATAAGTAATAATTTAAAATCTTTTATAGATAGAAAAATTTTTACATTAAATACAGGACATGCTATAACAGCTTATTTAGGTTGGATAAAGAAGTATAAAACTATCTATGAAAGTATCAAAGATAATGATATAAAAAATATTGTGCAAGGCGCAATGGAAGAAAGCGGATTAACATTAATTAAAAAATATAGTTTCAACAAAAAAAATCATTTTTCTTATATTACTCAAATTTTACATCGTTTTCAAAATCCCCTTTTATTAGATAAAGTTGAACGTATTGCACGAAATCCATTGCAAAAATTAGCTGAAAACGAACGTTTAATAAAACCTTTATTAATAGCGAAAAAATATAGTTTTTCATATCATAATTTAATAAAAGGTATTGCAGCAGCTTTATGTTATAAAAATAAAAATGATTTAGAATCTATAAAAATTTTTAATTTAATAAAAATATTAGGAATAAAAGAAGCATTATTTCAAATCTCTAATTTACCATTAGATAGTCATGAAATGAACTTGATTGTTTTTGAATATATTTCAATTAAAAAAAAATTTTTCTAAAAAATATATAATTAATTTTACTTTTTTTAAATGTTTTTTCTTAAATAAATTAGAGAATAAGGTAAAATGCCTATTCGTATATTACCAATTAGTGTATCTAGTCAAATTACAGCTGGAGAAATAATTGAAAGACCTGCTTCTGTTGTTAAAGAACTCTTAGAAAATAGTATTGATGCAAAATCTAAAAATATTATTATTAATATCGAACAAAATGGTTTTAAATCAATTACTATTAAAGATGATGGTTTTGGAATTCACAAAGATGAACTATTACTTGCACTTTCGCCTCATGCTACAAGTAAAATTTCTTCTGTTTCTGATTTAACTACGATTAATACATTTGGATTTCGTGGAGAAGCATTATCAAGTATTAGATCAGTTTCAAGAATAACATTAGTTTCTTGTCGTAAATATAATAATATTGGATGGAAAATATATTCTGAAGGATTTAACCAAAAAACTATATTAAACCCTATAGCACATCCTGTTGGCACTACTATTATAGTAGAAAATTTATTTTATAATATACCTATTCGTCTGAAATTTTTAAAAAACAAAAATTCAGAATTTTTAAAAATTTATGATGTTATTAAAAAAGTAGCTTTATCTCATTTTGAATTAAACATTTTATTTAAAAAAGATAAAGAATTAGTTATTTTTTATAATAAAATAAAAAATTTTGATGAAAGAATTTTTCGACTCAATCAAATTTTTGAAAAACTTGATGTTAATTCTTTATTAACAGTTAAAAAAAACATTGGTGATGTTAAATTGTTTGGATGGATAGTACGTCCTTCATATTTTTTAAATTCTTTAAAAAATATTCAATATTGTTATATTAATAATCGATTTATTTTTAGTAGCATAGTAAATAGGGCGATTTTAAATGCTTATTATAAATTAACAGGAGTTAAGATTAATCGATCATTTATTTTATATATTTATATTCCTACTTATGAAATAGATGTTAATATTCATCCTACTAAAAGTCAAGTTAGGTTTAATAAACCTAATGAAATTTATTCTCTTATATATAATACTATTTTAAGTATTTTAACAAAGAATCAAATTAAATCGTTTACATATAATTTTCTTCCACAAAACAATGATGAATATTTTATTAAAGATTTTGATATGTTTTATGTTCAGTTAATTAGAAAAAAATTTTTAGAAAAACAAAAAAATATTTTTTTAAAAAGTATGATTAATAATAATCTGATTAATGTTTATTCAAGAAAATTTTTAAAAAATCAATTTTTTTGTTCTTTAAAATTATTAATAATTATCAAAAAATATTATGGTTTAATTTATTATCTCAACGATTTTGTATTAATTTCATTTCCTGTAGCAAGAAAAATTATTGACCAATACAAATTAGAATACTACATTAAAAATAATATTACACCTGAATCTTATATAGTTAATTTTCAAATTATTATTAATCCGATACAATATAAAATTTTATTTAACAATCAATCAATACTTTATAAGTTTGGATTTTCCTTTATTTTATCAGAAAAATATATTAACTTTAACAAAATACCTTGTATTTTAAAAACGCAAGATATTAATTTATTAATGTTAGATTTTTTTTCGTTTATTTTTTTAAAGGATATATTAAATATTAAAAAAATTTTAAAATGGTTTAATGATAATATATTAATACAAAAAAAACCTTGGAATTATTTAGATGGAGTTCTATTATTATTAGAAATGGAATATTTTTGCCCGTTTGTATTTAAAAAACCTCCTTCACAGTTATTATACAAAATAAATATTAATGAAGCGTTATGTACACTAAAAATATAAAATTTTTTCAATCAAAAAAACCAATTATTTTTTTTTTAATAGGTCCTACTGGATGTGGAAAAAGTAAAATTGCTATATATCTTAGAAAATATTTACCGATAGAAATAATTAGCGTAGATTCAGCTTTAATTTATCGTGATATGGATATTGGTACAGATAAACCAAACCATTTAGATTTAAAAATCCATCCTCATCGTTTATTAAATATTAAAGATCCTAGTGAAACTTATTCGGCTGCTGAATTTAGAAAAGATGCTTATAAAGAAATTAAAAGCATTTTAAAGTTAGGAAAAATACCATTACTTGTTGGGGGTACAATGTTTTATTACCATGTATTATTACATGGTTTATCTAATTTACCTCCTTCTAATTATGAAATTCGAAAATATTTATTAGATAAAGTCAAATATAATAAATTTTTTTTACATGAAAAATTAAATTTAATAGACCCATTATCTGCCAGTAGTATTCATAAAAATGATTTTCAAAGATTATTAAGAGCATTAGAAGTATTTTATATTTCTGGAAAAACATTAACATCTTTTAAAAATAATACATTTATTGAATTACCATATAATATTATTCAATTTTCTATTTTACCTCAAAGTAAAGAATGGTTATACAATAAAATTGAATTCCGTGTAAAAAAAATGTTAACGTTAGGTTTTCAAAAAGAAGTAGAAAATTTATTTTTTAGAGGAGATTTAAATAAGCAATTACCATCTATACGATGTATAGGATACCGACAAATGTGGGAATATCTTGAAAATCAAATTAATTATGAAGAAATGGTATCAAAAATTATTTTTGCAACAAGAAAATTAGCTAAACATCAATTAACATGGTTGAAAAAATGGAGTAATGTTTATTCGTTAATTAGTTCTACTCCAAGTATTATTTTAAAAGAAATGTTAGATATTCTTAAAACAAAACATAAATTTAACATTTAATTTTTAAATTATATAAAATATTATATTTTCAATAAAATAAAATTTTATTCTTTATATTATTCAAATATTTTGTATTAATTAATTTTTAAAAAATTGTAAAAAAATATAGTTTTCATATAATATAAGATATATTATTTTAAATTTTTTTTAAAAGTATATGATGGTATTAAAACTAATAAATGAGGCATCAAATGGCCTGGGATAAAAAAAATAATCGTGAACCAGAATTAGATCCTTGGGGGAAAAAGAATGGTTCAAAAAAAGATTATTCTGATAAAAAAGAACGAAAAAGTAAAGAAAAAAATATTCCAATAGATTTTAAAAAGTTTTTACATAATATTAATAATATAATTCAAAATACAGCTAATTCTTCAAATGCATTAAATAAAAAAATTCATCCTTTTTTAATCATTATTTTTATAATTTTTTTTATCTGGTGTGCTAGTGGATTTTATACTATTAAAGAAGCTGAACGTGGAGTAGTTACTAATTTTGGTAAATTTAGTCATTTAGTTGAACCAGGATTAAATTGGAGGCCAGTTTTTATTAGTGATGTGGAACCTGTTAATGTAGAAACAGTCCGAGAACTAGCAACTTCAGGCGTAATGTTAACTTCTGATGAAAATGTAGTACGTGTAGAAATGAATGTACAATATAAAATTACTGATCCCTCTAGTTATCTTTTTTCTGTTGCATATCCTGATGATAGCTTAAGGCAGGCAACTGACAGTGCTTTACGTGGGGTGATTGGTCGTTCTACTATGGATCGTATATTAACGGAAGGAAGAACTCTTGTTAGGCATGATACTCAGAAAGAAATTGAAGAAACTATTAAACCATACAATATGGGAATAACTATTTTAGATGTTAATTTTCAAACAGCTAGACCACCTGAGGAAGTAAAAGCGGCTTTTGATGACGCAATTGCAGCTCGTGAAAATCGAGAACAATATGTACGTGAAGCCGAGGCATATGCAAATGAAGTTCAACCTAAAGCGAATGGAAAAGCTCAACGTATTTTAGAAGAAGCTAAAGCATATTCTTCTCGTATAATTTTAGAAGCGGAAGGAGAAGTTGTTCGATTTTTAAAAATTTTACCAGAGTATAAAAAAGCAAAAGAAATTACTCTCAAAAGAATTTACATAGAATCTATGGAGCGATTATTAAGTCATACTAAAAAAGTATTTATTGATAAAAATAATAATTCAATGTTATTTTTGTCCTTAAATAATTTTATTAATAGTATACAAAAAAATAAGAATTCTTTATTAAGTTTAAATAAACCAATAAAAAATGAGTCTAATTTTTTAAAAAAAAATCGAGAGATTAATTATTTATCTTCATTATCTCCTAATAATTTTTTTAAACAAAGACGTATAAATTCAATACGAAATGATATTAAAAATCTAGAGAGAAAATGAATATATGAATAAATTATTAATTTGTTTATCAAGTATTTTTCTTTTTTTTATTTCTTCATCATTATTTATTGTTAAAGAAGGAGAACGTGGCATTGTTTTACAATTCGGCAAAGTTTTAAGAAATAATAATCAAAAAACTTTAGTTTATGAGCCTGGATTGCATTTTAAAATTCCGTTTTTAGAAACTGTTAAAATGTTAGATGCTCGTATTCATACGATGGATAATCAAGCAGATCGTTTTGTTACAAAAGAAAAAAAAGATCTTATTGTTGATTCTTATATAAAATGGCGTATTAGTGATTTTAGTCGTTATTATTTAGCTACGGGAAATGGTGATATTTTTCAAGCTGAAGTGTTATTAAAAAGAAAATTTAGTGATCGATTACGTTCTGAAATAGGATGTTTAAATGTAAAAGAAATTGTAACTGATTCTAGAGGAAGATTAACAATAGATGTATTGAAATCTTTAAATAAAGGAACAGTAAATTCAACAAATTTATCTGAAATTAATGTTAATAGTATGAATGCCTTGGGAATTGAAATAGTAGATGTTCGTATTAAGCAAATTAATTTACCTGCTGAAGTCTCTGAAGCTATATATAATCGAATGCGAGCAGAACGAGAAGCAGTTGCTAGAAGTCAACGTTCTCAAGGACAAGAAAAAGCAGAAAAATTACGTGCAATGGCTGACTATAAAGTATCAATGATATTAGCAAAAGCAAGAAAACAAGCATTAATATTAAAAGGACAAGGAGAAGCTGAAGTAGCTAAATTATTTTCAGATAACTTTCAACAAGATTCTTCTTTTTATTTTTTTGTGCGAAGTTTACATGCTTATGAAAATAGTTTTAAAAATAAAGATAATATTATGCTAATTAGTTCTAATAATAAATTTTTTCAATATATGAATCAAATTATTACAAATTAAAAATATTTTAAAAAATAGGTATGTAAGATAAATGAAAAAAAATATTGTAATATTAGGTACTCAATGGGGTGATGAAGGTAAAGGTAAGATAGTTGATTATTTATCTAAAAAAAGTTCTTATGTAGTAAGATATCATGGAGGGCATAACGCAGGTCATACCTTAGTAGTAAATACAAAAAAAATTATTCTTCATTTAATTCCATCAGGTTTATTACATACAAATGTTATTGGGATAATTTCTAATGGAGTTGTTATTTCTATTTCTGAATTAATAAAAGAAATAGAAATGCTTAAAAAAAATAGTTTTATTATTAACAAACGTCTTTTTATTTCTCAGTCTGCTGCTTTAATTTTACCGTTTCATATTGCAATGGATGTAGCACGTGAAAAAAAACTAGGAATTAATGCTATTGGTACAACAGGAAGAGGTATTGGACCAGCTTATGAAGATAAAATTGCGCGTCGTTCTTTACGAATAGGCGATTTAAAAAACGAAAAACAATTATCTATAAAATTAAAAAAAATAGTTAATTATTATAATGATCAATTAGTATATATTTATAAACATGAACCATTTAATTATAAAGTTATTTTAAAAGATTTATTAAAAGCTAAAAATATCATTGATGATATGATAGCAGATACTACTATTATGCTACATAATGCAATTAAAAATCAAAAAACTATTATTTTTGAAGGTGCTCAGGGAAGTTTATTAGATATTGATCATGGAACATATCCTTATGTTACATCCTCTAATAGTACTATAGGTGGAGTTATTACAGGAACAGGAGTTGGTCCAAAAAATTTAAATTATATTTTAGGAGTAACGAAATCTTATTCTACGCGAGTAGGTAATGGTCCATTTCCTACCGAGGTTTTTAATAGTATAGATGATTATCTTACTAAAAAAGGAAACGAATTCGGATCTACTACTGGTAGGAAAAGACGTACTGGTTGGCTAGATGGTGTGGCTTTACGTTACTCTGTTAAATTAAACTCTTTGTCTGCATTATGTATAACAAAATTAGATGTTTTAGATGGTTTAAAAGAAATTAAAATTTGTACAGCTTATCAAGACATAAATACGTTAAAAATTTATTCTAGTTTATCTTTTTTTAATTTAACAAATATAAAACCAATATATGAAACGTATCCAGGTTGGATGGAAAATACTTCAGGTGTGCAGAACATAGAAGACTTACCTAATGCTGCAAGGCATTATATAAAATGTATTGAAAAAATTGCAAAGGTTCCGGTGCATATAATTTCTACAGGTCCAGATCGAAATGATACTATTTTAATAAAAAATATTTTTTTATAATTTTAAATTAAGTGTTAAATATAAAAATATTTAATAAATATTTTTAATTAAATAATGCTATTGGAGAAGTAAATATGGTAGTAGATACCTACCAAAAAAACGATTATAAAAAATATATAAATCGTATTCCAAGTCGAGAATCTATTTTATCTTTTTTAAAAGAACATAAAAATTTAATAAATCAAAAAAAAATAGAAAATAAATTTAGTATTAATAATCAAGAAGATAAAAAAGCATTACATTTTAGATTAAAAGCAATGGAACGAGATAATCAAATTATATATACATGTAATCGTTATTATATTATTTCAGAAAATCTTAATATAGTTACAGGAAAAGTAATAGGTCATAGAGATGGTTATGGTTTTCTTAGAACTGAAACATTAAAAGAAGATCTTTGGCTTTCTATTAAACAAATGAAACTATGTATTCATGGTGATATTATTTTAGCACGTGTTATAAAATCTGAAAAAAAAGGAAGAAATTCAGCAAAAGTATTAAAAGTATTAAAACCAAATAATGTTTTAATTGTCGGTCGATATTATGTTGAAAAAAAGATAAAATTTGTTATTCCAGATGATAATCGATTTAATTTTAAAATATTTGTTTTTTCATCAACTTTAACAAAAAAACTTGCTATAGGATCTATAGTTGTTGTTAAATTAAATAAAAATTTTTTAAAGAAGAAAAATAAAATTAAAGGAATAATAGTAGAGATTCTTGGTGGAAAAGAAATGAGGACGACTCTCGCTATAGATATTGCTATACGAACACATTCTATCCCTTATTTGTGGCCTAAAGAAGTAAAAAATCAAATATATGAAATAAATGATAAAATTGATCAAAAAGAGTTAAAAAATCGTATAGATTTAAGACATATCCCATTTTTCACCATTGATGAAAAAGATGCTTGCGATTTTGATGATGCTATATTTTGTAAAAAAAAAAATAATGAAGAAGGGTGGGATTTATGGGTGGCTATTTCAGATGTTAGTTATTATATTAAATCCGATTCTCCTTTAGATAAAGAAGCTATAAAAAGAGGTAACTCCGTATATTTCCCTTCATTAGTAGTACCTATGCTGCCAGAAAAAATATCTATAGATTTATGTTCTTTAAATCCCTATGTAGAACGTTTATGTGTAATATGTGAAATGAGTTTATCAAATCAAGGCGAGTTGATTAAATATAAACATTATGAAGCAGTTATATGTTCGAAGGGTCGTTTTACATACGATGAAATATTTAAAATTTGGAATGGTGATATTAAACTTTGTACAAAATACAATAAATTGTTAAAGTATATTAAAAATCTATTATTATTACAAAAAGTGTTCAAAAAATATAATATTTCTAAAAAAGGTATTTATTTTGAAAATCTTGAAACTAAATTTATTTTAGATTCTAATTTTAAGATTAAACATATTTATAAACATATTAGAAATGATGCACATAAATTTATCGAATCATGTATGATTTTAGCAAATATAGCTTCGGCTAGATTTATAAAAAAATATCAATATCCAATTTTATTTCGAAATCATGATCGTCCTACTGAAGATAGTGTTAAAAATTTTCGAATGACTTTAAAAGAGCTAGGTTTATCTTTATCAGGGGGTGAAGTTCCAGAATCTGTTAATTATTCTAATTTATTAAAGAAAATTAAAAATCGTCCAGATTATGAAATGATTCAAACTATATTATTAAGATCTATGAAGCAGGCTGTATATTCTCCAGAAAATCGAGGACATTTTGGTTTGTCTCTATCTAGTTATGTTCATTTTACCTCTCCTATTAGAAGATATCCTGATCTTTTATTACATCGAGTAATTAAAAATATATTATTTGAATTAAATAATTATAAAAAAGATTTTAAAAAAAATAAATCTTTTAAGTGTAATTTATATCATATTAATGATATAAAAAACATCGGAATACATTGTTCTATGACTGAAAGACGTGCAGATGAAGCTAATAGAGATGTCATGGATTGGTTAAAATGTGATTTTATGGAAAAAAAAATTGGTAATATATTTACTGGTGTAGTTTCAAATGTCGTTTCGTTTGGTTTTTTCGTTCGTTTAAATAAATATTTTATAGATGGATTAGTTCGTATAGATAGTTTGCATGATGACTATTATTATTTTGATCCTGTTCGATTAAAATTTATTGGAAAATCTACTAAAAATATTTTTCGTCTTGGTGATACTTTAAAAGTAAAAGTAGTATCTGTTAATTTACATCAAAGAAAAATAGAATTATCTTTATATCCTTAATAAAATTAATTTTTATTTTTTATATTTTTAATCAAACTAAATTTAATTGATTTTTTGATTAAATTAAAATACCATATATTTAAAATAGCTATAATTCTATGTTCCTTGTTTCCTCGGAATAGCTATTATTTTTATTATCTAGGAAACTAAAAAATCCAAAAGGAGCGTCTTATGCGTCATTATGAAATAATTTTTATGGTTCATCCTGATTATAGTGATAAAATTAGTATAATAATCGAAAAATATAAAAAAATTGTTTTAGATAATGTAGGTATTATACATCGTTTAGAAGATTGGGGTAGAAGACAACTATCATATTCGATCAATAAATTACATAAAGCACATTATGTTCTTATGAATATAGAAACTTATCCTAAAGTTATTAATTTGTTAGAAACAGATTTTCGTTTTAATGTAGCAATTATTAGAAATATGATTATTTTAGTTAAAAAAGCAATTAATGAAGCATCTCCTATAATTAAATTAAAAGAAGAGAAAAAAGAAAAGAAATAATTATATAACAGTAATTTGTGTATATTTAAAATATTTCAATATAATTTTTTAAAAATATACATAAATTTTAAAATTATTTTATTTTAATTTTAAAGGATATTTTATATGGCACGTTATTTTCGTCGTCGAAAATTTTGTCGTTTTACAGCAGAAGGTATTCAAGAAATAGACTATAAAGATATTTCTATGTTAAAAAATTATATTACAGAAAATGGTAAAATTGTTCCAAGTCGTATTACTGGAACTCGAGCTAAATATCAACGTCAGCTATCAAGAGCTATTAAAAAAGCAAGATATCTTGCTTTGCTTCCATACACTGACCAACATCGCTAATACTAGGCGAATGATATTTTTAAATTAAAAAGAGACGAATCAATAATGGAAGTAATTCTTTTATTAAAAGTTAATAAACTAGGTGATTCTGGTAAAATTGTAAAAGTTAAATCAGGTTATGCTAGAAATTATTTAATTCCTCAAGGAAAAGCTATTTTAGCTAATCAAAAAAATATTGAATCTTTTAAAGCTCAGCAAGTGAAATTAAAAGAAGAAAACATTAGTAAATTACTCATTGCTAAATCTCGTGCTGAAAAATTAAAACAAGTAAAATTTATAACCATTCCTTCAAAAGTTGGAAAAGAAAATAAAATATTTGGTTCTGTAGGTATTAGAGATATTATTAAAGAATTATCTAAAATAGGTATAAAAATTAATAAAAAAGAAATAAAATTACCTAACGGTGTACTACGTCATATAGGAGAGCATCAAGTTATTTTTCAACCACATAGTGAAATAATCGAATATTTTATAGTTAATGTAATTGAAAAAAAATAATTTATTTTAAAATGGTGTTAAATGTTAACAGAAATTTGTGAATTAGCACGAAATGCAGGATCTGCTCTCATGGAAGTATATTATTCTGATAAATTAATAAATATTTCTTATAAATCTGATCAAAGTCCTGTAACTAATGCAGATAAAATTGCCAATACAATTATTAAAAATGGACTAGTTCATCTTTTTCCTAATATTCCTATATTATCCGAAGAAGACTCAAATAATATCAAATATGATAAAAATTGGAACATTTATTGGTTAGTTGATCCATTAGATGGAACTAAAGAGTTTTTAAAAAAAAATGGTGAATTTACAGTTAATATTAGTTTAATTAAATATGGTATTCCTATTTTAGGCGTTATATATGCTCCTTATTTTAATCTTTTATATTGCGCTGATAAACAACAAGCTTGGAAAATTAATGAAAAAGGGTACAAAAATAAAATTTCTATAGCTTATTCTAGTATACCAAAATTTGTTATTAGTCGATCACATTCAAATAAAAAAGTATATAATTTATTAAATACAATAAAAAAGTACACGATTGAAAAATTAGGTTCATCTTTAAAATTTTGTTATGTAGCAGAAGGTAAGGCACAATTTTATCCGAGATTTGGGAAGACATATATTTGGGATACTGCAGCCGGGCATGCAATTGTTACAGCTGCAGGAGGTAAAGTAATAACATATAATGAAAGAAAAAATTTAAATTATTCTTTATTTTCTCAATTATCTTTAATAAACCCAGATTTTTTAGTTTTATCATAATTTTAAAATATTTAATAAATTATAAATGATTATGAATACAAATAAAATTCAAATTAAAATTTTACATTCTAAAATTAAAAAAGATGATAATTTTTTACCTAATTATGCTACTTCCGGTTCTTCTGCTTTAGATCTTAAAGCATGTATAAATAAACAAATTATTTTACCTGCTAAAGATGTTATGTTAATTCCTACTGGAATTTCAATATACATTGAAAATCCTTATATTACTGCTTTAATTCTACCTCGATCTGGATTAGGTCATAAAAATGGTATTGTTTTAGGTAATTTAGTAGGTTTGATTGATTCGGATTATCAGGGTGAATTGATGGTTTCTCTTTGGAATAGAAGTACAAAAGATTTTTATATTAACCCAAATGATAGAGTTGCTCAAATAGTATTTGTTCCAATTATTCGTCCAGAGTTTTATATAGTGAAAAAATTTAATAAAACTATTCGTTGTGAAAATGGATTTGGTCATTCTGGCGTGTAAATATTAAATTTTTTTAAAAAATACCATATTCCATATGGTAGTCTATTAATTTAGAAGCATATTTTTTGAATTTTCTTTGTTTGGAAATATAGATAATTAAATCATTTATTGTAATAATAGAATTAATTCTATGATTTTTTTGTTTTTTTAAAATATTTAATTTATGCAAGTTATTTGCTGTTTTTTCTTTTCGATCAAGTAGTACAAAAATTGAAGATATTTTAGAATTTTCTTTTTCAATTATATTAATTGAATTATTTATAGAAGTTCCTGATGTAACAACATCATCTAAAATAATAATTTTTTTATTTTTTATATTTTCACCTATTAATTGTCCCTTTTCTCCATATTTTTTTTCTTCTTTTCGATTAAAAGAATATGGAATATTTAAATTATATTGATTTTTTAATGCAATGGAAGTAGATACTACAATGGGTATACCTTTATATGCAGGCCCAAAAAGTATATCGAATTTAATATTTAAATTCATTATCGCGCGTGCATAAAACGATCCAATTTTATAAGTATCTTGACCTGTAGATAATAATCCTGAATTAAAAAAATAAGGACTTTTTCGTCCAGATTTCAGTATAAATTCTCCGAAATTTAAAACTTTTTTTTTAAAAGAAATTCAATAAATTCTTTTTTCCATTCCATCAAATCCAATCCTAATTAATGGTGAAAATTTAAGTGATATTTTTTATTTTTGTGGCCCTTGCTGGATTTGAACCAGCGACCAAGCGATTATGAGTCGCCTGCTCTAACCACTGAGCTAAAGGGCCTTAATATTTTTATATCTTGTACTATAAATGAATTTCTTCGAATAATCTAGACTTCTTTTAAAATTTTTTAGTTAATTTTTAATTTTATATATATA
Organism: Buchnera aphidicola (Aphis helianthi); assembly: GCF_005083845.1. Classification (NCBI taxonomy): domain Bacteria; kingdom Pseudomonadati; phylum Pseudomonadota; class Gammaproteobacteria; order Enterobacterales; family Erwiniaceae; genus Buchnera; species Buchnera aphidicola. Next base: position 586,175 of record NZ_CP034894.1, on the reverse strand, counting down.
TTTGACAGATATATAAATTTTTGATATAAATATGAATATTCCTCTGTAGTTCAGTTGGTAGAACGGCGGACTGTTAATCCGTATGTCACTGGTTCGAGCCCAGTCAGGGGAGAAAAATTTCATATAATATTGATATTTAATATTAATTTTATTTAATTTCTTTCTTCATAATTTTTTCAATATAGTCATTTATTCTAACAAATAACAAATATTTTATTATAAAATTATTTTTTAATGTCTTTTTAATTCATATATAATCTATTTTTTTTTGGTTTACTTTTTTTAAAGTAATAATATCATTTTTTAGTTTTCTTAATATATGCTTTATATTTTAAGATTGAAAAGAAACATATTAAAAATTTAATTATTTAAATTATTAAGATTATATAATGAATAAATATAATAAGTCTTTTTTTCAAAAAAACCAATTTACTTTTTTATTTTATGATTATGAAACCTTTGGAACACACACATCATTAGATAAACCAGCTCAATTTGCATCTATTAGAACAGATAAAGATTTGAATATTATTAAAGAACCAGAATGTTTTTATTGTTTCCCACCAGACGATTATTTACCAGAACCCTATTCTATTTTAATAACTAAACTTACTCCACAATATACACTTAAAAATGGTACTAATGAATATGAATTTTCTAGAAAAATCTATAATATTTTAACTTATCCTAATACTTGTATAGTAGGTTATAACAATATTAATTTTGATGATGAAATCACAAGAAATATATTTTATCGTAATTTTTTAGATCCATATGAATGGAGCTGGAAAAATAATAACTCACGTTGGGATTTATTAAATATCATACGAGTATGTTACCTTTTAAGACCCAATGGTATTAAATGGCCTAAAAATGATATTGGTTTACCTATTTTTAAGTTATCTAATCTAACTGAAGAAAACAATATATTACATAATAATGCACATGATGCAACGTCTGACGTTTATGCTACTATTAAACTTGCAAAATTAATAAAAAAACAACAACCAAAATTGTTTAGCTTTTTTTTTAAATACCGAAAAAAGAATGAATTATATAAGTTAATTAATTTAGAAAATTTTCAACCTATTCTTTACGTTTCTAGTTGTTTTGGTTCTATTCGTAATAATATGAGTTTTATATTACCTTTATTTTTCGATCAATATAATAATAATATATTAGTTGCAATAGATTTATTTCAAGATATCAAAAAATTGATTAGTTATTTTAAAAAAAATAATTATCAAGATATTAGTATGAAAACTTTATTTAATTTAGGGGTAGTACTAGTATATTTAAATCGTTGTCCTATATTAGTTCCTATTCAGTTAATTCAAATAGAAGATGCTAAAAGATTAAAGTTAAAAGATTTTTATACTGATATAAAAATAAATTTAATTAAATCAAATTATTTTATAAAAAATTATATAAAAAATATTATTTCTCAAAATAATATTTTTCAAGAATATGCGAATGTAGATTTACAAATTTACAATAGTTTTTTTGATTTACGTGATAAGCAATTAATTAAAAAAATTAGTAACACTCAACCAATTAATTTAAAAGATATTAAATTAAATTTTAAAGATTCTCGTTTAAAAGAACTTTTTTTTCGATATAAAGCTCGAAATTTTATTTTTATATTAAATACTAATGAAAAAAAAGTTTGGTTAAATCATTGCTTTAAAATTTTTCATCGATCTATTTTAAAAGAGTATATAAATAAAATTGAAAATCTTTTAGAACAATTTTCTTGCGATATAGAAAAAGTACATTTATTAAATAAATTGTTAAAATATATCTTTCAAAAATATAAAACTTTATTTTACCAAAAAATTAATTTAAATTAATTTTTTTAATAGTATTAAACTGATATTTTTTTAAAAACCATAATAATTTATTAATCTCTTGATTATATTCTGAATATAAAAAAACATTTTTTTTTATAATTTGATTGGTTTGATTATTTAAAAAATACTGTTTAACTATTTTAGTAACTGTTATATGAGAGTCTAAAAAAGTAATGGGTTGATAAAAAATATTTTGAATTTCGTCTTTTAAAAATGAAAAATGAGTGCATCCAAGATATATCGTATCAGGTTTTACTGAAAGCATTATCCAGGAATTAAAGATATTTTTTAGTTTTATATTAGAAATTGATAGTTTTCTAATTTTTTTTTCAGCAAGTTTTGCTAATTCATTTGTAGCTATGACTTTTATACTTTTAGCATAGATACATTCAGACATAATATTTTTGATATATGAGCTATTTATCGTTGCTGTAGTAGCAATAAGACCAATTTTATTATTTTTAGTTTTTTTGATTGCTTGATCTAATAAAGGTAAAACTCCAATAATAGGAATATTAAAAATTTTTTTTAATATAGATAAAGATATAGTACTTGCGGTATTACAAGCAACAATAACTATTTTAATTGGATAAATTTTAATAATGGTATTAATTATTTTAATACATCTTTGTATAATAAAAGATTCTTTTTTTTCTCCATAAGGAAATCCTTCATTATCTAGTAAATATATATAATTTATATTAGGAATATTTTTTTTAATGTTTTCTAATATAGAAATTCCACCTATACCAGAATCGAATATAAGCACTTTTTAGTAAAATATAATATGTAAAGTTAAATTAAATTCCAATTTTGTTAATATATTATTATTTTAAAATAGTTTTTTTAAATAAAAATAATTTCATATATTTTTCTAATTTTTTTCTATCTTTTTCTTTAATCATATTTAGTTTTTCTTCATTTATTAATTTAGTTTGTTCTATTGTCCATTTTTTCCAAGCTTTTTTTGAAATGTTATTATATATTTTTTTCCCTAATTCTCCTGGATATGGTGGAAATGCATGACCTTCGGATTCTCTTTGTAAAAATATGCAAAAAATTTTACGATACATTAGTTTTAATTTTTCCTATTAAAGATTTATATTAATAATTTTAATATTTTTTCTACTAATTTAGGTAATCCTATTTTTTGAGGTTTTTCTAAATTATACCAAACACCTTTATCCTTAATATCGAAAAAATTTTGTTTAAAAAATAATTCTATTAAAATTGAATGAGCTTTTATTTTAAAATGACTAAAATCATGATTAATTGAATTAAGTTTTTTATATTTTTTAATGTTGATTTTATTTGTTTTGAGCCATTCTATAGATTGATTTTTTTTTTCGAAATTTGGAAAACAAAATAAATTATTCCAAATATTTTTTGTAGTGTTTTTTTGCATCCAAATTTTATTTTCAAAACGAATTATTATAAACCAATAATCTTTTATTACTTTAACCTTTTGATTTTTTTTTAAAGAATATTTGATCCATTCTTTTTCTTTATGTGCAATACATGTGATATTTAATGGACAGATATTACATTTAGGTAATTTTGGTTTACATATTAATGCACCTATATCAATTATTCCTTGATTAAAACTACCAGTATTATGAATTGGAGTTATAGTTTCTATTAAATTCCATAGTTTTTTTTCAGTTTTAGTATTGTGTTCACATCCAATAATTCCATAATATCGTATTAAAATTCTTTTTATATTACCGTCTAAAATAGAATGAAAATAATTTAATGTAAAAGATAAAATAGCTCCTGCAGTAGATTTTCCAATGCCGGGTAATTTAACTAAATCTAAAATATTTTTTGGAAATTTCCCACTAAATTTAGTTTTTATAATTTTAGCAGTTTCGTAAATATTTTTAGCTCTTTTATAATATCCAAGACCACTCCATAAGTATAAAATATCATTTAAATTACCATTATTTAAATAATTTAAATTAGGAAATTTTAATATAAATTTTTTAAAATATGGAATAACAGTTTTTACTTGAGTTTGTTGTAACATTATTTCAGATATCCAAACTTTATATAATGTTTTATTTTTTTGCCAAGGAAGATTTTTTCTCCCATTTAAATGATACCAATTAAGAATTAATTGAGAAAAAACATAAAATGTCATTTTATTATAAAACTATTTGTTAGTTAAAAAAATAATATAGATATATTTTTATTTAAAAAAACGTTAAAATATAAATCTTTTAATTAATAAATATATATCAAATATTTTATAATGAATAATTTACTAAAATATGAAAAATAATATTATAACACCTAAATACAAAAACGGGATATTTTTGAGGGAAAATCAAAGTTTTGTATCTCGAAAAGGTCGTATAACTAAATCACAGTTTAAATCAATTAAAGAATATTGGCCTTTTTTTGGTATTGATTATCAATTAACACCTTTAAACTTTTCATCAGTTTTTAAATATAATTATCCTGTTATTTTGGATATTGGTTTTGGATCAGGAAATTCTTTAGTACAAACAGCAATTAATTCTTATAACAGAAATTTTTTAGGTGTAGAGGTGTATCCACCAGGAATAGGTTCATGCTTGCGTCTTGCTTATGTAGCTAATTTAGAAAACATAAAAGTTATTCATTACAATGCAGTTGAAGTAATTGAAAATATGATTTCAAATCATACACTATCAAAAATACAAATTTTTTTTCCTGATCCATGGCCTAAAAAAAGACATCATAAAAGAAGAATGATACAATATGTTTTTTTAAAAAAAATTTTAAAAAAATTAATTTTTGGCGGTATTTTGCATATTGTAACGGATTCAAAAGAATATGCTTATTACATATTAAATATAATTAAAAACATTAATGAATATTTAAATTTATCTCAGACAAATACTTTTGTTGAAGATTCTATATCTCATGTAAAAACAAGATTTGAAAAGAAAGCATATGTATTAGGAAATAAAATTTTTAATTTGATGTTTCAGTCTCAATTTTAAATATTGTTAATTTAAAAAAATTTTTAGTAATGAATTAAGAAACATTTTTCCTTTTGTTGTTGTTTCCCAAGAATCTGATTTTTCTATTATATATTTTTTTTGCAATGCTTTTTTAATATTTTTTTTTATATCATTAATACTGATATTAGTACGCTCTTGAAAATGTTTTTTGTAGATAGGTTTATATAATCTAAAAGCATTCATAAAATATTCAAAAGGTTTATCTTGATCTAAAATTAATTTTTTGATATCTATATATTTGCCGTTTATAAAATCATTAATATTTTTATTTTTAATAGTTCTAATAATTTCTCCATTTGTTTTAGTTATTTTACCATGAGCACCACATCCGATGCCAATATAATCTCCAAAATTCCAATAATTAAGGTTATGTTGACATGTATAGTTTAATTTCATATATGAAGATATTTCATATTTTATATAACCTGACTTTTTTAAAAATTTTTCGCCTTGATTAAACATTTTAAATATAATATTTTCATGAGGTAAATTTAAATTTTTTACATAAAAAGAAGTATTGGGTTCTATTGTTAATTGATACCATGATATATGTGTTGGATTGTATTTAACAGCGTATTTCAAATCTGATAAAACATTTTTTAATGATTGACCTGGCAATCCATACATAATATCTAGATTAAAATTATTATTAATTTTCTTAATTTCTTTTATTGCTCTAATAGCTTCTTTTCTATCATATGTACGTTCTATTACTTTTAATAAACGAGAATTAAATGTTTGAACGCCTAAAGAAAATCGATTAATTCCTGATTTTTTATAATTTCTAAAACGTTTATATTCTATTAACTTTGGATTAGATTCTATAGTAATTTCAGAAAATTTAGAAAGTTTTGTTCTTTTTTTTATTCCTTTTATTAAATTTTTAATAGATTCACTATTTAATAAACTAGGTGTTCCTCCACCGATAAAAACACTACTTATTTTTCTTTTATGTATTAATTTTAAATCTTTTTCTAAATCTTTTAGTAAATTTTTAACGTATTCTAATTCTGGAATATTTTTTTTACTGACATATGAATAAAAATCACAATATCCACATTTTTTTATACACCACGGAATATGAACGTATAAACTAATTGGGGGCAATTTTATCATAATGTTTTATATTTTAAAAAAATCATATTTTTAAGATAATTTAACAATCAAATATATCTCTTCCAATTCTAATCATATTACTATTATACATTAGCGCTGTTGTAATATCAAAACTTGTACCTAATGATAATGTATCAACTGATTTATATTTATCTTTTAAAATATTAAATATATTATGGATATTTTCATAATCAGAATATTTTATTGATGTTTTTTCTTTTTTAGGCATAGCCATAATCCCACGAAAATTAAGATTAGGCATTTCAGAAACAACTTTTGCTAATTTTTGATATTGTTTTATATCAATACCATTTTTATTTTTTTCTTTAGAAATATTAATTTGTATTAAAACATTCATTGGACATTGTGTATTTGTTCTATTTTGATTTAATAAAAATGCGATTTTTTCTCGATCAATAGTTTGACACCAATCAAAATTTTGAGCAACTAATTTAGTTTTTTTCGATTGTAATTTTCCTATAAAATGCCAAATAATATTATTATATTGTTTTAGTTGTCGAATTTTATTAATACCTTCTTGAACATAGTTTTCTCCAAATTCATGTATTCCAGATAATAAAGCCATTTGAATTTTTTGAGATGATTGGTTTTTGCTTGCTGCAACAATTTTGATTTTTTTTAAAAAAGTATTATTATTTTTTAATAAATTTTGTATTTTTTTTTTAAGAATTTTTATATTTTCTTCGATATTTTTCATATTTTTTAATTATATCTAATTAATTACAATAAGTTTGATTAAACCAGCTTTCTAATATAACAACAGCTGCAGTAGAATGGATTTTATCTTTTTTTAATGCTTTAAAACCATGTTGATTAAATATTAAAGATCTAGCTTCTTTTGTGCTTAAACGTTCGTCGTGTAACTGCACAGAAGTGTTAAATTTATATTTTAATAAATTAGCAAATTTTTCTGCTTTTTTTGTTATTTTTTGTCTTGTACCATCCATGTTTAATGGTAGTCCGACAACTATATAGTTAGGTTTCCATATATTTAATAAACATTTAATATCATTCCAATTTGGATGTCCATTATATGCGGTTAATTTACTTAAAGCTTTCCCTTTTTTAAGGATTTTTTCTCCTACAGCCACTCCAATGTTTTTAATTCCAAAATCAAATGCAATTACCATTATTTTATCATCTCTATAAATATATTTTATCTTCAATATAATCTATTAACATACTACTAATAGAAATATTTGTGCTTAGTTCAATTTCACAAATACATGTCGGACTAGTAATATTTATTTCTGTTAATTTATCACCTATAACATCTAATCCAACAAAAATAAGTCCTTTTTCTTTTAAAACAGGAGATAAATAATTTGCTATTTCCCAATCTTTTTTATCAAGTTTTTTGATTTCAGCTGTTCCTCCAGCTGCTATATTAGCTCTTGTTTCTCCTTTTTTAGGAATTCTTGCTACACACCATGGTATTGCTTTTCCATTGATCATTAATATTCTTTTATCACCATATTTTACTGATGGCAAATAAGTTTGCACCATACAATATTTTTTTTCGTAATTAGTCATTGTTTCTGAAATAACTAAAAAATTTACATCATTTTCTTTAATTCGGAAAATACTTGATCCTCCCATATTATCTAAAGGTTTAATAATTATATCTTGATTTTTTTTCCAAAAATCATGTATTTGAGATATATTTCTAGTAACTAATGTATCCGGTATAAATTTTTCAAATATTGAAGCAAATATTTTTTCATTGCAATCTCTTAAACTTTTTGGTTTGTTAATAACTAATACACCTGATTTTTCTGCACGTTCAAGAATATATGTCGCATATATAAATTCCATATTAAATGGTGGGTCTTTACGCATTAATATAACATCTAATTCGTTTAATGAAATATTTTGTTCTTGAGTAAAAGTGAAATAATTATTTATTTCTTTTTGTATTCTTATAAAACGTGTTTTTGCATATGCATGACCTTTTTTTAAATATAGATCATTCATTTCCATATAATAGATTTGATGATTTCTTTTTTGTGCTTCAAGTAAAATAGCAAAACTTGAGTCTTTCTTAATTTTAATATTTTGAATTGGATCCATTACTATTCCGATTTTTAATATCTTTTTTTTATTCATATATTTGAGTTTTATATTAAATTAATGTTTATAAAAAATTATAGTTTTATATAGTGTAAAAATTTTCATCAAGATATTTTATTTTTTTAAAAAAAATAATCTGTACTTATCAGGTTAATCATATTTAGGATTACAATAATTATCAAATCTAGACCAGTGCCCATTAAAAGTTAAACTTATTGTACCAATTGGTCCATTTCTCTGTTTTCCAATGATAATTTCGGCTATTCCTTTAAAATCACTATTTTCATGATATATTTCATCGCGATATATAAACATAATTAAATCTGCATCTTGTTCTAAAGAACCAGATTCTCGTAAATCTGAATTTACCGGTCTTTTATCTGATCTTTGTTCTAAAGAACGATTTAATTGTGATAACGCAATTACTGGTACTTGTAGTTCTTTTGCAAGTGCTTTTAATGTTCTTGAAATTTCGGCAATTTCAAGAGTTCGATTATCTGAAAGTGCTGGAACTCTCATTAATTGTAAATAATCTACCATAATTAAAGTTAAACCATTATTTTCACGATAAATACGACGTGCTCTAGAGCGAACTTCACTGGGTGTTAGAGCTGAAGAATCATCTATATAAATATTCTTTTTTTTAAGTAAAACATTTATTGTACCTGACATTCTAGACCAATCTTCATCGTTTAGTTTTCCCGTTCTAATTCGAGCTTGATTAACTCTAGATAAAGACGCTAACATACGCATCATAATTTGTTCCCCAGGCATTTCTAAACTAAAAATTAAAACTGGTTTATCATATAACATAGCAGCATTTTCACATAAATTCATTGCGAAAGTTGTTTTTCCCATAGAAGGTCGTGCTGCAATAATAATTAATTCAGAACGTTGTAAGCCTGATGTTTTTTTGTTTAAATCTTGATATCCTGTGTTAATTCCTGTTACTCCGTCATTAGGAGATAAAAATAATTTTTCAATATTATTAATCGTTTCATCAAGTATTTGTTCAATATTTTTAGGTCCTGAATCTTTTTTAAAACGTTTTTCTGCTATTTTAAAAACACTGGATTCAGCATAATCTAAAAGTTCTTCACTTTTTCTTCCTTGTGTGTCATACCCTGCATTTGCTATTTTATTAGCAACTAATATCATTTCTCTTACAATTGCACGTTCTCTTACTATGTCAGCATAAGCAATTATGTTTGCTGTACTAGGAGTATTTTTTGATAACTCAGCTAAATAAGAAAATCTACCAACACTTTCTAGTTTTCCTTTTTGTTCTAAAGATTCAGATAATGTAATTAAGTCAATTGGATGCCCTGAATTTAATAATTGTTGCATTTCTTGAAATATTAAACGATGTGGTTTACTAAAAAAATCATCAGCAACTACATGTTCTGAAACAGTATCCCATTGTTCATTATCTAACATTAAACCACCTAGTACTGATTGTTCTGCTTCTATCGAATGTGGAGGAATTTTTAATCTATTAATTTGATTTAAATATAATTTATTTTTACCCATATATGTTACATATACCATTATTTAGTAAATCACTTTGAAATTATATTCTAATATTAGAATAATAAACTATTTGCTAATAAATTTACTTTGTATCTTTTTAATTATTTTAAATACTATTTTTATAATTTTTATTTATTTTTTAGAAGATATATATTTTATATATTCTTTATAATGAAATTATTTTTAAGTTACACTGTTACTGATAACATAATGGGAATATATTTCTAGGGGAATATTTTTTTTAAATATGAATAATATTAAAATTTATTTTTTTAAATAAATTTAAAAATAAATATTAATTTAATATAGTAATATAAAATTCATTTATATTACAAAGTATTACAATTACAAAGTATTATTAATTGAATACTAAATTTTTTTATTTAAATAATTTTATCATATTTTATGTGTTTATAAATATTTAGATTTTTTTAAATATATAAAATTTTATTTTTTTTTATTAAAAAAACTTGTATAAGTTTTTTTCTTATTTAAGATAGAATTAGAATAAATATTTTAAATATATTTTTAAAAATATGTAATAATTTTATTATTAAATAATAAGTGAATTTAATAAAAGTAAATAAATAATTTTAATTTATATAATTTAACACCGAAAAAATTAATCTTAATATATAAATTTTTAATTTATATATATCTTCTTTATTTAATTACAAATTAAATATTAATATAATAAATTAAATGTTTATTACTTATTTTGAATAATTAAAAATTCTATTTAAAAATATATTTATATTAATTAGTTTAGAAATGGAGTTTTTATTATGGCAAGTAGAGGTGTAAATAAAGTAATTTTAATTGGTCATTTAGGTCAAGATCCAGAAGTACGATACATGCCAAATGGTAATGCAGTAGTAAATATGACGCTTGCAACTTCAGAAAATTGGAAAGATAAAAATACAGGTGAAAATAAAGAAAAAACGGAATGGCATAGAGTAGTTTTATTTGGAAAATTAGCAGAAATAGCTGGAGAATATTTGCGAAAAGGCTCTCAAATATATATTGAAGGATCACTTCAAACAAGAAAGTGGCAAGACCAAAATGGTTTTGAACGATATACAACAGAAGTAATAGTAAATATCGGTGGAACAATGCAAATGCTAGGAAATCGAAATTCTAATTCTCATAATCTTTCTGCAAGTGAAAACAACACTATTTTAAAAACAAAAAAAATAGAAACTATTGCTACATCTAAAAACAAAGAAAAATATAAACTAAAAAAAGAAGACATAGATTCTGAAGAAATGGATTTTGATGATGAAATTCCATTTTAAAATAAGTTTAATATTTTTTATTTTAGCCCCATTTTTTGGGGCCGATACATTTAAAAATAATTTTATATTTTTTTTAAAAAATATTTTAATAAAATAGAACAAAATTTATCTTTATGTGAAATAAACGGTATGTGTCCTGCATTTTCTATGATAATAGAATGGCTATTAGGACATATTAAATCAATTAAATTTGAAATTTTTTTAGGTACTAAATGATCTAAAGAACCATATATACGTAAAAATGGAACTTTAATCATAGATATTTTAGATCTTAAATCAACTGATAAAAGTATTTCTAATCCTGTTTTTAATGTTTTCTGGTTTGGTTGATTATTTTGCTGAAATAATATTTTTTTTAATATCTCTAAATCTTCGAAATATTGTTTTTCTTTTGATATTTGTAAAGATAAAAAATTATTTATTGTTTCATTATATTTTTTTAATAAATCACGATATATATAACAGATTTTCTTTTTTTCTATTCCTGGCCAGTTTTTTTGTTTTATAAAATAAGGAGAAGAGGCTACATTAATAAGTCCTAAAGTTTTTTCAGGATATAATAAAGCAAAATTAGTTACAATTAACCCTCCAAGTGACCATCCTAAATAAATAGAATTATTAGGCATATAATAATTTAGTATTTCAACTATTTTTTGAATTTTAATAGGATTCAAATTATTATTAATGCCTATTCCAGGCAAATCAATTAAATGTAATTTAAAATAAATACTGAGTTTTTGAACGATAAAAAACCATATTTTTGTGTTAACACCCCATCCATTTAATATAACAAGATTAATATTTCCAGTTCCTCTAGTTTCCCAAGTAAAGTTTTTCATGTTAAATGGCTATAAATTTTTAAAAAATTAAACTACAATTATCTTGTATTTAAACTAATTAATTAGTAAAATTATTATATAAAACTAACAAGTAAAATCAATAAAAATATTAAATTAATTACTATGATTAAAATTTCTAATGCAGCTCAAAATTATTTTTTGTCACTTTTATCTAAAGAACCAGTAGGAACTCAAATCCGAGTGTTTATTATTAATCCAGGTATGTCAAATGCAGAATGTAGAGTAGCTTATTGTGCTATAGATGAAATAGAAGAATCTGATGTTAAATTAAAGTATAATAATTTTTATATTTATATTAACAAATCCATTATGTGTTTTTTAAAAAATTCTGAAATTGATCTTATAGTTGATAAATTAAATTCACAACTTACTTTTAAAGCTCCATATGCAACAAAGAATATTTTAAATACACAATTGTCTTTACAAGAAAAAATAAAAAATTTTTTAAATGTAGAAATTAACCCTCAGTTATCATTACACGGTGGAAAAGTAAATTTAATAAATATTTCTGACAGTGGTATAGCTGTTATAGAATTTACAGGAGGATGTAATGGCTGCTCAATGATAGGAGTTACTTTAAAGGAAATGATTGAAAAAAAAATACTATCTTTTTTTCCTGAAATAAAAAAAGTAATTGATCAAACTCATCATTTGCATGGTCATCATTCTTTTTATTAAAATAATTTTAAATTTTTATAAAATATGCGAATAATTTGTCAGTTCACCTCTTAAATTATTTTGCATTTCAATACGAATATTTTTTATTGAAATGTTTTGGCTTAGTAAAAAATGCAATTTAGTTAAAGCAGCTTCGATTGTTAAATCATAACCACTAATCACTCCAGATTTTTTTAGTGAATTGCCCGTGGCATATCCGTTCATATTAACATTCCCAGATGCACATTGTGTTAGATTGATTATAATAATGTTTTTTTTATTAGCTATATATAACTCTTTTAAAAAATCTTTATTTTGAGGTGCATTTCCAATTCCATATGTACGTAAAATCAATGCTTTTACTGGATGTAATAAAAAATTTTTTAAAATTGCACTAGATATCCCTGGATATATAGTAATAATACTAATAGGTTGTGCTTTAATTTTATATACCTTCAACTTTTTATGTTTTTTAAAAAAAATACTTTTATTATGACGAATATTAATTCCTACTTCTAATAAAGGATCTATATTAGGAGATGAAAATGCATTAAAACCATTAGCATTTGATTTAGTAACTCTGTTACCTCTATATAATTTATAATTAAAAAATAAAGTTACTTCATTAATAGGATAATTTACAATTATTAGTAACGAATTTAATAAGTTTTGTCGTCCATCCGATTGTATTTCTGATATAGGAACTTGAGATCCAGTTATAATGATTGGTTTTTCTAAATTTTCTAAGATAAAAGATAATGCTGAAGCAGTATACGCCATAGTATCTGTTCCATGAAGAATAACAAATCCGTCATAATTATAATAATTTTTTTTAATATCATCCGCAATTTTTTGCCATTCTATTGGGTTCATGTTAGCAGAATCAATGAGCGGACTGTATTCTTTAATAATAAAATTTGGAATTTCTGGATTATGAAATTCTGGCATTTTAATTAATTGTTTTTGCAAGTAACCTGCAACGGGAATATATCCATTATTTGATTTTTGCATTCCAATAGTTCCACCTGTATATGCAATATAGATGTTTTTTTTTTCATTAAAGTAACTCTTTGTTTATTTACAATTTAATTATAAATATTTTTATTATTACATATAATTTAATTTACACCCATTTATTTATTTAAAAAATATTTTTAAAAATGAAACTAAATTTAATAATTTTAATTAATAAATAAATTATCTTTCATACAAACTTTTATATGAAATTTTATAAAAATAAATTATTTTAATAGAGTATATATGTGTAATTTAAATCATCAATTAGAAATAAAAAAAAGACGTACTTTTGCTATTATTTCCCATCCTGATGCTGGTAAAACAACTATTACAGAAAAAATGTTACTTTTAGGGAAAGTACTTCATAGTTCTGGCACAGTAAAAGCTAGAGGAAGTGGAAAATATGCTAAATCAGATTGGATGAAAATCGAGAAAGATCGTGGAATTTCTATTACAACATCTGTTATGCAATTTAATTATAAGAATATTTTAATTAATTTATTAGATACTCCTGGTCACCAGGATTTTTCAGAAGATACATATCGTATTCTTACGGCAGTAGATTGTTGTTTATTAGTTATTGATGCTGCAAAGGGAATAGAAGAGCGAACAAAAAAATTAATGGATGTAAGTCGATTACATAATACTCCTATTATTACATTTATCAATAAATTAGATCGAGATAGTCTTGAACCAATAGAAATTTTAGATCAAATTGAAAAAGAGTTAAAACTATCCTGTATTCCTATAACTTGGCCTATTAGCTGTGGAAGAAATTTTAAAGGTGTTTTTCATCTAGATGAAAAATTAATTTATTTATATAATAAATTAAAACAATCTAATATTTTCAAAACGAATTTTAGTTATTCAGAAAAATATTTATTAGAGAAATATATTAGTTCAGATTTAACTGTACAAGTTTATGAAGAATTAAAATTAATTAGTCATGTATATTCAAAATTTAATAAAAAAGATTTTTTAAAAAGTATTGTTACACCTGTTTTTTTTGGTAGTGCATTAACTAATTTTGGTATTGATCATATATTAGAAGGTTTAATAAAGTGGGCCCCTGCACCTATATATCGTAAAAGCAATATACGAAAAATACAACCTGAAGAAAAATATTTCACAGGTTTTGTATTTAAAATTCAGGCGAATATGGATTTAAAACATCATGATCGTATAGCTTTTATTAGAATTGTATCTGGTACATATAGAAAAGGAATTAAATTAAGGCATGTAAGAATAAAAAAAAATATTATTATTTCTGATGCTTTTTATTTTATAGCAGGAGATAGATTCTCTATAAAAGTAGCATATCCTGGAGATGTGATTGGTATACATAATCATGGAACAATCAAAATTGGAGATTCTTTTACAGAAGGCGAAGAAATTAATTTTATTGGTATTCCTAGTTTTGCTCCAGAAATATTTCGTCGGATTTTTTTAAAAAATCCATTGCAACAAAAGCAGTTAAAAAAAGGTTTAATGCAATTATCAGAAGAAGGTGCAATACAGGTTTTTTATCCTTTTAATAATAATCATTTAATTTTAGGGGCCATTGGTATACTACAATTTGATATAGTAATTCAAAGATTAAAAATTGAGTATAAAATAGATGCAATATATGAGAAAGTTAATATTACAATGGCTAGATGGATTACATCAGATAATAAAAAAAGTATTGATATATTTGTAAATGACAACAAATCTCATTTAGCATTAGACAATTTTAATAATTTAACATATTTAGCACCTAATAGAGCAAACTTAAATATTATCATATCCAGATATATTGATATTAATTTCAATCAAATAAGAGAGCAGTAAATATAAATATATTTTAATTTATTTTTTAGGTATTTAAAAAAATGAAACGTGTTTTTTTGATGGTTTTAGATTCTTTTGGAATAGGATCAAGTATTGATGCTAGTAAATTTAACGATTATGGTGCTGATACATTCGGGCATATAGTGGAGAAATGTTTTTTAGGAGAAGCTAATAAAGAACGAGAGGGTTGTTTAAAGATACCTAATTTAAAAAAATTAGGGATAGTACAAGCGTATAAAGCTTCAACAGGAAAATATCCATTAGGTTATCATGATTTGATAAACCAATCTGAAATTATTGCTAGTTATGGTTTTGCTAGTGAAATTTCTTCAGGGAAAGATACTACTTCTGGGCATTGGGAAATAGCAGGAGTTCCAGTTTTAGATAATTGGTATTATTTCAAAAAAGTTAATAATACATTTCCAAATATTTTAATAAATGAAATTATAAAACATTTTGAATTACCTGGTTTTCTTGGTAACTGTCATGCATCGGGAACAGAAATAATTAAAAGATTAGGCGAAAAACATATAAAAACAGGAAAACCAATTTTATATACATCATCAGATTCTGTTGTTCAAATAGCGTGTCATGAAGATATATTTGGTTTATCTAATCTCTATAAATTATGTCAAGTTATTCGTACTTTATTAAATAAGAATAAATATAAAATAGCACGAGTTATTGCTCGTCCGTTTATTGGAACTAATAAATTTAATTTCGAAAGAACAGGAAATAGATTAGATTTATCTATCAAACCTCCTTCTATGACTGTTATGGAAAAATTAATACTTGAGAAGCAAGGCAAAGTCATTGCAATAGGAAAAGTTTCAGATATTTATGCAGGTATAGGTATTAGTAAAAGTATAAAATCCTTTGGATTAGAAGAATTATGTAATACAACTATAAATGAAATGAAATGTGCTAAAAATAATACTATTATATTTACTAATTTTGTTGATTTTGATTCTATTTGGGGGCATCGTCGTGATGTTGCTGGATATGCAAAGGGTTTAGAGTTTTTTGATAGTCAGTTATTAAATATGATTAATTTAGTTAAAGAAAAAGATTTACTTATTATTACTGCAGATCATGGATGCGATCCCACATGGATAGGAACAGATCATACTAGAGAAAATATTCCTATACTAATGTATTCTCCTGGTAAAAAAATAAATTTTTTAGGTCATCGGAAAACCTTTGCTGACATAGGCCAAACAATTTCAAAATATTTTGCATTATCAGAAATGAAATATGGTAAACATATGTTTTAAAAATATTCGTTTTCAAAATAAGGAAAAAATAAGTGTCTACTTTTCATATTAATAGTAAAAAAAGTGACTTTTCAGATATTATTTTAATGCCTGGAGATCCTATCCGAGCAAAATATATTGCTGAAAATTATTTAAATGATTTTAAACAAATTAATAAAACACGATTAATGTTAGCTTATACAGGATATTATAAAAATAAAAAAATTTCTGTTATGAGTCATGGAATAGGAATACCTTCTGCTGCTCTTTATGTAAGAGAGTTAATAACAGAGTACAATATCAAAAAAATTATTCGTATAGGAACTTGTGGTGCTATACGAGATGATATAAAATTACGTGATATTGTTATTGGATTAGGTGCTTCTACAGATTCAAAATTTAATAGAATACGATTTCATAATCATGATTATGCAGCTATTGCAGATTTTAATATTACTTATAATGTGTTCTTAGCTGCAAAAAAAATGAACTTTAAACTTCATATTGGAAATTTTTTTACTACTGATTCATTTTATACTGATCAAGATATGTTAAATATTTTAAAACATTATAATATTGTAGGAATAGATATGGAGACAGCAGGAATATATTCTGTTGCAGCTGAATTTAAAGCACAAGCATTATCTATTTGCACAGTTTCTGATCATATTTTAAAAAAAGAATCTGTTTCATCAAAAGATAGAGAATCTAGTTTTGATAATATGATTCTTTTATCTTTAGAAACTGCTTTATTAATTTAATTATTTTTTTGGTGAGAAAGGGATTCGAACCCTTGATACGTTTCCATATACACGCTTTCCAGGCGTGTTCCTTAAGCCTCTCGGACACCTCACCTTTAAAAAACTTAAAAAATATTTGTTATATTTAATCTGAAAAAATAAATTACGTCAAGTTTTTAATTTGTCAAATGTATAAAAATATTTGTTATAAAATTATAAAGAAATATAGAAAAAATAATCTTTACTCTGATAGAATATACTTTTTAGTTGTAAATTATATTAAAATTATTTAAATATAATTTTTTTTTAAAATACTTAATTAAATATAAGGATTAAATTAATTTATGAAATATCTAAGAAGATTTTAATTTTTTTTGCAAATGTTCTAGGTGTTTAAATTTAGAATATTTATTAAATATTTTTTATTTAAAAAATTAAAGAGTAATATAATTTAAATTTAATTATTCTATTTTTAACGTTTTATATCTTATTAACATTAATATGTTTAATAAATTATTTTAGTAATAAAAATATGACAGAAAAACGAAATATCTTTTTAATTGGACCTATGGGTGCTGGTAAAAGTACTATTGGTCGTCAATTGTCGCAACAACTTAATATGGAATTTTTTGATTCCGATGAAGAAATCGAAAGACGTACTGGAGCTAACATAAGCTGGGTATTTGACGTTGAAGGTGAAAATGGTTTTCGAGAAAGAGAAGTTAAAGTTATTAATGAAATTACACAAAAACAAGGAATTGTTCTTGCGACCGGTGGAGGATCAATACAATTTAAGGAAAATAGAAATATATTATCTGCTCGAGGTATTGTTGTATACTTAGAAACAACTATTGAAAAACAGTTATCACGAACAAAAAGAGATAAAAAAAGACCATTACTACAAACAAATGTATCCAATAAAACTATTTTAGAAAATTTAGCTTTAGAAAGAAATCCACTATATGAAGAAATAGCCGATTTTAAAATTCAAACTGATATTCAAAGTGCTAAATCTGTTGCAAATAATATAATTCGTTTATTAGAAAAATTATAGTATTAATAAATATTTATAATACATTATTAGAGTATAATAATTATGGAACAATTAAAAGTTATTTTAGGAGAACGTAGTTATCCGATTACTATTGGTTCTGGCATTATTGAAGAAGATAATATTTTTTTTCCTTTAAAACCAGGAAATCAAGCTATGTTAGTAACAAATAAAACATTAGCTAATTTGTTAAAAGATAAAGTATTTTTTCAATTGAGAAAATCTGGGATAAAAGTAGATCAAGTAATTATTTCAGATGGTGAACAATTTAAAACATTAAATGAAATAGAAATGGTTATTTCTGCATTGCTTGAAAAAAAACATTCTAGGGATACTACACTAATTGCATTAGGTGGAGGTGTAGTAGGTGATTTAACTGGTTTCTCAGCATCTATTTATCAAAGAGGAGTTCGTTTCATCCAAATCCCCACTACTCTTTTAGCACAAGTAGATGCTTCTGTTGGAGGTAAAACAGGAGTAAATCACTTATTAGGTAAAAATATGGTGGGCTCTTTTTGGCAGCCATCTTCAGTTATTATAGATATTAATTTTTTAAAAACATTACCACATAATGAATTAATTTCAGGAATATCTGAAATTATTAAATATGCTATTATTTTTGATGAAATATTTTTTAATTGGTTAGAAGAAAACATCGAAAAAATATTATTATTAGATCATAACTCTATGTGCTTTTGTATTAAGAAATGTTGTGAATTAAAATCTAAAATTATTTCTCTTGATGAACGAGAAAAAAATTTTAGAGCATTATTAAATTTTGGTCATACATATGGTCATGCTATTGAAGCACATGCTGGATATGGTAGCTGGTTGCATGGCGAAGCAATATCAGTGGGTATGGTTATGGCATCGCGTACTTCAGAGTTGCTTGGACATTTAAAAAAATTAGATTATAACAGAATAATTTCTTTACTAAAAAAAGTTGGATTACCTACAAAGGGACCAAAAAATATGTCTGCAGTTTCATATTTACCATATATGATGCGTGATAAAAAAGTGGTATCAGGAGAAATGAGATTAGTTCTTCCTATTTCTATAGGAAAAGCAAAAGTTTTTTCTGGAATAGATAAAAATATTATTTTAAGTGCTATCAAAGATTCTCAATAAAACCTTATATTATAAAATATTTTTAAATAATTTATCGAGGTTAAATAAAATTTTTTCTTAAAAAGTAATCATTTTTTTTGAATAATGTTTGTTTAATTAATTTTAAGTATTAGTTAAATTGAAATATATTTTTAAAACTATAAATAAATAACTTTTAATATATGTAAAAATAAGTAAATAAAAAGTTTTAACATTATCCTTAGATATATTTTGTATTTTAAAATTTAAGCTTTTATTAATTGTCTATAAAAAGGAAATTAATATGAAAAAATTTTTATTAGCTCCATCAATTTTATCTGCTGATTTTTCACGTTTAGGAAAAGATGTGAAAAAAGTAGTTGATGCAGGTAGTGATTGGATTCATTTTGATGTTATGGATAATCATTATGTTCCTAATTTGACAATGGGTCCTATGATTTTAAAATCACTTAGAAATTATAATATTAATGTTCCTATTGATGTTCATTTAATGACAAAACCTGTAGATAATTTAATTCCTCAATTTGCTCAAGCAGGCGCTAATTTTATTACGTTTCATCCAGAGTCAACTGATCATATTGATCGCACATTAAGTTTAATTAAAGATCATGGATGTAAAGCTGGTTTAGCATTTAATCCATCTACTTCTCTTAATTTTTTAGATTATATAATAGACAAATTAGATTTAATTTTATTAATGGCAGTAAATCCTGGGTTTGGAAATCAATCATTTTTACCGTCTACATTTCATAAATTGCGTGAAGTTCGCAAACTAATTGATTTAAATTCATTAGATATTTTTTTAGAAGTAGATGGAGGAGTAAAGTTAGAAAATATTTCTGAAATAGCTTTTTCTGGAGCAAATGTTTTTGTAATTGGTTCTGGAATTTTTGATTATTCCGACTATCATAAAATTATTAAAAGTATTCGTCAAGAATTAAAATTTTCTTATTTTAAGTCAATTCATTAATGCGTTTTTATTTAGGATCTTGAATTTATGCTAATTAATTCTAAACCAATATTGTTTAGTGCAATACAACCGTCTGGTCAATTAACTATTGGAAATTATATTGGTACCATGCGTCATTGGTCAAATATGCAAGATCAATATGAATGTTTATATTGTATTGCAGATTTACATGCTTTAACTACAATTAATAAAAAAAAAATATAAAAAATGAAATATTAGATACCTTAGCGTTATATTTAGCTTGTGGTGTTGATCCTAATAAGAGTACTATTTTTATTCAATCACAAGTTTATCAACATAGTCAACTAAATTGGATTTTAAGTTGTTTTAGTCAATTTAGCGAATTATCTAGAATGACACAATTTAAAATTAAAAGAAATCAAAATCGTATTAAAAATAGTAATATTGGCTTATTTAATTATCCTATTTTAATGGCTTCAGATATTTTATTATATCAGACTAATTTTGTTCCAGTAGGAAAAGATCAAAAGCAACATTTAGAATTAACGTGTAATATAGCTAATCGTTTTAATTTATTATATGGTAATATTTTTGCTATACCAAAACCAATTATTAGTCAAAATGGTTCGAAGATTATGTCTTTGTTAGATCCTACAAAAAAAATGTCTAAATCTGACATTAATAGAAATAATGTTATTTTTCTATTAGAAGATATTTCTTCTATTTTTTTAAAAATAAAAAATTGTGTAACAGATTCAGAAAATCCTCCAAAAATATATTATGATAGTAATAAAAAATTAGGAATTTCAAATTTATTAGAAATTCTTTCTGCTATAACTAATAAAGAAATTAATATTTTAGAAAAAGAGTTAAATGGAGTTTTATATAGTGAATTTAAAAATATTGTTTCTGATAGTATATCGAAATTTTTATTTAAGTTACAAAGATCTTATATTAGTTACCGTAATGATGAGATTTTTTTACAAAAAATTATTCAAAACGGAGCAATTAAAGCTCGTTTAAAATCTCAAGAAACTTTGCAAAAAGTTTACTCTGTTATAGGAATAACTTAATTTTTATTGAATTAATAAGATAAATAAACCAGAAATGATTAAGTTCTAGTTTATTTATTACATAAATATTATTTTTTTGGTTATAGAAAAATTTTCATTTTTTAGAATAGATTTTATTTTTACTGTTTATTAAAATAACTAAAGATAGAAAAAATACTATTCCATATAGTATATTAGAGCATATTAAAGTTGCATAAAGTCCTTTTTTTTCTACGATAGGACTAGTAACGATAAATGTTAACAATGTTCCAATAGTTCCAAAAAATAGAATTATATTTATTAATTTTGCAGATGGTTTTTTAGTTTGCAAAGAAGCTAAAGTTATAATTATTGTATAGATAGCACTCGAAAAAAATCCTAAACTAATAATAATATATTTCATGATTAAATAATTAGAATTATGTATATAGACGTACATAAGTATTGAAGAAATTCCAGTTAAAAAAATAAATACACTTTTTAAATTAAAAAATTTTATTATAAAACTAAAACACCACATACCAATCATATATGCCATCCAAAACTCGCTTACTAAATTTCCTGTTTTTTTTATGTCAATATTTATTATTTCTGTTGCGTATTGAGGTACCCAAGAAATAAAACTTAACTGGCCTAAAATATATAGCAATGCAGATATAGATAATAAAATTATATTAAAATTCCATTTTTTAACTTCAGTTGTATGATTTAATGTATCTATTGATTCTGGAAAGTCTAAGTTAATTGATAAAATAAAAATTATTAGATAAATAATACCTATGCATACATATATCCAATACCATAAAAATTTACTTTCTAATAAATATGCTGTAATAATAGGAAATATCATTCCAGACATACTAAAAAAAGAATCAGTTAGTAATAGTTGTGATCCTCTTTTAGATCCAGAATATAATGTAGTAATAATAAAAGTACCAATTGACATAGTAATTCCACTTACTAATCCTAGTATAAAAATATTAATAGAAAATAATAGTATATTTTTAGAAAAAATTATTCCTAAAATAGAAATTATTGAAAGTATGAATCCGTATATTAATTGTTTTTTTAATGAAATAATATTAATAAGCCAAGAATTCAATAAAATTGATATTAATATACCTGCATTTAAACAAGTAAAAATATTACTCATTTGAGATATAGATAAATTAAAATAATTAGCAATATCTCCCATTATCATTCCAGTAACAACTATTAATGCACCTGTGAAAGCGTATGAAAAAAAACTAATCCATGTAAGTCCTATTTGGTTAATGTTTTTCACTTTTTTCACCTGTTTTTTATAAAATCCAAAATTTTTAAAGTATTAAAAATTATTTTATATTTTAATATATTATTTATTAGAAATATAACTGTATCAAGATTTTAAATATTGCAAATGTTTTTTAAAACTAGATATATAAAGAAGTTGTTCAGTTATTATTTATTAATAAAATAAGTTTAAATTTAATAAAATATAATGTATATTTTAATTTTATTATTTAATAAATTTTCATTTTTTTCAAATTTGTAAATACTTTAAAAATATAGTTTTTAATTTTTTTTTGGAAAATTGATTAATTTAGTAAATATATATTTTAGGAAATTTAATGATATTAAAAAATACATTGGTTACAAGAAATAGTTTTAATAATTTAATTTTACCTTTTTATAATCCTTCTTATTTTATCCCAGTAAAAGGTCAAGGTAGTCGTGTTTGGGATCAAAAAGGAAAAGAATATATTGATTTTTCTGGTGGAATTGCAGTTACATCATTAGGTCACTGTCATCCTATATTAAATCAAGTTTTAAATTATCAAAGTAAAAAAATATGGCATACTAGTAATATTTTTACAAATGAACCGGCCTTAAGATTAGCTGAAAAATTAGTTTTATCAAGTTTTGCGTCTTATGTTTTTTTTGCGAATTCAGGAGCTGAAGCAAACGAAGCAGCATTTAAATTATCACGTTATTATGCTACTAAAAAGTATCATTTAAAAAAAAATAAAATTATTTCTTTTTATAATTCATTTCATGGTAGAACATTTTTTACAGTATCTGTTGGTGGACAATCAAAATATTCTGATTTTTTTGGACCTAAACCCTTAGGAATTCAACATGCTGAATTTAATAAAATTGAAACTGTAAGAAATATAATTGATCAAAATACTTGTGCAATAGTTCTAGAATTAATTCAAGGTGAGGGTGGAATTGTTCCAGCTTCAAAATCTTTTGTGAAAGAGCTTCGGATATTATGTGATAAATATAATGCATTATTAATTTTCGATGAAGTTCAAACAGGTATAGGTAGAACTGGGAAATTATTTGCATACGAACATTATGAAGTAAAACCTGATATCTTAACAATTGCTAAATCTTTAGGCGGCGGTTTTCCAATTAGCGCGATGTTAACAACGACTAAGATTAAATCTGTAATTACACCTGGCATTCATGGAACAACATATGGAGGTAATCCTCTAGCTTGCGCTGTTGCTGAAGCAACAATTGATATTATTAATACAAAAGATGTTTTATCTGGTATTAAAAAAAAATTGAAAAGAATTATATTCGAATTAAATATTATTAATAAACGTTTTCAATTATTTACAGAAATACGAGGAATGGGTTTACTTATTGGTATTGTAGTAGAATCAAAATTTATTAAAAAAATTAATGATATTTTACATGCTTCGTTTTTAGAAGGAGTAATTTTTTTAACTGCAGGAAATAATGTAATTAGAATGGCTCCTTCATTAATTATTACTGAATCTGACATTGTTGAAGGTATGAATCGTTTTTATTGTGCTTTAAAAAAAACTTTATAAAAATATTTTTTTAAAAGTAATATAAAAGTTAATATGGTGATTAATAATGCGGAGGTTGTCGTACTTTTAATAATCGATCAATATATAATTTTATATCATTTATTTTTTTTGATAAGTTTTTTATAGTTTCTTGAATATTTTTTATTTCTATTTGATTTAATGAAATTTTATTTTTAAGCTCATTAATATACTTTTCTTGAATATTAATTTTTTTATTGTCATTTTCAATATTTTTAAAGAATTTTTTTTTCATTTTTATTCTTATTTGTAAAATTTTTTATTTTTCATTTTAAGAATATATTATATAAAATAATTTCATTTTAAGAAAGATTATTTAATATAAAATTTATAACGAACAGAAATTTATTGAATGGAGTAATAAATGATTTTTTTCCGAATAAAAAGAATTATGTTGTTATTTTTATTATTTTATATGCCCATTTTATATGCAGAAACGCAGCCCACTCTTCCAATGCAATCAGATTCAAAAAATAAAAAAATTTTTAAAAGTGAAACTGAAAAAATAGGGTATGCACTAGGAGTATCTTTAGGTAATTATGTTAATCAATCTTTTGAAAAACAAAAAAAATTAGGAATTAAATTAGATAAATATAGTCTTTTATTAGGTATACAAGATGCAATTTCAAATAATTTACAGCTATCTAATCAAGAAATTTCTGAAATTCTTGAAAAATTAGAAAAAAAACTTAAAAATGCAACTAAAATTCAAATTAAAAAAGATGAAAAAGAAAATTTGATTCAAGGACAATTGTATATGAAAGAATTTTCTAAAATTAAAGGTGTACGTCAAACTGAAAGTGGTCTAATGTATCTTATAGAAAAACCAGGCAAAGGTGAAAAAATTACAGAAAATACAGAAATCACTGTACACTATAAGGGATCTTTAATTAATGGAATAGAATTTGATAATTCATACATTAGAGGAAAACCTGTCACATTTATGTTAAAAGATGTAATATTAGGATGGCAAGAAGGATTAAAATATATCAAAAAAAATGGAAAAATTAAATTAGTTATACCTCCTTCATTAGGATATGGAAATACCGGATTAAATGGAATTCCAGGAAATTCTACCTTAATTTTTGATATAGAATTAGTTGATGTAAAAAACGATTAAAATATGAATAGAAATTAAAATATTAAAGATTAAAGATAAACAATGAATTATACAGTTTTAGTTACAGGTGCTGCTTATGGAACACAAAATGCAAGTACAGCTTTTTTATTCTGTAAATCATTAATAAAAATGAATCATATATTAAATAGTGTTTTTTTTTATTGTGATGGTGTTCTTAATGCTAATATTATCAATGAAGCGCCTGTTGATGAATTTAATTTAATTCAAGGTTGGCAAAAATTGCACCAAAGACATCATGTTCCATTACATGTATGTACAAGCGCTGCTTTAAGAAGAGGTGTAGTAGAAGATAATACTATATCTAGATTTAAACAAGGAAATTTAGCATCTTTTTTTCAATTCAGCGGATTATTAGAATTAGGTAATGCTATAAACATTTCGGATCGTTTAATACAATTTTAATTAAATATAATAATTTTATGAAAAAAATTGCTTTTGTTTTTTCTAGTTGCCCACATGGCACAACTTTCGGAAAAGAAGGATTAGATGCTGTTTTAGGAACTTCTGCTATTTTAAAAAAAATTAGTTTATTTTTTATTGGAGATGGTGTTTTTCAATTATTTAAAACTCATAAATCAGAAAAAATTTTAACTCGCAATTATACTTCGTTGTTTTCTATATTATCTTTATATGATATTAAAAATTTTTATTGTTGTAAACTATCTTTATTTGAAAGAGGTTTAAACTTTAATACTAAATTTGTATTACAAGTAAATATATTAAATTCATATTTTTTACGTTTAAAATTAGATGATCATGATGTAATTATTAATTTTTAAGGTAAATTTTTTTATGTTACATACTTTAATACAATCTCCTTATAAAACTAATATGTCTCTTCTTACCAGCATGCTAAGAAAAAAAGATGATTTTTTAGCTTTACAAGATGGTGTTTTAATTGCTTTGACTAATAGTGTTTTTTTAGATGTTATTATTTTTTCATCAGCAAACTTATATGTAATAAAAGAAGACGTTTATGCTCGAGGCATTATAAATAATATATCTACTAATTTTATATTAATTAGTTATATTCATTTCGTTTCATTAACACTTAAAAATAAAACACAGATGACTTGGTAAAATATACTTAGTTACTTTGATTTATATATCCAGTCTTAAAATTCTACATTATAATATAATTTCAATTTTATTATATTGAAATTAATCACAAAATTAATTATAAATAGGAAATTATATGGCCACAGTTAATCAATTGGTTCGAAAACCTCGTTTACGAAAAGCAATTAAAACTAATGTACCTGCTTTATCGAATAGCCCTCAAAAAAGAGGAGTATGTACTCGTGTTTATACAACTACTCCTAAAAAACCTAACTCAGCATTACGTAAGGTATGTCGAGTCAGGTTAACTAATGGATTTGAGGTAACAGCATATATAGGTGGAGAAGGTCATAATTTACAAGAGCATTCTGTAATCTTAATACGTGGTGGAAGAGTTAAAGATTTACCGGGGGTTCGATATCATGTTATTAGGGGTTCTTTAGACTGTGCTGGTGTTAAAGATCGAAAAAAAAGCCGATCTAAATATGGCGTAAAAAAAGTAAAAGTTTAATTGCTTGATATCATGAATTATATAAACATTAAGGAGTTTTTATGCCACGTCGTCGTATTATTACTACTCGTAAAATTCTACCGGATCCAAAATTTTCTTCAGAATTGTTAGCTAAATTTATTAATATTTTAATGGTAGATGGAAAAAAATCTATTGCTGAAGTAATTGTTTATACAGCTCTTAAAAATCTATCAAAACGAACAGAAAAAAAAGAATTAGAAGCATTTGAAATTGCTTTGGAAAATGTTCGTCCTACTGTAGAAGTTAAATCACGTCGTGTTGGTGGATCTACATATCAAGTTCCTGTTGAAGTACGTCCAATACGTCGAAATGCATTAGCTATGAGGTGGATTATAGATTCAGCACGTAAAAGATCAGATAAATCTATGGCTTTGCGTTTATCACATGAATTATATGATGCACTTGATAATAAAGGAGCTTCTGTTAAAAAAAGGGAAGAAGTTCATCGTATGGCTGAAGCAAATAAAGCATTTGCTCACTATCGTTGGTAATGTTTTAAAAATTTTTTAAAATTTATATTTTAGCAAGTATTTTAATTTTACTTGATAATAATCACTTTCAAAAAACTAAAAGTAAAAATTTATTATGTCTCGTACAACACCTATTTCTCGATATCGAAACATTGGAATTAGTGCTCACATAGATGCTGGTAAAACTACTACTACGGAAAGAATTCTTTTTTATACTGGAATCAATCATAAAATTGGTGAAGTACATGACGGAGCAGCTACAATGGACTGGATGGAGCAAGAACAAGAAAGAGGTATTACGATTACATCTGCTGCTACCACAGCTTTTTGGAGTGGTATGGGTAAACAATTTAAATCTCATAGAATTAATATTATTGATACTCCTGGGCACGTAGATTTCACTATAGAAGTAGAACGTTCTATGCGTGTATTAGATGGTGCAGTAATGGTTTACTGTGCAGTTGGTGGTGTTCAACCTCAATCTGAAACTGTATGGAGACAAGCTAATAAGTATAACGTACCTCGTATAGCTTTTATAAACAAAATGGATCGTATGGGTGCAAATTTTTTAAAATCTGTAAAACAAATTAAAACACGATTAGGAGGGAATCCTGTACCTTTACAATTACCTATTGGCTCGGAAGAATATTTTACAGGTGTAATAGATTTAATTAAAATGAAAGCAATTGAATGGCAAGATTTTGACCAGGGTATTACTTTCAATTATAAAGATATTCCTTCAGATATGATTGAATTATCTGAAAAATGGCGTCAAAATTTAATTGAATCAGCTGTTGAATCTAATGAAAGTCTTATGGAAAAATATTTAAATGGAATAGAATTATCTGAAAAAGAAATAAAATCAGAATTAAGAAAACGTTCTTTAAATAATGAAATTACGCTTATTACTTGTGGTTCTGCCTTTAAAAATAAGGGAGTACAAGCATTATTAGATGCAATAGTTGAATATCTGCCTGCTCCTAATGATATTCAAGATATAAAAGGTATTGAAAATATCCGAACGAATATCCCAGCTTTGAGATCTTCAGATGATAATGCTCCATTTTCAGCTTTAGCATTTAAAATTGCGACTGATCCATTCGTAGGAAATTTAACATTTTTCCGAGTATATTCTGGAATAGTAAAGTCAGGAGATACTGTTTTTAATTCTGTCAAATCTCAACGTGAAAGATTTGGAAGAATTGTGCAAATGCATGCAAATAAAAGAGAAGAAATTAAAGAAGTATATGCAGGTGATATAGCGGCAGCTATTGGTTTAAAAGATGTCACGACTGGAGATACATTATGCGATTTAAATCAACCTATTATATTAGAACGCATGGAATTTCCAGAACCAGTAATATCTATTTCAGTAGAACCTAAAACAAAAGCTGATCAAGAAAAAATGGGTTTAGCATTAAGTAGATTAGCTAAAGAAGATCCTTCTTTTAGAGTTCATACTGATCAAGAATCTAATCAAACAATTATTTCTGGTATGGGTGAGTTGCATTTAGAAATTATTGTCGATCGAATGAAACGAGAATTTAGCGTTGATGCTAATATTGGAAAACCACAAGTAGCATATCGTGAAACTATTTTAAATAAAGTTACTGATATTGAAGGGAAACATATTAAACAGTCTGGTGGTAGAGGACAGTATGGTCATGTTGTCATTGAACTATTTCCATTAGAACCGGGAGGTATTGGATACTCATTTATTAATGATATTAAAGGTGGTGTAATACCTAATGAATATATTTCAGCAATTGATAAAGGTATTCAAGAGCAACTAAAATATGGACCTTTAGCAGGATATCCAGTGGTAGATATAGGAGTTCGTCTTTATTTTGGTTCTTATCATGATGTTGATTCTTCAGAATTGGCATTTAAGATTGCAGCTTCTTTAGCATTTAAAAATGGTTTTAAACAAGCAAGACCAATTTTATTGGAACCTATTATGAAAGTTGAAGTAGAAACACCAGATGACTATATGGGTGATGTTATTGGTGATTTAAATCGTCGTAGGGGTATCATTGACGGTATGAAAGATTTATCTATAGGAAAAATTATCCAGGCTTGTGTTCCTTTATCTGAAATGTTTGGTTATGCTACTGATTTACGATCTCAAACTCAAGGCAGAGCTTCTTATTCTATGGAGTTTTTAAAATATGTAGAAGCACCGTCTAGCGTTTCCGATCTTATTATTCAAAAAAAAAATAAATAATTATTTATAAAATATCTAGATAATTAAAACTATAAAGGATGAAATAATGTCAAAAGAAAAGTTTCAACGTTTAAAGCCTCATATTAATGTAGGAACTATTGGTCATGTAGATCATGGTAAAACAACATTAACAGCAGCTATTACTACTGTATTATCAAAAAAATATGGCGGTTCTGCTCGTGCTTTTGATCAAATAGATAATGCTCCAGAAGAAAAAGCAAGAGGTATTACGATAAATACTTCTCATGTAGAATATGATACGGACTTA
This sequence comes from Buchnera aphidicola (Aphis helianthi), assembly GCF_005083845.1. Classification (NCBI taxonomy): domain Bacteria; kingdom Pseudomonadati; phylum Pseudomonadota; class Gammaproteobacteria; order Enterobacterales; family Erwiniaceae; genus Buchnera; species Buchnera aphidicola. Next base: position 556,250 of record NZ_CP034894.1, on the reverse strand, counting down.
AGACATTATGCACATGTTGATTGTCCTGGCCATGCAGATTACATTAAAAATATGATTACTGGAGCTGCTCAAATGGATGGAGCCATTTTAGTGGTTGCAGCTACCGATGGGCCAATGCCTCAAACACGTGAACATATTTTGCTTGGTAGACAAGTTGGTGTTCCCTATATTGTTGTATTTTTAAATAAATGTGATATGGTGGACGACGAAGAGTTATTAGAACTAGTAGAAATGGAAGTTCGTGATTTATTAACTCAATATGACTTTCCAGGCGATGATACTCCTATTGTTCGTGGATCCGCATTAAAAGCATTAGAAGGTGATCCTGAGTGGGAATCTAAAATATTAGAATTATCTAAATTTTTAGACAGTTATATTCCTGAACCAAAAAGAGCAATTGATCAACCTTTTTTATTGCCTATAGAAGATGTTTTTTCGATATCAGGAAGAGGTACAGTTGTTACTGGTCGAGTTGAAAAAGGAATTATTAAAGTTGGTGAAGAAGTGGAAATTGTTGGTATTAAAAAAACAACTAAAACTACTTGCACTGGTGTTGAAATGTTTAGGAAATTATTAGATGAAGGTCGTGCTGGAGAAAACGTAGGTGTTTTACTTCGAGGTACAAAACGTGATGAAATTGAAAGAGGTCAAGTTTTAGCAAAACCTGGTAGTATTCATCCCCATACAACATTTGAGTCTGAAGTATATGTTTTATCAAAAGAAGAAGGCGGTCGACATACTCCATTTTTTAAAGGATATCGTCCTCAGTTTTATTTTCGAACTACTGATGTGACAGGATCTATTGAATTACCTGAAGGTGTAGAAATGGTAATGCCAGGAGATAATATAAAAATGATTGTTACTTTAATTCATCCTATTGCTATGGCAGACGGATTACGATTTGCGATACGCGAAGGCGGTAGAACTGTTGGCGCTGGAGTAGTCTCTAAAGTATTAGTTTAATATTTTATATTCTAATATTTTATACTATACTTAGTTGAATTTATTAAGAAAAGAGTATACAATGCTCTTTTCTTGGTATTGTAATTTATATTGTAGGTTAATTTGTTTTAAATAAAGTAATTTTATAAGATTAAAAATATTTTATACTTTAAATATTTTAAAATACTCCTAATATAGGGGTTATATAGAAGTTATTATACATCTAATCTCTAAAAATAGAGAGAGGGTAAAATTTTTATTTTTTAATAAAATTGGAGTTCTGGTATAATGCAGAACCAAAGAATTCGTATTCGTTTAAAAGCATTTGATCATAGATTAATTGATCAATCAACTACAGAAATCGTTGAAACCGCAAAAAGAACTGGTGCACAAGTTCGTGGTCCTATTCCACTTCCTACTCGTAAAGAACGTTTTACTATTTTAATTTCTCCACATGTAAATAAAGATGCACGTGATCAATATGAAATTCGTACTCATAAACGATTAATCGATATAGTAGAGCCTACTGAAAAAACTGTTGACGCACTAATGCGACTTGATCTTGCTGCTGGTGTAGATGTTCAAATCAGTTTAGGTTAATTAGATAGAAATATAAGGTTTTTAAAATGATTGGTTTAATTGGTAAAAAACTTGGTATGACTCGTATTTTTACTAAGGAAGGAAACTCACTTCCTGTTACTGTAATTGAGTTAAAAGAAAATCGAATAACACAAATAAAAGATATAAAAACTGATGGATATCTTGCTATTCAAATTACAACAGGTGTAAAAAAAATAAATAGACTTAAAAAACCACAATCAGGTCATTTTTTAAAAGCAGGTGTAGTTCCTGGTCGTAATTTATGGGAATTTAAAATAAATATTAACGAAAACTTTCAATTAGGTCAAAGTCTTAAAATTAATATTTTTAATAATATTAAAAAAGTAGATATTACAGGTATTTCTAAAGGAAAAGGTTTTTCTGGTACTGTCAAACGCTGGAATTTTCGTACTCAAGATGCCACACATGGAAACTCTTTATCTCATAGAGTTCCAGGATCTATTGGTCAAAATCAAACTCCTGGTAGAGTATTTAAAGGAAAAAAAATGGCAGGACAATTAGGAAATAAACGCGTTACAGTACAAAATTTAAATGTAATACGTATTGATGAAAATCATAATTTACTTTTAGTAAAGGGTTCTGTCCCAGGACCTACAGGTAGTGATCTTATTGTTAAACCAGCTATTAAGATTTGAGGAATAAGGAATTAAGCATGGAATTAGTAGTTAAAGACGTGCAGAACCTTCTTAGTGTTTCTGAAATTATTTTTGCTCGAGATTTTAATGAAGCTCTAATTCATCAAGTGGTTGTTGCTTATTCAGCGTCTACTCGTCAAGGTACGAGAGCACAAAAAAGTCGTGCTGATGTTTCTGGTTCAGGTAGAAAACCATGGCGTCAAAAAGGAACCGGACGTGCTCGAGCAGGTTCTTTTAGAAGCCCTATTTGGCGTTCTGGAGGAATCACGTTCGCTGCAAAACCGCAAGAACATTCTCAAAAAATTAATAAGAAAATGTATCGTGGCGCGTTAAAAAGTATTTTTTCTGAATTAATACGCCAAAAAAGATTAATTATTTTTAAAGATTTTTCATTAATTTTACCTAAAACAAAACTATTAGTTGAAAAATTAAATAAAATAAATCTGAAAAATGTTCTTATTATAACTAATAAGTTAGATAATAATTTATTTCTTGCTTCGAGAAATTTATATTCAGTTGATGTAAAAGATGTATATTCTATAGATCCAGTTAGTTTAATTGCTTTCGAGAATATTTTAATTACTGTTGAAGCTTTAAAAAAAATAGAGGAAATACTTTCATGATTTCTGAAGAGCGTTTGTTACAAATACTACTCTCTCCACATGTGTCCGAGAAATCATCTATACTGATGGAAAAGTTTAATACTGTTGTTTTTAAAGTTTTAAAAAGCTCTACTAAATATGAAATTAAATTTGCGATACAAAAATTATTTAATATACAAGTAGATAGTGTAAAAACAGTATGTATTAAAGGAAAAAAAAAGCGTCAATCTAATCGTATTGTTTTCCGAAGCAATTGGAAAAAAGCATACGTTACAGTTAAAAAAGGTCAAAATTTAGATTTTATGGGTAACATAGAGTAGTCAGAGGAAATAAAAATGGCAATTGTTAAATGTAAGCCGACATCCCCCGGTCGACGTCATGTTATTAAAGTTGTCAATAAGAGTTTGTATAAGGGGAGTCCATATTCTTCACTTATTGCAAAAAAAAGCAAAACTGGAGGACGTAATAACAATGGAAGAATTACGACTCGACATATTGGAGGAGGACATAAACGAGCATATCGTATTATAGATTTTAAAAGAAATAAAGATAATATAGATGCTGTCATAGAAAGATTTGAATATGATCCAAATCGTTCTTCTCATATTGCTTTAATATTATATAAAGATGGAACACGAAGTTATATTTTAGCTCCTAAAGGTTTAAAAATAGGTGATATTATTATATCAGGACTAAACGTTCCTATTAAGATAGGTAACACTTTGCCGATTAAAAATATTCCTATTGGTTCACTTATCCATAATGTAGAAATGAAACCAGGAAAAGGAGGTCAAATTGCACGATCTGCAGGAAGTTACGTTCAACTAGTAGCACGTGATAAAGATTATGCAACTTTACGATTACGATCTGGTGAAATGAGAAAAACTGAGTCTAATTGTCGAGGTACAATTGGTGAAGTTGGAAATGCTGAACATATGTTAAAAGTTTTAGGTAAAGCAGGTGCTTCGAGATGGATTGGAATTCGACCAACTGTTCGAGGCACTGCTATGAATCCAGTAGATCACCCTCATGGTGGAGGTGAAGGAAGAAATTTTGGAAAGCATCCAGTAACTCCTTGGGGCGTTCAAACAAAGGGCAAAAAAACCCGGAAAAATAAACGTACTGAGAAATTTATTTTACGTCATCGTCATAAATAACTTTAGAGAATCATTTTATGCCACGTTCCTTGAAAAAAGGTCCTTTTATTGATGTTAGTTTGTTAAAAAAAGTAGAAAAAGCTGTAAAATTAAATGATAAAAAACCTTTAAAAACTTGGTCTAGACGTTCAACAGTATTTCCAAATATGGTTGGTTTGACAATATCTGTTCATAATGGTCGCAATCATATTCCAATTTTTATTACTGAAGAAATGGTTGGACATAAATTAGGCGAATTTTCTTTGACTCGTACCTATAGAGGACATACTGCAGATAAAAAAGTAAAAAAACGTTAGAAAAAAGAGGGATAAATGGAAACTTTAGCTCAATATCGAAAAGCTCGATCTTCTGCTCAAAAAATTCGATTAATAGCAGATTTAATTCGTGGTAAAAAAGTACCAAAAGCATTAAACATATTAAATTTTAATAATAAAAAAGCAGCAATTTTAGTTAAAAAAGTATTAGAATCAGCTATAGCAAATGCAGAACACAATGATGGTGTTGATATAGATAAATTAAGAATTAAAAATATATTTGTTGATGAAGGTTCTACAATGAAAAGAATGATGCCTCGTGCTAAAGGACGAGCAGATCGTATTTTAAAACGTACTAGTCATATTACTGTGATTGTTGCTGATTGTTAATTTGTTGGAGAATGAGTAATGGGTCAAAAAGTCCATCCTAATGGTATGCGATTGGGTATAATCAAAAAATGGAACTCTGTATGGTTTTCGAATACTAAAGAGTTTGCAGATCATTTAGATAGTGATTACAAAGTTCGTCAATTTTTAATGAAAGAATTAATAAAAGCTTCAGTATCCCGTATTATCATTGAAAGACCTGCTAAAAGTATTCGTGTTACTATCTATACGGCTAGACCAGGTATTGTAATAGGTAAAAAAGGCGAGGATGTTGAAAAATTAAGAGTTGTTGTTGCAAAAATAACTGGTGTACCAGCTCAGATAAATATTTCTGAAGTTAGAAAACCTGAATTAGATGCGAAATTAGTTTCAGAAAGCATTACTTCTCAATTAGAACGAAGAGTTATGTTTAGAAGAGCTATGAAAAGATCTGTTCAAAATGCAATGAGACAGGGAGCAAAAGGTATTAAAGTAGAAGTTAGTGGTAGATTAGGTGGTGCTGAAATAGCTCGTAGAGAATGGTATAGAGAAGGAAGAGTACCACTACATACTCTGCGTGCAAATATTGATTATAGTATTTCAGAAGCTCATACAACATATGGTGTAATAGGTGTAAAAGTTTGGATTTTTAAAGGTGAAATACTAGGTGGTATGTCAGCTATTGAAAAATTAGAACAAAAACCATCTATTCAATCGAAAAAGCAACATCGTAAAAATCGAAAGTAGGAGAATTTTCTAATGTTGCAACCAAAACGTACTAAATTTCGTAAAATGCACAAAGGTCGAAATCGTGGGCTTGCAATTAGTACTAATGTTGATTTTGGTACTTTTGGATTAAAAGCTGTTGATAGAGGGCGCATTACAGCTCGTCAAATTGAATCTGCTCGAAGAGCTATAACACGTTGTATTAAAAGACAAGGTAAAATTTGGATACGTATTTTCCCAGATAAACCTATAACACAAAAACCATTAGAAGTTAGAATGGGGAAAGGTAAAGGTAATGTTGAATATTGGGTTGCTTTAGTACAACCTGGCAAGATTCTTTATGAGTTAGATGGAGTTTCTGAAGAAGAGTCTCGTATAGCATTTAGATTAGCCGCATCAAAATTACCTATTAAGACTACCTTTGTAACTAAAATGGTGGTTTAAATGAAAGAATTATTAAAATTTCGTAAAAAAAATTTCCAAGAACTTAATAGAGAGCTTCTAGAATTATTAAGGGAAAAATTTAATCTGCGCATGCAATGTGCATCCGGTAAATTAAAACAATCACATTTATTACGAAAAGTTAAACGAAATATTGCACAATTAAAAACGATATTAACTGAAAAAGAGCGTTTTAAATAATGGAAAAAATTCGTACTTTACAAGGTCGTGTTATAAGCAATAAAATGCATAAATCAGCTGTTGTTTCAATTGAACGTTTTGTTAAACATACAATTTATAAAAAATTTGTTAAAAAAACTACAAAACTTCATATTCATGACGAAAAAAATGAATGTTCTACAGGTGATTTAATTGAAATTCGAGAATCTAGACCAATTTCTAAAACTAAATCTTGGGTTTTAGTTCGTATTGTTGAAAAATCTGTTTTTTAAAAAACATGTTAAAACATGATCAAACTTAGGTCTGTTCATGTTTTCTATTAGATAACCCATTATTTCTATTTAACAAATATTAAATAATATTATTTTGTTTGGAATAATAAAACATGATTCAAGAACAAACTATTTTAAATGTAGCCGATAATTCTGGTGCGCGCTCAGCCATGTGTATCAAAGTATTAGGTGGTTCTCGTCGTCGCTATGCTAGAATCGGTGATGTAATTAAAATTACAGTAAAAGAAGCAATACCTAGAGGAAAGGTAAAAAAAGGGGAAGTATTAAAAGCTGTAGTTGTTAGAACAAAAAAAGGAGTTAGAAGATCTGACGGTTCTACTATTCGTTTTGATAATAATGCTTGTGTTATTTTAAATAATAATGAACAACCTATAGGTACACGAATTTTTGGTCCTGTCACTCGAGAATTAAGAAACGAAAAATTTATGAAAATTATTTCATTAGCTCCTGAAGTTTTATAGTTAAAATTAAAGGAATATAAAATGGCATTAAAGTTACATCAAAATGATGAAGTTATTATTTTAACAGGTAAAGAAAAAGGAAAAAAAGGTACTATCAAAAGTATTTTATCTCCTAATAAAGTAATTATTCAAGGTTTAAATTTAGTTAAAAAACATCAAAAACCTAATCCTTCTCAAAATAAAAATGGTGGTATTCTTGAAAAAGAAGCTCCTATACACATTTCAAATATTGCTATTTTTAACCCGGAATCTAAAAAATCAGATCGTGTTGGTTTTAAGTTTAAAGAAGGTAAAAAAGTTCGTTTTTTTAAATCAAATGGAAAAGTAATTAAAAAATAGTTACGATATTTTGGAGTAATTAATGAGTAAATTATATAGTTATTATAAGAGTAAAGTAGTTAAAAAACTTATGATAGCATTAAATTATAGTTCTACTATGCAAGTACCTAGAATTGATAAGATTGTTTTAAATATGGGTGTAGGATCTGCGGCTTCTGACAAAAAAGTTTTAGATAATGCTGTATTAGACTTAACTGCAATATCTGGACAAAAACCAATAATTACTAAAGCAAGAAAATCTGTAGCTGGTTTTAAAATCCGAAAAGGGTATCCTATTGGTTGTAAAGTAACATTACGTGGTAAAAGAAAATGGGATTTTTTTGAGCGTTTAATTAGTATTGCCATTCCTCGTATTAGAGATTTTAGAGGTTTATCAATTAATTCTTTTGATGGTCAAGGAAATTATAGTTTAGGAATACGAGAACAAATTATTTTTCCTGAAATTGATTATGATAAAATTGATCGTGTTCGTGGTTTAGATATAACTATTACTACAACTGCAAGATCAAATAATGAAGGTTATTTATTATTATCTGAATTTAATTTTCCTTTTCGTAAATAATATAAATTAATGTAATTTAAGGTTATATAATGGCTAAACAATCCATGAAAGCACGTGAACTAAAACGTACAAAATTAGCTAATAAATTTTATGTTCAACGTATGGCATTAAAAGGTATTATTAATAATATTAAGTTATCGGAAGAAGAGCGTTGGGATGCTGTACTGAAGTTACAAGTTTTTCCTCGTGATTCTAGTCCATCTCGACAAAGAAATAGATGCCGTCAAACAGGTCGCCCACATGCTTTTTTGCGAAAGTTTGGTCTTAGTCGTATTAAAGTGAGAGAGGCAGCTATGAAAGGTGAAATCCCTGGTTTAAAAAAAGCTAGTTGGTAATTTTTTTAGGAGTTTAAAAATGAGTATGCAAGATCCAGTAGCTGATATGTTAACACGTATTAGAAATGGTCAATCAGCTAATAAATATTCTGTTAAAATACCTGCTTCTAAATTAAAAAATTCTATAATAAAATTATTAAAAAACGAAGGTTATATTAACAATTATAATATATCAGGTACAAATAAATTAGAATTAGAAGTTATTTTAAAATATTTTAAAGGAAGATCTGTAATAGAAAAAATTCAACGAGTAAGCCGTCCAAGTTTAAGAATATATAAAAAAAAGAATGATTTACCAAAAGTTATGGCTGGATTAGGAATAGCTATTATTTCTACCTCTCGTGGTATCATGACAGATCATATGGCCCGTAAACTTGGCCTTGGTGGCGAAGTTATATGTTACGTAGCTTAAAGGAGGGAAAATGTCTCGTGTTGCTAAACGTCCAATTTCTATTCCTAAAGATATTAAAATTAAATTAGATTCACAATTAATATCTGTTCAAGGGAAATATGGTTGTCTTTCGCGTACTATTCATAGTGCAGTTGAAGTAAAACATTTAAATAATATAATTACTTTTAAAGCACGTTTGGGATTTTCTAATGGTTGGGCGCATGCTGGTACATTAAGAGCTCTTGTTTATTCCATGATTATAGGGGTTTCAGAAAAATTTAGTAAAAAGTTACAATTTTCTGGAGTAGGTTATCGTGTTTCAATTACTCAAAATAATACAATTAATATGTCACTAGGATATTCTCATCCTATTTTATATTCTTTGCCTCCTCATATTGAAGTAGAATATTTATCTCCTACAGAAATTATTATTAAGGGAGTAGATAAACAATTAGTTGGTCAAGTGGCGGCTAATTTAAGATCTTATCGTAAACCGGAACCTTATAAAGGAAAAGGTATTAGATATTCAGATGAAATTGTACGTGTAAAAGAGGCTAAAAAAAAGTAAAATGATTGTTTTTAAAAATTCTAAAGTAAACTCTCGTATGCGTCGATTAAAAAAATCACGTTGTAAAATGAAATCATTAGGTGTTACTCGTTTAGTTGTACATCGTACTTCTCGTCATATGTATGCTCAAATAATATCTTCTGAATCAAAAGTTTTAGTTTATGCATCGACTTTAGAAAATCAGATTAAATGCGATTTAAAATATACTGGAAATAAAGAAGCAGCAGAAGTTATCGGTAAAATTATTGCTGAGAGAGCCTTATTAAAAGGTATATCTAATGTTTCATTAGATCGTTCTGGTTTTAAATATCATGGTCGTATAAAAATATTGGCAGATTCGGCTCGAAATTTTGGATTAAAGTTTTAAGGTGAAATATAGAATGGCTAACGTTGATAAAAAGAATAATAATGAATTACAAGAAAAACTCATTACTGTTAACCGTGTTTCAAAAACAGTTAAAGGCGGCCGTATTTTTTCTTTCACAGCTTTAACAGTAGTAGGTAATGGCAATGGACGTGTTGGTTTTGGATATGGAAAAGCTCGTGAAGTTCCAGCAGCTATTCAAAAAGCAATGGAAAAAGCAAGACGTAATATGATTAATATACCATTAGTTAATAAAACTTTACAACATGCTCTTAAGGGATCACATACGGGATCTAATATTTTCATGAAACCAGCTTCAGATGGTACTGGAATTATTGCAGGGGGTGCTATGCGAGCAGTCTTAGAAGTTGCTGGTATACATAATGTATTAGCTAAAACATATGGATCAACTAATCCTATTAATGTAGTTCGAGCTACTATAAATGGTTTAATTCATATGAAATCTCCAGAAATGATAGCAGCTAAACGAAATAAGTCTATTGCGTATATATTAGGAAGATAAATTTTAATCAATGAAAACTATTAAAATTACTCAAGTTAAAAGTTCAATAGGAAGAATTCCTAAACATAAAAAAACACTATCTGGTTTAGGTTTGCGTTATATTGGACATACTGTCGTTCTTCAAGATACTGCTTCGATTCGAGGTATGATTAAAAAAGTATCATATATTTTAAAAATACAAGAGGAATAATTTATGTATTTAAATACTTTATCTCCGTCATGTGGTTCTAAAAAAAATAGGAAACGATTAGGTAGGGGTATTGGATCTGGATTTGGAAAAACCTCTGGTAGAGGACATAAAGGTCAAAAATCTAGATCTGGTGGTAATATAAATCGTGGTTTTGAAGGCGGACAAATGCCTTTATATAGAAGACTGCCAAAATTTGGATTTAAATCTAGAAAAAAGAATATTACTGCGGAAATAAGATTATCTGAAATCTCAAGATTATCAACTCATATAATTGATTTAAAGACTTTAAAAGAACAAAATATTATTAATAAAAATATTCAACATGTAAAAGTTATTCTTTCAGGAAAATTAAAAGTACCATTAACATTGCGTGGCTTACGTGTGACTCGAGGTGTTCGTTTGGCAATTGAAAATTATGGCGGTAAAGTTGAAGGATAATTAGTAAATAATGATGAATACATTAGGAATGAATTTTAAAAATTCTCAAAAAAGTATTAATGAACTGAAGAATAGAGTTATTTTTGTAATAATTTCATTAATTATTTTTCGTATTGGTTCTTTTATTCCTATACCTGGAATTGATACTACAATCTTATCTAGAATATTAAACAATCAAAAAGGCACGATATTTGAAATGTTTAATATGTTTTCCGGTGGAGCTCTTAATCGTGCTTCTATTTTTGCATTAGGTATTATGCCATATATATCAGCTTCTATTATCATTCAGTTACTAACTTTAGTAGTTCCGTTTCTATCTGAAATAAAAAAAGAAGGAGAGACTGGTCGTCATAAAATTAATCAATACACGAGATATGCTACTTTAATACTAGCTTTTTTTCAATCAGTTGGTGTGGTTACAGGTTTATCCAATATATCTAGTATACGTCCTATTATAATTCATGCAGATTTTTATTTTTATTTTACTGCTATTTTAATATTAGTAACTGGTACTATGTTTTTAATGTGGTTAGGAGAGTTAATTACAGAATGCGGTATTGGAAATGGTATTTCTATTATAATTTTTACAGGTATAATAGCTGGACTTCCTTCTGCTATTATACATACAATAGAACAAACTAGACAAGGACATTTGCATTTATTACTATTTTTATCTATTTTAATATTAATTTTTTTAGTTGTTTTTTTAGTTGTTTTTATTGAACGTAGTCAAAGAAAAATTATTGTACATTATGCTCAACGTCAACAAGGTCGTCGTATTTATTCAGCACAAAGCACTCATTTGCCATTGAAAGTAAATATGTCTGGTGTTATACCTGCTATATTTGCTTCTAGTATTGTTTTGTTTCCGGCTACTATTATCTCTTGGTTTGGAATCGATAAAAAATATAGTTTTTTCAAAACTATTTCACTTTATTTTCAACCCAATCAGCCTTTATATTTAATTTTGTATATAACTTCTATTATTTTCTTTTGTTTTTTTTATACTGGATTAGTTTTTAATCCTCGTGAAACAGCAGATAATTTAAAAAAATCTGGTGCTTTTATTTCTGGTATTAGACCAGGTGAACAAACAGCAAAATATATTAATAAAATTATGCTTCGATTAACATTATTTGGTTCTTTATATATTACATTTATTTGTTTAATACCAGAATTTATGAGAAGTGCTATGAATGTTCCATTTTATTTTGGTGGTACGTCGTTATTAATTGTAGTTGTAGTTATTATGGATTTTATTGCTCAAATTCAAACTTTAATCATGTCTAGTCAATATGAATCTATATTAAAAAAAGCTAAGTTAAATTAAATACAAAATTTTATATTAATAATTAAGGGTTTTCTTCATGAAAGTTAAAGCTTCTGTTAAAACACTTTGTCGAAGTTGTAAAATTATACGACGTAATAATGTAGTAAGAGTTATTTGTAGTAATGATCCTAAACATAAACAACGTCAAGGTTAAATTAGAACAAAATTAAGTATTTTATTAAATTTTATCAATATTAATGTATATTGATAAATTTATTATTTTGGTCTATCTTAATAAATTTTAAGGATTAAGTAAAATGGCTCGTATTGCAGGTATTAATATTCCCGAAAACAAACATACTATAATTGCGTTAAGAGCAATATATGGGATTGGAAAAAAACGTTCTAAAATAATTTGCATGCATGCAAATATTCCAGAAACTGTTAAAATTATAGATTTGAAAGAATCAGATATTGAATTATTAAGAGAACATGTTGCTAAATATATTGTAGAAGGTGATTTAAGAAGAGAAAAAACTTTAAGTATTAAACGTTTAATTGATCTTAATTGTTACCGTGGTGTACGTCATCGTAAAAGTCTTCCTGTTCGTGGTCAAAGAACTAAAACAAATGCTCGTACTTGTAAAGGTCCTAGAAAAGTAATAAAAAAATAATTTAGGTAATTTAAATGATGGTGAAAAATTCAGTTGTTCGAACACGTAAGCGTGTCAAAAAACAAATAACAGATGGTATAGCGCATATTCATGCTTCATTTAACAATACTATTGTTACTATCACTGATAGACAAGGTAACTCTTTAGGTTGGGCAACTTCTGGAGGTTCTGGTTTTAGGGGTTCTCGAAAGTCAACTCCTTTTGCAGCACAAATTGCAGCTGAACGTTGTGCAGAAATAGTTAAAGATTATGGTATAAAAAATTTAGAAGTTATGGTAAAAGGTCCGGGTCCAGGAAGAGAATCTACTATTAGAGCTTTGAACGCGGCTGGATTTCGTATTACAAATATTACTGATGTTACACCTATTCCTCATAATGGTTGCCGTCCTCCTAAAAAACGTCGTGTTTAAATTTTAGGAATTATTGGAGAATCAAATGGCAAAATACTTAGGTCCTAAATTAAAATTAAGTCGACGTGAAGGAACTGATCTATTTTTAAAATCTGGATTTCGTTCAATAGAATCAAAATGTAAATTAGAACACCCACCTGGACAACATGGAATTCGTAAACCAAGATTGTCTGATTACGCAATTCAACTTCGTGAAAAACAGAAAGTTCGTCGTCTTTATGGTGTTTTAGAACGACAATTTAGAATATATTATAAAAAAGCTTCACGTTTAAAAGGTAATACTGGAGAAAATTTATTGCGAATTTTAGAAAGAAGACTTGATAACGTAGTATATCGTATGGGATTTGGATGTACACGTGCTGAATCAAGACAGTTAATTAGTCATAAATCTATTCAAGTAAATAATCATATTGTTAATATAGGTTCATATCAAGTTTCTCCTGATGATCGCATATCTATTAGAGAAAAGTCAAAAAGTCAATCTCGAATAAAAGCTGCTTTAGAAATTACCGAACAACGTGAAAAGCCAATTTGGATTGAAGTAGATTTCATCAAAATGGAAGGAATTTTTAAACGTTTTCCTGAACGTTCAGATTTATCTGCAGAAATCAACGAACATTTGATTGTCGAACTTTATTCTAAGTAATAAGTTTACTATTAGATATAGAGGTTTATTATGCAGAGTTCTATTATAGGATTTTTAAAACCACGTTTAGTTGATATTGAACAAATCACACCAACTCATACTAAAGTTACCTTGGAGCCGTTAGAAAGAGGTTTTGGTCATACACTGGGAAATGCATTACGAAGGATTTTATTGTCCTCTATGCCAGGTTGTGCTGTAACAGAAGTAGAAATTGATGGTGTTCTTCATGAGTATAGTACTAAAGAAGGAATTCAAGAAGATATTTTAGAAATTTTATTAAATTTAAAGGGATTAGCAATTAAGTTATATGGAAAAGATGAAGTTTTTATCTCTCTTAAAAAATCAGGTGTTTGCTGTGTTACTGCTTCGGATATTATACATGATAGTGATGTTGAAATTATAAAACCAGATCATATTATTTGTCATTTAACAGATCAAAATGCTTCTATTCAAATGAGAATTAAAGTACAACGTGGTAGAGGTTATATTCCAGCTTCTTCTAGAGTACATATAGAAGATGATTTAAGACCGATAGGTTGTTTATTAGTAGATGCATGTTATAGTCCTATAAATCGCATTGTTTATAATGTTGAAGCTGCTCGAGTTGAACAAAGAACAGATTTAGATAAATTAATTATTGAAATGAAAACAAATGGAACAATTGATCCTGAAGAAGCTATAAGACGTGCAGCTACTATTTTATCAGAGCAATTAGAAGCATTTGTTGATTTGAGAGATGTTAAAGAACCTGAAATAAAAGAAGAAAAACCTGAGTTTGAACCTATTTTATTACGTCCTGTAGATGATTTAGAATTAACTGTAAGATCTGCGAATTGTCTTAAAGCAGAATCTATACATTATATAGGTGATTTAGTACAGAAAACTGAAGTTGAACTTTTAAAAACACCTAATTTAGGTAAAAAATCATTAACTGAAATCAAAGATATATTGGCTTCTCGCAATTTATCTCTTGGAATGAAGTTAGAAAAATGGCCTCCATTAAATATATTAGAAGAATAATTTTTATCATGTAAAAATTTTGTAAATTTATATATTATTAATGATTTTTATTAAGGTGTAAAATTATGAGACATCGTAAAATTGGTCGTCAATTAAATTGTAATAGTAGTCATCGTAATGCCATATTTAAAAATATGGCATGTTCATTATTACTTCATGAAATCATAAAAACTACATTAGCTAAAGCCAAAGAACTTCGTCGAATTGTTGAGCCTATAATTACTTTATCAAAAATAGACAATGTTGCTCGTAGAAGATTAGTCTTTTCAAGAATTAGAAATAATGAAGTGGTCGCTAAATTATTTAAAAATTTAGGTCCTATTTTTTCTAATAGATGTGGTGGTTATACTCGTATTTTAAAATGTGGTTTTCGATCTGGAGATAAAGCTCCTATGGCTTATATTGAACTAGTTGATCGTGTTAAAGTTAATATAAAAGAGAATGATATTAAAAAGATTAAAAATGTTAAAAAATTAAATATTAAAAATTGATATTAATATGAAATAAACATTATTATATTATGTTTAAGCAAACGGAAATATACCGTTTGCTCGTTCTTATTTTAAATATGAAATTATAAAAATATTTTATGATAATATTTTGCCAAGTTTAAAATTATGTTTTTTTGAAATTATTATTTCTTGTATATTTAAAATATTTTTCCCAGGTAATTGTATTTTTTCAATGTTCAAAATTTTATTTTTTGTAGTTATTTGAATTCCATTTATATCAATAGAAATAATTTCTCCTATTGAATTATTATAAACAGTATTGTTTATGACTTTTGCTTGCCATACTTTAACATATATTTGATTCATAACAAAATAACATATTGGCCATGGATTAAAAGCGCGTATAAGTCGTTCTAAAAAATCAGCATTTTTATTCCAATTTAATAAAGCATCTGTTTTGATAATTTTTTTTGAAAAAGTTGCATATTTTTCATTTTGTTGTATTTCTAAAACAATATTGTTTTTTATTTGATATAATGCTTTTAGTAATATTTCAACTCCAATTTTAATAAGTTTTAAAGATAACGTTTTCGAAGTTTCTTGAGAAGATATTTTACATTCTTTTGAGAGTATTATATTTCCAGAATCAACTTTATTATTCATTTTAATAATACTTACGCCTGTTTTTTTATCTCCAAATAAAATTGCTGATTGAATTGGAGATGCTCCTCTCCATCTAGGTAATAATGAAGCATGAACATTAATGCATCCTTTTGGAAACATAGATAATATTTTTTTTGGTATTATTTGACCGTATGCAACTACTATCATGATTTCTGCAGAAAAATTTGATATTATTTTTTGAAATTGCTCATCATCTAATTTCAATGGTTGTAGAATAGGAATATTATTGTTAATAGCTATTTTTTTTACAGGCGAGAAAATTATTTTTTGTCCTCTTCCAGATGGACGATCTGGTTGAGTAATTATAGCTTTTACATTGAATTGATATTTTATTAAAGCAGATAAATGTTTTTCAGAAAAATGTGATGTTCCAGCAAAAATAATTTTTAGTTTTTTCAAATTAATTTATATCCTTTTAAAATATCTTATTTTTTTTATTTGTTTTTTTTATTTTTTTTTCAATTCTTTCTTGTTTTAATGATGATAAGTAATCTATAAATAGTTTGCCTTTTAAATGATCGATTTCATGTTGTATGCAAATAGATAGTATGGATTTTGCTTCTATTTCTATCTTTTTTCCAAATAAGTTTATAGCTTTCACCTTGATATAATCTGAACGTGGTATAAAAGCACGGTATTCTGGAATAGATAAACATCCTTCTTCAATACTAATATTTCCTTTTTGATCTATAATTTCAGGATTAATAAGTATTAAATTTTCTTGTTTAATATTATTTTTGCTTACAACTATGATTTGCAATGGAATATTAACCTGTGTGGCTGCCAAACCAATTCCTTCTTTTACATGCATAGTTTCTAACATATTATCAGCTAGTTTTTGTATTTCTTGTGTAATTATATTAATAGGTTTTGCAATAAGTCTTAATCTTTTATCTGGATATTGTAATATTTTTAAAACAGACATATATTTAGTTATATTAGTTGTAAAATTATTTAATTTTATAGTATAAACTCTTTTATTATAATTAAAAGTTAACTTTTAATATTTTAAATATTTTTTAATTCTTATATAAGAAAAATTTATTATTCAGTTAATTTACTAATTTTCAGTATATTATAAAATTTTATATATAGTTTAAATATTTATAGAAAATTAATACGTAAAACATGTTATTAAATGTTTAAATTTTTCAATATATAATTGAGGATATAATGTTTGAAATATTAATATATTTATTTGAAAATTATATTCATAGTGAGTCAGAAATATCTATTGATTATGAAAGTCTTACAAATGATTTATCAGATATAGGTTTTCAACAAAAAGATATTTATGATGCATTACGTTGGCTGAAAAATTTATCTTGTTACAAAAAAAATAATTTTTCATCTATTAGTTTAACTTCAAATCAAATTTCAACACGAATTTACAATCAAGAAGAATTGTTTAAGTTAAATGCTGATTGTCGTGGTTTTATACTTTTTTTAGAGCAATTAGAAATATTAACTTTAGATACACGTGAAATGGTTATTGAAAGAATTATGGCTTTAGAAATTAATGAGATAAATCTAGAAGATTTAAAATGGATTATTTTAATTGTTTTATTTAATGTACCAGGTTGTGAGATGGTTTATAAAAAACTTGAAAATTTACTATTTAATTTTTCGATAGAAATAATACATTAAATTTTTTTATATAAATAATATTTTTTATATGAGAATTTTTCAATGAGTAAAAATATTCATTTCGATTCGTTAGTATATTGTATACAAAAGTTATATCTTAAAAAAATTATTGCATATCCTACTGAATCTATGTTTGGATTAGGATGTAATCCTGATAGTAAAATAGCTGTTGAAAATTTATTAAATTTAAAAAAAAGAACTGTAGATAAAGGTTTTATATTAGTAGCTGCTCATTTTAATCAAATAAAAAAATATATTGACGAAACTCAAATTTCAGTACAACAAAAAAAAAATATGTTAAATCATTGGCCAGGACCTTTTACATTTTTAGTTCCATCAAGTTCTTCAGTTCCTTATTGGTTAACTGGAAAATTTAATACTATAGCAGTACGTATTAGTAATCATTTAAGTATAATTAAATTGTGTACTATTTTTGGAAAACCAATAATATCAACAAGTGCTAATTTTACAAATATGTCTCCATGTCGTACTAGAGAAAGTGTTCTAGAAAATTTTGGAAAAAATTTTCCATTATTACATGGTGATATAGGAGAAGAAAAAAATCCTTCTAAAATAATTAATATTATTAATGGAAAGTTAATTCGTTATGCGTAAATCTCAAAATGAAAATTTTAATTATGCTTTGTTTGGAAATCCTATTGATCATAGTAAATCCCCTCAAATTCATAATTTATTTTCTGAACAAACAAAAATTTTACATATTTATAAAGCTATTAACATTCCTTTAGATCAATTTTCTTCATTGATTTCTGATTTTTTTAAAAACAATATTCAAGGTGCTAATATAACATCTCCTTTTAAAAAAGAAGCTTATCTTTTTGCCGATAAATTAAGTGAAAGAGCTCGAATTGCTAAGTCTGTAAATACACTAAAAAAAATAAACAATAAATATATTTTAGGAGATAATACTGATGGTATCGGATTATTATCTGATCTTAATAGGCTAAAATTTATAAAAAAAAATTCTTCTGTATTAATATTAGGAGCAGGAGGTGCGGTTCAAGGTATTCTTTTATCAATTTTATCATTAGGATGTTCAGTTTATATTTTAAATAGAACAACTTTAAAATCTATAAATTTAGTCAATCAATTTAAACAATACGGAAACATTAAAATTTTTGAAAAAGACAATATGATGAAAAATAAATCTTTTGATTTAGTAATCAATGGTATATCTAGAAATATTCAATATAATACTAGTTTTATTCCATTGCATTTATTTTCTTCTCATACTTTTTTTTATGATATGAATTATAGTTTTAAAAATACGACTTTTCTTGATTGGTGTATAAAAATAGGTGCAAATCACATTTCAGACGGAATAGGAATGTTAGTCTTTCAAGCTGCTTATTCTTTTTTAGAATGGCATGGTATTTTACCAAAAACAGATTATATTATTGATGTATTAAGTAAAAATTAATTTTTTATATAAATTAGTTTTAAAAACGTTTAAAATTTATAAATAAATATTTATTGATATTTTAAAGAAATTACTTGACTCTTTTTTTTCGATCTGTATTATTTATATAATAATTTTTAAAAAAATTTCTACACAAGTCCCCTTCGTCTAGAGGTTAGGACATCGCCCTTTCACGGCGGCAACAGGGGTTCAAATCCCCTAGGGGACGAAATAAAAATAATTTTTTAAAATTAATTATATACTAATTTAAATTATTGTGTTATTCTTTAAAAAATGTTAAAAATACATACAAATAAAGCTCTTTAAAAATTCGGAAAACAAGCATATTTTTATTTTATAAAACACCTGTGGGTTGTAAGGTTAAGCAAATAAGCGTACATGGTGAATGCCTTGGCAGTCAGAGGCGATGAAGGACGTGCTAATCTGCGAAAAGCGTCGGTAAGCTGATATGAAGCGATATAACCGTCGGTGTCCGAATGGGGAAACCCGACACATTTATGTGTCATTATTAATTAAATCAAATAGATTAATAAAGCAAACCAAGGGAACTGAAACATCTAAGTACCTTGAGGAAAAGAAATCAACCGAGATTCCCATAGTAGTGGCGAGCGAAAAGGGAAAAGCCCAGAACTAAAATCAATATATTTTATAGTGGAATGATTTGGAAAATTCAGCGATACATGGTGATAGCCCAGTACACGAAATAGATTATATTGTGGGTTCGATAAGTAGAGCGGGACACGAGAAATCCTGTTTGAATATGGGGGGACCATCCTCCAAGGCTAAATACTCCTGACTGACCGATAGTGAACTAGTACCGTAAGGGAAAGGCGAAAAGAACCCCGGCTAGGGGAGTGAAATAGAACCTGAAACCGTGTACGTACAAGCAGTGGGAGCATTTGGAATTATGAAATGTAACTGCGTACCTTTTGTATAATGGGTCAGCGACTTGTATTCTGTAGCAAGGTTAACCGAATAGGGGAGCCGAAGGGAAACCGAGTCCTAAATAGGCGTTTAGTTGCAGGATACAGACCCGAAACCCGGTGATCTAGCCACGGGCAGGTTGAAGGTTGGGTAAAACCAACTGGAGGACCGAACCGACTGATGTTGAAAAATCAGCGGATGACCTATGGCTAGGGGTGAAAGGCCAATCAAACCGGGAGATAGCTGGTTCTCCCCGAAAGCTATTTAGGTAGCGCCTCGTGAACTCATCTACGGGGGTAGAGCACTGTTTCGGTTAGGGGGCCATCCCGGCTTACCAATCCGATGCAAACTCCGAATACCGTAGAATGCTATCACGGGAGACACACAGCGGGTGCTAACGTTCGTTGTGGAAAGGGAAACAACCCAGACCGCCAGCTAAGGTCCCAAAGTCATAGTTAAGTGGGAAACGATGTGGGAAGGCATAAACAGCCAGGATGTTGGCTTAGAAGCAGCCATCATTTAAAGAAAGCGTAATAGCTCACTGGTCAAGTCGGCCTGCGCGGAAGATGTAACGGGGCTCAAACTATGCACCGAAGCTGCGGCAGCTAAAATTAATTTTTTTTGCTGGGTAGGGGAGCGTTCTGTAAGCCGTTGAAGATATATTGTAAAGTATGTTGGAGGTATCAGAAGTGCGAATGCTGACATGAGTAACGATAAAGCAGGTGAAAAACCTGCTCGCCGAAAAACCAAGGTTTCCTGTCCAACGTTAATCGGGGCAGGGTAAGCCGACACCTAAGGCGAGGCTGAGAAGCGTAGTCGATGGACAACAGGTTAATATTCCTGTGCTTAGTTTTATTGCGAAGGGGGGACGAAGAAGGTTAGGTTATCCAGGTGACGGTTATCCTGGTTTAAGTGTGTAGGTATGATAGCTAGGCAAATCCGGCTATCTTTAATCTGAGGCATGACGACGAATCACTAAGGTGATGAAGTAACTAATACCACGCTTCCAAGAAAAGCCTCTAAGCTTCAGATAAAATTAAATCGTACCCAAAACCGACACAGGTGGTTAGGTAGAGAATACTAAGGCGCTTGAGAGAACCCAGGTGAAGGAACTAGGCAAAATAGTGCCGTAACTTCGGGAGAAGGCACGCTAGTTTAAGTGAAAGGATTTTCTCCTAGAGCTAAAGCTAGTCGAAGATACCAGCTGGCTGCAACTGTTTATTAAAAACACAGCACTGTGCAAACACGAAAGTGGAAGTATACGGTGTGACGCCTGCCCGGTGCCGGAAGGTTAATCGAAGGAGTTAAAGGTAACTTGAAGCTCTGGACTGAAGCCCCGGTAAACGGCGGCCGTAACTATAACGGTCCTAAGGTAGCGAAATTCCTTGTCGGGTAAGTTCCGACCTGCACGAATGGCGTAATGATGGCCAGGCTGTCTCCACCTGGGACTCAGTGAAATTGAAATTGCTGTGAAGATGCAGTATACCCGCGGCAAGACGGAAAGACCCCGTGAACCTTTACTATAGCTTGACACTGAATTCTGAATTTTAATGTGTAGGATAGGTGGGAGGCTGAGAAGTTGAAACGCTAGTTTTGATGGAGCCAATCTTGAAATACCACCCTTTAAAATTTGGTATTCTAACCTAACGCCGTTATCCGGTGTAGAGACAGTGTCTGGTGGGTAGTTTGACTGGGGCGGTCTCCTCCCAAAGAGTAACGGAGGAGTACGAAGATTGGCTAATCACGGTCGGACATCGTGAGTTTAGTGCAAAGGCATAAGCCAGTTTGACTGTGAGCATGATAATGCGAGCAGGTGCGAAAGCAGGTCTTAGTGATCCGGTGGTTCTGTATGGAAGGGCCATCGCTCAACGGATAAAAGGTACTCCGGGGATAACAGGCTGATACCGCCCAAGAGTTCATATCGACGGCGGTGTTTGGCACCTCGATGTCGGCTCATCACATCCTGGGGCTGAAGCAGGTCCCAAGGGTATGGCTGTTCGCCATTTAAAGTGGTACGCGAGCTGGGTTTAGAACGTCGTGAGACAGTTCGGTCCCTATCTGCCGTGGGCGTTGGAAGATTGAGGGGGGCTGCTTCTAGTACGAGAGGACCGAAGTGGACGCATCACTGGTATTCGGGTTGTCATGCCAATGGCATTGCCCGGTAGCTACATGCGGAAAAGATAAGTGCTGAACGCATATAAGCACGAAACTTGCCCCAAGATGAATCTTCCCTGAAACAGAAATGTTTACTGAAGGGACGTTGAAGACTACAACGTTGATAGGCTAGGTGTGTAAGCATAGTAATATGTTGAGCTAACTAGTACTAATGACCCGAGAGGCTTAACCTTACAACACCAGAGGTGTTTTTAAATAAATTTAATAGAAAGCTTGTTTTACTGAATTTATTGTTGTATTAATATATATATATATTATAATAGCATTATAAAATTAATACCTGGTAAAAATAGTGTAGTGGTACCACCTGAATCCATTCCGAACTCAGAAGTGAAACGCTTCATCGCCAATGGTAGTACGGGGTCTCCCCGTGCGAGAGTAGGTAAATTCCAGGTAATAAAAAACCCGAAAAATTTTTTCGGGTTTTTTTATATTCAAAAAAAAATATTTTTTAAAAATAAATGATTATAAGAATATTTAATATTTTATAAAAATAATTTAATTTTTTATAAGAATAAATATTAAAATTCTTTTTTAATACATTACATTCTAGCTAACAATAGATTTACATGTTAATCTATTAAAAATTTTCTATTATTTTTGATTTTTTATTTTTTTTTGATAAAAATCGTTTATAATTATTTTAGTTCGTTTTTTAATTTAGTATATTTTTATGTGAAGGTAATATAGATGTCCAAGATTAAAGGTAATGTTAAGTGGTTTAATGAATCTAAAGGTTTTGGTTTCATTACTCCAGAAGATGGAAGTAAAGATGTATTTGTTCACTTTTCAGCTATACAAAGTAATGGATTTAAAACTTTATCAGAAGGTCAAAGTGTCGAGTTTGAGATTACTGAGGGAGCAAAGGGACCGTCTGCTGCTAATGTTATTAGTTTATAGGATATTGATTTATCATGTATTATAAATGAAAATAAATATATATAAAATAATAAATATTCTTTTTAGTACGGCTCTTTATCGAGCTGTACTATATGAAAAATACATTTTTATAAAACCATTCTTACCATATTTATTTGACTAATATCATGATATAGTCTTTCAATTTGTTTAAAATTTTTAGCACATATTGTAATTGAAATAGAAATATAGTTTCCCCTGTTACTTGATTTAACTTGAGGTGTGTAATCTCCAGGAATCTGAATTTGAATGACTTTTATTATCTGATCAATAAGTTCAGGTTGTGCTAAACCAATGATCTTATAAGTAAAAAAACAAGGGAATTTTAACATTTCTCGTAATTTTGTCTTCATTAATTAATCCTGGTTTTATTTTTTTAAAATATTTACTTTTATAATGAATCTTATAAAATATTCTATATTAACAGAATATATAATTACTTTAACAATTAATGTATATTGCAATATTTTTATATATTTTAAAACTTAATTTATTATAAATTTTTTTAAAATATTAAAATTATAAATAATATAATTAGTTTATCATATTGACAATATAGAAAATAATATATTTTATATTATTTTTTTTAAAAATTTTTTATAGGAAAATTATGTTAAAAATTTTTAATACATTGACTGGAAAAAAAGAAAAGTTTATATCTACTAAAGATAAAAAAGTTAATTTATATGTTTGTGGTGTTACTGTTTATGATTTTTGTCATATCGGTCATGCGCGTACTTTTGTTGTTTTTGATATGATTGTACGTTATTTAAAATTTTTAGGGTATCAAGTAAAATATATTAGAAATATTACAGATGTTGACGATAAAATTATTTTGAAATCTTTAGAAAAAAATGTAGATATTAAATATTTTTCAAACAAAATGATAGATGCAATGAATCAAGATTTTCTTCGTTTAGGAATTGATGCTCCTGATTCAGAACCAAGAGTTACAGAACATATTCACGATATAATTAAAATTATTGAAAAATTAATTGAAAATAAAAATGCATATATAAATAGTCAAGGTGATGTAATTTTTTCGATAGATAGTGATATATTTTATGGATCTTTATCTCGTCAATCTTTACAAAAATTAATTTCTAATAGATATATAAATTCACATATAAATAAAAAAAATCCATTAGATTTTGTACTATGGAAAAAATCGAAAGAAAAAGATAGATTTTTTTGGGAATCACCTTGGGGAAAAGGTCGACCTGGATGGCATATTGAATGCTCAGCTATTACTAATTTTATATTTGAAAATTATATAGATATTCATGGAGGTGGTTCAGATTTATTATTTCCTCATCATGAAAATGAAATATCTCAATCAAGATGTTTTAATAATAATTTTAAAATAAATTATTGGATGCATTCTGGAATGGTGATAATACATGATCAAAAAATGTCTAAATCTTTAGGTAATGCATATTTTTTAAAAGATATTTTACTACAATATCAATCTGAAGTGTTACGTTATTTTTTCTTATCTACACATTATCGACATCCTATTTATTATTCTGAAAAAAATTTACATGCAGCAGAATTATCATTAAAATATTTATATAATACATTATATAATACACATCCTATTGCTAATTCCACAGAAGGTATAAATTTTGAATCGTTGTTTTTTAATGCTATAAATGATGATTTTAATACACCAGAAGCATTTTTTATTTTAATAAAATTAGCTCGAAAAATTAATTATTTAAAAAGTTGTGATTTATATAAATCTAATTTATTTGCTTTTAGGTTAAAAAAACTAGCTAGTAGTTTAAATTTTTTATTAGAAAAACCTGAAGATTTTTTACAAAAAAAATCTTTTTTTAGTCAAGAAAAAGTAAAAAAAATTGAAATGTTAATTGAGAAAAGAAACATTTCTAGAAGTTTAAAATTGTGGAAAGAAGCTGATAAATTACGCGAAGAAATAATGAAATTAGATGTTATTTTAGAAGATTCCCCTAATAAAACATTTTGGCGATATAATAAATAATTGATTTAAACTTTACTTTTTTTATTAAATATCATGATATTTTTCGCAGGCTTCTAGTGTATTTTGGAGTAATGTCACAACAGTCATAGGTCCCACTCCTCCTGGTACTGGAGTGATATAAGAAGCTTTTAAATATGCCGACTTAAAATCAACATCTCCAACTATGGAACCATTTGGTAATCGATTAATTCCTACATCAACAACAATAGTGTCTTTTTTTATCCAATTTCCTGATAAAAATTTTGGTTTTCCAACAGCTACAACTAATAAATCAGCGTTATTTACGTGACTTTTTAAATTTTTAGTGAATCTATGTGTAATAGTTGTTGTACAACCTGCTAACAATAATTCCATACTCATGGGTCTTCCTACTATATTAGAAGCTCCTATTACAACTGCATTAAGCCCATGTGTTTTGATTTTCATATAATTTAGCATAGTAATAATTCCTTTCGGAGTACAAGCTCTTAAAGTAGGATTTCTTTGGCATAATAATCCAGTATTATATGGATGAAATCCATCTACGTCTTTATCTGGTCTAATACTTGTAAAAATCTTAAAATGATTTATTTTTTTAGGAATTGGTAATTGTATTAAAATACCATCTATATTAATATCGTTATTTAATTCATTAATAAGATGCAATACTTTTTCTTCACTAACAGTATTAGGAAAATTCCAATATTTAGACATTAATCCAACATGTTTACAAGCTAATATTTTTCTATTTACATATATTTTAGAAGCAGAATTATTTCCTATTAAAACTACTGCTAATCCTGGGATTCTTTTTCCATGTTTTTTTCTTTTTTTTATTTTTTTTAAAATTTTTATTTCTAAACTTCTTGCTATTTTTTTACCGTCTATAATTATTGCTGACATTATTTAACTCGATTAATTTTGCAATTTAATTGAAAATTATTTAGTATTTAATAAATTTTTTAAACATAATATTAATTTAGTTGCATATATATTATTTTAATGTTAAATTTTATATTATATTTTTTAATGCGTTCTTAGCTCAGATGGATAGAGCAACGGCCTTCTAAGCCGTAGGTCACAGGTTCGAATCCTGTAGAACGCAAAAATAAATTAATTTTTATTTTCTTCTAGAATTATTTGTATTTTTTTTTGAATAGTATCTGGTTTTTCTGTTCCATTAATTTTAAAAAATTTTAATTTTTTTAATTTATCTTCTTTTAAATAAAATTTAGTTAATATAGAATTATTTTTTTTGTAGTTTTCAAGTCTATTTTGAATACTTTTTATTTTATCATCTTCTCTAATAATAAGATTTTCTTTAGTAATATCGTCTTTTCCATCTTCTTGAGGTGGATTGAATTGGATATGATATGTTCTACCTGATTGTATATGTATTCTTCTTCCTGATATTCTTTGTAGTATTAATTGGTCTGGCACAATAAATTCAAATACAAAATTAATTTTAATTCCTAAATGTGATATATATTTTGCTTGTTTAATTGTTCTAGGAAATCCATCTAATAAAAATCCTTGAATACAATCTTTTTTTTGTATTCTTTGATAAACAAGATCACAAACAATATTATCTGAAACTAATTCACCATTTTTTAAAATATTAAATATTCTTTTTCCAATTTTATTTTTTAATTGAATATGTTCTCTTAGTATATCTCCTGTAGAGATTTGTGGAATATTGTATTTTTTTACAATAAATTTAGATTGAGTGCCTTTGCCAGTACCTGGTGCGCCTAATAAAATAATATGCATAATTATTTTTTATGTTATTTTAAAATAGTTTTAAGATTCAGATTACTACTATAAATAAGTAGTAATCATATTTTTATAATTGTATAAATAATTTATTCATTCTAGCAATAAATTCATGTGGATTATCTAAATTTCCTTTTTCAGCAAATAATGCTTGATCTAATAATAATTTAATCCATTCTTCAAATATTTCATCGTTGCTCATTGTACATATTTTTTTAATTAATTCATGTTTTGGGTTAATTTCAAATATATATTTTAATTCTGGAACAGGTTGTCCTGCAGCTGTAAAAAGTTTGGCCATTTGTGTGCTCATTTCATTTGAGTCACTTAATACAATACATGGAGTTTCTGTTAATCTATTTGTTAATCTTACAGATTTTACTTTATCACCAAGTATTTTTTTAACTTTGATTAAAAAATCCACTATTTCTTTCGATGTTTCTTCTTTGTTGGTTATTTTTTCTTCTACAAGTTTATTTAAGGATAAATCTTCTTTGCTAATAGATTGAAATTTCTTGCCTTCAAATTCAACGAGATAATTCATCATCCATTCATCAATTCTATCTGATAACAATAAAACATCAATACCTTTTTTGTTAAATAATTCAAGATGAGGACTATTTTTAGCAGACATATAACTATCAGCAGTAATATAATATATCTTTTCTTGTTTGTCACACATATCAGATATATATTGTTTCAATGAAATTTTCTGTTCTGAACTATTATTTTTCATTGATGTAAATCGTAAAAGATTAGCAATCAAATTTAAATTTTCACTATCTTCTGCCGGTCCTTCTTTTAAAACTAATCCAAACTGATTCCAAAAAGATTGATATTTTTCGTTATCATTATTAGATAACTTATCTAACATTTTTAGTGATCTTTTTACTAATGCTTTTTTCAAATTTTGAGTAATAGAGTTATTTTGCAATATTTCTCTAGAAACATTTAAAGGTAAATTACTTGAGTCTATTATTCCTCTAATAAATCTAAGATAGTTTGGTAGAAATTCTTGTGAGTTATCCATAATATAAACACGTTTTACATATAATTTTAAACCATGCTTATTATCTCTATTCCAAATGTCCCAAGCTGCTTTTTCTGGAATATATAATAAACTAATATATTCATGAGTACCTTCTACATGATTATGGCTCCAAGTAATAGGATTATTTTGATCATTAGTAAGATATTTATAAAATTCTTGATATTCTTTATCACTAATAGAAGATTTATTTCTGATCCATAATGCTTGAGCTTTATTTATTTGTTCCCAAAAATATGTTTTGTTTTTTTCATCATAGATTTGTATTTCGACTGGTACAGTAATATGATCTGAATATTTATTAACTATATTTTTAATTTTCCATGTTTCTAAAAATTCATCTTCTTCTTTTTTTAAAAATAATGTAATTTCAGTACCTTGTGTTTTTTTTATAACATTGGTTATGTTGTATTCACCTTCTCCTGAAGATTCCCATAATATTCCTTCATTAGATTGATTTCCAGCAAATTTTGTTCTTACTAATACTTTTTCTGAAACTATAAAAGACGAATAAAAACCAACTCCAAATTCACCAATTAATTCGTTTTTAATATTGTTTTTTTTATCTTCTAAAGATTTTAAAAATGATTTAGTACCTGATTTAGCAATGGTTCCTAAATTTTCAATTATATCTTTTCGTGTCATTCCAATTCCATTATCATTAATAATCAGCGTTCTTTGTGATTTATTAATAGAAATTTGAATTTTCGGTTTATTGTTGTTGTATAAATTTGGTGATGATATAGACTCAAATCGCAGTTTGTCTATTGCGTCTGATGCATTAGATATTAATTCTCTTAAAAAAATCTCTTTATTTGAATATAAAGAATGAATCATTAAATGTAACAGTTGTTTAACTTCAGATTGAAAACTATATGTTTCTTTCTTTTGTATATTCATAGATAATCCTTTATTAAATTAGCATATAAAATATTTTTAAAAATTTATTTAAAAAATTAACATTTTTAAAGTTTATATTGGCATATTAAATCCTGGAGGTAATTGCATTCCAGTAGATATAGCAGACATTTTTTTCTTCTGGACTTCAGATATTCTTCTAGTTGCATCATTAAATGCCGCAGCTGCTAAATCTTCTAACATATCTTTATCATCATCTTTTAATAAACTTGGATCTATTTCTATACGTCTACAGTTATGAGATCCATTAATAGTTACTTTTACTAATCCTGCTCCTGCTTCTCCTGTAACTTCCATTTTAGCCATTTCTTCTTGTATTTGTGCCATTTTTTCTTGCATTTGTTGAGCTTGTTTCATTAGATTTCCTAAACCACCTTTACTAAACATAATTTTCTCACTTTTAAAATTTTTGAAAATATTTTAATAAAAAATAAATTTGTTACTTATTTTTTATAACGTTTATTTTTTTATTTCTTCAATCGCTCGTAGTAAAGTCATTTTTACACCTATTTGATGATTCGGTGAAAAAACTAATTCTTTTCTTCCATTTAACAAAATTTTATAACATGTTTGAATATCTTTTTTATTTTTTTTATATGCTATATTTTTTATATCGTATTGGTCATTTTCAGAAATATTTTTACTCCATTCTAATGAATATAACTTAATCATGGCAATATGATGTAACATACGTAACATTTCGATTAAAATATTTTCCCACTCTATATTAATCTTGTTCATTTTATCTAATAAAAATATGATTTTGTTAAAATCTTTATCTAGCAAAAATTTAGTTAACAAGTAAATATTTTTTTTATTAGGTATACCTAATATTTTGTTGATATTTTTTAAATTAATGTTATTTTTACTAAAACTTATAGCATGTTCTAATAAATTCAATGAATCTCGCATACTACCTTTAGCATATTCAGATATTGTTTTTAAGGCATTTACATCAAAATTAATATTTTCATTGTTTAAAACAAATGTTAAATAATCAAAAATATTTTTTTCAGATAATATATTTAGTTTAAAATATAAACAACGAGATATAATAGTTTTAGGTATTTTTTCTATATCTGTTGTTGCTAAAATAAATTTAATATGTTTAGGTGGTTCTTCAAGAGTTTTTAAAAGTGCATTAAAACTATGTCGAGAAAGCATATGTACTTCGTCAATTAAATATATTTTAAATCTACTTTTAATTGGAGAATAATAAATATTATCTAAGATTTCTCTCATATCTTCTATTTTTGTTCTTGAAGCTGCATCTATTTCAATAAAATCAAGACAAGTGCCTTTTTCTATTTCTTTGCAAGTCATACATTTTCTACAAGGTGTAGAAGTAATTTTTGTATGACAATTTAAGCTTTTAGCTAGTAATCTACCAATAGTAGTTTTACCTACTCCTCTAGTTCCAGATAATAACCATGCATGATGAATTTTCCCCATATCAATTGCATTGCATATAGCAGTTATGATATATTTCTGACCAACAATTTCTTGAAAAGATTGAGGACGATATTTTCTTGCTAATATTTGATAGTTCATGTTTTTTTAAATATTATTATAATATTATTTTCATTTAAAAATAAAAAATTTTTACAATATTAGTTGTAAATTATATATTTAGTGTATAGAATATGAAATTCAATTTTTTTATATAAAATTAAAGAAGATTCTGTTAGTCCTCAACACTGTTAAGTTGAAAAACGAGTCAGATCTGGAAAGAAGCAGCTACATCAATGAATGCAGGTGTTTTGTTATAACTAACAGGATCTTCTAAATTAAATATTTTGATATTAATATTTAGATAATTGAAAATTATACATTTTTGAATAACAACCTTTTATTTTTAGTAATTTTTCATGTTTTCCAAATTCTACAATGTTCCCTTTATCTAATACTATAATAAGATCAGCATCAACTATTGTAGACAATCTATGTGCGATAACAATTAATGTGGTATTTTTTTTTATAAAAGATAAAGTTTTTTGAATTAATTTTTCGGTTCCAGAATCAATATTGGCAGTTGCTTCATCTAATATAAGTATTTTCGGATTTTTTACAAGTATTCTAGCAATAGATAGTAATTGTTTTTGACCAACAGATAAAGTATTTCCTTCTTCTCCTAAAATAGAATATAAACCTTTTGGCATTGATTTTACTAAAGAAAAAAGATTAACAATTTTTAATATTTTCCATATTTCATCTTCTGATATTTTTCTTCCTAATGCAATATTAGAAAAAAAAGTATCTGCTAAAATTATCGGATCTTGTTGTACTATTAATATATTTTTTCTTAAAACACAATGGCTTATAGAATTAATAGGTTTATCATCAAGATATATTTCTCCGTGTTTTATTGGATAGTATCCCATTAATAAATTAGCTAAAGTACTTTTACCGCTACCTGTATGACCTACAAATGCAACAAAACTTTTAGATGGAATATCTATATTAATATTATTAAGTATATTCTTTTGATTTTCTGAATAACTAAAGCTTAGATTTTTAATATTTATTTTTCCGGTTTTAAATCTTTTTTTATTTCTTCCATATTCTTGTTTTTTTGAATCTATAAGAGAGAATATTCTTTCTCCTGCTACGATTGCTTGTTGTAATATAGATTGTTGAATAGTTATAGAAATTAAAGGTTCATTAAGACGTCCAAGATATGTAATAAAAGCATATAATATTCCGACTTCAAATACTTCATTTTTGAAATAACTAAATGAAAAAATAAAACTACATAATACTAATGCTGATATTAAACTTAATAATGGTCGTAGTAAAAAACCATCTAATTTTAATATTCTCATACGTGCTAAGTAATGTAATTGACTGCTATTTTGAATACTTTTTTTAAATCTATTTTGTTGTCTAAATTGTTGAATAACATTCATTCCATTAATAGTTTCATTAAATTTATTATTAATGTTTGCTAAGTAATACCTAACATTTCTAAGTAAGGGAGTACTATAGTACTGATAAATTGACATAATAACAATTACTAATGGTATAATAAAAATTGCAATTATCGCCATGTGCCACTCAAGAGTAAACATAGCAAATAGTATAATAATAATTAATGTTATACTTCTAAATAAAGTGGGTGCAACAGTATCATATAATTCTTTAATTACTTCAGTATCATTAGTAACTTTGGAAATTATTTGACCAATAGGTTGTGAATCAAATTGATAAATAGGTTGTTTTATTGCTGAATTCATAACATCATTGCGTAATTTATTAATGACTCGTACAGCTATTTTATTAAAATAAATACTTTGAAAATAATTAAAAAAAACTGCTAATATTTGTAATATAATGAATATCGCTATAATAATTAGTGTTGATTGAAAATAAAATTTATGTTTAGATAAAATGTTATTAATAAAATAACTAATTAAAATAGGCCCTAAAACTTCTGAAGTTGCGCCACTTATAAGTAAACAAAACGCTAATATAATTTTTTTTTTCCAAGGTATCGCATATTTTATTAAACGTTTTAAAATTGGCCAAAATTCTATTAAATGATCCATATTATAAATTTCTCATCTATTTTAAATTATCCTCAATTTTTTTTGATTGTTGGTGGTAATACATAGATTGATACCAATTTTTTTCTTTTATCAATTCTTTATGACTTCCTTTTTGAATAATTATACCTTTTTTAATAACAATAATTTCATCTGAATTAATTAATCCAGATAAACGATGAGCGACAATAATTAAAGAATGTCTTTTGGTTTTCCATTTTTTTAAGTTATTTAAAATATTATTTTCAGTATTTCCATCTACTGCAGATAAAGCATCATCTAAGATTAATATTTCTGCATTTAATAACAATGCTCGAGCTATACAAATACGTTGCTTTTGTCCGCCAGATAACATCACACCTCGTTCACCTACTTGTGTTTGATATCCTTTAGGTAAGCATATAATATCTTTATGTACATCTGCTAAATATGCTGCTGTTTCAATTTCATTTTTAGATGCATTAGGCTTTCCTAAAGAAATATTATTATATATATTATCTGAAAATAAGAATGCAGTTTGATTAACGACAGAAATTTTACTTCTCCAATAATTGATTTTTAATTCTAATAATGAAATCGAATCATAAGTTATTTTTCCGTCAGTAATTTCAAATTGTCTTTGTAGTAATTTTAATAAAGTACTTTTTCCAGAACCAGTAGGTCCGCAAATACCTAAAGTTTTACCTGGTACAAGAGTAAAATTAATTTCTTTTAAAGATGGAATATTTCTTTTGGGATAAAAAAAAGTATTAATATTTACATTTATTAACTTTTCAGTATTAGATGATATTTTTTCACCATCTTTAATATATAGTTTTTTATTAATAATTGAATAAATTCTTTCCCATGCTGCACTGCCTCTTTCAACTATATTAAACATCCATGCTAATGCTAACATTGGCCAAATCATTAAACCTAAATACATAATAAAACTTGTTAATTGACCTATCGTAATTATTTCATTTGATACTAAATATCCACCTACAGTGATTGCTAATAAGTTAGAAAATGCTACTGATAAATAAATTACCGGATCAAAACGAGCATCTATCTTAGCTACTTCCATATTCTTTTTTCCAGCTTCATTAACAATATTATTAAATTTTTTTAATTGATTATTTTCCAACCCGAATGATCTAATCATTCGAATACTAGTTAATATTTCCTGTGTTTGATTATTTAATAAAGAAAATGAATGTTGTGCGTTTCTAAATTTATCATGTAGTTCTTTTCCGTATTTTTTGATTAAAATACCCATAATAGGCATTGGTATAAGAGAAATTATTGTTAATAACCAGCTAATTTGCGAAATCATTACAATTAGTACAGATAAACCCATAATAGATGAATCTATAAGTGTTAAAACACCTTCTCCTGCTGCGAATACAATGCGATCAACATCATTTGTAGCTCTAGCAATTAAATCTCCAGTTCTGTTTTTTAAAAAAAATATTTGACTTTGCTTACTTAGATGTGAATAAAATTTAACTCGTAATTCGGTTGCAAGATTATAAGATGCCCCAAACAAAAGAATTCTCCATAAATATCTTAATATATATACAATAATTGCAATTAAAAAAATAATTGAAATCCATGGTAATATTTTTATACCATTCATTTTTTCTTTGATAATTAGGTCTATTAAAATTCCGATTATCTTAGGTGGTATTAATTGTAAAAACGCTATAGTTATTAATAAAATAAAAGACCCTAAATATCGTTTCCATTCTTGTATAAAATACCATTTTAATTGGTTAAACAATCTCACAAAATAATCCTAAAATGTAAATATTAAAAATATATATTTTAATATTATATATTTTTTTAATTAATTTTATTTTTTAAAATTAAAAATATTTTTTTATTCTTGATATATAATATTAATTATAATATTTTTAAAAATCGTTATATAAAAAATAAAATTATGAATAAGAAGAAAAAAAAAGTACTAATAGTTTTTAGCGGCGGACAAGACTCAACAACTTGTTTAATACATTATGCTAATTTGTATAAAGACATTTATTGTATTACCTTTGATTATGATCAATTACATAAATCTGAAATTTATTCTTCTCGTTTTATCTCAAAATATTTTAAAGTAAAAAAACA
This sequence comes from Buchnera aphidicola (Aphis helianthi), assembly GCF_005083845.1. Taxonomy (NCBI): domain Bacteria; kingdom Pseudomonadati; phylum Pseudomonadota; class Gammaproteobacteria; order Enterobacterales; family Erwiniaceae; genus Buchnera; species Buchnera aphidicola. Next base: position 522,230 of record NZ_CP034894.1, on the reverse strand, counting down.
TATATTTATAGATATTAAATTTTTAAAAAATCTTTCTCGAAGTAGTTTAACAAATAAAAATATTTCTATTTGTAATAATCATCCATTACACTCATTTTTACCTAGTACTTTTGTTCCTGGTCGTAATATTTTGTTTTTAACTTTATCTTCTATATATGCTTTTAATAATAAAATTGATTCTGTTGTTTTAGGTGTTAATACAGTTGATTTTTCTGGTTATCCAGATTGTAGAAATGAATTTATTGAAACTATGAATCGTGTTATTCAAATCGGAATGGATTGTCAAATTAGTTTTAAAGTTCCTTTAATGAATTTAAGTAAAGCAGAAATCTGGTCTTTATCGCATTATTGGAACTCAAGTAAATTTATTCTTAATCATACAGTAACTTGTTATAAAGGTGTTATAGGTAATGGATGTGGCCAATGTCAAGCATGTATTATTCGTTATGAAGGATTTTATAAATGGAAAACTAATCCTTCATATTATATGAAAAAATTAAAAGATAAATTTAATTTTTATGAATAATTTTTTATATATGTTGTAAATGATGTAAATATAAAAATATTTTATTTAAAGAAATATTGAAATATATTTATATCTGTTCTGTTGCGTTATATATAATTTTAGAATGTTTATGAAGATTTTTAATAATAGAGTTAAATATTTTTTCTATATTATTTTTCTCTAAATATTTAATAATCATTTTTTCTTCGTTTTTTGAAAATTTTTCATTATAAATTTTTGATATAAATGCAATTACAAAATTTTTGTTTTTATCTTGATACATAGTGTAAATTTTTTTTTCATGAATATTATATGGCATTGAAAAAATTTTAGATACAATAGGATTGTGATCATATCGAGATAGTGTTTCTGAATGATTAAATAGCAAATGTTCTTTAAGTAATATTTTTTTATTTCCATTATTTAACTCAAATAAAATTTTTTTTGTTTTTTCTTTTGTTTCTTTAATTGCTTTAATGTTTTTTAAAATGTTTATAATATTATTTTTAACATTTTTAAATTCTTTTAATTTTTTTAGTTTAATATTTTTTATCGTTAATAAAAATAATTGGTTATTTTTTAACTCAATTAACCATGGATTTAATTTAACTATCTGTTCTTTATTTAATAAGCCTTGTTTAAAGATCATTTTTTTTAAAGTAGGATTTTGCAATATTTTAGGAATAGAATTTTTATCAAACCATTGAGTTTCTACAAATCTAATATTAGATTTCTTTTCAATTAAATCAAATCGATTTTTATATTTTTTAGATAAAAATAAAATTTTATTTTTTAATCTATAATATTCATCTAAAGATTTTTTATGTTTTATTTCAGATTTAATTATATTATATACTTCAGAAATTTTTTTGATTTTTTTAAATAAAATTTTGTTTAATTTAACAATTACAAATTCACCGTTGAATGGAACAATATCAGAAATTTGATTATTTTGATCTAAATTTAATTTTTTTATTTCTTCAGGTATTAAATTAGTTGGTATCCATCCAATATTTCCTCCTTTTTTAGAAGAAATTGGTTCAATTGAATTTTGTTTTGCTATTTTTGAAAAATCTTCCCCGTTTCTTAACTTTGACAATATTAATAAAGCTTCTTTTTTAGTTTTAATTTGAATAATACTATAATTTCTTTTTTCTTGAGTTGAGTATTTATTTATGTTTTTTTGATACCAATTTTTAACTTCTTGATCGTTGCATTTTATATTTAATTCATTTGGTTTGATGTAAATATAGCTCACTTTAAATTGTTCTGGATTATAAAATTTATTTTTATTTTTATTAAAATAATTTAATATTTCTATATTATTTATGTTTTGATTTTTTATAGAATTAATTTTAAAAATTGTTTTTTTAATTATTCTTTTTTGAGATAATAAATTTATTATATGTTTTTTTTCACTATCTAACATAAAATCTGTTTCTGCAATAGTATTAATTAAACTTATTGTATTTAATTTTTTTTTAATTAACTCTATATATTCATAATTCGTTAAATTAACTGATTTTAAATAATTTAAATATTTTTCGTTATTAAATTTATTATTTTCTTGAAACATATTAGAGTTGAATATTATTTTTTTAATTTCACTATTATCTAAATCAAATTTTATATTTTTTGTATATTGCTCTAATAAAATATTATTTATTAATTGAGATAATACATAATCATATATATTTTTTTTAAATTTTTTATAATTTTTAATTATATTTAAATTTTTGTCTAATATTTTTTTTTGTTTGTTTAGTTCAATGTTAAATATATTTTGAAATGTTTCAATACTAATCTTTTCTTCATTAACTTGTGCTATATATTTTGTTGTATCTTTATGAATGTAATTATTTAGAGTGCTAAAAATTATTGATAAAATAATTATTCCTAGAATACATTTGACTACAATATGTTTTAATCGTAGATTAAAAAATTTAATCATAATACACAAATCCTAAATATTTTTAATTTTATATTGAAATTTTATAATTTTTTAATTTGTACTATAAAGGCTGACAACTTTTTGCCAGCCAAATTTACTTTGATATAAATATATTTTATTATCATACATAAGGTATATTTTCTAATGCCAATTTTAATACTTCTTCAATGTTTTTAACTGGATGTATTATTAATCCATCAATAATATTCTTTGGTATTTCTTCTAAATGACATTGGTTTTCATATGGGATTAAGACTGTTTTAATACCTCCACGATGTGCTGCTAGTAGTTTTTCTTTTAAACCTCCAATAGTTAATACTTTTCCTTGTAATGTAATTTCACCTGTCATAGCAACATTAGATTTAACTGGATTTTTTGTTAAAGAAGAAACTATAGCAGTACACATTGCAATACCTGCACTCGGACCATCTTTCGGAGTAGCACCTTCTGGAACATGTACATGAATATCATGTTTTTCGTAAAAATCTTTTTTAATTCCCAATTTTTTAGCTTGAGATCGAACTACTGTTACTGCAGCTTGAATTGATTCTTGCATTACCTCACCTAAAGAACCAGTATAAGTAAGTTTTCCTTTGCCTGAAACACATGCTGTTTCAATTGTTAATAACTCTCCACCAACTTCTGTCCATGCTAATCCAACTACTTGTCCAATTTGATTGGATTTGTTTGTTTTACCATAGTCAAATCGTTTTATTCCTAAAAAATCACTAATATTTTTATTGTTTATTTCAATATATTTTAAAGATTTATTCAAAATTAATTTTTTTACTACTTTTCTGCATATTTTAGATATTTCACGTTCTAAACTACGAACACCAGCTTCCCGTGTGTAGTATTGAATAATATTCATTATAGCGCAATCAGTAATTGTTAATTCATTGGGATTTAAAGCATTTCTTTCAATTTGTTTAGGATATAAATAAGATTTTGCAATATTTAATTTTTCATTTTCTGTATAACCGGAAAGTCGAATAATTTCCATTCTATCAAGTAGTGGAGCAGGTATATTCATTGAATTTGAAGTTGCAACAAACATTACGTCAGAGAGATCGTAATCTACTTCTAAGTAATGATCATTAAAATTAATATTTTGTTCTGGATCAAGAACTTCTAATAATGCAGAAGCTGGATCTACTCTAACATCACAAGACATTTTATCAATTTCATCAAGTAAAAATAATGGATTTTTTACCTTAGCTTTAATCATTTTTTGAATTAATTTTCCAGGCATTGATCCTATATATGTACGACGATGACCTCTAATTTCAGCTTCATCTCTTATTCCACCTAGTGCCATTCTTACATATTTTCTACCTGTAGATCTTGCAATAGACTTACCTAACGATGTTTTACCTACACCTGGAGGTCCAATTAAACATAAAATAGGACCTTTAACTTTATTTGTTCTACTTTGTACTGCTAAATACTCTAATATTCTTTCTTTAACTTTTTCAAGTCCAAAATGATCAATATCAAGAATTTTTTTAGCTTCTTGAATATCTTTTTTTATTTTTGTTTTTACATTCCAAGGAACTTGTATCATCCAATCAATGTAACTTCGTACAACAGTTGCTTCTGCAGACATAGGTGACATCATTTTTAGTTTTTGTAGTTCTGATTCTGTTTTTTCTTTAGCTTCTTTAGGCATTTTTAAAGATTTAATTTTACGTTTTAAAACTTTATTTTCATCTGGAATTTCATCCATATCACCGAGTTCTTTTTGAATAGCTTTTATTTGTTCATTCAAATAATATTCTCTTTGACTTTTTTCCATTTGTTTTTTAACACGATTTCTAATTCTTTTTTCTACTTGTAATAGATCTATTTCTGATTCCATTATTGCCATTAAAAATTCTAGTCTTTTATTTATATTTTTTATTTCAAGTACTGATTGTTTATCATTTAATTTTAATGGCATATGAGCTGCAATTGTATCTGCTAGTTTTTCTGAATTTGTTATATTATTAAGAGTATTTAATATTTCTGATGGAATTTTTTTATTAAGTTTAATATAAGATTCAAATTGATTAATTGTAGTTCTAATTAATACTTTATGTTCTTTATTTAAAATATTAGAAGTACTGATTAATTCTACTTCAGCAATATAATGTTCTCCTGTATTAATTAAATTTTTTATATAAGCACGTTGTAAACCTTCAACTAATACCTTTACTGTACCATCTGGAAGTTTTAACATTTGTAAAATTGAACTAATAGTTCCTATATTAAACAAATCATTTGTATTTGGTTCATCTTTCGATGCTTCTTTTTGTGCAATTAACATAATTTTTTTATCATTATTCATAGATGTTTCAATACATTTAATTGATTTTTTACGACCTACAAATAATGGAATGACCATATGAGGATATACAACTACATCTCTTAATGGTAAAACGGGAATTTTAATGCGTTCAGAACGCTCAGAATTCATAGAGCTCTCTCTTAGTTGAATTTCCGCTACTGTGTGTAAATTTGAAAACTGCAAGATATAAAAATATACAGTTATATTTATAATTAATCTAATTTATATTAATAATTATTTTACATTTGATATTCAGTTTTTTAAAAATAAGTAAAGTTCAAGTCAAATTTTATTAGGACTTTTATTGTTTATTCACCAGATGCTTTTTTTGATTGATTTTTTTTATATATTATTTTAGGTGACGATTGTAAATTTATTACTTCTTCATTGATTATTACTTTTTCCACATTTTGCATTGATGGTAATTCATACATTATATTCAATAAAACTTTTTCAATAATAGATCTTAATCCTCTTGCTCCTGTTTGTTTTAATATTGCTTGTTTTGCAATTAATTTAATTGATTTTTTATCAAATTCTAATTTAACTTTTTCTAAGTTAAATAATGTTTGATACTGTTTAATTAAAGCGTTTTTAGGTTTACATAATATTTCAGTTAGTGCAGTTTCTGTTAATTCGTTTACTATTGTAATAATAGGTAAACGTCCAATAAATTCAGGAATTAATCCAAATTTTATTAGATCTTTTGGTTCGACTTGTTTTAATAGGTGTTTTTCTGATTTTTTACGATTTTTATTATTGATTTCTGCATTAAATCCAATTTCACTGTTTATATTAATTCTTTTCGCAATTATTTTTGATAATCCTGAAAATGCTCCTGCACATATAAATAAAATATTTGAAGTATTAATTTGTAAGAATTCTTGTTGTGGATGTTTACGACCACCTTGTGGTGGAACAGATGCTAGAGTTCCTTCAATTAGTTTTAGCAAAGCTTGTTGAACTCCTTCTCCTGATACATCTCTAGTTATAGAAGGATTATCAGATTTTCTAGAAATCTTATCTATTTCATCTATATATATAATTCCTAATTCTGCTTTTTTAATATTATATTTACATTTTTGCAATAATTTTTGTATTATATTTTCGACATCTTCCCCTACATATCCTGCTTCAGTTAAAGTAGTAGCATCTGCAATACTAAATGGTACATTTAATAGTTTTGCTAATGTTTCTGCTAATAAAGTTTTTCCACTTCCAGTAGGTCCAATTAATAAAATATTACTTTTACCAAGTTCAGCTTTTTCTGGATTTGTATTGATATTTCGAATACGTTGGTAGTGATTATAAACAGCTACAGATAAAACTTTTTTTGTATGATCTTGTCCTATTACATAGCTATCAAGATATTTTTTTATCTCAGATGGTGTAGGTAAATCTTTTAAATTATCATTCTGAACATCTTTTAATGTCTTTGTTTCTTCAATAATATTATTACATAATTTTATGCACTCATTACATATATAAACTGATGGTCCAGCAATAAGCTTGTCTACTTCTTTTTGTGTTTTTCCACAAAAAGAGCAATGAAGTAATGTTGTAGAATCATCTTTACTCTTATCTGTCATATTTTAAACCTCTTTTTTTATATTGATTGATTTTTTTGAGTAAATAGATTCTATTTGATTTTTAAAATAAAAAAATATTTTATATTTTTATGTTCGTTTCGTTAGAATTAAATCAATCAATCCATATTTAATAGATTGATTTGCTGATAAAAAGCAATCTCTTTCTGTATCTTTATTTATTTTTTTAATAGATTGTCCAGTATGAAAAGAAAATAATTGATTTAATTTTTTTTTCATTGTAATAATTTCTTTGGCATGAATAGCAATATCTGATGCTTGTCCTTGGAATCCACCTAACGGTTGATGAATCATAATTCTAGAATTTAATAAAGAACATCTTTTTCCCTTAGTACCAGCTGCTAATAAAAAAGCAGCCATTGAACATGCTTGACCTATGCAAATAGTTCTTATATCTGGATTGACAAATTGCATCGTATCATAAATAGACATACCAGAAGTAATAATTCCACCTGGTGAGTTAATATATAAAAATATATCTTTTTCTGGGTTTTCAGATTCTAAGAAGAGCATTTGAGCTATAATAGTATTAGCCATACTATCTTCTATATTACCACTCATAAAAATTATACGTTCTTTTAATAATCTTGAATATATATCATATGAACGTTCTCCTCTTGAATGTTGTTCAACAACCATTGGAATTAATATTGAATTAGACATTATTTAGGATTCTCTTGGTAAAAATTAAGTTTAAAAAGTAAAATATTAAAATTTTTAATAATTAAACTATTTTTTAAAGATATATATAAAGATATATAGAATTATAAAAAATTATGATTTTTAAAAAAATAATTCTTCTTGATAATTTAAGTGATAATTTATAAATTCATTGAAAGTATAAGGTTTTTCTGTAATTTTAATTTTATTTTTTATAAATTTTATAACTTTTTTTTCTAATTCTAAATTTTTTATTGTTTTCTTTAACATTTCATTTTTTTTATATAAATTAATAATTTCTAATGATTTTTTATATTTTTCAGCCATTTCTTTAATTTTTAATTTTATTTTTTTATCATCTATCGAAATTTTATTATCATTAATAATTTTTTCTAGAATAAATTTAGTATATAACCTTTTTTTAGCGTGTAATGAAAGATTAACATGATATTTTTTATCTAAAATATTTTTTGTTTCTGATTTGTATTCTTCTATTAGTTTTTTATGTAAATTTTTTATTTCTTCTTGTAATAAAATAGGGGGTATTTTGATTGGATTTACTTTTATTAACTTTTGTATAATTTGGTTTTTTAAATAATTTTGAGTTAATTGATTTATATCTTTAATTGTTTTATTTTTTATGGATTTTAAATTTAATTCAATAAATTTTGTATTTTTAATCTTTGTATCTATTTGTATATCTTGTTTTTCTTCAATTTTTATTATTTTAATTTTCAACGTTATGTGTTTATTAGTAAGTTCTTTTTCTGGGTGAAATGAAGAAAAAAATATTTTTAAAAAAATAATATCATTAGTATAATGATTAATAATTTTATTATTTAATTCATTTAATAAATGATTTTTAAAAACAATAAATTGAACATTTTTTTTATCAAATTGTTCTATTTTTTTATTATTCTCATAAGCGCAATAATTAATTGTAACGCGATCATTAATTTTAATAGATCTACTAACTTGATACCATGTGTTTTTTTCTTCTTGGCTATCTATTATATTTTTTTTTATATCTTCGTCGGTAACATTAACAATAATTTTTTCTGCTTTAATTAAGCTTAAATCTTTTACTTTAACTTTAGGATATACTTCATAAGTAACAGAATATTTAAAATTGTCATTTTGTTCTTCTTTTTTATCTATATGATATTTAGGATAACCAATAATATTAATTTTTTCTTTATTTAAAAACTCTAAAAAAAATTTTTGCATTAGTTTGTTAAATACATCATAATAAACACTATTTCCATATCTATTCTGTATTATTTTAATAGGTATTTTCCCTTTTCTAAAACCATTAATATTTGTTTTTTGATTAATTTTAGCAAACTCTTTAATAAGAGCATTATCTATTATTATTTTTGGAATATTGATTGTAACACGATGACCTGCGTCTTTGTTTTTTTCCAGAAGAAATTTCATCTTATTACCTTAAACAATTACATTTATCAGTTAATTTTAGATATTTTTTTATTTTTATAAAATTTTTATACTTGTTTAATTGAAATTTTTATTTGAACATTTATCTTAAAATTTTTTATCTTATATTATGATAGTTTTTTTATTATGATTTTTTAAAGCATTTTAGAGAATTAATTTTTTTATGTTTTTTATGTTCCCATTCGTTTACAGTGTAAGTATATAATGTAATTGAATATATTTTTTGTTTGTGTATTTCATTTAATCTTTTAAAGATTAAACGATGTCTATTAATTGTGTTTTTATTAATAAAATTATCGCTAACAATAATTATTTTTAGATGTGTAAGACTACTTTGATTGTATTTATGAAATTTACTATCATTATAAATTTCAATATTGCTTATATTTATTTTTGAGATTAAATATTTTTTTATTTTTTCTAAACACATAAAATTAATTTTATATCCTAATTCATATTATAAGAAAAATAGTTATAAAATTTTTTTTATATGAGATTTTATAAAACTATTTTAAAATAATTTCTTTAAGTAATAATTCTATTATTTACTATAATTTAAATACTTAATAAAAACAGATTTTTTTATTTTAAATTTTATCAATTTTTGAAAAATAATTCAATTATTTCAAAAATTATTAGTATTTTAAAAATATAAAATTTGTAATTAAGTAAAATAATTATCACTTAATTAATAAATATTAAATTTTGGAGTTTTTTTGAAATGATATGTGTAAATTTTTACAAATTTTTTAAGATATTATTATTAACTTCAATTATTTTTATATTAAATGGTTGTAATAGTATGTTATTGAGCCCACATGGAACGATTGCAAAACAAGAATCTTCTTTAATTTTAACATCGTTTATAATGATGTTATTTGTTGTTATTCCTGTTCTTTTTATGACAATATATTTTTCAGTCAAATATCGTTCTTCAAATATTAATCAAATATATAAACCAAATTGGTCTGAATCTAAAATAATAGAAACAGTAGTATGGATTATACCTATTTTAATAATTTCTTTTTTAGCATTATTAACATGGAACTATTGTCATATTTTAGACCCTAAAAAGTCTATAGTATCTAAATATAAGCCTATAAAAATAGATGTTATTGCATTAGATTGGAGATGGTTGTTTATTTATCCAGAATATGGCATAGCAAGTATTAATGAAATTGCTTTTCCTACAAATAGACCAGTAGTTTTTCGTATAACATCAAATTCTGTTATGAATTCTTTTTTTATTCCCTCTCTGGGTAGTCAAATATATGCTATGCCTGGAATGATAACGAAATTAAATTTAATTTCTAATGATTCAGGAAAATACAAAGGAATATCTGCTAATTATAGTGGAAAAGGATTTTCTAATATGAAATTTACTGTAATCTCATTACCAAACAAAAAAATGTTTACAAATTGGATTAATAATATAAAAAATTCGCCAAAAAAATTAAATACTATAAAAATGTTTAATAAAGTCTCTTTGCCTAATGAAAATCATTATGTAGAATATTTTTCTAATGTTGATAAAACGTTATTTAATAAAATATTTCATTAATTTTTTTAAAAATAAATTTTGAATAGATTTAATATACTTTTTTTTAAAGTACGGGAGAGATGAATATGTTTGGAAAATTAACATTAAACTCTATACCTTATCATGAACCTATTATAATGATTACGTACACTGTTATTATTTTAATTGGATTATGCTTAATTTCGGGTATTACTTATTATAAGAAATGGAAATATCTATGGTTAGAATGGTTTACTACTGTTGATCATAAAAAAATAGCTATTATGTATGGAATATTGGCTTTTATTATGTTATTTAGAGGATTTGTAGATGCAATATTGATGCGTGCTCAACAAGTAATTTCTTCTTCAGGACAGCATGGTTTTTTACCACCACATCATTATGATCAAATATTTACAGCACATGGTGTAATAATGATTTTTTTTGTGGCAATGCCTCTTGTAATTGGATTGATGAATTTAGTAGTGCCATTACAAATTGGTGCTAGAGATGTAGCTTTTCCCTTTCTTAATAGTTTAAGTTTTTGGTTAAATGTAAGTAGTGCTGTATTATTAACTATTTCCTTAGGAGTAGGTGAATTTGCACAAACTGGTTGGCTAGCTTATCCACCATTATCTGGTATTAAATATAGTCCTGGAGTGGGAGTGGATTATTGGATTTGGAGTCTTCAAATTTCCGGTATTGGAACAACTTTAACAGGAATTAATTTTTTAGTAACTATTCTAAAAATGAGAGCTCCTGGTATGAATTTTTTCAAAATGCCTGTATTTACTTGGGCATCTTTATGCACAAATATATTAATAGTTATATCTTTTCCAGTATTAACTGTAACTTTGTTATTATTAACCTTAGATCGTTATTTTGATTTTCATTTTTTTACTAATGATCTTGGTGGAAATGCTATGATGTATGTTAACTTAATATGGATTTGGGGACATCCAGAAGTATATATTTTAGTTTTACCTGTATTTGGTATTTTTTCAGAAATAGTAGCTACTTTTTCAAAGAAACGTTTATTTGGATATGTTTCTTTAGTTTGGGCAACATTAGCTATTACTATTTTATCTTTTATTGTTTGGTTACATCATTTCTTTACGATGGGTGCGCAATCAAATATTAATGCTTTTTTTGGAATTACTACTATGATTATAGCAATTCCTACTGGAGTAAAAATTTTTAATTGGTTATTTACTATGTATCAAGGTCGTGTTCATATGCATTCTTCAATGTTATGGACTATTGGATTTTTATTAACTTTTTCTATTGGTGGAATGACTGGTGTATTATTATCTATTCCTCCAGCTGATTTCATTTTACATAATAGTGTCTTTTTAGTTGCTCATTTTCACAATGTAATCATTGGTGGCGTTGTTTTTGGTTGTTTCGCTGGAATTAACTATTGGTTTCCAAAATTATTTGGTTTTACTTTAAATGAAACTTGGGGGAAACGTGCATTTTGGTTTTGGATAATAGGTTTCCTTACTGCTTTTATGCCTTTATATTTTTTAGGTTTTATGGGAATGACTCGTCGTTTAAGTCAGAATATTGATACAGAATTTCATTTTTTATTATGTATTGCTGCTATTGGTGCTTTTTTTATTGGAATAGGTATTATATGTCAGATAATTCAATTTTATATTTCAATAAAAAATCGTCATAATAATTTAGATCATACTGGTGATCCATGGGATGGAAGAACGTTAGAATGGTCTACTTCTTCTCCTGCTCCATTTTATAATTTTGCTATTATTCCTGATATTAAACATAGAGATGATTTTTGGGAAACAAAAAAGCAAAATAAACGTATAAAAAATATTAATTATCATGAAATTCATATGCCAAAAAATACAGAATTAGGATTTTTTATTGGTTTTTTATCTTTAATATTTGGTTTTTCTGCTGTTTGGCATATTTTTTGGTTATGTTCATTATCTTTTTTTGTAATAATTGCAAGTTTAATTATTAAAAGTGTTAATGAAGATAATGATTATATCATTTCTATAGAAGAAATTAAAAAAATAGAAGATCAAAAATCTTTTAATGTTAAAAAAGTAGGTTAAAATGACAAAAAAAACAAAAGATCAAATATCATATCCTTTTTTCAAAAAAAAAGATGAAAAATTACACAATAATAAATTGTTTGGATTATGGATATATTTAATGAGTGATTGCATTATGTTTGCTGTTTTATTTGCCGTATATGCAATTATTTTTCATAATTTAACTATAAATTTTATTAGTTATAAAATTTTTAATTTATCTTCTATTTTTTTTGAAACATTTATTTTATTACTAAGTTCATTTACATGTGCCATGTTAACTATAGAAAAAGATAAGAAAAATATAAAAATGATTTATTTTTATTTGATTATTACCTTTTTTTTAGGTGTAATTTTTCTTATTCTAGAAGCTAATGAGTTTTATAATTTATTTATAGAAAACTATACTCCTAATCAACATGCTTTTTTTTCTATCTTTTTCACAATTGTAGGTATACATGGTATTCATATTATTTTTGGTTTAATTTTATTATTATCAATTATTTATCAGATTTTTAAATTAGGTTTAACTAATACTATTCAAATTCGCATATCATGTTTTAGTTTATTTTGGCATTTTCTAGATATTATATGGGTTTGTATTTTTACTTTTATTTATTTAAATGGAGTAATTTAATGCGTAAATCTTTTAAATTAAAGTTTTGCTTTAATCATAAAGTGCAATCTTATATATATGGTTTTTTATTTTCTATGTTGTTAACTATCATTCCATTTTTAATTGTTATAAATCAATATTTTTCTGATTCAATTAGTCGGTTAATAGTTGTATTTTGTGCTTTACTTCAAATTATTATACATTTTATATATTTTTTACATTTAAATAGTATTCAAAAAAATTATTGGTATTTAGCGTCTTTATTGTTTGTTTTAATTATTATGTTTATTGTTGTTTTTGGTTCTATATGGATTATGTTTAATTTAAATCATCATGTTATGATATAAAAATAATTTGAAAATATGTTTATTTATATGTTGAAATATTATTTAGAAATAATAAAACCTCGTATTATTTTTGGGAATATAATCTTAATTATAGGTGGTTTTTTATTTTCGTCTCACTTATCTTTTAATATTTTTTTGTTTATTTCTACTATTTTAGGAGCGTCTTTGGTTATTGCTTCTAGTTGTGTATTTAATAATTTTATTGATATAGAAATAGATTCGAAAATGCATAGGACAAAAAATAGAGTTTTAGTTAAAAAATTACTTCAACCTATTTCAGTTTTTATTTTTGGATTAATTATAGGTGGATTAGGTGTATTTATATTAGGTTTTTTAGTAAATGCTTTATCAATGTTTTTATCAATAATTGGATTTGTTATTTATGTTTTTATTTATACATTTTTAAAGAGAAAATCAATATATTCTACTTTTATTGGAAGCTTTTCGGGATCAATACCATCTTTAATTGGATATACTGCAGCTAATAATACTATTAATTCAGTTTGTATTTTATTATTTATTATTTTTATATTTTGGCAAATGGCTCATTTTTATGCTATTTCTATTATTTATATAGAAGATTATAAAAATGCAAATTTGCCTCTTTTCCCAATAGTAAAAGGTGTTTTAAAAACAAAAAAACATATTTTTTATTATATAATATGTTTTATATTATCTAGTTCTATGTTAACATTTTTAGGTTATTTAGGTTATATTTTTCTTTTTTTTAATCTTATTTTAAATTTCTACTGGTTATATATATCGTATTTGAACATACAAGAAAAAAATCACTTTAAATTTTCTAGAAAAATATTTTATTTATCTATTATAATCGTTGTTTTTTTTAATATATTAATTTCGATTCATTTTAAATTTTAATATTTTTTATAAACATTGCGAAGGTTTCGGTATTCCAGCTATTTTACTAGCTTGTTTTGCAGGACCCTTAGGAAATAGTTGGAATAAATAAATACTATGAATTTTTTTTCCTAATTCTTTTTCAATACCATGAATTAACATACGCATTGATGGAGTCAAATTATATTTAATATAAAATTTTCTTATGAAATATATTATTTCCCAATGATTATCTGTAAGTATAATTTTTTCTTTTTTTGCGATTTCTTCTGCTACATGAATATCCCAATCGTTATTATTTTTTAAGTATCCTTCTAAATCTTTTTCTATTTTTTCGTAATTTAGATTTTTTTTAGTATTTTTTATTGATAGCATAATTTTTTATAATATAAAAAGTTTTTAAAAAATATTGAGTTTAAAATGAAAAATTATAAAATGAATTATTTTGAATTACAAGTAACATTAAGTTTTTGTATTGTTTTTTTGTTACGTATGTTGGGAATTTTTTCTATTCTTCCAGTTTTAAGCAAACATGGATTATATTTAAATGGAGGGAATAAATTTTTAATTGGATTATCAGTGAGTGTTTATGCTATTACTCAAATGATATTTCAAGTTCCATTTGGTGTTTTATCTGATAAATTTTGTCGAAAGAAAATAATTATATTTGGTCTTTTTATTTTCTTTATCGGTAGTATGATAGCTGCAAATACAAATTCTATCTGGGGGTTAATTATTGGAAGAGCTATACAAGGTGCTGGAGCTATTTCTGGTGTTTCTATGGCGTTGTTATCTGATTTGATAAGGAAAGAAAATCGCATTAAATCTATTTCTGCTATAGGTGCAAGTTTTGCTATTTCTTTCTTAATTGCTGTTGTTTTCGGTTCTTTAGTGATTGAAAAATTTAATTTTGCTTTTATTTTTTGGATTTCTGCTATATTTTCAATTATTTGTATGTTAATTGTTTTTTGTACAATTCCTTCATATGTAAATAAAAAAAATAGAAATAATAAATTAAAAAAAGAAATAAATTTTTTCAATCAAAATAATATTAAGTATTTATTTAATATAAATTTTTTTAGATTTTATTTTAGTATATTTTGTTTGCATTTTTTATTAACAATGCATTTCTTAATTATACCGCATCAATTAGAGATTTCTGGACTTGTATTAAATTATCATTGGATTGTTTATTTGGTTACTATAATTTTTTCTTTTTTTATTTTATATTTTATTATATTTTATGGTAAGTTTTATTTTTGTTTAAAAAACATTATTGAAGTATGTGTGTTTTTTATTTTTTTGTCATCATTATGTTTTTTATTTTTTTATAATAATTTATTATTTTTGATATTATCTTTACAGGTTTTTTTTATAGCTTTTAATATATTAGAAATATTTCTTCCTTCATATTTAAATCAAAAAATATCTACTAATGATTATAAAGGTAGTATTATGAGCATTTATTCTACTAGTCAATATTTAGGGATATCTTTAGGGGGTATTATAAATGGATGGTTATATACTTTTTTAAATGTTTCACAAATTTTTTTATTCGAAGTTTTTTTAGTTTTTATATGGTTTATATTTAATTGTTTTTGTAAAAAATAATATTTATAAGTATAATTAATAAAAATTTATATTAACTATTTTTTAATTTCTAGGCATTTAAATATGAATTTTTCTAATTTTTATAATATTTATCAAAATCGTATAAATAATAAATTACTTAATGTATTAAATAATTTGCCTTCTCAGACTTCGATTCTTATAAAATCTATGAAATACGGTACTTTAATAGGAGGAAAAAGATTACGTGCATGTTTAGTTTATACTATTGGAGAAATGTTTAAAGTAAATATTGTTACATTAGATGTAATATCTATATCTATTGAACTAATTCATTCTTATTCATTAATTCATGATGATTTACCATGTATTGATAATGATTATTTTCGAAGAGGTAAATTATCTTGTCATATAAAATATGGTGAAAATTTTGCTATACTTGCTGGAGATGCACTGCAAAGCTTAGCATTTAATATTTTATCTACGCATGTTATGCCTGGTGTTTCAAATAGAAAACGTTTAAAAATTATTTCTGAATTATCTTATGCTATTGGATGTACTGGTATGTGTATTGGACAAGCATTGGATTTACAAAAAAACACAAAAGAACTTAACATTACTGAATTGGAAAAAATTTATTTATATAAAACTGCGTTTTTAATTAGATCGTCTATTCGATTATCATATTTATCTTCAAATTTTTTTTCTAAAGAAATATTGTTACTATTAGATCGTTATGCTATTTCAATAGGTTTAGCTTTTCAAATTCAAGATGATATTTTTGATTTTAATAACGATACTAAAAAATTAAATAAAAATCACAATATATATAATACATATCCGTATTTAATTGGAATAAAAAAATCTCAAGAGAAAATACAAATTTTACATCAAGAAGCGTTATCTATTTTAAAATTTTTTAAAAAAAAACATTTTATTATTAATAAATTAAAATTATTAACAGATTTTATAATTAAACGCTCAAAATGAATTTAATAATGAGTTCCTAATGAATTTTGATATTAAAAAATATCCAATTTTATCTTTAGCTAATTCAGTCGAAAGTTTAAGATATTTATCAATTAAACAATTACCTCAATTATGTATTGAATTGAGAAAATATTTATTAGATATAATTTTCATTACTGAAGGACATTGTGCATCTGGATTAGGTGTAGTTGAAATTACAGTCGCTTTACATTATGTTTATAATACGCCTTTTGATAATTTATTATGGGATGTCGGACATCAATCTTATCCTCATAAGATATTAACTGGAAGATTTAAAAAGATTATTAGTATTAGACAAAAAAATGGATTACATCCATTTCCTTTTCGTGGAGAAAGTAAGTACGATGTATTTGGTACGGGTCATTCTTCAACTTCCATTAGTGCAGGTTTAGGTCTTTCAGTTGCAGCTCAAAAAGAAGGAAAAAATAGAAAAACTATTTCTGTTATTGGAGATGGAGCAATGAGCGCTGGAATGGCGTTTGAAGCAATGAATCATGCTGGCGAAATACAATCTGACTTATTGGTTATATTAAATGATAATGGAATGTCTATTTCTAAAAATATAGGTGCTTTAAATAAACATTTTAAAAGTTTAAATACTATTCAACACAATCATATAGTAAAAAATTCATTTTTTGAAAATTTATCTTTTCAATATTTAGGACCTTTTGATGGACATAATATTTTTAATTTAATTAATCTATTAAAAGATATAAAAAAGAAAAAAAGTAGTTGTTTATTACATTTAGTAACAAAAAAAGGAAAAGGTTATCTTCCAGCAGAGTTAGATCCAATTAAATGGCATACAGTTCCTCAAAATAATTTTTCATCTTCTAATAATAAAATTCTTACTTATTCAGAAGTATTTGGTTCCTGGCTTTGTGAAATAGCTAGTATTGATAAAAAGTTAATTGCTATTACGCCTGCGATGTGTGAAGGTTCGGGTATGTTAAATTTTTCTCGTTTATTTCCTAATCAATATTTTGATGTTGCTATTGCCGAACAACATGCAGTTACTTTTGCGGCTGGTTTAGCTGTTGCAGGATATAATCCTGTTGTTTCAATTTATTCGACTTTTTTACAACGTGCTTATGATCAAATTATACATGATGTTGCATTGCAAAAATTATCTGTTTTATTTGCTATTGATAGAGCTGGGATAGTAGGTAATGATGGACCAACTCATCAAGGTATTTTTGATTTAGCTTATTTAAGATGTATTCCTGGGATTGTTATTATGACTCCAAGCAATGAAAATGAATGTAGACAGATGCTATATACTGCATATATGTACAAAAAAGGTCCTACTGTAGTCAGATATCCTAAAGGTAAAGGAATAGGTGTTCCATTAATGCCAATGCGTATAATACCATTGGGTAAATCTATTTTAAAAAGAGTAGGATGTAAAATAGCAATTTTAAATTTCGGTGCTTTACTAGAATCAGCTTTATTAGCAGCAAATAATTTAAATGCAACACTTGTCGATATGAGATTTGTTAAACCATTAGATACAAATATAATTGTTACATTATCTTCTAAATATCAATTTTTAGTTACTATTGAAGAAGGAATTATTTCAGGCGGAGCAGGTAGTTCAGTAAATGAATTTATTATGACAAAAAAAATTTTACTTCCAGTACTAAATATTGGACTACCAGATACATTTATTGCTCAAGGTAGTCAAAAAGAAATTAGAAGTAATTATCAATTAGATGCGGAAGGAATTGAAAAAAAAATTTTTTCTTGGATATCATCATATTAAAAATATAAATATATTTTAGTATATGATTTTATTTGTAAAAAAAGTAAAATTTTAAAAATTAAAATAACATTATTTTTTTTTGTTTATTTTTTGTAATGCAGCTTTATCTAAAACTCCATTAATAAACTTGTGACTATCTTCAGATCCAAATAATTTAGCCAATTCAATACCTTCATTAATAGAAACTTTATAAGGTATATCATTTCTATTATACAATTCATAAAATGAAATTCGAAGAATCGCCTTTTCTACTTGTCCTAATTTTTTTAAAGAACGAGATAAATAAGGTTTTATTAAATTATCTATATTTTTACAGTTACTTGTTATTCCTAAAATTAAATCATAAAAATATTTTAAGTCAATATTTCTTTTGTTTTTCTCTTTTAAAAATTCTATTGCATTATCTTTTATGTTATTTTGGGAAATCTCCCAGGAATAAAGCATTTGTACAGCACAAGCACGGGCTTTTCTCCGAAAATTTGGGTTCATTATACAACTTTCCTAATTGTTTATTTTTTGTAGAGGTTCTAATATTAATCTAATATCTGGTCCTATTTTTCTAAAATCTAAAAAATTAAATTTAAAACATTCGAATAGTTTTAAATCATTTTTTAATACAAATAATGGTTTTGCTTCATGTCCTAATATTTTAGGTGCGATATATATAATTATTTCATCTATTAATTGCATTTTTAATAAGCAACCAGATAAAGTACTGCCAGCTTCTATCCACAGATTATTAATATTTAAATTTCCTAAAAATTTTAATGTAGATTTAATATTAATTTTATTTTTATATGGTTTTATGATAATTTGTTTTATATTTTCAGGCCATAATTCATTATCTGGTTTTAACCTCATTAATAAAATTTTTTCTTTTGTATGCATTATCTTATGTGATTTTTTCATTCTATTTTGACTATCTATAATAACTCTTATTGGGTGTTTAAAATCGTGCTCAGGAAATTTAGATAGTGTTGTTTTATTAAATTCTTCTTTACGTACAGTTAATTGTGCATTATCTTGTAGAATAGTTTTACTACTACTTAAGATTGCTGAACTTTTAGCCCGAAACATTTGAACATCTTGACGTGAATATTGAGAAGTAATCCATTTACTTTCACCATCTTGCATAGCAATTCTTCCGTCTATTGACATTGCTAGTTTAAGTTGTATTCATGGAAATCCAGTATTCATACGTTTAAAAAAACCTTTATTATATTTTTTAGATTCTTTTGATAATAAGCCTACTTCTACAAAAATACCATGTTCTCTAAGATAAATTACTCCTTTTCCGGATACTCTTGGGTTTGGATCTAAATTTGATATAATTACATGAATTATACCAAAATTAATTAGTGCATCACAGCATGGAGGAGTTTTTCCAAAATGGTTACATGGTTCTAATGTAATATATGCAACTCCTCCTTTTGCTTTTTCTCCTGCCATATTTAATGCGTTCACTTCAGCATGATTTTCTCCATATTTTTTATGCCATCCTTCGCCAACAATATGATTTTTATTAACAATTACACAACCAACATTAGGATTTGGAGCAGTTGTAAATTCTCCTAATTTACTAAGTTGTATTGCTCTTTTCATATAAAATATATTTTTCATATTTTACCAAAGTTTTTGAAAATTATTTTAATTAAAATGATTAAAACCTATGTTTTTAAAATTAACTTTTTTATTGTTTTTTATTAAATTAAGACCTTTTTCTTGTGAAGTAACATATCCAATATGTTTACATTGAATTAAATTTTTTTGAATAGCTAAATTTAATTTTTTAATATTTTTTTTGGAAATTGTAAAGCACAATTCATAATCTTCTCCAAAATATAATGCCCAATTAAAATAATTAGTTTTTTTAAAATTATTTGTTAAATTTTTTGAAATAGGTAATTTATTTAAATAGATATCAGCTCCACATTGACTTTTTTTTAATATATGTCCTAAATCAGAAATTAATCCATCTGAGATATCTATTGCTGAATTAGCAAAATTTCTTAGTATTATGCCTTCAGAAATGCGTGGAATAGGATTAAGATGTTTTTGAATAAGATATTTTTTTGTTTTTATATTAATTAAATATTTTTTTTTTTGTAATAAAAAAAAACCAGCAGCGCTTTCTCCAAGATATCCTGTTACATATATTAAATCTCCTTCTTTAGCATTTTCCCTTAATAACGCTTTTTCACCTTGAATTAACCCATAAACACTTATTGTAATACTTAAAGGACCACAATTAGTATCTCCACCAATAAGTATAATTTTATATTGATTTAAAATTTTAAAAAAATTTTCACTAAAACATTTTAACCATTGATTATCTGATTTAGGCATAGTAATCGATAATGTAATCCATTTAGGAAGAGCACCCATAGCAGCTAGATCGCTAAGATTAACAGCAATGGTTTTATACGCTAAATTTTTAGGAGTTATATTTTTAAAAAAATGAGTTCCTTCTACTAAAGTATCAGTACTAATTGCAAGGATATTATGTTTTGGTATTTTGATTAATGCGCTATCGTCTCCAATACCTTTAATAAGGTTTTTATCTGTTTTTTGATATTTATTAAAAAAATTAGAGATAATTTCAAATTCATTATATTTTATCATTTAATCATCATTTTTTTTTAATTTTTCTATAATATTTATCATTTCTAATGCTGCTAATGCAGCTTCAGATCCCTTATTTCCCATTTTCAAACCTGATCTTTCAATAGATTGTTCTAAATTATTTGTTGTCAATATTCCTAATGTGATTGGAATAAAATGTTTTATACTAATTTTTGAAAGATTACTATATATATCACCTGAAATATATTTAAAGTGATCTGTACTACCCTTAATAATTGTTCCTATTGTAATAATAGCATTATATTTTTTATGTTTTGCAATGTAACTTGCTATTAATGGGATTTCATAGGCTCCAGGAACATATATTTTAAAAATATTCTCTTCTTTTATTTGACCTATTCTTATTAAAGTATCTAGTGCTCCAGATAATAAACTATTATTAATAAATTGATTAAATCTAGAAATTATTATTGCAATAGATGCTGTTTTATTTGTAATTCCTGATTGAATAATATTCATTGTTTCGATGCTCAGTTATTTTTTAAATTTGTTTTTAATATCCAAGCATACCCGTAGTGATTGTAAAACCCTGCTTGTATACCTGCTTTTTCTCCAATTCCTTGATAAATATCAAAATGTTGCCCTTTAATCATACCTCCTACATCTAATGCGCATAATAGTCGCATTTCATATTTATGAACAAAAATACCGTTTTCATCAAGTATAGGTATTTGTACTAATAATATACTTCCATTTTTTATTATAGATTTATCTACGGCAATTGCTGATTTTGCTACCAATGGTATAGAACTGGATCCAAATACTTCTTTTTTTGAAGTTTCCTTGAAAAATACAAAAGATTTATTTTCTTCAAGTAATTTTTGAACTTCTAAATTTGTATGTTTATTACACCAATTTTTAATACTTTGTATAGATATATTATTTTTTTTAATTTCTCTTCGATTTATTAATACTTGAGCTATACTTGTATACGGCCAATTATTTTTTTTTGAATAGCTAAAAAAAGTCAATGAATTTTTTTTTCCATAATCTATAAATCCACTTCCTTGAACTTCCATAATAAAATTGTCTAGTAAAGAATTACTATAAGCTAAAATATATTCTTTTTTTAAAACACCATTATATATATCTTTTCTTTGTGGTAAAATTTGGTGTTTTTTAAAAATAGATGGTATTCTATATATTGGGTATATAAAATTATCTTTTTTTATTTTTCTAGCTTGCACTATAGGTGTATAATACCCAGTAATTTTAACATTCCCATAATTATCAACTCCTTTCATTTGAAATGTTTTAATTCCAAATTTGTTTAATGTACTAAAATCCGATTTTTTTAACCATTTTTTAATATTATTATAAAGATATAAATTTTTTGAATATAAATTTGGAGAAAATTTTTTAATTTTTTCTAATTGTATAAGAAAATCTTTTTCATTAATTATTTTAGTTTTAATATGTATTTGATTGACTTCAGTAAAATTTTTAATTAGTTTTTTTTTATATTGTTGACCTTGATTAAAATTATAATTATTACATGAAATTATACATATAAGTATTATATTTAGTATTATTTTCTTCATATTTTTATTATTTTAAATTTTTAAAATATTAAAATTACATATTAATATTGTTAAGTATTTATTAAATTTATATAAATTAGTATATTTAAAAAAAATTAAAAATGTATTTAAAAAAAGGTTGCATTTTGTTTATTAAAGATGTATTCTTTTACTAATTAAAGCGGGGTGGAGCAGTCTGGTAGCTCGTCGGGCTCATAACCCGAAGGTCGTTGGTTCAAATCCGGCCCCCGCAACCAAAACACATCCTATCTTTTAAAAAACTTCCAAATTTTATAATATTCATATCATTTTATAATGATAAGATTTCTAATTTTTAAAATTTTAATTATAGATTATCTCAATTTAAATATTAGTTTAGATAAAAATAATATATAGGTTCAAGTTAAAAAGCAAGAGGATTATTATGAAAGAGCGTACTACTGAATTAGTTCAGGGTTTTCGACATAGTGTTCCTTATATTAATGCACATCGTGGGAAAACATTTGTAATTATGTTAAGTGGTGAAGCAATTAAATATGGAAATTTTTTTGGTATTATTAATGATATTGGTTTATTACATAGCTTGGGTATTCGATTAGTAGTAGTATATGGAGCTTGTCCTCAAATTAATTCTAATTTAAATGAGAAAAAAATTAAAATAACATATCATAAATATATACGTGTAACTAATTTACTATGTTTAGAACAAGTAAAACAAGCAGCCGGGAGATTACAGCTTGATATTACTGCAAGACTTTCAATGAGTTTAAGTAATACTCCTTTGCAAGGAGCAAATATTAATGTTGTAAGTGGCAATTTTATTATTGCACAACCATTAGGCGTAGATGAAGGTATAGATTATGTTCATTCTGGTAAAATCAGAAGAATTGATAAAAGAGCCATTGATTGTCAATTAAAAAATGGTGCTATAGTTTTAATCGGTCCTGTTGCTGTTTCTGTTACAGGAGAAAGTTTTAATTTAATTTCTGAAGAGATTGCTACTCAAGTTAGTATTAAATTAAAAGCAGAAAAAATGATAGGTTTTTGTAGTAATCAAGGAGTTCTTGACGATCAAGGAACAACTATTTCTGAATTATTACCTAATGATATAAATAATAAGATCATAAAATTAGAAAATAATGGAGATTATATTTCTTCAACAGTACGTTTTTTAAAAGGATCTATAAAAGCTTGTAAAAATGGCGTAAATCGTAGTCATTTAATTAGTTACCATAAAAACGGAGCTTTATTACAAGAATTGTTTTCTCGAGAGGGTATTGGAACACAGATGGTCATGGAATCTGCGGAAAAAATTAGACAAGCTAATATTAATGATATTGGAGGAATTTTAGAATTAATTCGACCTTTAGAAAAAAAAGGCATTTTAGTACGTCGATCAAGGGAACAATTAGAAATGGAAGTAGACAAATTTACAATTATTGAACGTGATAATTTAACTATTGCATGTGCTGCATTATATCCCTTTTTTGAAGAAAGTTTAGGAGAAATGGCATGTGTTGCAGTGCATCCTGATTATCGTAATTCTTCTAGAGGTGACTGGTTACTAAAAACAATTAAATTGAATGCTAAAAAAATAAATTTAAAAAAAATATTTGTATTAACAACTCATAGTATTCATTGGTTTCAAGAAAGAGGTTTTATGATTGTTAATATTGATATGTTGCCTGAAAGTAAGAAAAAAATGTATAATTATCAACGTTGTTCTAAAATTTTAATGATAGATTTATTTTAATTAATTAAAATTTTTTGTTTTTGTATTTTTTGCTGTCATAATAAATATGTTTTTATTTGAAAAAATACTTAATTTTTTACGAGATCTTGTAATTGCTGTATATAAAATCTCTTTATTTAAAATTTCTAAGTTTTTATTTGGAAGTATTAATGTTGTATGATTAAATTCAGAACCTTGTGATTTATGAACAGTAATACACCAAGCTGTCTCATAATTTTCTAATAAATCAACAGGAATATATTTAATATTATTATTGTTTAAAAAATATACGTGTAATTTTTTTTTATTATTTAAGTAAGTAATTCCTATATCTCCGTTGGATAAATTAAAATATTTATTATTCTTAGTGATCATAATTGGTTTCCCTATATACCATTTTTTTTTATTTATATAAAAATATTTTTTAATAATATTTTTTTTATACATTGTTTGTTCTAAAATATTATTTATATTATTTATTCCAAATAGACCATCTCGAATAACACATAATACCTGATAACTATGAAATGTTTCTATAATTTTTTGTATATTTTCTTTTTTTTCTATATTATCCCAATATTCTTTATTATAAAAAATAATTTTATCTATCATTTGTTTATATTGGTTTTCACAATTAATCTCATAAAAAAAAACATTTTTTATTAAATTATTAAATAATTTACTAAAAATTTCTTTTTTATTTTGGTAAATTGCATTTGATAAAATATAAATTCCTGAATTTTTTTGAAATCTATAATTTTTTGTTAAAACACATATTTTATCGCCTATTAAATAAGTATTATTTTTATTTTCTTTATTATATATATTGGAACATTGTGTAATTTTATTTAAAATAGATTGAGTTTCATAACTATATCCATAATGTGAATAATTATAAATTTTTTTTAAAACAGAACCTGTTCCTATCGGAGATAATTGATTATGATCTCCAATAAAAATTATCTTAGTATTTTTTTGAATAGCAGATAAAATGTTATTCATCATTAAAATATCTATCATAGATACTTCGTCAATGATTAAAACATCTATATTTAAAGGGTTTTTTTTATGAAAAAAAATTTTTTCAGATACTTGCGATATTCCTAATAATTCATGTATAGTAACAGGTTTTAAAAGGAAATTTGTTTTTTCTTCTAACGATAGGTATAAATTAAATATTTGACTATTGTTTAATACTTCAATTAAACGTGATTTTGCTTTTCCTGTAGGTGCTGCTAATTGTATTTTAATATTTTTTTTTATATTTTTTATCAATATAATAATAATTTTAATTATTATAGTAGTTTTTCCAGTACCGGGTCCTCCTAAAATAAAAACTATTTGATTAATCATACTTAACACTACAGCTATTTTTTGATAATTATATTCTTCATTGGGAAATAATTCTTGTAATAATTTTTGAGTTTTAGTTAAATCAAAATTATTATTAATTTGTTGTTGATTTAAATATTGTAAGATATTTTTTTCAGATTTCCATATTTTATAAAGATAAATTTTTTTTTGAGAAAACACCAAAGGTGTTATAATATTTCCATTACTAAAAGCATGATGGTTTAATATTTCCAATGACCAATTTATTTTTTTTGTATTTAAAATAAACAATATTTTTTTAATAATGTTTTTATTTTGAATAGAAAAAAAATTGTTTTTTTTAAAATAATCAAGAGATAAACAAATATAACCATTGTTGCTTTCGAAGCTTATACATGCTGCTATCAGCATAATAATATTATTTGTTTGAGATATAAATTGTGAGAAAGTAAAGTCGATTATACGTATAATTTTTATTTTTACTAGATTTTTTAATAATGTTTTCATGTAAATAATATTATTTAATTTTTTATTAAAAATAAATTAATTAATTTTTTAATTAATAAGTAATCTGGAATTGTATAGAAAATACTGTTATTTTCATTTATTTTATTTATCCCTCTTAGAAACATATAAAAAACTCCACCAAAGTTGTTTTTATATTTATATTTTTTAAGTTTTTTAGTTAAATATTGATGTAATGCAACTGTATATATTTGATATTGTAAATCATATCGATTTTTAATTATTTCTTTTTTTATATTTTTTAGAGAATATAAATTTTGATTATCTCCTAAATAATTAGACTTATAATCTATTATATAATATCTTTCATTCCAAATAAAAACTAAATCAATTGATCCTGTTAAAATTCCAGTAATTGGATTAAACGAGATTTTAGAAGTAAGAGATGAAATTGGATCTAAAGATTGAATAATATGATTAAAATCTATACTATTTAATGTTTTCTGTATAGGTAAAAAAAACTTCATTTCTTTTATATATTGATTTTGTTTTAACATAGATAAATTAACATTTATGTTCTTTAATTTTACATTAATAATATTATTTACCCAAGACATTAATATTGGAGCCCATTTTTCTGAAAATTCATATTGTTTTAAGACTTTATAAAAAAAGTTAATATTTAATTTTTCTATAAAATTAATTTTATTTAATATATAGTGCATGAGAATACCTGTTTTTTCTCCTCTTGGAAAATTTTCAAATATTATTTGTTTTTTGTAAATACTTTTATAATCCAAAATATTATTTATATTATAATTGTCTTGCGATTTATTAAGAGAAACATGTTCTTTTTTTAATTTTGTAAAACTTGTTATTTGAAAACAATTTTGTATTTTTTTTATTATATATTGAGGTGGAGATAGTAAGTATACGTCTTGTTTAGTATAAGGAAGTTTAATATTCATTGTATCATATTTTACTTTAATATATGATTTAGCATTTAATAAACTTAATTCATTTAATAAATTATTATAATTCATATAACATCCACGTTGTATAATATATCCTAAAGCACTTTTATGATTATTATTTGTTTTTTGGTGTTTTTTATTAATAATATCTCCCATACCTATGCTACAATGGAAAATTGATCTTGTGATAGCAACATATAAAAAACGTAAATCTTCTGCCAATCTTTCTTCATCTGCTATTTTTTCAGTTTCTTTATTTTGATTTAGATCTAAAAACATTTTAAATGTTTTTTTATCATGATATAAATATACATTTGATTTTTTATAAGTTGCAGCAAATGGAATCCAAACTATAGGATATTCTAATCCCTTAGACTTATGTATGGTAATAATTTTAATTGCGTTAGATTGTTTAAAATATCGAATATGCTCATCTTCTAATATATTTTGTTTTTCTAATATTTTGTTTTCAAACCATCTTATTAAAGATGAATCTTGATATAAATATTCCGATTGTTTTTCTAATAATTCTGCTATGTGTAAAAAATTTATATTTTTTTGATAATATTGAGTTTTATTTAAATCATTAGAATATTTTTGATAGTCTAGTACTATAGTTTTAATAGTATAAAAAATTCCTACATTTTTCCATATTTCACGATATTCATACAATTTTTTTATTATAAAATATGATTGTTTTATCTTATTTTGTTTTTTACCTTGTAATAAAATATTATAAAAGATGTGTGTAAAAATAGATTGTTTTAATAGTTTTATATTAGTTGGTTGTAAAATAGTTTGCAGTATTATAAGTAGTTCAAAAGCATCTGTAGTTTTAAATATATTTTGATTAGAAGAGGAATAAATAGATTGAATATTAACTTTTTCTAATGAATTTTGAATAATATTTGCTTCATTTTTGTTTCTGACTAATATGACAATATCGTTTGTTTTTAAAATTCTTTCTTTATCTTTATTAATTAGTATTGCTTCACCTTTTTTCGCGCAAATTAACCAATAACAAATTTCGTTTGCACATTGTTTTGAAATCCATTCTTGATAGTCTTTAATATATATTTTTTCTTTTTTTTTGAAGAAAAAACTTATTGCAGTTTGAATTCTTCCTTTAATTTTGAATTGTATATTTTGATTATTGAATGAAGAAGAAATTTTTATAAATGGAATATCCTTAAAAAGAAATGGGTTTTTGTTACGTAAAAATAAGTAATTTATAGCCTTGCATATATTTTTTGAAGATCTCCAATTATTATTAAGATAATAATATTTTTTAATTTTAGATTTGGCATATAAATAAGAAAAAATATCTGCTCCTCTAAAACTATATATTGATTGTTTTGGATCTCCAATAAGAAACAATCCTGTTTGTTTATTATTTTTATTATATAAAATATTAAAAATTTGATATTGTTGAATATCAGTATCTTGAAATTCATCGATAAATACTATTGGATATTTTTCAATTATTAGTTTTCTTAATGTTTTTTCTTTTTTAATATATTTTAGCAGGGTATCTAACAAATCATTAAATCCTAATAAAAATTTTTTTTGTTTTTCTTTGTTTAAGAATTTAGTTATTTTTTTAATAGCTTGAAATAAAATAATATCTTTTAAAGAAAATTTTATTTTTAGTATTTTTTCAATATCTTGAAAAAAAATATGACATGGAATTTGATTACTTTTTATATTTTTTATTATTGTGTCTTTTAAAAAATATTTTAAAGTAATCGGTATCTGATAATCTTCAGTTTCAGATTCAGCCCATTTCGTAATATTTTTTTGCCATCTAGATATATTAAAGTCATTATATATTTTTTTATTAGGTTTTAATTCTTTAACTATATTTAATATAATCGGGTTATAATCTAACCATTTTTTTTTGAAAATATTTATTATGTTAATGTTTTCTTCATGACATGTTATAAGATTTTGATTTTTATTGAATTTTTTTTTAAAATATACTTTTCTAAAATTAAATATTGGTTTTAACTCAGATAAAAGAGATTCTGGATTTTTATAATCTTGCAAGATTATATTAATTATTTTTTTAGGTACTTCATAGAAATAAGATCTCCAAAAATCTTCAGTAGCTTGTAAATATAATAATTTTTCATCTTCAATGATTTTTTGATGAAAATTCAAAAAATTTAATTTTAAAATATTTTTACAAAATCCATGTATTGTATATATAGACATGTGATTTATATTTTTTTTTGCTTGTTCTAAAAGATGTATAGTTTCTTCTAAATTTTTTATTTTTTTAAAAAATGGTTTTAAAATAGAATTATTAGTATTTTTAGTAATGCAATATAAATATAATTGTTCAATATTTTTTTTAATTCTTTTATATATTTCTTCTTTTGCAAAATTAGTAAAAGTTACTACTAATATTTCTTGTATTAATAGTGGTTTATTATTTTTTTTGCTTCCTATTCCAAGCAATAAACGTAAATACATTAATACAATTGAAGTGGTTTTACCAGTTCCAGCAGAAGCTTCAATTAATTTTATACCATTACATGGTATGTTAAATATATTTAATTTTTTTTTCATTAATTTTTTTATACATTAATAATGGAGTTAGCCATTTTTTAGAAATATTACAAATTTTTTTTACATCTAATTTTGAAATAATTTTTTGTATATAAACATCTTCTTTTTCTCCTTTTATATAAGAATTTCCTATCCATTTATTACATAATATTTTATATGCTTCTTGTTTAATATTTTTGTTTTTATGAATACAATGATTTTTAATATCATAAACTTTATCAAGCCAAGCTGCACCTGATTTTATTAATAATAAAGGGTTTTTAATTCCGTCTATATATCCTTTAATATATGCTAATAAATAGTTGTATGCTACAATATGTGGTATAGAACGAAATGCAAATATTTGTTTTTTATTTCCTATAATTCGACTTTCTCCGATACCCCCTAAAATACAGTAAACTAAATGTTCTAACCACAACGATATTCGATCAGAATAGTTAATTGAACTTGTTTTCCATCGAAGTAAACCTGTATTTTGTATCTCTGTTAAAGTACCTTTAATATAATATTTTTCTATTTTAATACTAAAGTCTTTTGTTTTAGGAAGTATTCTATATTGATTGATTATATTTGCTATTTCTTTTATTTCTTTACATTTTTTTGTTAAAGCTATTTCTCCGAAACCTTTATATGGTATTGTTCCAGATAATTCTATTTGTTTTAATATATTTTTTATATCTTTTTTATTTATCATATTTTCTAATAAAAGGTTGCTTATTTTAAAGTTTTCTAATTGGTCAATGAAAAATGGTTCAGTTACAGATAGCTTTTTTTTTATTATAAATTTAGTGTTTAAGGTAAAATTAAAGAAATATCGTATTGGATGCTGCCAAAAAGCTATTAAATTTTTTAAATTAATTGAAAAATGATTTATTTTAATATTTTTCAAACTAATTATATTTTTAAAAAACATTTTATGAATATTTTTAACTTGATTTTTTTTTGTATGTTCTATTTTTTGTATATTTAATATATTATAAAGATGTTCTTTTTTATGTATTTTAAAAAGATGATGAGAAATTTTTTTTCTGTTGTTTTCTATTTTTAATTTTTCATCTCCTTTAAAACAAAAATATAATGTTATATAAGTTATTAGTTGTTCAATTAATTTACATGGATATATTTTAGATTCATTTTTTAATGAGTATCCAATATAACTCATGTAAAAATATTCTTTCGCAGATATAAAATTTTGTAAGAATAAGTAATATGTTGTATCGTCTACATTAATATCAGTAATAGATGGATATTTTTTTAAAAGATTAAAATTATCTATATCGTTGTTTTGTGGTAATTCTTTATAACCCAATCCTATAATATATATTATTTTAAATGGGATATAACATATTAGAGATGGATGACAAAAATTTATAGCTCCTACTTTGAATTTTTGATTACTTGTATAATTTGTAATATATAAAAAATTTTTTTGTAAGATATTAATAGATATTTTGTTTGGATATTCAGATAGTATGATTTCATCAATCATTTTTATCCAATTTTTATTAATAATTTTAAGCATTGTATCTAATTCTGTCTGTTCTTGAAAAAAATCGTTTATAAAACATTTAAACAACGAACGCCAATATTTAATTTTTTTTGATATTGACAGTTTTAAACGCCATTTATTTAATATATTAATTACATTTGATAATTTTCCTATTAATTCTGATTTAGAAAAATCAATAGAAGTACATGATAAAATATGATTCCAAATTTTATTTTTTTCATTTGTTGCATAACTCAATAATAATTTATCAATGCCATAAAACCAAGTATTTTGATTGATTTTTAAACAATATAAATCGTTTTTATGTTTTTCGTTTACACCCCATCTAATATTTGTAGATTCAACCCAACTATATAAAATATTTATTTCTTCTTCTGAAATATTAAAATTTTTTGCTATAGTTGGAATATTTAGTAATTCTAAAATCTCTTCATTATTAAATCGAATATTAGATAAATTTAATATTTTATTAAAAAGATATAATATTTTTTGTGAACTTTTATGAGTTTGATTAGAAATATAAAAAGAAATTTTTTCTTTTTTATTTTTTAATTTAAATACCGAATTAATACATGTTATGTAATTATTTAATGAAAACGAAGTAACAACAATATCATGAGGTGCTATATTTTCATTTTCATTAAGAATTTCTATTAATGTTTTGTATAGCACTTCAATTTCATGTTGTTTACTATAGCAAATATTTATAGAAATAGAATTATCTTTAGGGTTTAAAGTTTTTTTTGATGATTTTTTATTTTTTTTAAAATTTAAAATATTATTTTTAATATTATTTAATAAATTATTTGTATTATATTTGTCAAAATAACTATTTATTTTAATATTTTTTAATTTTTTTATAAAAAACAAATAAGTATAATCATATTTTCCCCATAATTCTTCTAATGTATTATTAAAATTATTTTTTAGTGTTAAATCAGATAATTTATTGTTTAAAGAATTAATGTTAGAAACAATTATATTGTTTTTATAAGTTGTTAAATACAAAAAATATACATCAGTATATATACTTATTTCATGGAATATTTCTATATATGATGGATTGATAGCAAGCGACCAAATAATAAAAATACGTTTTGGTAATTCTATTTTTTTTTTTTAATTATATTTTTAAAATCACAAAATAAACTTGAAAAATTTTTTTCAGATTGATTAAATTTTTTATTATCTTTTATAATTGCATTCCATAATTTCATTTGCCATAATTTTTCTGAATTAATTTTTAGTATTTTTTGTTCATTTATTTGCCATTCTTGAATCCATTTTGGTCTATATAAAATATATTGTTGAAATAAGGATTCCATTAAATATGAAAATTCAAATTTTTTTATTTTATTATCGTTTTTTCTAATATTTTTAAAAAAATTCTTATTTTCAATAATTTTTATTATTTTCCAAATATTAGTTGTTTTTTTTAAAATGTTTTTTACTTCATATTCAGGTATTATTTTTTTAAATATTTTCCAAATAAAAATATTTGGGTTGATTAATTTAAAATCTGATGAAATACCTGTATAATTAGCTGTGAATATATTTAAATATTGAAATAATACTTCATTATTATGAATAATAATTTCTTTTTCAAAAATATAAGGAAGTGGATTTTTTTGAATAGTTTTACATATTTTTAAAAATAGTCTATTTAATTGATTAAATTTATATAGATAAAACATAAAAACCTTTTTATTTTAAAAATATAAAATATTAGAATTAATATTTATTTTTTTTTATAAAGATGAACGTCGATTTGTGGATAAGGAATATTAATATTATTTTTATCTAATGCTTTTTTAAATTTAGCCATTAAATCCCAATATACTGTATTTAATTCATTTGTATTACTCCAACATCGCACAACAAAATTTAAAGAAGATGGCGCAAGTTCGCTTAAACCAATTATAATATCTCGATCTTTTATTACTCTATCTTCATCATCTATAACTTTTCGAAGTACTTTTGTAACTAAATCAATATCTGAATCATATGAAACACTAATAGAAAATTCATTTCTTCGAGCAGGTTCTCTTGAATAATTAACAATATTTCCAGAAATAATTTTATTGTTTGGAACAACAACAATTTTACCGTCTAAAGTACGTAAAGTTGTATAAAAAATATGAATATTTAATACTGTTCCTGCTACGCTTCCTAAATTTACGTATTCTCCTGCTTTTAAAGGTCTGAGTGTAACTAATAAAACACCTGCTGCAAAATTAGATAGAGAACCTTGTAATGCTAATCCAATAGCCATTCCGGCGGCTCCCAATATAGCAATGACAGAAGTAGTTTGAACTCCTATTCTGCCTAATGCAGCAATTAATGTAAAAGTAATGATAATATATCTCATTAATGCAGAAAGAAAACCTGCTATAGTAACATCAATATTTCTAGTAATTAATATTTGATTTACTCCATTAGATATAATTTTTGCTATAAACATTCCTGTGATTAAAATAACAACAGATGACGTTAAATTAATTATATATCCAAACAACAATTCTTGATTTCGTATTAACCAATTGCCTGCGTGATTAATGTCATTTACTACATTTAATTCATCCATTTTTATCTCTTTTTTATAAGTTGTGGAAAATAATTATATAATTAAAATGCTTAAATTATATAAAATTTAGTTTTATAAGTTTTCGGAGAATATTTTAATTTATTCCCCGTATTTAAATATAAAATATTTATTATTTTTTTAAAACGTTTAAGGCATTTAATTCTTGAAATGTTTTTTCTAATCTTATAGACATTGATTCTTGAGATTTTTTTATCCATGATCTTGGATCATAATATTTTTTGTTTGGTTGATCTTTCCCTTTTTTATTACCTAACTGATGTTGTAAAAAATCTTTATTTTCTTTATAAAAGTTTAATACACCTTTCCAAGCAGCCCATTGCATATCAGTGTCAATATTCATTTTAACTACACCATATTTAATAGATTCTTGAATTTCTTTTAAATTTGACCCTGATCCTCCATGAAATACTAAATTTAATGGTAGTTTTTTCAAGTTATGTTTAAGACTAATATATTTTTGTGATTCTTTTAAAATAATAGGTTTTAAATCAATATTTCCAGTTTTATATACTCCATGCATATTTCCAAATGCAGCAGCTATAGTAAAATTGTTACTAATTTTAATTAATTTTTCATATGCATAATTAACATCTTTCGGTTGTGTATAAAGTAATTCTTTATTCATTTTACTATTATCTATTCCGTCTTCTTCTCCACCTGTACATCCTAATTCAATTTCTAACATCATGTTAATTTTTTTTATTTTTTTTAAATATGAACTACAAGTTATAATATTTTCTTCTAATGATTCTTTAGATAAATCAATCATATGAGAGGTAAAAAGAGGTTTTTTATAAATTTTATAATGTTTTTCTCCTTCATTAATTAGACCATCAATCCATGGTAATATTTCTTTGTAACAATGATCAGTATGAAGTATTACTGGAATATTATAGTTTTTTGCAATCAAGTGCACATGTTTTGCTCCTGATATAGCACCTTTTATGGCTTGTTCATGATCTGTTTTAAATATTTTTTTATAACCGGCAATAAAAGACGCTCCTCCATAAGAAAATTGTATAATAACAGGAGATTTTAATCTAGAAGCTGTTTCTAATACAGTATTTATTGAATCAGTACCTATACAATTCACTGCTGGTATTGCAAATTGTTTTTTTTTAGCTAATTCAAATATTATTTGACATTCATCACCTGTGACAACACCAGGTTTAATAGAGTTTAAATTATTCAAATTATTTCCTACTATTTAAAATTGTTTAAATTAAACAATATTGTTTAATATTTGTTGAGAAAAATTTTTTTCTAACATTTCTATTGCCGGTAATTTTTTACCTTCAATAAATTCTAGAAATGCACCACCTCCTGTTGAAATATAAGA
The DNA here is from genome assembly GCF_005083845.1 of Buchnera aphidicola (Aphis helianthi). Lineage (NCBI taxonomy): Bacteria > Pseudomonadati > Pseudomonadota > Gammaproteobacteria > Enterobacterales > Erwiniaceae > Buchnera > Buchnera aphidicola. Next base: position 487,293 of record NZ_CP034894.1, on the reverse strand, counting down.
TATTTTATTTTTAATATCAAACATATCAATAACAGATAAAGTATCACCACCTCCAGCTATTGAAAAACCTGAATTATTTGCTATTGTTTTTGCGATTTTTTCTGTTCCTTTTCTAAAATTTGGAAACTCAAATACTCCTACGGGTCCATTCCAGATAATTGTTTGTGCGTGTTCAAGGATATTAATAACTTTTTTAATAGTTTCATCACCAAAATCCATAATTTCTTCATTTTTTTTAATTTTTGATGGTGATTTAATTGTAGATGGTTCAGTATGAGAAAAATTTTTTCCTATACGAGAATCAATTGGTATTATAATATTATTATGTTTATCACGTAATTTTTTCGCTTTTAATATAAATTCTGATTCATGCAATGATTTTCCAATATCATAATCAATTGCCAGAAAAGTATTGGCAATACCGCCTCCTACTACCACATGATCTGAGATGTTAGCGAGCTTATTTAATACATTAAATTTAGTTGAGACTTTTGCTCCTCCTACTATAGATACCATAGGACGCTTTGGATTTTTTAATACTTTTTTTAACATAGTGATTTCAGATATTAAAAGAGGACCAGCACATGCAACATTTACAAAGCTGCCAATCCCATAGGTTGATGCTTGTTTTCTATGTGCGCTTCCAAAAGCGTCCATGACAAAAATATCACATAATTTAGCATATTTTTTAGATAAAATTGCATCATTTTTTAATTCTCCTGAATTAAAACGAACATTTTCTAAAACTAATATCTCTCCAGGATTAATAGCAATAATATTTGAATAATCGTTAGAAAAATATACTTTAGTATAATGTATTTTTTTTTTTAAATATTCAAATATAGGAAATAAAGAGTATTTTTTTTCATAACATTCATTTTTTGGTTGTCCTAAATGTGACATAATAATAACTTTTGCTTTGTTTCGCACTGCTAATTCAATCGTAGGAAGCGAAGCTAGTATTCTAGCATCAGATTGAATAATTCCATTTTTAATTGGAACATTTAAGTCACATCTTATTAATACTCTTTTTCCTGTTATATTTATTTCATTCATATTCCGTATTTTCATATACACACCTTATTATATTTATATTTTACAAATTTTTAAGTAATATTATTTATACCTGTTATCAGTTGTTTTTAATAACAGGTGATATAAAAACGTATAATAATTTAATTTTTAATAAAATTAATTTTTTAAAATACAAATTTATTTAATTTTGAAACCATGTTCTGATTCCATCAAGAAACATTTGAGTAGCAAGCATAATTAATATTAAACCCATTAATCGTTCTAAAGCATTTACACCTTTAGAACCAAATAATTTTAAAAAACAACCTGATAGTAACAATATTATAATAGTAAAGCACCAAGCTATTAATAAAGATCCTACTAAATATGACATATGGTTTGAATATTTATGAGATAATAACATTAATGTAGCTAATAAAGATGGCCCTGCAACCAATGGAATTGCTAATGGAACTAAAAAAGGTTCTTCGTTTGAAGATACGCCGTTATTGTCTTCGGAAGGAAAAATCATTTTGATAGCAATTAAAAATAGAATAATTCCACCAGATATAGATACTGTTTCGGTTTTTAAATTAAGAACACTTAGTATATTTTCTCCAATAAATAAAAATAATAGCATAACAATTAAAGCTATAATCATTTCTCTTATGACTACTATTCGTCTTCTTTTTGCATCTAAATTTTTTAGTATTGTCATAAAAATAGGAAGATTGCCTAAAGGATCCATTATCAAAATTAATAATATAGTTGTAGAGATTATTTCAGTCATTTTAATTTATTATGTCCTTGTAAAGATATAAATTTTTTTAACTATATACAATGTATATAAAAAATAATAGAAATTTTATATTACTAATATAATTTTTTTTAAAATTATTTTTTATATAAAAATATTGTTTTTAAGATAAATTTATAATTTTATAGTATATTAAAATTTTTAATAAAATTTAGTATTTTTATAAATAATTATTGTTTATGAAATTATATAATAATTATATTTATCTTTGGAGGTCGGAAAGTTTTTACTAAAGAATTTTTTTATTATACTGTAATTAAAATTATTTTTTATAAAAACTCCGTATATTTATTCATGATGAAATCAGTTGGATTCATTGGATGGCGTGGTATGGTAGGTTCAGTTTTATTAAATCGAATGAGAGAAGAAAATGATTTTTTAAAAATAACACCTCATTTTTTTTCGACTTCTCAATCTGGTCAATATGGTCCTACTATAAATAACATAGTATTTAAAAATCTTAAAGATGCTTATAATCTTAATTTATTAGAAGAAATGGATATTATTATTACCTGTCAAGGAGGATCTTATACTGATACTGTTTATTCTAAATTACGTAAAAATAATTGGCAAGGTTATTGGATAGATGCTGCTTCTACCCTAAGAATGAAAGATGATTCTATTATTGTGTTAGATCCTGTTAACTTAAAAGTTATTAAAAAAGCTTTAGACAATGGAATTAAAACTTTTGTCGGTAGTAATTGTACTGTTAGTTTGATGTTAATGGCTTTAGGAGGGTTATTTTCAAATAATTTAATAGAATGGATCTCTGTATCTACATATCAAGCAGCATCAGGTGCAGGCGCTAAATATGTAATTGAACTATTAAAACAAATGGGTTCCCTATATAATGTTGTATCTCAAGATTTATCAAATGAATTATCTTCGATTTTAGATATTGAAAAAAAGATTAGTCAAAAAATGAAAGATAATGACTTTCCATTAAAATATTTTTCTGTACCCTTAGCTGGAAGCTTAATACCATGGATAGATATTGATATGGGAAATGGTCAAAGTCGAGAAGAATGGAAAGGACAATTTGAAACTAATAAAATATTAGGTTCTAAAAGTAAAATAATAATAGATGGAACATGTGTTCGAATAAGTTCAATAAGATGTCACAGTCAATCATTTTTAATTAAATTGAATAAAAATATTTCATTAAAAAATATAGAAGAAATAATTGTCAGTCATAATAAGTGGGTTGATTTTATACCAAATAATATTCAAGAAACGATATGTAAATTAACTCCATCAGCAGTTACTGGTACATTAAAAATACCAGTAGGTAGGGTAAGGAAGCTAAGTATGGGTGATAAATATTTTTCAGCTTTTACTGTAGGAGATCAATTATTATGGGGAGCTGCAGAACCTTTAAGAAGAATGTTAAATTTATTAATTAATATTTGATTTTTATTTAATAAATATTATAAAACGTTAAATTAATATACACACTTTGTGTGTATATTAATATTATTTTTTTAATAACATACTAATTGAATAATTTTTAGAACTAATTTTAATATAGCCCTTTTTTTAAAAGATAACGATAGGGTTTCACATGAGTACAACATTCTATAAGTTGATGTTCCATAAAAGCACAAAAATGTGGAATTTCTCTTTTAGTAGATGGATCGTCTGATATAATTAATATAGTTTCATCTTGCTGTATTTTTCTAATTGTTTTTCGAATTATCATAATTGGTTCTGGACATCTAAGTCCAATTAAATTTAATTTAATATTTATTTTTTTCATGTTCTATAAATTTACTATGTTTAATTCTATTTAAAATAAATTAGATTTTAATATAATTTTTTTGATAAAATATATTTTTCAATCTCTGTAGGTAATAATTTACTTGAACTTTTACCTTGCATAAAATTTCTTCTAATTTCAGTAGAAGAAATTTGTATAATAGGTATAGATGAAAAAAAAATAAATCCAAATGGTTTCTGATATAGACAATTTTTATCTTTTATAGTATGCGAAATAATCCATTTTTCTAATTCATCATTGTATTTTTTTATAGTTATTCTTGGAAGAATTAATAAGTGCGCATATAATAATATTTTCTTCCAATTTTTCCAAAGATTTAAATTATTTAGGTTGTCTTCTCCTATAATAAAACATAATGGTTTTAAAAAGCCAATTTTAAATCTTATTGTTTTTAACGTATCTATAGTATAAAAAATTTTTTTTTTTGTTGTTTCTAATAAACTTATTTCAAACAAATTATTATCTTTAATAGCATATTCAATCATTTTTAATTTATGTTTGATATCTGTTTTAGTTTGAGATCGATGAGGAGGATTTTGATTAGGTAATAATATTATTTTTTTTATTGAAATTTCTTTTGCTAATTTTTCTGCAGAAAAAATATGTCCATAATGAATAGGATCAAAATTACCTCCGAATATTGCATATATTTCTTTCATTTTTTTAATGTTTTAGTATTTTATATTGGAGAAGATAGTAATAATGTCAATGTTTTTAATTCCATCCAAACATCATGATTATATTCTATTTTAATTTTAATATCTATTTGTAATAAAATTCTAATTACTTTAAGAACGTTATTAAAATTTATTGATTTAATAGCAAAGTTAAAAAATTTAATTCTATTTAAAAAAACATTATTTTTTTTTAAAAATATATTCATATTTATTTCTTTTTCACGTTTCATATTAATTAATATTAATAAATCTTTTTGTAATGATCGTATTAAAATAAGAACATTATACTTTTGCTTATAAAAAGTATCTAATATATAAAATGCTTGTTCTATTTTATTTTGAAAAATAGCATTTATCCAATCTAATGGAGTAAAAATAGCAAATTTATTAATAATATTTTTTATTTTTTGTGATGTAATATATTCATTTCTCCATATAAGTAGTATCATATTTAATATATGATGTACAAGTAAAGTATTTCCTTCATAATACTTGTATAATAATAAAAAAGCATTTTCTGTTATTTCTATTTTTTTTTCTTTAATTTCATGCTTTAACCAGTTTTTAAAAGTTAAACCATATGGTGTAAAACACCATATAATGTCAGTTTTTAACGTATTTTTTTGTGTTAATAAATAATTTTTAAAATTATTAGATAATTGATTAAATTTTACTATTGTTAATATATCTAAATTTTCAAAAGATAATAATTTATTTATATTTTGTATTAATAAAGAATTTAACTGTTTTAAAATTAAATTTATAATTAAAATTTTTTTTTTAAAAAACAAATTTTTTGAATTATAAAAATTGATAACTTTATTCCAATCTGTATTTTTTTCTATATTAATAACATGATTTTCTACAAAACCTTGTGTTTTAGCACAATTCAATATTATTTTTTTATTTTTATTTAAAAATATTAAATCTTCTCCTAAAAGGATATAAAATAAATTAAATTTTTTAATTATTTTTTTTTTTAATTTTTCTGTATATATAAATTTCATATTAATAAACACACAGTTGTTAGATTTTTTACAATATTACGAAGTTAATTATTTTTTTAGGAATATAAATTATTTTTTTTATATTTTTATTTTTTAATTTTTCTTTTAATAATAAACTGTTTTTAACATAAAAAAGAATTTTTTCTTTTGTTAGATTATTTGGAATTTCTATAGTGCATTTTTTTTTTCCATTAATTTGAACGACTAATATATTATTAGTTTTTAATAAAAATTTTTCTTGAAAAACAGGCCATTGTTCGTTATCTATCAAACAATTGTTAGTTAAATTTTCCCATAATGTGAAGCATAAATGTGGTGTAAATGGATAAAGCATTTTTATAATTGATATTAATACATCTTTCATAATACATTTATCTTCTTCATTTTCTAATTGAAATTTTTTTAGTGCATTTACTAATTCCATAATAGTAGAAATAGCAGTATTAAATGATTTTCTTCGACTAATATCATCAGAAACTTTGGCAATTGTTTTATGTAATAAATGATACATTTTTTTTTGTTTTATATTTAAAGAATTAAAATCTATATTTTTATATTCATGTTTCATTTGAATATAGTTAAATGATAATTTCCATAATTTTTTTAAAAATCGGTAGATCCCTCTCAACCCAGATTCACGCCACTCTAATGATGATTCTATAGGAGCTGCAAACATAATAAATAATCGAATTGTATCAGCTCCAAAATGATTGATTATTAATTCTGGTTCAATTCCGTTGTTTTTAGATTTAGACATTTTAATCATACCTGCATATATAACTTTTTTACCATTTTTATCATATGCGTTTATAATTTCTCCTTTAATATTTTTCTTGATATATACATTAGATTTGTTAATCCAATGATGTTGATTATTTTTACCAATTTGATAAAATGCTTCTGATAACACCATTCCTTGACATATTAAGTTTTTTGCTGGTTCATCGAATTCTACAAATTTAAAATCACGTAATAATTTATGATAAAATCTAAAATACATTAGATGCATAATAGCATGTTCTATACCTCCAATATATTGATCGATAGGCAACCAATATTTCGATGCTATCGGATCAATAATTCCTTCTTGAAAATTAGGACAAGTATATCTTGCATAATACCAAGAAGATTCCATGAATGTATCAAAGGTATCTATTTCACGGATAGCAGATTTATTATCAATTTTAATAGTAGACCAACTTGATAGATTGTTTAAAGAATTCTTTGACAAATCGAAATGATTTTTGATTTCTGGTAATAATACAGGCAAGTCTTTTTCTGGTATTGGAACAATTTGTCCATTGTCCATTGTTGCCATAGGAATTGGAGTTCCCCAATAACGTTGTCTAGATATACACCAATCTTTTAATTTATAAACAATTTTTGTTTTTATATTTTTATTTTCTGATAATTTTTTTTTTATCGCTTTAGTAGCATTATAATAATTAAGTTGATTAAACTCTCCAGAATTAATTAATATACCTTTGTTAGATAAAAATGTTTTTTTAACTAATTTTATATCTTCTACGTTTGATGGCTGAATAACATATTTAATTTTTAAATTGTTTTTTATAGCAAAATTCCAATCATTTTCATTATGTCCTGGAACTGACATAACTGCTCCAGTACCATACTCATGGTGCACGAAATTTGCTATCCAAATAGGTATATTTTTTCTTGTAATAGGATGAAGAACAAATATATTAGTATTGATTCCCTTAAATTTTATTTTTTCTATTTCTTCTTTAGAAAAGTTTTCATTATTTTGTTCATGAATAAATTTTTTTAATACTTCATTTTTTTTTGAAAGATATTTGGCAAATTGATGAGAAGAAGATATTGCAATATATGTAACACCCATTATGGTATCTATTCTAGTAGTAAATATTTTAATTTTTTTATTACTATTTTTGATATTAAAAAAAATTTCAAATCCTTTGGATCTTCCAATCCAATTTTTTTGCATACTTTTGACTTTTTCAGGCCAATTTTTTAATTTTTTTAAGTCATTATGTAAAGATTCTGCGTAATTTCTAATTTTTATAAACCATTGTGGTATTTTCTTAATTTTTACAGTACTTTGACATCTCCAACAACAACCATTTATAACTTGTTCGTTAGCTAAAACAGTTTTGTCATATGGACACCAATTTACAAAACTATTTTTTTTATAAACTAATTTTTTTTTATATAACTGAATAAAAAACCATTGTTCCCATTTATAATATTCTGGTTTACATGTAGTTATTTCTCGGCTCCAATCATAGCTAAAACCTAACGATTCGAGCTGTTTTTTCATGTATTTGATGTTTTTATATGTCCAAGATGATGGGATTGTATTATTTTTAATAGAAGCTTCTTCTGCAGGTAATCCAAAAGCATCCCAACCAATAGGTTGTAAAACATTTTTTCCCAACATTCTTTGATGTCTTGAGATTACATCACTAATAGTGTAATTTCTAACATGACCCATATGTAACTTTCCAGAAGGATATGGCAGCATTGGAAGACAGTAATATTTTTCTTTAGTATTATCTTCATTTACATGAAAAGTTTTATTATTTTTCCAATATTTTTGTACATATATTTCAATATTTTTTGGACAATATTCTTGTTCCATGATTTTTCTCTATAATAATTTTATATTTTTAAAATAAATAAAAATTTTTAACTATTTAATTATGTTAAAAAATAATTTTTTCAAATAATAATAAATATGTAAAAATATAGATTTGAATGTAAAATATATTTTATTTTTATATTATTTTAGAAGTTTTTTCTCTGGAAGAGTGACATGTATTTGTATAATTTTTCTGCTATCTGCTAAAGATATTTTAAAATTATATCCATTAATATTAATGTCTTCTCCGCGACCTGGTAAATGTCCAAATGCTTTCATAACCAATCCACCAATTGTATCTACTTCTTCATTACTAAAATGAGTATTAAAAAAATCATTAAATTCTTTTATTTCTGTAAGAGCTCTAATAGAAAATATATGTTCTTGTAATTTACGAATATTTACCTGTTCTGCTTCATCGTATTCATCCTCAATTTCTCCAACTATTAACTCAAGGATATCTTCTATAGTCACCAATCCAGAGACAGCTCCAAACTCATCTATTACTATTGCCATATGTGTTCGTTTTAATCGAAAATCTTTTAGCATTCTATCTACATATTTACTTTCAGGTACAACGAAAGCCGGTCTTAATATATTTTTTATATGAAAATTTTTGTTTTTATTTTTCATAAATAGTAATAAATCTTTAGCAATTAAAAATCCTTCTACATAGTTTTTATCGCTATTCATTACTGGAAAACGTGAATGTGCAGATTCTAAAATCACATCGAGACACTTATTTAAATCGTAATTTAATTTTAATGTTATCATTTGTGTTCTAGGTATCATTATTTCTTTAATTTTTTTCTTTGCAATATGTATTACACCTTCTAACATATCACATGTATCTTGATCAATGAGTTCATTTTGTTCTGAATCTCGAATTAATTCGAGTAATTCTTCTCTATTTTTAGGTTCTTCATGAAAAATATGATTCAGTAGAATAGAAAAGAAACCTTTTTTATTAATTTTTTCTAAATTTTTTGAATCTTTTTCACTCATAATATTTAGTTGTCTATTTTTAAAATATATTTTACTATTCTATGTTATAAAATCTTAGGTTAAAATAATTTTTATAAATAATTGCTAATTGTTTGAAAATATGGTTCTCTATAATTTAGAGATAGCATAATTTTATTTTCTATATTTTCCATAATATTTTGTTCTTTATAATTTTTATGATCATATCCTAATAAATGTAGTGTTCCATGTATAATCATATGTGCCCAACGAGATTCTAATGTTTTATTATATTTTATAGATTCTTTTTCTATAATTGGTTTACATACAACTAAATCCCCTAGTAATTTTATATTTTTTTGTATATAAAAATTTAATTGAAAAGATAAAATATTTGTTGGATAATTTTTTCCTCTATATTTTAAATTTAAATTTTTTATTTCTATTTCATCTACGATTCTAATTGTAATAACTTTAATATTTTTTTTTTATATAAAATTTTTCTAATCCATTTTTTAAACATTATTTTTTTTGGTATTTTTTCTTTGTTATTAGAATTTATTTGTATATTTAAAATAAAATTATCTTTTTTTTTCATATAGTTTTTTATAATAATATGCCTTGTAAATTATGAGTATGTACTTCATTTATTTGAACTTGAGCAAATTGACCAATTATTTCTAATGGTCCGTAAAAATTTACAATTCTATTGTTTTCTGTTTTTCCATATATCTGCATGGAATTGTTTTTTGATATACCTTCGACTAATACAGATTGCGTACTTCCTAACATTCTTCTACTCCAAGACATCGTTTGTTTGTTAATACAATCTTGTAATATGTATAAACGTTCTTTTTTTTCTTTAAGATTAATTTCATCTTTCATTTCTGAAGCAGGTGTTCCTGGTCTACTTGAATATATAAAACTATAACTCATATCAAAATTAATTTTTTTTATAAAATTTATAGTTTGTTTAAAGTCTTCTTTAGATTCCCCTGGAAAACCTACAATAAAATCTGAGCTAATTTGAATATTTGGACGCGCTTTCAATAATTTTTCAATAATTTTTTCATATTTTTCTATAGTATATGACCTTTTCATAAGTTGTAATATTTTATTAGATCCACTTTGTACAGGAAGATGTAAAAAACTAACTAATTTAGGAGTATCTTTATATACTTCAATAATATCATCAGTAAACTCAAGTGGATTACTTGTAGTAAAACGAATTCGATCAATACCATCTATTTCTGATATTAATCTTAATAATTCAGAAAAAAAACAGGTTTTTCCATTAAATGTTACGCCTTGATATGCATTTACATTCTGTCCTAATAAATTAATTTCTCTTATGCCTTTTTCAGCTAAACTTGCTACTTCAAATAAAATATCATCAGATGGTCGGCTAATTTCTTTACCTCTTGTATATGGTACTACACAAAATGAACAATATTTATTACATCCTTCCATAATTGAAACAAGTGCTGTATACCCTTTTGTTTTAATTGGTAAAGAATAATTAAATTTATCTAATTGTGGAAAACTAATATCTATCATAAATTTTTTATTTTTTTCTACTTCGCTAATCATTTTAGGTAATTTATGCAAACTTTGAGTACCAAATATAATATCTACATGTTTAGCTCTTTTAATAATTTCTTTACCTTCTTGAGTTGCTACACAACCTCCAACAGCGATAATAATAGTAGGATTTTTACTTTTTAACGTTTTCCATCTACCCAATTGATGAAAAAGTTTTTCCTGAGCTTTTTCTCTTATTGAACAAGTATTTAAAACCAAAATATCTGCTTGTTCAGTTTTTTGAGTAATTAAATATTGACCTGTTTTTTCTAAATATCTTGCTATCATAGAAGAATCATATTCATTCATTTGACAGCCCCAAGTTTTAATATATATATATTTCATTTTTTTAAATTAAATCAGTATTAGTTAGTATCTAAAATGTAGTTTATTTAATAAATCAATTAACTCTTGACAAATTTTATATAGATATCATACCTTGAATTGAAGGATACGGATCATAATTAATAATTTTAAAATCTTCAAAAACGTAATTGAATAACGAACTAGGTTTATTTAAAATTATTAATGTTGGTAATTTTTTAGGGCTTCGAAGAAGTTGTGTTTTTGCTAATTCAATATGATTGTTATATAAATGAATGTCGCCACCTGTCCATATAAATTCATTAACTTCAAAATTACATTGCTGTGCTATCATATGTATAAGAATCGCATAACTTGCGATATTAAATGGTAATCCTAGAAAAACATCACAAGAACGTTGATATAATTGGCAACTTAATTTGTTTTTAAATACATAAAATTGAAATAGTACATGGCAAGGAGGTAAACACATTTGATTTATTTCTCCAACGTTCCAACTAGATACTAATATTCTACGAGAATCTGGATCGTGTTTTAATTGATTTATCACATTTTTTATTTGATCAATTTGTTTACCATCTAATGAATTCCAACTTCTCCATTGTTTTCCATAAATAGGTCCAAGGTTGCCGAATTCATCAGCCCAGTTGTCCCAAATAGATATTTTATTCTGATTAAGATATTTAATATTAGTTTCTCCTCGAAGAAACCATAAAAGTTCATGAATAATAGCTGGTATATAACATTTTTTAGTAGTAACAAGAGGAAAACCTTGTCGTAAGTTAAATCTTATATGATGTCCAAAAATAGATAATGTTCCTGTTCCAGTTCGATCTTTTTTAGGCTGTCCATATTTAATTATTTTTTTTATTAATTGTAAGTATTCCTTCATAACACCTCAAAATTCTATGATTTTGTATAAAAAGATATAAATATAATAATAAGTCCAAATATAATCATTGGAATTGATAATATTTGACCCATTGTAATACAATTTTGAATTAATCCAATTTGAGCATCAGGTTCTCTAAAGATTTCAGCAATAATTCTTAATATTCCATAACTAATCAAAAATACACCGCTATTGCTACCTATAGGTCTGTCTTTTTTATTAAACAAATACATTATTAAAAATAATACAACACCTTCTAAAATGAATTCATAAATTTGAGAAGGATGACGAGGCAATGCTCCATATTTTTCCATAACTGATTGTAATTGAGGATATTTCAATACTAATTCTAAATCTTGATTTTTTGTATTAGAAAAAAGAAAGGCATATGGAAAATTAGGTGCGATGCGTCCATATAATTCTCCATTAATTAAATTTCCTAATCTTCCAGCTCCTAAACCAAAAGGTATAATAGGACTAACAAAATCAGAAATAATTAAAATTTTAATTTTATTTTTTATAGAAAGATAATATATACTAATAATTGCTCCTATTAATCCCCCGTGGAATGACATACCACCTTCCCAAACATGGAATACACATAATATATTTTGAGAAAAATAAGAAAAATTATAAAAAATTATATATCCTATTCTACCTCCAATGCAAGAACCTAAAAAAATAGTATATAAAAACGATTCTAATTGAATTTGATTTTTTTTTTTAATATTTTTTTTCCATAAACAAGAGCAAAGATAAAGCTAATAACATACATTAAACCATACCAATGTGCAGAAAAAGGACCAATAGAAAAAATAATAGGATTAAGCTTTGGAAAATTAATATACATATTTTTTCGTTCTCTTTTTTTTATTAATAATTTTTTAAAAATTGTATTATTCTTCTAAACTTAATAATTCTTTAATTGTTTGTCTTTTTCTTATAACTTTAAAAGTATTGTTTTCTATTAATATTTCTTGAATAAGTGGTCTAGTATTATAATTTGATGACATTGATGCACCATATGCGCCTGTATCATGAAAAATCAAATAATCTCCTATTTTTATAGAAGGTAATTTTCTAGTTTGTATATTTCCACCTTCTTCTTGTGTAAATATATCTCCTGATTCACATAAAGGTCCCCCTATAACTGTATCAATTGTTTTATTTACTTCAATTTCTCTATTGTCTTTTGGTAAAATAGATATATGATGATAACTACCATACATTGTAGGTCGCATTAAATCATTAAATCCTGCATCAACTAAAACAAAATTTTTATTACCCATTTTTTTAATTGTTCTTACTTGAGAGACTAATATTCCTGATTCTGCAACTAAAAATCTTCCTGGTTCAATTTCTAATTGAATTGGTTTGTTTAAAAACTGAGAAATTTTTTTTCTTGCCTCATCCCATAAAGTAAAATATTTGTTTATATTAATAGGTTTTTCATCAAATTTATAAGGAATTGGTAGCCCACCTCCTGCAGAAATAAATTTTATTTTTTTATTTATTTGAACTACACTTTCTACCATAGCATGACAAACTTTTTTTAAATGCTCATAGTTTACACCTGAACCAATATGCATATGTAAACCTATTAATTTTAACTTATATTTTTTTATAATAGGTAGAGCTAAACGTGGATCCCAAATTCCATGTTTACTATTCTCTCCTCCAGTATTTGTTTTTTTACTGTGTCCATATCCAAATTTAGGATTAATTCTCAACCAAACATGATGACCTGAAGAAATACTTCCTAATTGTTTTAACATATCTAATGATCCTGCGTTTACTGGAATATTGTATTCAATAATTTTAGATAATGTTTCTTCATCAAATAAATCTGCAGTAAAAATAATTTCATTACTATTTTTTTTAAATCCAGCAAATAAAGCTCGCTCTATTTCTCCTAGTGATACAGCATCGACTTTTAAATTATTTTTTTTCATTAATTTTAAAATATGAGTATTAGAACAAGCTTTTTGAGCAAATCTAATAATATCAAATTGTTTTAATAATTTAATTTTGTTACGAATTATATTTGCATCATAAACCCAAAATGGAGATTGATATTTTTTTGTCAGTAATTGAATATTTTTAATATTAAGATTACTTGTAGTTGTATTAATTAATTCCGGCATTCTTTTTCCTAATTTATTGATGTAAAATTTATGTAAATTTTATTTTAGAGATGGACGCAAAGTTGGAAATAAAATTACTTCTCGAATACTTTTTTGATTAGTTAATATCATAATTAATCGATCAATTCCAATTCCTAATCCTGAAGTAGGAGGTAGTCCGTATTTTAATGCTTCTATATAATCTGCATCATAAAATATATTTTTATTTTCTTCTTTTTCTGTTATTTTTATTTGATTTAAAAATCTAGTTTTTTGATCTTCTGCATCATTTAATTCTGAAAATCCATTTCCTATTTCATATCCTGCAATAAATAATTCAAATCTATCAGTAATATTAGAATTTATATTATTACGTCTAGCTAGTGGAGATACTTCTACTGGATATTCAGTAATAAAAGTTGGCTGAATTAAGTTTTTTTCTACTGTTTTTTCGAAAATTTCATTTTCTATTTCACCTATTTTCCATTCTTTATTTATTTCTATACCGATATGATTTGCAAATTTTTTAATTGCTTTTAAACTATTTAAATCAGAAGTGGAAATATCAGAATTAAACTTTAAAATAGCTTCTTTCATTGTTAATCGAGAAAACGGTGTTTCAAAGTTTAGATAATGTGTTTTATATTTAATTGTATTAGTAGAAAATAAACAATTTATTATATTTTTTAGTAATTTTTCCGTGAAATTCATCATATATTGATAATCAGAATAAGCAATATATGCTTCCATCATAGTAAATTCAGGGTTATGTCTTGTAGAAACCCCTTCATTTCTAAAATTTCTATTCAATTCGAAAATACGTTCAAATCCACCAATTATTAATTTTTTTAAATACAATTCCGGTGCTATTCTCAAATACATTGTTTTATGAATTTCATTATGATAAGTTACAAAAGGACGTGCAGAAGCACCTCCAGGAATATTTTGTAACATAGGAGTTTCTACTTCTAAAAATTTATTTGCTATCATAAATTTTCGAATTAATTGAATGATATTTGAACGATTTTTAAATATACTGTACAATTTATTATTACTAATTAAATCTAAATATCTTTGTCTATAACGTTTTTCTTGATTAGATAATCCATGAAATTTATCTGGAAGAGATCTTAAGGATTTATTAAGTATCATAATATTTTGAACATAAATAGATAATTCTTTTGTTTGTGTTTTAAATAAATAACCATCCACACCTAAAATATCTCCAATATCCCATTTTTTAAAATGATCATAATAAAATTCAGATGTAATTGATTTTTCTGTTATGTATACTTGTATTTGCCCTTCTATATCTTGCAATATAAAAAAAGAGGCTTTTCCCATAATTCTTCTTTGTATCATTCTTCCAGCAATAGAAACGTGGATATTTATTATTTTAAGCTCATTATTTGTTTTTTCTCCGTATAATTTATGAATTGTAATAGTATTTATAGTTTTTTTAAAATTATTTGGAAAAGAAAATCCATTTTTTTTCATATCAATTAATTTTTTTTTTCTTATTTTTTTTTCGTTACCTATGTTATTAGGTATGTTTTTTTCTTTTAACATTTTAACCTCTATAATCCTAATATTAAGCTTTTTTCGATAAAATCATCTAAATCACCATTTAATATAGATTGTACATCATGTTTTTCTATTCCAGTTCTAAGATCTTTAATTTTAGAATGATCTAATATATAAGAACGTATTTGATTGCCCCAACTAATATCTGATTTATTACTTTCTATTATTTTTTGTTCTTTTCTTTTTTTTTGAATTTGTAACTCATATAATTTTGATTTCATTTGTTTAATGGCTTGCTCTTTGTTTTTGTGTTGAGACCTATTACTTTGACATTGAGTAACAAGATTAGTCGGAATATGAGTAATTCGAACTGCAGATTCAGTTCTATTTACATGTTGACCTCCTGCTCCAGAAGCTCTATAAACATCTATTCTCAAATCTGATGCAAAAATTTCAATATTAATATTTTCTTCTATATCCGGATATATAAAAACCGAACTAAATGAGGTATGTCTTCTTTTACCTGAATCAAATGGACTCTTTCTAATAAGACGGTGAATTCCTGTTTCAGTTCTTAGCCATCCAAAAGCATATTCCCCAAATACTTGGACGGTAGCAGATTTAATACCAACTATTTCACCAGTGGATTCTTCAATAATTTCTGTTTTAAATCCTTTTTTATCAGACCACTTTAAATACATTTTTAATAATATTTTTGACCAATCTTGAGCTTCTGTACCACCAGATCCAGCTTGTATATCAATATAACAATTACAATTATCATTTTTTTTTGAAAACATTCGATAAAATTCAAGTTTTTTAATTTTTTCTTCTATTTTTTTTATTTCTATCATAATATCTTTTATTACTGTATTATCTTTTGTTTCTTGAGCTAATTCTAAAAAAATATCTATTTCTTGTAGTTTTTTTTCAATATAATTAATATTATCAACTATTATATTTAATGAGTTTTTTTCTTTATTTAGTTTATATACATATTCATTTGTTTTCCATGTTTCAGGTGTTAACAATTCTAAATCGATTTCTGAAATTCTTAATTTTTTTGTATGGTAGTCAAAGATACCTCTTCAAATTATTTTTTCGATTGTTTAATATTTCAATTTGATTATTTATTATATTAATATCTAGCATAATTTTATTATTCTTCTAAAAATTGATTTAAACAATAATTTACAAAATATTTTAAATATAGAAATTAATTTATTTTTTATTATATATTTAATCTTATAAATTTATTTATTTTTTACTTAATATATTTTACCTATATTTAGGAGAAATAATGTCGTTTTTTAATTTTTTAAAAAATACTATTTATTCATCAATTCAATTACCTTTAACATTGATGTTTCTTGAAAAATGGTCTGTTATTTATATATACGGTCCTGATAGTAAAAAATTTCTTCAAAATCAATTAACAATTGATATGAACTGTCTAGAAAAAAAGCAACATAAAATAGGTGCTCATTGTAATTTAAACGGAAAAGTACATAGTACTATGTTAGTATTTCATTATGAAAAAGGATATGCTTGTATTATAAAAAAAAGTTTATCTAGTTCACAAATAAAAGAATTTAAAAAATATTCTATTTTTTTAAAAGTTCAAATCTATCAATTAGATGATATTGTATTATTAGGAATATCTGGAAAAGATTCAAAATTATTTTTATTAAAACAATTTATAAAGATACCAGATTCTAATACCCCAGTTTTTTCTGATAAAGAAATAACTATACTTTGGTTTTCAAATCCATGTGAACGATTTTTATTAGTTCTTTCTTTAAAAAATTTTTTATTATTTAAAAAAAAAATTAATGAAAAAATTATATTAAATAATAGTAAACAATGGATATTGTTAGATATGGAGGCGGGATATCCAATTATTGGAAAAACTATGTCTCAAAAATTTTTACCGCAATCTATTAATTTAGATAAAATACAAGCTATAAATTTTAATAAAGGATGTTATTATGGCCAAGAAACAATAGCTCGAGTTTTTTATAACAATTCAAATAAACACGCGTTATATTTATTATCTAGTACAGGAAATATAAATCCTAAAATTGGTGCAATTATTAAAATAAAAAAATTAAATACATGGTTAAGAATTGGTTTTTTATTAGCAATTGTTCATGTATGTTCTAATCAAATATGGATACAAGCAGTACTAAAAAAATCTGTAAATATTAAAGATATTTTTAGAATTAGCGGATTTAAAACAATTTTTTTAATTAAAAGTTAATATTTTTAAATATTTTTATTTTATAAAAATTTTATAATATATATAATGTTTTTAATATTAATTAAAACATTTATTAAAAATTTAGAATATACTTTATTAAAACATCATGTCACAAGGTATTCTTTTTATTATTTCAGCTCCAAGTGGAACAGGAAAATCAAGTTTAATTCAAGGATTATTAAAAACACAATGTTTATATAACATTCAAGTTTCTATATCTCATACGACTAGAATTATGAGACCTGGTGAATCTCATGGAAAGCATTATTATTTTATATCAAAAAAAGAATTTAGAGTAATGATTCAACAAGAATCTTTTTTAGAATATGCAAAAGTATTTAATAATTATTATGGAACTTCACGTAAATTTATTGAAAAAATGTTACTATCTGGAATTGATGTTTTTCTTGATATTGATTGGCAAGGTGCTAATCAAATTAGATATAAAATACCTAATACGAAAAGTATTTTTTTATTACCGCCATCTAAAGATATATTATATAAAAGATTGCGAGAAAGAGGTCAAGATAGTGATACAGTAATTTCAAAAAGAATGGAAAAAGCTGTAGATGAGATGAATCATTATTCAGAGTATGATTATTTGATTATTAATGATAATTTTGAAAAATCTATAAATGATTTAAAAACTATTATTATAGCTGAACATTTATGTTTGTTACATCAAAAAAAGAAACATAACATATTAATTTCTCAATTATTAAATAGTTAATTTTATAAAATGTTAAGGATTTAAAAAATAATTTTTAGATTATTTTTATTTTAAAATTATTTATATAATTCTATTGATGAAATAGAATTATATAATTAATAAAACTTTTAAAGTTTAATATTTGTAATTAATTAATTAAATGATTTTTATTTCTATTTGATTGTTTTCTTTGGCTTTCTTTTAAATATCGTTTACGTAAACGTATTGAACTAGGTGTAATTTCTACTAACTCATCATCATTAATAAAAGATAGTGCTTCTTCTAGGGTAAATTTTTTATAAGTTGTTAAAATTATAGCTTCATCCGTTCCTGAAGCTCTCATATTAGTTAGTTTTTTACCGGTTAAGCAATTTACAGTTAAATCATTAGATCGATTGTGTAGTCCTATTATTTGCCCTTCATATACTTTAGTTCCATGTCCTAAAAATAGTCGTCCTCTTTCTTGTAAGTTAAACAAAGCAAATCCTACTGCCGTGCCTTTTCCATTAGAAATTAAAACACCATTTTTTCTTTGTCCAACATTATTTTTTTGATTTTTTTCATAATGACTGAAAGACATATGACATATTCCTGTTCCCGAAGTTATACTCATAAATTCGGAACGAAATCCTATTAGTGCTCTACTTGATAAAATATATTCAAGACGTACCCGTTGATTTTGATCAATAAACATATTTTTTAATTCACCTTTTCTCTCTCCTATGAATTTCATAATATTTCCTTGATGTTTTTCTTCAATATCTAAAGTTAAATATTCAAAAGGCTCTTTTATAATACCATCGATTTCTCTAAAAATAATTTTTGGACGAGATACTTCTAACTCAAACCCTTCTCGACGCATATTTTCAATTAATATAGATAAATGTAATTCACCTCGTCCAGAGACAGAAAAAATATTAGAATCTTGTGTTTCTTTTATTTGTAAAGCAACATTATGCATGGTTTCTTTTTTTAATCTTTCTAATATTTGACGTGATGTAATATATTTTCCTTCTTGTCCAGAAAAAGGAGATGTATTAACTGAAAAAAACATATTTACTGTAGGTTGATCGATATGTAATATCGGTAGAGGTTTTAAATTTTCTGGGTGACAAATTGTATCAAAAATATTTAATTTACTAATACCTGTTATAGCGATTATATCTCCAGCTTCTCCTTTCTCTACTTCTATTCGTTTTATACCAAAATAATTTAATACTTTATTTATTTTTCCATTTTTATAATGACCTAGGTGATCAATAACAGTTACTAATTCGTTGTTTTTTATACTTCCTTGTTTAACTCGACCAACACCTATTAGTCCTAAATAGTTATCGTAATCAAGTTGTGAAATTTGCATTTGAAATTTTTCTTTAGGATTTACATTAGGAGCAGGTACATATTTAATAATTGCTTCATATAGTGGTGTCATATTTTTTTCTAATTGAAGATAATTAACACCAGAACTTCCGAAAAGCGCAGAAGTATATATAATAGGAAAGTCAAGTTGCGTATCATTAGCATCAAGATTAACAAACAAATCAAATACTTGATCTACAACCCAATCAGGACGAGCATTTTTTCGATCAATTTTATTAATTACTACAATAGGATTAAGACCATATTTAAAAGCTTTTTTAGTAACAAAACGTGTTTGTGGCATTGGTCCATCTAATGCATCTACTACTAATAAAACCGAGTCTACCATTGACATTACTCGTTCTACTTCACCGCCAAAATCAGCATGACCAGGTGTATCTACAATATTGATTTTATATTGGTTCCATTTTATAGAAGTATTCTTAGATAATATTGTGATACCTCTTTCTTTTTCTAAATCATTAGAATCCATAATGCGTTCAGTTTTTTCTTCATGTTTTTTAAAAGTACCTGATTGTTGCAATAATTGATCTACTAATGTTGTTTTTCCATGATCAACATGTGCTATAATAGCAATATTTCTTATATTTTGATGCATTTTTGTTCCTTTAAAAAGTTCATTTTTTAATATATAGATATGATTTAGATTATTTTGATAAATTTTTAGAAAAGATTAAATTTTGAGGATTGTTTTTTATACTTAATAATAAAAAAATATATTTTTAGTATTTTAATAAATTTTAATTTTAAAAGTTAAGGTTAACTCTTGAGTATTATAAATTATAATAAAACTTTTTTTTTAAAAAGTGCTGCTAACTTATCTGATATAAATATTGAACATGGAATTGAAATTGCTTTTATTGGATATTCAAATTCAGGAAAATCTAGTGCTATTAATTCTTTAACTAATCAAAAAAAACTAGCTAGGTGTAGTAAAACTCCTGGTTGTACTCAGTTAATTAACTTTTTTCATGTTACTTCTAATTTTAGAATAGTTGATCTACCTGGTTATGGTTATGCCAAATGTCCAATATCAATAAAATTAAAATGGGAAAACTTAATAGATAGTTATCTAAAAAAAAGGAAACTCTTAAAAGGTTTAGTTTTTTTAATGGATATTAGAAACCCTTTAAAAGTTTACGATCAAAATATTATTAATATAGCTCTAGATCAGAATATACCTACCTTTATACTATTAACTAAATGTGACAAGCTTACATTAAGCCAGCAAAAAATTCAATTTCAAATTGTATATAAAAAGTTAAAATTTTTTTCAAAAGAATTTAATATAGAGTTGTTTTCTTCATTTAAAAAAATAGGTATTAAAAAATTACAATCTCAACTAAATACTTGGTATAAAGAGTATCGATGATTTGTTAAATAAAATTAATTATTTATAAGTTTCTTTTTTGATGTACATTATACGTTTTAATCATATTCGATAATTTTTGAAAACATACTGTTTTTAAAATAATATCATTAGCATTTATATAGATAGGAATATCTAAATTAATTTTTGCTAATTTATATGAAAGAAAAGCAGTATCTTTATGGATTTTTAATTGATTTGAAACATTTTTAGCATTTCTTAAAGATAAAAATTGTATTTGTTCTATATTGTCATAAATATTTTGAATATTTGAGAATTTTTGCAATAAACATAACGCGGTTTTTATACCTATTTTAGGAACACCTGGAATATTATCAGACTTATCTCCCATAAGAGCTAAAAGATCAATAAATTCTTGAGGATTAATTCCATATTTTTTTTGTATTGTTATAGGAGTAATAATTTCATTATTGCTTGTATTTAATATGCTAATATTATTTGTTAAAAGTTGTATCATATCTTTATCATGACTAACAATTAATACTTTTTCTCCAGATTGTTCAACTTTATGTGCAAAACTTCCAATAATATCGTCTGCTTCTATCCCGGGAATACTTAAAGTTTTAATTCCAATCTCTTTTAATATATGAAAAAGAGGTTGTATTTGAATGTAAAGTTCATTAGGCATTTTCGGTCTGTTACTTTTATATGCAGTGAATATTTTATTTCTAAAAGTTTTTTGAGATGAATCAAATATAATAATAATTTTTTTTGAATTATAATATTTTAATAAAATATTTTTTATTGTTTTTAATATACCATATATTGCTCCATATGGATTTTCTTGATCGTTTTTAAAATATTGAAAAGTAAAATATGATCGATATAAATATAAAGTTCCATCTACTATAATGACTGGTTTTGTTTTTATATAATACATTTTTTATCTTATAGTTATTAAGAATGATATAAAATTATAATATGTATTATAAAATAATTTTATTAAAAAATATTTTTATAATGAAATTTATTTTATAATTTTTTTAAAAAATAAGATTTGTAAATATATTTTATATTTGTATTACATACACAATTATATAATTTTAATTTTTATTATTTTTTTAATAATAAAAACCTAACTAGTTGTATATATTTTGTTGAAAAATTTTTTTTAAATAATTCTTCTAATGTAGAATATTCAATGATATATTTTCCATTTACTAACATAGTAGGAACATAATTTAATTGTATTTTGTTTATATCATTGTTGTTTTTTTGAATTAATATGTGTATAAAAAAGCTATTCCAAAATTGATTATATTTTTCTACACTGATTCCTGTTTTTTTTATAAATATTTTTTTAATATTATTAATATTATTGATTGTATGTGTTTCTTGAATTCCTTTAAAAATAGGCATTATTATTTTTTCTTCAACTCCCATTTGTTCAGCTATTATCCATGTTTTTGTTAAAATTTTTCCAAATTCTCCTCCTAAAAAACTAACGTGATAAGTTTTTATACTGATATTTTTATCTATTTTTTTTCGTATCAAATTTCTAATATCATACGTCTTTTCCAGTTTATAGCAATATGGGCAAAGAAAAGAAAAAAATCTCATTATTTTAGGAGTATTATAAACATATTTTTTTTGTATATTATATTCTTTTGTGTTAGTAAATTCTAAAGCTAAGGTAGTATAAGAAAAAAACAGACCACATAAAAAAATTAATATTTTTTTCATTTTTAATCCAAATGTACTTTTTTAATTCTTAGAAAAATAAATATTATTTAAAATAATTTATTTCAAAAAAATATTTTTATATAATGTTAAATAGTTTAACTTAAATTTTTTTTTTAAATCAAGATTGATTTCAAATAATTTTAATACTAATTAAATATCAAATGATAAAAAATAATTTTATTCTCGAAAATAATACTCATACTCCAATGATAAAACAGTATTTATCTATAAAATCCAATTATCCTAATATGTTGTTATTTTATCAAATGGGTGATTTTTATGAATTGTTTTATGATGACGCAAAACGTATTTCTAAACTTTTAAAAATTACGTTAACACAAAAAGGATACTCAAATAAAAATATTATACCGATGGCTGGAATTCCTTGTCATACTTCAGAATATTATCTTTCTAAACTTGTTAAATTAGGAGAATCTATTGCAATATGTGATCAAATTAAAAATGAATATTATAAAAATAAATTAATTCACCGTAAAGTTGTTCGTGTAATTACTCCTGGTACTATTACAGAAGAAATTTTTCTAGAAGAAAATCAAGATAATTTTATTGCATCAATTTGGAAAGAAAAGAATAAATTTGGATATGCTATTTTAGATCTGTCTTTAGGTTTTTTTGGTGTTTCTGAATATTTTTCTATAAATTCTTTACTTTCAGAAATTGATCGTACAAATCCTAAAGAATTACTATATCCTGATAATTTTGAAGATATTCAATTAATTTCAAAAAGAAATTGTATACGTAATCGTCCTATATCAGATTTTGATTTAGATACTTCATATAAATTATTAAATTTGCAATTTAAAACTTGCACTTTAGACGGATTTGGTATTAAAAAAAATCATTTTGTTATACGTCCTGCTGGTTGTTTATTACAATATATTAAATTAATGCATATAAATTTTTTACCTCATATTAGAGAAATAAAATTTAATTATATAGAAGATGATATTGCTATTAACTCTAGCACTCGTAAAAGTCTTGAAATTATCGAAAATATATCAGGTGAAGCTAATTACACTTTATTTTCTGTCTTAAATAGAACAATGACTGCTATGGGTGGAAGATTATTAAATAGATGGTTGAGATCTCCATTAAAAAATTTTAATTTGATTAAAAATCGTCATAAAATGATTAAATTTATTCAGCCATATTATCAGAAAATACAAGTTATTCTACGTCAAGTTAGTGACTTAGAAAGAATATGTTCAAGATTAGCTTTACGAACTGCTTTACCCCGAGATTTTATACGTCTTCGATCAACATTATCAATACTTCCTGATTTACAAATAATATTAAAAAAAAATAGTTGTACAAATATAAAAAAAATAGGTATTAATATTGGAAATTTTAATACAATAAAAATATTGTTAAAAAAATCTATTAATTTAAAAGTTCCTGCTTCTATACGAGATGGAGGCGTAATAGCATCTAATTATAATCAAGAACTTGATAATTTAAGACTTTTAAAAGAAAATTCACAAAAATATTTACAAGATTTTGAAATAAAAGAGAAAAAAAAATTAATGATTGAATCATTAAAAATTGGTTATAATAATGTTATTGGATATTATATTCAAGTAAGTAAACGTCACGCTGAATTAGTTCCAAAATACTATATAAAAATACAAACTTTAAAAAATATAGAACGTTATCATATTCCATTGTTAAAAGAGTATGAAGAGAAAGTTATTCATGCAAAGTTTCAATCTTTGCTTTTAGAAAAAAAATTATATTTAGAATTATTTGATATTATAGATCCATTTTTAGCTAAACTTAAAAATAGTGCTTTAGCATTATCTGAGTTAGATGTGTTATCAAATTTATCTGAACGTGCTATATCTTTAAATTATGTATGTCCTAAAATGACCAAAAAATATGGTATTTCTTTATTAGATAGTCGTCATCCTGTTGTTGAACATTATTCAAGTAATTCATTTATAAGTAACTCTTTATTACTGTCTGAAAAAAAGCGAATGCTACTTATTACTGGTCCTAATATGGGTGGTAAAAGCACTTATATGAGACAAGTAGCTATTATTGTTATTATGGCATGTATAGGTAGCTTTGTACCAGCAAAGTACGCACGTATTGGTCCAGTTGATAAAATTTTTACACGTATTGGTGCTGCAGACGATTTAGCGAATGGATGTTCAACATTTATGATGGAAATGACAGAAATATCTAATATTTTACATAATGCAACTTCTTATAGTTTAGTGCTAATAGATGAATTAGGTAGAGGTACATCTACTAATGATGGATTGTCTTTAGCTTGGTCATGTTCTGATTATCTTATTTCTACAAACAAATCTATGGTTTTATTTTCAACTCATTTTATTGAACTTACAAAACTAGAAATATTATATAAATATATAAAAAATATTTATTTTAATGCAATTGAATATGAAGATAATATAGTTTTTTTATATAAAGTTAAAAATGGAGTATCAAAGAAAAGTTATGGTATATCAGTAGCTTCATTATCTGGAATTCCTAATATCGTAATAAAAAATGCAAAATTAAAATTGATTGAATTAGAAAGTAAATAAATTTTTATTTAAACATTTTAATATATTTAAAATATATAGAAACAATATAATTTCATTTTAAATAATAAAATTTTGATTTTTTATTAGTAGATAAAAATTAATAATTTCTGTAAATTATACCAGATTAGTTACATTTAATTTTAATTTAATGAAATTTAGGTATTTAGTATAATGAAGAATGAAAATCCTTTTGATTCCATGTTTCCATTAAGATTAGAGCAAATAGAGTTTTTAAAAAATTTTGAAAAAAACTGCTCTAATCTTCAATTTGCTTGGCTTTCAGGCTATTTTTGGCATTTAGCTAATCAAAATTCTTCGAATGATAACATAGAAAAAAATATATTATTTTCAAAGAAAAAAAAAATAGTTAATAATATAATTACAATTATATCAGCTTCTCAAACTGGTAATGCTCGATTACTTTCAGAACGTCTTAACAAATATTTAAATGATCATAATAAAAAAACTTGTTTAATTAATGCAGCTGATTATAATTTTAAAAAAATACAAAATGAAAAAATTTTAATATTAATAATTTCTACGCAAGGCGAAGGTGAACCTCCTGAAGAAGCGTTATCCTTATATAAATTTATTATGTCAAAAAGAGCTCCTAAATTATCTAATCTTCAGTATAGTATATTTTCCTTAGGAGATAGTTCTTATAATTTATTTTGTAAAGCTGGAAAAGATTTTGATAAAAGATTTAATGAATTAGGTGGTAAAAAATTACTTGATCGATTCGATTCTGATATTGAGTATGAAGATGACTATATTAAATGGTCTAAAGAACTATTAGTTTTAATTGATAAGATAGATATATCTGTTTTTCCTGATATTTCTTCAAAAAAAAAAATTTTTTGTAATGAAATAAATACATATACAAAATATAATCCTGCTATAGCAACTATATTAACTAATCAAAAAATAACTGGTCGAAATTCAACTAAAGATATTCGTCATATTGAATTAAACATTAATAATCTCAATCTTAAATATACGCCTGGTGATGCATTAGGAGTATGGTATCAAAATAATGATAATTTAATAAAACAAATAATAACATTACTATCTATCGATATATCTGATGTAATTAATATTAAAAATAAAAATATAAATATTTTTGATGCTTTAAAAAATCATTTTGAATTAACTAATAATACTAAGAAAATTGTAAAGCAATATGCTCAAATTACGCAAAATAAATTTTTAAAAGAAATAATATTATATGATAAAGAATTAGAAAATTATGTAAAAAAAACCCCCTTAATTCATATGATTAATGAGTATCCTCAAAAGATTTCTTCTCAACAATTTGTTAATATTCTTCGTCCTTTAAATCCTAGATTATATTCAATTTCTTCATCACAAGCTGAAACTAATGATGAAATTCATATTACAGTTAGTGTAGTACAAAAAATTATATCTGGTTGTTTACATTTAGGTGGAGCTTCAGGTTATTTATCAGAATTATTAAAAATTGATGATCCAGTAAAAATTTTTATTGAAAAAAATAATAATTTTCGATTACCTCAAAATACAAAAACACCAATTATTATGATTGGTTCTGGAACTGGAATAGCTCCATATCGAGCATTTATACAACAACGCGATAACGATTCTTCCACTGGTAAAAATTGGATTTTTTTTGGAAATCCTAATTTTACTGAAGATTTTCTATATCAAATAGAATGGCAAAAATACTTAAAGAGAGGGATTCTTAATAAAATGACTTTAGCATGGTCAAGAGATCAAAAAGAAAAAATATATATACAAAATAGAATAAAAGAACATGGTGAAGAAATATGGGATTGGATAGAAAATAATGCTTATATATACATTTGTGGAAATGCTTCTAAAATGGCAAAAGATGTTGAAAAAGAACTACTATATATTATCAGCCAAAACGGCAAAATGAGTATAGAAAATGCAAATGAATTTTTAAATAATTTACGTTTAAATAAACGTTATCAAAGAGATGTATATTAATGATAAAAAATTTAAAAAAATTACCTTTAACTCTTACTAAAGAAGAACATATTAAAGAAAATAGTAATTATCTTCGAGGAACTATTACTAATGATTTAAAAAACAAAATTACTAATGGTTTTACCGGAGATAATTTTTCACTAATTCGATTTCATGGCATGTATCAACAAGATGATCGAGATCTTCGTGTAGAACGTAACCAACAGAAATTAGAACCTCGTTATGCTATGATGTTACGTTGTAGATTACCTGGTGGAATTATATCATCTAAACAATGGGTAAAAATTGATGCATTTGCTAGTAAAAATACATTATATGGAACTATTAGACTAACTAATCGTCAAACTTTTCAATTACATGGTATTTTAAAAAAACAACTAAAAAATATTCATCAAATATTACATAAATTGGGTTTAGATTCATTAGGTACAGCTAATGATGTTAATAGAAATGTACTTTGTACATCTGATCCTATGCAATCTCAAATCCATCAAGAATGTTATGAATGGGCTAAAAAAATTTCTGATTACTTATTACCTCAAACAAAAGCATACGCAGAAATTTGGTTGGATCAAAAAAAAGTTTTGAGTACTGATAATGAACCTATTCTTGGAAAATCATATTTACCAAGAAAATTTAAAACAACAGTAGTTATACCTCCTCATAATGATGTAGATTTATACGCAAACGATATGAATTTTATAGCTATCATAGAAAATAATATAATTGTAGGTTTTAATGTATTAATAGGAGGAGGATTATCAATTACTCATGGGAATAAACAGACTTGGCCTTTTCTTGCTCTAGAGTTAGGTTATATTACGATTGATAAAACTTTATCTGTTGCTAAGTCTATAGTTACAACGCAACGAGATTGGGGGAATAGAACAAATCGTAAAAATGCAAAAACTAGATATACTATAGAAAAAGTAGGATTAGATATATTTAAAAAAGAAGTTGAAAAAAGAGCAAATATAACTTTTGAACCAATTCGTTTTTATTCTTTTACTACTAGAGGCGATACAATAGGATGGAAAAAAGATATTAATAATCATTGGAGTTTAACAATATTTATACAAAATGGACGTATATGTGATAATAATCATCAATTATTAAAATCAGGATTATTACAAATTGCTAATGTTCATCCAGGAAATTTTAAATTAACATCTAATCAAAATATTATTATTTCAGAAATATCAAATGAAAATAAAAATAAAATTGAACAAATTGCCAAATCTTATAAATTAATTACAAAAATTAGTAAATTACGTGAAAATTCTATGGCATGTGTTTCTTTTCCTACATGTCCTCTAGCAATGGCGGAAGCAGAACGTATGTTTTCTTTTTTTATTACTAAAGTAGAAAACATCATGTTAAAATATAATATGGAAAAAGAAATAATTGTTTTGCGTATTTCTGGATGTCCTAATGGTTGTGGAAGATCATTATTAGCTGAAATTGGTTTAATTGGAAAATCTATAGATAGATATAATTTATATATAGGTGGAAATAGAATAGGTAGTAGAATTCCAAAAATATATAAAGAAAACATTACTGAAAAAGAAATTTTATTGCATTTAAAATTTTTAATAAAAAATTGGTCAATTTATCGCAAAGAAAATGAAGATTTTGGTGATTTTGTTATTAGAAAAAAAATTGTTAAAGAAGTAATAAATCCTATTCATGATTTTTGGAATTAATAGTGAGAAAAAATGTTTAATGTTGATTATAAAAATATAAATTTGCTAGATTTTGAAAAAAAAAAAGAATTTTTACATGAATGCAATATATTAATGTCGAAATATTCTGCAGAAGAACGTATATCTTGGGCATTAAAAAAATTACCTGGAACACATATAATGTCATCTAGCTTTGGCATTCAATCAGTTGTATTATTGCATCTTGTAGTCCAACAAAAACCTGATATTCCCATTATATTAATTGATACAGGGTATTTATTTCCTCAAACATATCGTTTTATTGATACAATGAAAAAAAAATTAAATTTAAATTTAAAAGTTTTTCGATCAAGTATTTCGCCAGCATGGCAAGAATCAAGATATGGAAAATTATGGGAACAAGGAATAAAAGGAATTGATTTATATAATCAAATTAATAAAATAGAACCAATGAATTTAGCTTTAAAAGAATTGTCAGTAAAAACATGGTTATCAGGATTACGTCACCAACAGTCTAATAGTAGAAAGAATTTACCGTATGTTGCCATTCAAAAAGGCGTATTTAAAATTCTTCCAATTCTGAATTGGTCCAATGACACAATTTATAAATATATAAAAAATTATAATTTAGATAATCATCCTTTGTTGAAAGATGGTTATATATCTGTAGGAGATATACATACTACAAAAAAATATACTCCTGGTATGCTTGAAGAAGAAACACGATTTTTTGGTTTAAAACGTGAATGTGGATTACATGATGATAAATAATAAAATTTATAATATTTAAATTTTTACATTAATATTTCAAATACTTGTATTAAGTGTTTATGAAATATTAATGTTTATATTAAATTAAATATTTTATCTATTTTATATATTTATTTTTTAAAATTTATATAAATTTATTATATTCTTATAGGTTTAATATGGATTATCTGCCTATTTTTTTAGATCTAAAATATAAAAATGTACTAGTAGTAGGTGCTGGTGATATTGCTTTAAATAAAATTAAATTATTATTACGTTCAAATGCTCTGATTAGTGTTATTTCAAAAAATATGTGTTCAGAAATTAGATGTTTATTAGTTCAAAAAAAAATATTTTGGATTGCTCGAGAGTTTAAAACATCTTATTTAAAAAATTTTTTTTTAGTGATAGCAGCTACTAGTAATTCTGAATTAAATAAAAAAATTTTTCAAAAATGTAATAAATTTAAAATATTAATCAATGTAGTTGATGATCAATCAAAATGTTCTTTTATTTTTCCCTCTATTATCGATCGCTCTCCTATAGTAATAGCTATATCTTCAGGTGGAAAAGCACCAGTTTTACTTCGTTTATTACGTGAAAAAATCGAATCAATACTTCCAATGAGATTAGGTAATATTGCAAAAATTGCTGGAGATTGGAGATCGATAATCAAAAAACGTTTTTCTAATTTATTAGAAAGAAAACATTTTTGGGAAAAATTATTTAATAGTGTATTCGTGCAATATATTATTAATGGAAAAGAAAAAAAAGCTATTTCTACTTTAAAAAATATGATTGAAAAACCTAATAAATTAACAGGAGAAATTATTTTAGTTGGAGCTGGACCTGGAAATAGTGATTTATTAACTTTAAGAGCTTTACAAGTAATGCAAGAAGCAGATGTAGTTTTATATGATAATTTAGTTTCTCAAGATATATTAGAACTCATTCGTAGAGACGCAAAATGTATTTATGTTGGAAAACGTGCCGGTATTAAAAGTATTACTCAACTAAAAATTATAAAATTACTAATTTTTTTAGCTAAACAAGGTAAAAAAGTAGTTCGTTTAAAAGGAGGTGATTCTTTTATATTTGGTCGAGGAGGCGAAGAATTAGAAGCTGCAAAAAATGCAAATATTAACATTCAAGTTGTTCCTGGAATTACAGCTGGAATTGGTGTTGCTGCTTACTCTGGTATACCATTAACGCATCGTGATTATGCTCAAGGAGTAATATTTATTACTGGTTATCAATGTATTAATAATTTTACAAACAATTGGTCTATCTTATCTAATTCTAATTATACTATAGTAGTATATATGGGAAGTTTAAAAGCTTTAGAAATTTCTAAACAACTTATTTTTCATGGTCGTTTAAAATCAACTCCAATAGCAATTATTAGTCAAGGTACTACTATAAATCAAAAAGTTATTATAGGACGTTTAGATGAACTTGATAAAATATTTAGACTTGCTATAAGTCCATCTTTACTAATTATTGGACAAGTAGTTTTATTACATAAAAAGTTAGAATGGTTTAAAAATTCTACTTATTTTAATAATAGTAAAACTATTTCTTCTATAATAAATATGTAGGGAAATAAAATGTTTAAAAAAAATACAACTCATTTGCGTCAATTAGAATCAGAAAGTATATATATCATGAGAGAAGTAATAGCTGAATTTGAAAATCCTGTAATGCTTTATTCTATTGGAAAAGATTCTTCTGTTATGTTACATCTTGCAAAAAAATCTTTTTATCCTGGACGTTTGCCATTTCCATTATTACATGTAGATACTGGATGGAAATTTAAAGAAATGTATACTTTTAGAGATCAGATTGCTAAAACTAATAATTTAGAATTAATTATACATTATAATATGCAAGGAAAACTATTAGGTCTTAATCCGTTTCAAGATAACAATTCTAAATATACTGATATAATGAAAACAGAAGGATTAAAAGAAGCGATAAATAAGTATAAGTTTGATGCTGCTTTTGGTGGTGCTAGAAGAGATGAAGAAAAGTCTCGTTCTAAAGAGCGTATTTATTCATTTCGTGATTCCTTTCATCAATGGGATCCAAAAAAACAGCGTCCAGAGTTATGGTGGAACTATAATAGCCAAATAAATAAAGGAGAAAACATTCGTGTTTTTCCTTTATCAAATTGGACTGAATTAGATATTTGGCAATATATTTTTTTAGAACAAATTGAAATTGTTCCTCTATATTTTGCTGATATACGTCCAGTCTTAGAAAGAAATGGTGTTCTTTTAGTAGTTGATGATGAGCGTATTAAAATTAATAAAAATGAAATCGTTAATCATAAAATGGTTCGATTTAGAACATTGGGTTGTTGGCCTTTAACTAGTGCAATTGAATCTACTGCAAAAACTCTTCAAGATGTTATTAAAGAAACATTAATCAGTACAACTAGCGAACGAACAGGTCGATCTATTGATTATGATCAAAAAAATTCAATGGAATTTAAAAAGAGACAAGGTTACTTTTAAAAATAAGTTTAATATAGGTTGAATTTAAAACAAATGAATACTAATGTTAATAAAAAAAACATCAATTCTTATGATCATTTTCAAAATTGGATATATTTAAATGAAAGAAAAACTCTATTAAAATTTTTGACATGTGGTAGTGTAGATGATGGAAAAAGTACATTAATTGGACGTTTGTTACATGATACTAAGCAAATTTATGATGATCAATTATCTTCTTTAAAAAAAGATAGTAAACGTCATGGGACACAAGGAGAAAATATTGATTTTGCTCTTATAGTTGACGGATTACAATCGGAACGTGAACAAGGTATTACAATTGATGTAGCATATCGTTATTTTTCAACTGATAAACGTAAATTTATTATAGCAGATACACCTGGTCATGAGCAATATACACGTAATATGGTCACAGGAGCTTCTACTTGCGATTTATCAGTTATTTTAATTGATGCAAAAAAAGGTTTATCAGAACAAACTTATCGACATAGTTTTATATCTACTTTACTTGGTATAAAATATTTAGTAGTAGCAATAAATAAAATGGATTTAGTTGATTATAGTGAAGAGATGTTTTTAAATATAAAAAAAAATTTTCTTTTATTTTCTCAAAAACTTCCTAAAAACCTAAAAATTTTTTTTGTTCCTACATCTGCTTTAATCGGTGAAAATATAGTATTTTCAAATAATTTAATGCCTTGGTATAAGAATTATACGTTATTAAGTCTTTTAGAAACAATAGAAATTAAAAATAATATTTATTCAAAAGAAATTAGATTTCCAGTTCAATACGTAAATCGTCCAAATTCAAATTTTAGAGGTTATTCAGGTACATTGTTTTCTGGGCAAATTCATGTAGGTCAATCAATAAAAATATTACCTATTAATATTAATTCTTATATTTCTCGTATTTTAACATTTAATCAAGATTTAAAAATAGCAAATCCTGGAGAAGCAATTACAATAGTTTTAAAAGATGAAATAGATATTAGTCGTGGCGATTTTTTCGTAAATATTAATTCTAATTTAGAACCTTCTCAAGAAGCTATTGTTGATGTTGTTTGGATGTCTGATAAGTCTTTAAAGATAGGAGAATCATATAATGTAAAATTATCTGGAAAAAAAACAAGAGCTTATATTAAAGAAATTTTATTTCAAATAAATGTCAATACTTTAATTAAAAATAAATCTAATTCGTTAAAATTAAATAGCATTGGAAGAGTTAAAGTTTTATTTAGTGAACCTATGTTATTTGATGATTATACAATAAATAAATTTACAGGTAATTTAATTTTTATTGATTTTTTAAATAATACTACAGTCGGAGCAGGTATGATAAAAAAATATTTAAAAAATGACAATACTGTTATTGAAAATGATATAAAAAATTTTGAACTAGATTTATATAATTTAATTTTAAAATATTTTCCACATTGGAAAATAAAAAAGTAAATCATAGGTTTTATTAGTATGAATAATAAATTTAAAAAAAATATTGTTTTTCAAAAATATGAAATAAATCGTATAAAACGAGAAAATAAAAATGGTTATAAATCTAAAGTTATATGGTTTACAGGGTTATCAGGATCAGGAAAATCTACTATTTCTAATATTTTAGAAAAAATATTATTTAAGAATGATATTAATACTTATGTGTTAGATGGAGATAATATTAGATCTGGATTATGTTCAGATTTAACTTTTTCTTCTATTGATCGAAATGAAAATATTCGACGTATTGCAGAAGTAGCTAAAATAATGTTAAATGCAGGTATTATGGTTTTAGTTTGTACTATTTCTCCATATAAGAAGCAAAGATTATTAGCTTATAATATTTTAGGAAAAAGTAACATTTTAGAAGTTTTCGTTGATACCCCACTTACTATATGTGAACAACGTGATCCTAAGGGGTTATATAAAAAATCTCGTAGTAATGAAATATTAAATTTTACTGGTATAGATTCTTTATACGAACTTCCAGAAAAACCTGATATTTATTTAAATGGAACAGTTTCCATAACAGAAAATATTAAAACATTAATTAAAACATTGTACAAAAATAATATTATATTTTTTTCTACATATTCGTAAATTATTTAGATATTAAAATAAAATTATTTAGAGTGATTATATGAGAATATTGAAAGTATTATTATTTTTATTATTTATTTGGTTACAATATTCTCTTTGGCTCGGAAAAAATGGCGTTTTAGACTATATTAAAATTTATAAAAAAATTGTAGTTCAAAAAAAAATAAATCAAGAACTTGAGATAGAAAATAATAAATTATTATTAGAAATTCAAAATTTTAATAATAAAGTTAAAGATTAAAATTTTTTATTTTTATAAAATTATATTTTAAATATATAGTATTAGGTGAAAAATGAAATTTAGGAACAGTTTAAAACCCATGATTTTAGCTGTTGTTCCAGCTGCAGGAATAGGTGAAAGAATGTTATCAGATATTCCTAAACAGTATATAAAAATCAAAAATTATACTATTCTCGAATATACTTTAATGACATTATTATCACATCCTAGTATAGTTCATGTAGTTGTAAGTTTAAATAAAAAAGATAAATATTTTCATAAACTATCTATAGCATCCAATATAAGAGTTACATCTGTAATTGGTGGTAATAAAAGAATTCATTCAGTTTTATCAGGATTAATTATACCAACAAATGCAAATTGGGTCATTGTTCATGATGCTGTTCGACCTTGTTTAAACTATAAAGATTTAGAAAAATTAATTTCTATTATTGGAAAAAGCAAAATAGGTGGTATTTTAGCACGACCAACGTGTGATACTATGAAATATATAATTAATAAAAATAAAACAATATCACATACTATTTCTCGAGAAAGATTGTGGCATGCTTTAACTCCTCAATTATTTCCAATAAATTTATTACGATTTTGTTTAAAAAAAATTATTCAAGACAATATAGATATAACAGATGAATCTTCAGCTTTAGAATATTGCGGATATCATCCATTAATAGTTTTAGGTAGTTATAAAAATATTAAAATTACTTTTCCCGAAGATCTTATTTTTGCTGAAATTTATCTTAAAGAATTATTTAATATTTAGAAGGATATATTTATAATATGAGAATTGGATATGGTTTTGATTTACATGCATTTGGAGGTATAAAACCGTTAATTATTGGAGGTGTAAAAATTCTTAATCATCAAGGTTTAATTGCTTATTCTAATGGTGATGTTTTGATACATTCTTTAATAGATGCGTTATTAGGAGCTCTTGCGATGGGGGATATTGGAACATTTTTCCCAAGTACAAAAAAAAAATATAAGAACATTGACAGTCGAATTTTGTTAAAAAATATTTGGAAAAAAATTCACTTAAAAAATTATTACATATCTAATATAGATAGTACTATTATTGCCGAAAGTCCGAAGATGTTATCTTATATTTTTTTTATGAGATCAAATTTAGCAAATGATTTAAATACTAAAATAAATAATATTAGCATTAAATCAACAAGTTCAAAGCAAATAGGATGCATTGGACGGAAAGAAGGAATTGCATGTCAATCTATTGTAATGCTTTTAAAACGAAAACAACAAAGTATTAAAAATATCAATAGTGATATATGTTAAATATATTTTTAACTTCAATTTGTTTATAAGTAATATTTTTATTACAATTTATTATTTATATAATAAAAATGGTGTAATTTAATGCAATGTAATTTTTTTATAAGTAGATTATTTTTATTAATATTTATATTATTTATTTATAATAACTATGTATACGCAAATAATATATTTAAACAAAAAAAAAATATTTGTTTAAATCATAAAAAATGTATATATATTAAGAATAACTTAAAAAAAAAATCATAAAAAAAGAATGTTTTTTATTTGTAAAACAAAATAAAAAATTTCATAAAAAATACTCAGTTATTATTAAAAACACTAATTATATTGGATATTTATATAATAATTCTTTTAATATATTTTATATTGTTAAAAAAAACGATACTTTATATTCTATTTCAAAAAATCTACATTATAATTTTAATCAATTATTGCAATATAACAATTTTCACAAACCTTATACAATATTAGTTGGTCAAAAAATACTAGTAAATAATATTCCAATGATTAATAGTAAAAAAATCAATTATGTTATTTATAGTAATCAATATAAAAAACATATTTTATATACTAATTTTTTTAAAAATAAACTGAATATTATAAATATTTTAAATCAAAATATGTTGTTATCTGAAATATGTTTTTTTTATAATAAAGATTATAACAAAGAAAATTATGTTTTTTCTAAAAAAAATATTTTTCCTCAATATTGGCATTGGCCTTTAAAAAATTTACATATGAATTTTTTTTATAATTATTCTATTAATAATAATCAAGGAATTGAAATAGCTGGTATTCAGGGACAACCTATTTTTGCTTCTTCTAAAGGTAAAGTAGTATATATTGGTGGTTTTTTTAAAAATTATGGCAAATTAATTATTATTAAACATGATAATAATTATTTAAGCATGTATGGTTTTAACAAAAATATTTTTGTACAACTAAACGATCAAGTTTATAAAAGTCAAAAAATATCTACAATGGGATATTCAAATAACAATTTATCAAGATTATACTTTGAAATACGGTGTAAAGGAAATACTATTAATTTATTCAATTTATTTCCTAATATAAAATTAAAAAATATTAAAAAATTTAATTAAAATTTTTATAAGATATATAAAATATGATAAATACTATGATATTTAAAGATTTTCAATTTGAAGCTGCACATTATTTACCGAATCTTCCTGCAACACATAAATGCAGAAGGTTACATGGACATTCTTTTTATGTTCGTTTGGAAATTAAAGGTGAAATTGATCAAGATAAAGGTTGGATCATGGATTATAGTAATATAAAATTATTATTTCAGCCTATTTATGACCAACTTGATCATTATTTATTAAATAATATTCCTGGATTAGAAAATCCTACTAGTGAAGTTTTAGCAAAATGGATATGGGATCGTTTAAAACCTAATTTATTAACATTAAACTCTGTTACAGTAAAAGAAACATGTACGTCTGGATGTATTTATCAAGAAATTTAAAAAATAATAATATTTTATTGAATTCTAAGATATTTATGAAGTTGTACTGATAACTTCCAATTTTTTTTTATGCATGTGTTAATACACATTTTTAATGCTTGTTTGTTTTGATTAATAGGCTGTAAGTAAATAATATGTTTTTTTTCATCCCTGATATTTGATAAAATATCATATACATATAATAGATCTTCTTTATTAAGAATAGGAAATTTTATTTCATTAGAACGTATTATAGATTCATATAATGGTCTTTTATTTTGTTTTGGAGAGAGAGTAATCCAAGTATTTAAAGAGCATTTAATATTTTCTATACCACTAGTTTCTATTTGACATTGATACCCTTCTATCTCTAATATTTTTGTTATATATGAAAGATTATATAAACATGGTTCGCCTCCGCTAATAACCACATGTTTTGCAGTCCATTTTTTTAAAATTTCTAATATATTTTTTATAGACATAAAACTCCATTTTCTGCTAAATTTATTTTTATTTATTACTTCTTTTATGGAAACATTATCTTGATCAGCACGAATCCATGTATATTTAGTATCACACCAATCACAGTGTACTGGACATCCTTGTAGTCGAATAAAAATTGCTGGTGTACCAGTATAATAACCTTCGCCTTGTATGCTTTGAAAGATTTCGTTAATTGGATAATGCATTATATTGTATCCATAAATTAATTATTTATTTTAAATTTAATGAGAAACAGGTATATTTATTAAAATACCTGATTCTCTTTAAAAAATTTTATAATTTTAAAAAAGATGATTTTACTTCTTTTAATCCATAGAAAGGAGCATTTTTTATACCTAAATTTTCTTCAATTCTAATTAGTTGATTATATTTGGCTGTTCTATCAGAACGGCACATAGATCCTGTTTTAATTTGACCAGATGCTGTTCCTACTGCTAAATCTGCTATTGTAGCATCTTCAGTTTCTCCAGAACGATGAGAAATAATAGTACTATAATTGGCTTTTTTTGCCATTTTTATAGTTTCAATAGTTTCCGTTAATGTACCAATTTGATTTAATTTGATTAAAATAGAATTTCCGATTCCTTTTTTAATACCTTTTTTTAAAAGCTCTAAATTTGTAGCAAATAAATCGTCTCCTACTAATTGTATAGTATTTCCTAATATTTTAGTTTGATATAAAAATCCTTCCCAGTCAGATTCATTTTGACCGTCTTCAATAGAAATAATAGGATATTTTTTACATAATTGTTGAAGATAATGAGTTAATTCTTTAGAATTAAATTCTATTTTCTCTCCCTTGAGTTGATATTTTTTATTATTTATATTATATAGTTCAGAAGCAGCACAATCTATAGCTAATGTAATATCTTTACCTAATTTATATTTAGTTCTATTTATTGCATCTTGAATTATATTTAACGCTTCTTCGTTAGATGTTAAATTGGGAGCATATCCACCTTCATCACCTACTGTAGTGCTTATGCCTTTATGTTTTAGTAAATTTCCTAATGAATGAAATATTTCTGATCCTATACGTATAGCTTCTTTTATTGACTTTGCACTAATAGGTTGTATCATAAATTCTTGAAGATCAATATTATTATTTGCATGTTCTCCGCCATTAATAATGTTAATCATTGGCAGCGGCATAGAAAAAATACCCGATGAATTATTAAGTTCTGCTATATGCTGATATAAAGGCATTCTTTTAAAAGATGCGGCTGCTTTTGCAACTGCTAAAGATACAGATAAAATTGAATTAGAACCTAATTTAGATTTGTTTTTAGTACCATCTAAATCAATCATAATTTGATCAATGCAATTTTGATCGCAAGCATTTTTATTTATTAAAGCATGAAAAATGTTATTATTGATTAATTTTACTGCTTTAAGTACACCTTTACCCATAAATCGATTGTTATCTTGATCACGTAATTCTAAAGCTTCTAAAGATCCAGTAGAAGCACCAGAAGGTACAGATGCTAGACCAACAAATCCACCTTTAAGATGTACTTCAGCTTCTACTGTAGGATTACCTCGAGAATCTAAAATTTCTCGTCCTATTATGTTTATTATTTTAGACATTTTTTACCTTCATATATTTATTATTTTTATTTTTATATTGTTCTGCTGATTTTATAAAACCTATAAATAAAGGGTGTCCGTCACGTGGTGTGGAAGTAAATTCAGGATGAAATTGACAACCAAGAAACCATGGATGATTAGATATTTCGATAATTTCAACGATGTTATTATTTTTCGATCGTCCTGTAATTTTAAGTCCAAACTTTTCAATTTTCTTTAATAAATTGTTATTGACTTCATATCGATGCCGATGTCGTTCTAAAATAATATCTTTTTTATATAATTTTCGAGATAAACTATTAAAAGTTAATTTACAAGGTTGGCTACCTAATCTCATAGTACCTCCTAAATTAGAATTATTTCTTTTTTTATTATTAATAATATATTTTATATTATCACTTTGTTTTTTAATTAAATCAATTAAAGGAAATTTACATTTAGGATCAAACTCTGTAGAGTTTGCATCTTTAATTCCTATTACGTTTTGTGCGAATTCTATAATTGCTATTTGCATTCCTAAACAGATTCCGAAATATGGAATGTTGTTTTCTCGAGCATATTTTACTGATAGTAATTTACCTGATATACCACGATCTCCAAAACCTCCAGGTATTAAAATACCATTAAGATTTTTTAAACATTGAAAGTTCTTATTTTCTATTTCTTGAGAATTGATTAATTTTATGTTTACTTTAATTTTATTTTTTAAACCTGCATGTTTTAGTGCTTCTATTACGGATTTATATGCATCGGGTAATTTAACATATTTACCAACAATACCAATTATAATTGTATTATTAGATTGTTGTTCCTCATAAATTACTTTTTCCCATTCTGTTAAATTAGCTTCTGGAACATTTAATTTAAAATATTTACAAATATAATTATCTAATTTTTGATCTTTTAATAATTTTGGAATTGTATATATTGAATTAACATCTTTTAGTGATATAACAGCATTCACAGGAACATTACAAAAAAGTGCTATTTTTTTTCTTTCGTTAATTGGTATATCTTTTTTAGATCGACAGATTAAAATATCTGGTTGTATTCCAATAGATAGTAATTCCTTGACAGAATGTTGTGTTGGTTTAGTTTTAATTTCTCCAGCTGTTTCGATATATGGAACAAGTGTTAAGTGTATATAAATCACATTTTTTCTTCCAATATCCACTGCTATTTGGCGAATTGCTTCTAAGAATGGTAAAGATTCAATATCACCAACTGTTCCACCTATTTCTACAAGAGTAATATTACTATTTTTAGAACATAAAATGATTCTTTCTTTAATAGCATTGGTAATATGAGGTATTACTTGAATAGTAGCGCCTAAATAGTCGCCTCGTCTTTCTTTTT
This sequence comes from Buchnera aphidicola (Aphis helianthi), assembly GCF_005083845.1. Taxonomy (NCBI): domain Bacteria; kingdom Pseudomonadati; phylum Pseudomonadota; class Gammaproteobacteria; order Enterobacterales; family Erwiniaceae; genus Buchnera; species Buchnera aphidicola. Next base: position 446,505 of record NZ_CP034894.1, on the reverse strand, counting down.
TTAATACTTCAGAATAAATACTACCTGTTGTAAAATTATTCAAACATGTCATCTTTGTTCTAATAAATCGTTCATAGTGTCCTAAATCTAAATCAGTTTCAGCTCCATCTTCAGTAACAAATACCTCTCCGTGCTGTATAGGACTCATAGTTCCTGGATCAACATTAATGTATGGATCTAACTTCATAATAGTTATTTTAAGATTTCTTGCTTCTAATATAGCTCCTAAAGAAGCTGCTGCAATACCTTTTCCTAAGGATGAAACAACACCACCTGTAATGAAAATATAATTTTTAGTCATGCTAAATGTAAAAATATTAGTTAAAATAGAAAAGTAATTTAAAGATTAAAATCTTTAATTGAATGTTTTAATAAATTAAAATAGTTTATTAGTTGTATTGTGTTTAAAATTTTAAAAAGTATAAATATTATATTAATTGTTTTTTTAAATTCCATGTATCTCGTAAACTGACAGTTCTATTAAATATTAATTTATTTTTTTTTGAATCAATTAAATCTATACAAAAATATCCCACTCTTTCAAATTGAAAAAATAAGTTTATATTTTTATTTTTAATGTCATTTATGTGTTTTTTTATTTTTTCGCTTATTTGTTTTTCGATAAAACCATGTTTAATAATCATTGAATTAGGATTTAGAAAAGATAAAAAATTTTGCTCTTGTTCTGGATTATGTATATTAAATAATTTTTCGTATAATCTAAATTCTGATGAAAACGAATTTTTTACTGAAATCCAATGTATTACTGATGGGTTTTTTCTATTAATTGGTTTTTTTCCTAGCGTATTAAGATCACAAAAACATATTATTTGTATAATATTTCCATATTTATCTTTTTCTATTTTTTCTGCTTTAATTATATATGAATATCTTAAACGTATTTCTTGTCCAATTTTTAATCTTTTATAATTGTTTTCGTATTTTTCTTTAAAATCTTCTCTTTCAATATATATAGTATTAGTAAAAGTAATTTCATGATTACCTAATTCTGGTTTTTTAGGATGATTTGGAACTATAAAATTTTCTTGATAGTTATCATCAATATTATATAAATATAATTTTATTGGTTCTAAAACAGCCATAGTACGTATAGCGTTTTCATTTAATTCATTTCTAATACAATATTCTAACATAGAAAACTCTATTAAATTATTTTGTTTAGTAACACCAATTTTTTCACAAAACTTTCTAATAGAAGATGGTGTATATCCTTTTCTTCTTAATCCAGAAATAGTTTGTATTCTAGGATCGTCCCAATCATTAATTATTTTTTTTTCAATTAGTATTTTTATTTTTCTTTTTGATAGAATTGAATATTTTAAATTTAATCTAGCAAATTCATATTGTTTAGGACGATTTAAAACACTAGTATTTTCTAAAATCCAATTATATAAACATTTATTGTCTTGAAATTCTAAAGTACAAAAAGAATGTGTAATACCTTCTATTGAATCAGAAATACAATGTGCAAAGTCATACATAGGATAAATACACCATTGATGCTTTGTTTGATGGTGTTTTTCAAAAATAACTCGATAAAGTACAGGATCCCGCATGATAATATTTGGAGAACTCATATCAATTTTAGCACGTAAGCATGCTTCACCTGGATTAAAATATCCTTTTTTCATTTCTTTAAATAGTTGTAAATTTTCTTCAATACTTCTATTTCTATAAGGACTATTTTTACCAGGGATAACTAATGTCCCTCTGTATTCACGTATTTGTTTTTTGGTTAATTGATCTACATATGCTAAATTTTTTTTAATTAGTTCTTTTGCATACTTATATAGTTCCGAAAAATATTCAGAAGAATAATAAATTTTTTTATTCCATTTGTAACCTAACCATGTAATATCATTTATAATAGCATTGATATATTTAATATTTTCTTTAACAGGATTAGTATCGTCGAAACGAAGATTACAATATCCATTGTATAAACTTGCAAGTTCAAAATTTAAGCATATTGATTTAGCATGTCCAATATGGAGATATCCATTTGGTTCTGGAGGAAAACGAGTATGTAATAGCGAACATTTATTTTTTTTAAAATCTTCGTTAATAATATTATAAATAAAATTATTACTGTATTTGTTAATTTGAGTTTTCATTTTTTCTACAATCCAATTTATTTTAAAATATTTTTTAAAAAATCAAAAAAATATTTTTTATATTGATATTTTTTTTTATTTATTATAAAATGAATAATAATTAATTTAAAAACATTGAACTAATAATTCACTTACTTAATATGGCTACGTAGCTCAGTTGGTTAGAGCACAGCACTCATAACGCTGGGGTCATGGGTTCAAATCCCGTCGTAGCTACCATAAAAAAGTAAAATTTTATGCGGGAGTGGCGAAATAGGTAGACGCACCAGATTTAGGTTCTGGCGCCGAAAGGTGTGCGAGTTCAAATCTCGCCTCCCGTATATTTAAGATTTTCCCTTTTTTTGGGGTATAGCCAAGTGGTTAAGGCACCGGTTTTTGATACCGGCATCCCTGGTTCGAATCCAGGTACCCCAGCCATCTAATATATTCTTTTTTTAATTTTCTAATAAAAAATAATATTTTATAAATAAAATACTAACTATTTTAGTTTTATATAGTTTGATTATATTTAAAATAAATACTCGTTTTTATGTTAAAAGTTTATAATCTTTTTATTTTAGAATATTTATGTAAAATAAAATAGGTTTTTATATTATGAATTTAAATGAATTAAAAAAAAAAGCAGCATGGGCTGCATTAGATTATATTTCTCCTGGCACTGTTATTGGGGTAGGTACAGGAAGTACTGTTTTTTATTTTATTGAAGCTTTAAGTACAATAAAACATTTAATATCTGGAGTAGTTTCTAGTTCGAATTTTTCAACAATATTATTAAAAAAAAAAGGATTTAATAACATTTTAAATTTAAACACCTTTAATTCATTAGAAATTTATATTGATAGTGCTGATGAAATAAATAATGATATGCAAATGATTAAAGGTGGAGGTGCCGCTTTAACTAAGGAAAAAATTATTGCTGCTATTTCTAAAAAGTTTATTTGTATTATAGATGAAACAAAAAAAGTAGATATATTAGGATCTTTTCCATTACCCATTGAAATCATTCCTATAGCTTCATCATTTGTTTCAAATGAAATAGTTAAAATAGGAGGTATACCTAAAATTAGAAAAAATGTTATTACAGATAATGGAAATATAATTTTAGATATACATAATTTACATATATATGATCCTATTTCAATAGAAAAAAAAATTAATCTCCTACCAGGAGTAGTAACTGTTGGTCTATTTGCATTAAGAGGTGCAGATATAATATTAATGGGAACAAAAAATAGTTTAAAGATTATAGAAAAATAAATTTTTTATATATTTTTTGAATTAATAATTGTTTTTATTAAGAAATTTCATTAATTATTAACATTTATTTATATATCATTAATTTATAAATCACCAAATTTTATTTGTAAAGCAGTTACTGCTGCAATAGCAGCTGTTTCTGTTCTTAAAATCCTTGGTCCTAACTTAATCGGAATAAATTTATATTTAATTATTTTTTGTACTTCTAATGATGAAAATCCACCTTCGCAACCAATTAATAATCGAATATAATTAATGTTTTTAGGTAATTGATTGATATTATTTGTAGATTTTGGGTCTAAAATAATTTTTATTTCATTTTGATTAAATTTTTCACACCATAGATAAATATCTTCAGCATTATTAATTTTTGGGATAATATTACGTTTACATTGTTGACATGCTGATATTATGATATTATTCCAATAAATAATTTTTTTCAAAATATTTTTTTTATTTTTATTAAAATTACAATATTCTGAGAATATTGGAGTAATTGTATGTACGCCTAATTCAATAGATTTTTGAATAGCGAAATTCATTTTTTCGTGTTTCGAAACGACTAATCCTAAATGAATCAATAATGGAGATTCAACATTTTTTTTTTCTTTGTCTAAAACTAAAATAGTTACTTTTTTTTTTGAATATTCATAATTTTAGATAAAAAAATATAATTTGTATTATTAAATATTTCCACTATATCTTCAATATTCATACGTAATACTTTTATTATATAATGTGTATTAGATGAATTTAAAATTATTTTTTCGTTTATTCGTAAATTTTCATTAATATAAATACGTGGAATACGTTTTTTCATTGTAGTATTTTAAAAGAATAATATTTTATTTATTACATTTTTTATAAATATAATTATTGTGATTACCCTGTATTTTAAATATTAAACTTTCTCTTTTACACTCCCATTTGGTAACTGGAAAATTAATATTCCATTTTTTAAACAATATTTTTTCTTGTTTAGATAATTTAATATTATATATTTCACTCATATATAAATAAGTTCTAGCTATAGGACCTCGAGATATTTTAGGTGGTTCTACTATCTTTTTTTTGAAATCTATCTTTATATTACATTTACCATATTGTTTAATATCACTATTTAATTCACCATATATAAAATTAGATCGATCTGCATTAACTTCTCCAATAGAAGGTTGCAAATTATGCAAATCAGATTCAATATTTCGATAATTTCGATCTTTAATGCATTTTTTTCTACCCCCTTTTTTCCAGCATTTTTTTTGATGCCCAAATTGCCATGCTGGCATCACATGTTCCCACTCAATTCTTGTTGCTCGATTTTTATTTTTTCGGATCTTGTATCCACATGATGATAAATTAGGAATTCCTTTTTTATTATGCCAAATAATTTTACATCCGCAATAAAATGTTCCAGGAGCATTTTTATGAATTTTTATTGCTAAAATTTTAGCTTGTTGAAAATTTTTTATATTATTTTTTTTTATATTATTTTTTTTTATATTATTTTTGTTAATTATAATTAAAAAAAAATAGTAATTACAATAAGAAATATTTTTTTTATCATGTTTTTATATTTAGAAATTATATTAATTTGTTAATTATTTATTTTTACTTTTAAAATAGTTTATTTGATTTTTATTTTTAAATGAAAATATTTAAAATGATATATATTATCATATATTTTATTAAAAATATTTTGCATAATGATTTGTATAAAAACGAGTATTTAAATATATTTTACTAATTTTAATATATTTTTAAATTAAAAGGAACAAAAAATATAATGAATGAATATCTTTTTACATCTGAATCAGTTTCAGAAGGTCATCCAGATAAAATTGCGGATCAAATTTCTGATGCTTTATTAGATGAAATTATTAAACAGGATATTAAAGCAAGAGTTGCTTGTGAAACTTATGTAAAAACAGGAATGGTTTTAATTGGTGGAGAAATTACTACTACTGCTTGGGTAGACGTTGAAGAAATTACTCGAAATACTATTAATAATATAGGTTATATCAATTCAGAAACAGGTTTTGATGCAAACTCTTGCGCTATATTAAGTGCTATCGGAAAACAATCACCTGATATTACTCAAGGGGTTGATCGATCTAATCCTTTAGAACAAGGTGCTGGAGATCAAGGGATTATTTTTGGTTATGCTACTAACGAAACAGAAGTTTTAATGCCCGCTCCTATTACTTATGCTCATTTATTAGTAAAAAAACAATCTGAATTAAGAAAAAAAAACATTTTATCTTGGTTAAGACCTGATGCTAAAAGTCAAGTAACATTCAAATATAAAAATGGAGCTATAATAGGAATTGACACAGTTGTTTTTTCAACGCAACATGAAGAAAACATTAATCAAAATATTTTAAAAGAAGCTGTTATGGAAGAAATTATAAAACCAGTCTTACCTAAAAAATGGTTAACTCAAAATACTAAATTTTTTATTAATCCTACTGGCAGATTTGTTATTGGTGGTCCAATGGGAGATTGTGGTTTGACAGGACGTAAAATTATCGTAGATACTTATGGTGGAATGTCTAGACATGGAGGAGGAGCTTTTTCTGGAAAAGATCCATCTAAAGTAGATCGATCTGCAGCGTATGCTGCTAGATATGTTGCTAAAAATATTGTGGCAGCAGGTTTAGCTGATCGTTGTGAAATTCAATTATCATATGCAATTGGCGTAGCTGAACCTACTTCTATTATGATTGAAACGTTTCAAACTGGAAAACTTAGTAACAAAGCATTAATTAATTTAGTACGAGATATTTTTGATTTACGTCCATACGGATTAATTGAAATGCTTAATTTACTTCAACCTATTTATTTTCAAACATCTGTGTATGGACATTTTGGAAGAGAAGAATTTCCATGGGAAAAATTAGATAAAGTAGATCAATTATCTCAATAAAATTTTGTGATGTTTAATATATATTTTCTTAAAAATGTAATTTTTTTAAATATCTTAACATGGATAATTATATTAAATAATTAATAGTTTCCCCATGTTAATTTAGCATGGGAGAACAAGTTGTTTTTTTTAGATAATCTTTTAAAGATAATGTTTCATTTTTTTCTATTTCTATTTGTTTTTTATGAGAATTAATAGTTTCATTTTCAAAAATTTTTTTATGTGAATTGCAATCAAACTGACTAATAAATTGATTATGATATGTATTAGCTAAATTTAATCCGGTTTTTTTAATTCTATTGTTCTCAATAAATAACTTTAAAAATTTAGATGAATAAGTTAATTCTGGATATTGAAAGAAAAGTATTTTTTTATCACATACTTGTTGATAATCTGAACTTTTTAGTTGATAGTCAAAAATAATAGCAATTTTTTTTAAATCTTGAAATATTCTTTTACCGATTTTTTTTAATGTATACTGTTTATTTTCATTAATATAAATTTTTTGATTTGGTTTTCTTCCTTCAAAAATAATTTTTTTCCAGTTTTTAGTAATAAAATAAAAATCTGTTGTTTTCATTTTAGGAGCATCAACTAAAGAACACCAAATTAAAAATAAATCTAATAAAAGTATTTGATTTTTATTAATTCCAATTGGTGAAAATGGATTTATATCTAAAGAACGTATTTCTACATATTCAATTCCTCTGTTTTCTAAAGCATCTAAAAGTGACTCTCCATGATAAGTTGTTCTTTTGGGTCTAATTTGTGTATATAACTCATTTTCTAATTGTAATATATTAGTATTTAACTGTTGTAATTCTCCAAATTGATTTTTTAATCCTAAATTAGAAAATTTTCTTGATGATGTTGTCATTGCTTTTTTTAAGCAAGTAATATACGATGCTAAATCATTAAATGTAATATTAAGATCTTCAATAGAAGTGTTAGTATATCCTATATTACTTATTCTTAATGAAGTTGACCAAGGTAAATATAATATACCATCTTTATTTTTTTTAAATTTATATTTTTCATTTTTTAAGAAGTGTTTGGATATTGCTGGTGATGCTCCAAATAAGTATGGAATAATCCAACCAAATCGATGGTAATTTCGAATTAAATTTAAATAACCTGATGATATATCATCTTTTTTTTCTTTTTTCCAAAATATTTCTGGTAATGAAAAATTATAATGTATACCTGAAATAGTATTTTTTAAATCACCATATCTTATTTTTAAACCCTTTCTATAAAGAGTTTTAAACTTTCCATAGTTAGATGTTCCATATTTTGCGAGTTGAATATTTGTTGACTTTTTATAAAGATAGGGAATACTAAACGGCCACATTAATTCTTTTGGATTTTTATATGCCACAAAAGAATGAATATCATTTAAAAATTTTAATAAGTAATCTATGTTTTGAGTAACTGGTGTGATAAATTCTAACAAACTTTCAGAAAAATCAGTTGTAATCCATTGATGGGTTAATGCAGAACCAATTTCATATGGATGTTGAGTATTAGAAAAATCTCCATTTTTTTTAATTCTTAGAGTTTCTCGTTCAACACCTCGAGAAATATTTTTTAATATCGATGAGTTTTTTTCTAGCCAATTAATTTTTTTTGAGATATCCTCTATCAATTTTTTCTCCTAAGTTTACATTTTTAATTATTTTGAAAAAACTTTTTATTATTTAGGACAATAAATTATTGGTTAGAATTGTTTATTTTGCATCCGGAAGGATTCGAACCTCCGACCGCTCGGTTCGTAGCCGAGTACTCTATCCAACTGAGCTACGGATGCAATTGTACATCGGTGAAAGAGGGATTCGAACCCTCGATGCAGAGTTTTTCTACATACTCCCTTAGCAGGGGAGCGCCTTAATCCTCTCGGCCATTTCACCTATTTTTTTTATTATTTTAATTTTACTTTTTTTTAAATATAAGTCAATTTTTTTTTAAAAATTAAGCAATAAATTACAATGAATTATTTTAAAAAATATAAAAATGCATCTTACCTAATAGGTAGTAAGATGCAATATTTACTATTGATTGTTTTTTTGTTTTTTTTCCGCTTGAATACGTTGATATATTTCTTCACGATGTACCGAAACTTCTTTAGGGGCATTTACACCAATACGAACTTGATTGCCTTTTACTCCTAATACTGTTACAGTTATTTCATCGCCAATGATCAATGTTTCGCCAACTCGACGAGTTAGAATAAGCATTCTTTGTTCCTTGAAATAAAAGAGTTCATCCCATTTGATTCCTGAAGTTCAAATAATACAGGACTAAACTTAGACTGTAAAATATTTAAAGCATAATTATTATGATTTTACATTATATAATATTATATATATATTAATGTAGTTTTAAATTAAGTATATTTATTTTTTGATATAATTATTTTTAATAATCATTTTATTGATTCTGTAATTTTAAATTAATCCATAATTTAATAATTTTTAAAAGTTTAGATAAATTAATTATATTGACACTTCCACCTTCAGCTATTTCTTTTTTTCCTCCCCCTTTTCCATTAGTATGCTTAATAAAAATTTTCATAATTTCTAATGCATTTATATAATTAGTTAAATCTTTAGTTACTCCGATAATTATATTAAAATTATTATTATTTTTATTTACAAATATAATAATGATATTTTTAAAATCTTTTTTTAATTGATCTATTATTAATCTTAATGATTTATAATCATAATTATCAAATGTATTAATTAGTAATTTTACTCCTTTTATATTTTCGATATTTTTAGTTATTTTTTGAATTTGATAAAAATTTTCTTTGATTTGTAATATATTTATTTTTTTTTCTAAATTTTTAACTTGTATTATTAATTTTTCTATTTTTTCTTTAAAATTAACACTTTTAGTTTTTAAAGCAATAGATATATTTTCTATATCATTTTCTTTAATATGTAAAAAATTTATTGCTGAAGATCCTGTTATGGCTTCTATTCTTTTAATTCCAGATGATATACTAGTGTGATCTATTATTTTAAATAATCCAATATTTCCCGTTCTTGTAGTATGTGTACCACCACAAAGCTCTATAGAAAAATTATTAATAGATATAACTCGAACAATAGAATCATATTTATTTTCAAATAATGCTATTGCTTTTTTCTTTTTTGCTTCTGCTAAACTGCAATATTGAACTTTAATTATATTATTTTTACATATTTCATGATTTACAGTACTTTCAATTTTTTGTATATCAGATAAATTTATAATTTTAGGATAAGAAAAATCAAATCTTAGACGTGTATTAGTAACTAAAGATCCCTTTTGTACAACTAAATCTCCTAGAACTTTACGTAATGCAGAATGAAGTAAATGTGTAGCAGAATGATTGTTTTGAATTTGATTTCTATAAAATGTATCTATTTTAGTAAATAATAAATTATTAACTTCAAATTTTCCTATAATTACTTTCCCAATATGTCCAATTGTATTTCCATATTTTCTTGTATTTGTAACGATAAAACGTGATTTTTTATAATATAATTCACCTATGTCACCTATTTGTCCACCAGATTCTGGATAAAAACATGTTTTATCAAGGAAAATAATTCCATTTTCGCCTTCTGAAATTAATGAAACTGGTTTTTTATTTACATAAATATATTTTATTAATCCTTTAATTGTATTTTTTTTATATCCTTCAAAAGTACAATTATCATGAATATTTATTATTTGGTTATAATTTTCATGAAATTTTTTACCTATATTTGATTGTTTTTTTTGTTTTTCTTGTTCTAAATAATAGCTGTTAAGATCAACGTTTATATTTTTTTCACGACAAATCTCTAATGTTAAATCTAAAGGAAATCCAAAGGTATCATAAAGATGAAAAATAGTTTTTCCAGAAATTGTGTGATTAGATGTTTTATTAATTTCTATGTTTAATATTTTTAATCCCTTTTCAAGAGTTTCAGAAAATTGTATTTCTTCTGTTTTTAATATTTCTTTAATTTTTTTTTCTTTATCTTTTAAAAAATTAAAATTTTCACTTATATTTTCAATGAAATAAGGAACAATTTTATAAAAACAATTTTTCTTTATTCCAATTTTATAAGCATGTCTTAACATTCTTCTAATAATTCTTCTTAAAATATATCCGCGATGTTCATTTGATGGAACTATATTTTCGTAAATAAGAAATATACAAGATCTAATATGATCTGAAACTATTTTTAAGGATATGTTATTTAATTTTGTTATATTGCTAAAATTAGATACATTTTTAATTAATTTTTGAAAAACATCAATTTTATAATTTGAATTGACATTTTGTAAAATAGAGGCAATTCTTTCTAAGCCCATACCTGTATCTATAGATTTATATTTTAAAGGAATTATTTTTGTTGAAGAAATACGATTATATTCTATAAAAACAATATTCCAGATTTCAATAAAAAATTCGTTTTTATTTTTTAAAAATCTAGCAAAATCATGATGTTTTTTTGTATCATAATTGTAAAATATTTCAGTACATGGTCCACATGGTCCAGTATCACCCATTTGCCAAAAATTTTCAGAATTATACTTACAGTTATTTTTATCACCTATTTTAATGATATGTTCAGGAGAAATTTTTATAATATCACGCCATATTTTATATGTTTCTTCATCATTTTTATATACTGAAATCCACAATTGATTTTTATTGATATTAAACCATTGTTTAGATGTTAATAATTCCCATGCATATATAATTGCTTCTTTTTTAAAATAATCATTAAAACTAAAATTTCCAAGCATTTCAAAAAATGTATGATGTCTTTCTGTATATCCTACAGTTTCTAAATCATTATGTTTTCCTCCTGTTCTTAAACAACGTTGTGCAGTAGTAATGCGAGAATATTTTTTTTTTTTTGGATTTAAAAAAAAATCTTTAAATTGATTCATCCCGGCATTAGTGAATAGTAATGTAGAATCATTTGTTGGAATTAAGGAGCTACTTGGAAGAATAATATGTCCTTTTTTTTGGAAAAATTGTAAAAATTTTTCTCGTATTTCATTGGTTGTATTTTTCATATTTTTTAATTTTTTTAAAAATAACGTTAATGCTATTAAAATGTTTTTAAAATATAATTCATAATTTAATTTTACTATAAATAAAAATTATTTTATTAAAAATCAAAGACAAAAATATTTTTATTATGTGTATTAACAATCTTTAAATTTTATTTATCGAAATAATTTTAGATATTTTTTCAGCAGTATTAAATATTTTCAATTTAATAAAAGATTGTTTAATATAATTTAACGATTCTATTGCAGATGAAGTTTCTGGATATTTTTGAAGTATTTCTTCACCTCGATTAATCACTGCTACATATTTTTTACGATTAAAATAATATTTTAATATTTCTAAATTATATCTTGATAAACGTTGTTTTAAATTAAATAAATCTTTTTTTGCATTTATAATATAAATACTTTTAGGGTAATGATATAAAAAATTTTTTAATTGAAAAAAAGCTCTTTTTGCATAAATAGGATCACTTTTATAATTTTTTATAGTTATAATTTTTAAGAAAATGTTTTTATCAAGCGATATATCTATTAAGCTTTTTATATAAAAAATATAATCAATATTTGGATGATTAGGGTATAGTCTTATAAATTCCTCTATATTTTTTTGTGCCATATTAAAATTGTCAATTTTATAATAAGCATAAATTAAATTAATTTGAATTTTATCAAAGTAAATGTTAGAAACATTTTTTTTCATATTTTCTAAATGCAATATTGCATCATTAAATTTGTTTTCTTTTAGTTCTGTTCTACAATATTCATAAAATATTTTTTCTTGAATAAATGTTTTTTGTTGTATATTTTGAGAATACGCTGAAGAGTATACAAATAATAGTATTAAAATAATTAAAATATTTTTTTTAAGCATAATGTATGTTTTCTGCAATTTAATAAAATTTTATATTAATAATATTTATTATATTAATAATATTTATTTAATATATATTAGAATATCATATTCTATAAAAATTAAAGATTTAGATTAAAAATATATTTTAAAATAAGGATTTTTATATTGAAACAAACAGAATTAAGTATATTAGCTCCTTATACTACAATATTAGGAAAAAGATTAGATCAGACTATTTCTAAAATTTTTTTGCAGTATTCTCGTTCTTGTTTAAAGAATTGGATTATTAACAACCGTGTATATGTTAATGGGGAAATAGAAAATAAACCTGATAAAAAAATATTAGGAGGTGAGAAAATTACTATTTATCCTATTGTTAAAGAAATAACACCTGATTTACCAGAGAATATATTTTTAAACATTATTTATGAAGATAATAATTTATTAGTTATAAATAAATCTGCTGGTTTAGTTGTTCATCCTGGAGCTGGAAATGATAATGGTACGATTTTAAATGCATTATTATATCGTTATGAAACTAGTAAATATTTACCCCGTTGTGGAATTGTTCATCGTTTAGACAAAAATACAAGTGGTTTAATGGTAATAGCAAAAACTATTTTTGCATATTATTATTTAGTTAAATTATTAAAATCTAAAACGATTGTGCGAAAATATCAAGCTATTGTCAAAGGAAATATGATTTCTGGTGGTATAATAGATTATCCTATAATGCGTCATCCTACTAAAAGAATATGTATGATAGTACATCCTTCAGGAAAACCTGCTATTACGCATTATAAAATCATTCATCGTTTTAAATTTCATACACATATATTATTAAAATTAGAGACGGGTCGAACGCATCAAATTCGTGTTCATATGTTACATATTAGATACCCTGTATTAGGCGATCCTTTATATCGTGGTATTAATTATTCTTGCAATAATTTTAAAAAAAAGTGTTTATATAAAAATAAAATTTTTTCTCGACAAGCATTACATGCTCATCATATCGAGTTTTTTCATCCCATTACTAACAAGTTAATGAGTTGGAAAATTGATTTACCTAATGATATGAAAAATCTTATATTAGATTTAAATAAGTAACTATAAAATATTTGAACATAATAACATATGTTATTTTCTTATAGAATACATTTTAATTTTTAATCATTCTTCACTTCATTTAAAATATAAAAAAAGATTACAGAGTTGATAATTTTATGTCAGAAGACTTAACAAATACAAAATTTTTAGTAAATTATACTAAAGATAATCAAAATGAAATTATAAAAAAACCTTTACGTTTATTAGTTAAAAAATCTTTAGAAAATTATTTATTAAATCTAGATAATACTAAATATATTAATAATTTATATTCATTAATATTATCTGAACTTGAACAACCATTATTAGATGTAATTATGCAGTATACACGTGGAAACCAAACAAAAGCTGCTTTAATGATGGGTATAAATCGTAGTACTTTACGAAAAAAATTGAAAAAATATGGTATGAATTAATAATGTAATTTTTTTCGATTATTTTAATTCAATTGCACTTTCTATACATTTATCATGAAGAAGGTGCAAAAATTATCATTAAAAAATTTTATTTTTTTATTAAACATCTCTTAGATATTGTTTTTAAAGCCCAATAATAACCTTCTAATCCTAATCCTGTAATAACACCTTGAGACACATCAGAAAACCATGAATGAGATCTAAAATTTTCTCTACTATGAATATTAGAAATATGTACCTCAATAAATGGTATAGAAATCGCAATTAAAGCATCTCTTAATGCTATACTAGTATGTGTAAAGGCAGCTGGATTGATTATTATATAATCAATGTTATGTTCTTTTGCAGAATGTATTTTTTCAATTAATATATGTTCTGCGTTAGATTGTATATGACTTAATAATATATTTAATTTTTTTGATTTTTTTATTAAGTTATTTATTAAATCTATTAAAGTATCACTTCCATATATATGTGGTTCTCTAGTACCTAAAAGATTTAAATTAGGACCATTAATTAATAAAACATTGATTTTTTTTTTCATTTTTTATTTGATATAGTAATTAAATTGATTTAAAAAGTTTAAAATTCTATTTTATAATAAATTATTAAGATTATATATAATATTTTTATAAAAAATATTTTTTATTTTTTATTTTTATATTTTATAATATAAATATAATAATATTTAAAAAATAATAAGTGAGTTCAAATGACATTAGAATTAGTTAGCGAAGCTTTATTAACTATAAATAAAATAAGTCGTCACGATCTTTCTGAAATATTAGAAGATATGTCTATTCATGGTTTAGATTATGGAGATTTATATTTTCAATCTCGTATTTGTGAGACTTGGTCTTTAGAAAACCGAATTATTAAAGAAGGTTCTTATCATATAGATCAAGGTGTAGGTATAAGAGCAATATCTGGTGAAAAAACAGGATTTTCCTATACTGATCAAATATCAATAGAATCTATAAGAAAAAGCGCTCAAATAGCAAAAGGCATCATTGATAGTAAAAAGAAAAAAATAAATACAAAAATATTTACAGAAAATAATAAGCATTCTTTTTATGACATTTTAAATCCATTAAAAAAATTTAATTCTATCGAAAAAACCAATTTACTTTATAGAGTAGATCATATTGCTCGTAATTTTGATCATCGTGTAGTACAAGTACATGCTAATTTAAATGGATCTTATGAAAAAATTTTAATTGTATCTACTGATGGAAAATTAGCTACAGATATAAGACCATTAGTTGAATTTTCAGTTAGTGTTATAGTAGAAGAAAACGGGAAAATAGAACGAGGTAAAAGTGGAGGTGGAAGCCGTACTAATTATAATTTTTTTTTAGATAAAGATGATTTTTTAGAAGAAATTAGAATTGATTATTGGACTAAAGAAGCTGTTCGTATAGCTTTATTAAATTTATCTTCAAAAGAAGCTCCTTGCGGAACTTTTCCGGTTGTTTTAGGATCTGGATGGCCAGGTGTTTTGCTACATGAAGCTGTAGGGCATGGTTTAGAAGGTGATTTTAATAGAAAAGGTACCTCAGCGTTTACTAATATGATTGGGGAAAAAGTTGCTTCAGAATTATGTACTGTAATTGACGATGGAACAATAAAAAATCAACGTGGTTCATTAAATATTGATGATGAAGGAGTTTTCGGAAAATATAATATATTAATTGAAAATGGAATTTTAAAAAAATATATGCAAGATAAACTTAATGCTCGTCTAATGGGCGTTGAATCTACTGGAAATGGCCGTCGTGAATCTTATTCACATTTACCAATGCCAAGAATGACTAATACATATATGTTATCTGGTGTATCTAAGATAGAAGATATCATTAAAAGTGTTGATTATGGAATATATGCTGTTAATTTTTCAGGTGGTCAAGTAGATATAACTTCTGGACAATTTGTTTTTTCCACTGCAGAAGCATATTTAATAAAAAAAGGAAAAATTTGTACTCCGATTAAAAATACTACATTAATAGGATCTGGTGTAGAAGTTATGCAAAAAATATCTATGGTTGGAAATGATCTAAAAATGGATCAAGGTATGGGGATGTGTGGTAAAGAAGGTCAAAATATTCCTGTAGGTATAGGACAACCTTCTATGAAAATAGATAAATTAACTATAGGTGGAACTATTTAATATTTTTAAAAATATAAAAGTATTAGTGCAGTCAAGAATAACGTCGTGACTGCATATTTATTTTTTTAAAAAAATTATTTAATTTTTTCTTTAATTCTAGCAGATTTTCCAGTACGTGTTCTTAAATAATATAATTTTGCTTTTCTGACTAATCCTTTTCTTTTAATAATAATATTGTCAATATTATAAGAATGAGTTTGAAATACTCGCTCTACAGCTTCTCCATTGGCAATTTTACGAACAGTAAAAGATGAATTTAAAGATCGATTTTTTATAGCAATTACTATCCCTTCAAAAGATTGTAAACGTTTTTTAGTTCCTTCAATTACCCATACTTTTACTTCTACTGTATCTCCAGGTCGAAAGTTAGGTATATTTTTTTTTAGTTGTTCTTGTTCTATTTTTTGAATGATATTTATCATTTTCGCCTCTTAATAAAATCATTATCAGTAAACAATATTTTTATTTTTTTTTAAATTTATTTAAAATTACTTTTTCTTCTTTATTAAACAACTTTTTTTCCAATAAATCTGGTCTTTTTTGTAAAGTTATTTCTAAAGATTTTTGTAAACGCCATAATCTAATTTTATTATGATTCCCAGAAAGCAATATATCTGGAACTGTCATTTCATATATTGTTTTTGGTCTAGTATAATTTGGATAATCAAGTAAGTTATTATAAAAAGATTCTTTTTCTGCTGATTTTTTTGTGTTAATAACACCAGGAATAAATCTTGCAATAGAATCTATTATTACCATTGCTGCAAGTTCTCCTCCAGTGAGTATATAGTCCCCTATTGACCATTCTTCGTCAATTAAAGAATCAATAATTCTTTGATCTATTCCTTCATATCTACCACATACAAAAATAATCTCTTTCCTTTGAATTAATTTATAAATGTTATTTTGATTTAATTTTATTCCTTGTGGAGATAAATAAATAACTATCGCATCTTTCAACAAAGATTTAGCTTTTTTGATTGATGAATATAGTGGTTGAACACTCATCAACATTCCCGGCCCTCCTCCATAAGGACGATCATCTATAGATTTATATTTATTTTTAGCAAAATCTCTTGGATTTAAATAATTAAGATTAATAATTTTTTTTTGAATTGCTTTTCCAGTTACTCCATAATTTGAAATAGAATAAAACATTTCGGGAAATATTGTAATGATATAAAATGATATTAATGTGCGATTATCTTTTTTTTTGATTTAAATATCATATTTTAATTCCATTTGACTATTATAGTTTTATTTTTAATATCTATATTTTTTATTATTTTTTGATTAATAAATGGAATCATTATGTCTTTTATATTTTGTTTTTTTAAGTTATTTTGTATAATCATAATATCATTATATTGATTACTTATTAAGTTAATTACTATACCTAAATATTGATTTTTTGTATTAAATATTTTACATTGGATGATATCATGCCAATAATATTCATCTTTTTTAAGTTTTGGAAGATTATTTTTATCTATAAAAATATCAGTATTAGTC
This sequence comes from Buchnera aphidicola (Aphis helianthi), assembly GCF_005083845.1. Taxonomy (NCBI): domain Bacteria; kingdom Pseudomonadati; phylum Pseudomonadota; class Gammaproteobacteria; order Enterobacterales; family Erwiniaceae; genus Buchnera; species Buchnera aphidicola. The sequence continues at coordinate 429,065 of NZ_CP034894.1, read as the reverse complement.
CATGTATTAGCAATTGATCGATCTATAACATTATTAATTTGAATAATAAAATGATTCTTATGTTGTTTCCAATTTTTTAATTGAATACTTTCCCATTTTTTGTTTTTTAAAATAAACCATGGATAATAATTAAAAATTTTTTCTTTAATTTCTGTAAAAGAAAAAAAATTGATCCAACCTAATATTCCGTAAACTTTTCCAATTTTTCCTACTAGAATAGGATCAATTGACTTATTTAATTTAATATTTATAATATTTCCTTATTTTTGTTAAATAACTTAATTAATTTTTTTAATCGTTCTGAAAGTTTTGCTCCATTATTTTGCCAATATTCAATACGATTGATATTTAATTTGATAGAATGAGTAGTATCTTTAGATAATGGATTAAAGTAACCTAATCCTTCGATAAAACGACCATCTCTAGAAAAACGACTATCAGCTGCTACTACTTTATAAAATGGACGTTTTTTATTACCATATCGAGCTAATCGAATTTTTACCATTTTTTTCTCCTTTAAAATTTCTTTAACAATACAATTATTTTTTTATTAAATTAATTAACATAATTATGTTGGTATATTTTTAAAAATGTTTAGGTAATATATTTTTAATATTACGAATAATTTTTCCGATTCCATTATTTTTAATTTTTTTCATAATTCTTTTTATATTATCAAAATTTTTTAATAATTTATTTATATCTTGAATTTGTGTACCAGACCCTAAAGCAATTCTTCTCTTACGAGAACCTTTTATAATCATTGGGTTATTTCTTTCTTTCGGCGTCATTGAATATATTATGGCTTCTATTTTATTTAGAGCATATTTATCATTATCCAATAATAGATTATCTGATATCATTTTATTATTTGTAAACTTATCTATAAAGTAATTTAACCCCCCCATTTTTTTCATTTCTTTTATTTGTGTTAAAAAGTCATTTAAATTAAAATCATGACCTTTTTTAAGTTTGTTAGTTAAGTTTTTTACATGAGATTGATTAATTTTTTCTTCAATATCTTTAATAATAGATATAACTTTATTCATTCCTAAAATTTTATCAGCTATACGTTCTGGATTAAATATTTCTAAATTTGTTAATTTTTCTCCTGTTCCTATAAATTTAATAGGTTTTCCAGTAATATAGCGCATTGATAATGCAATTCCGCTTCTAGCATCGCTATCAGTTTTAGTTAATATAATACCAGATATAGATAAATATTGATTAAAACTTGTTGCCATATTAATTGCATCTTGACCCATCATAGAATCAACTACTAATAGTGTTTCAATTGGGTTGGAAAAATTTTGTATTTCCTGCACCTCATTCATCATTGTTTCATCGATATGCAAACGTCCTGCTGTATCTATTAATAAGATATCATATAGTTTTAGTTTGGCATGATTAACTGCTTCTTCTGTTATTTTGATTGGTGTTTGATTAATATTAGATAAATAAAAATTTATATTAATTTGTTCAGATAAAACTTCAAGTTGTTTAATAGCAGCAGCACGATATATATCAGTAGATGTGACAAGTATCTTTTTTTTATATTTTTCCTGTATCCATTTGGCTAGTTTTGCTACAGTAGTAGTTTTTCCTACTCCCTGTAAACCAACTATTAATATTACTGCAGGTGGTCGAACAGATAAATTTAAATCATTGTCTTTTTCGCCCATAGCTGAAATTAGTTCATTTCTTACAATTTTTATAAATTCTTGTCCAGGAGTAAGGCTTTTGTTAATTTCATAACCAATAGATTTTTGTGTAACATTTTTTATAAATTTTTTTATTACTGATAATGTAACGTCTGCTTCTAATAATGCTTTTCTTACTTCTCTAATAGTATCTTTAATGTTTTCTTCTGTCAGTCTTCCTTTGTTAATGATATTACGTAAACTTTTTGAGAGACGTTCAGTTAAGTTACTAAACATATTTCTTGCTCTTTTATAAATTAATATTAAATTGTTTTATATAATATTTTGATTAATTTTTAAAATATTTTTTAACAGATAAATATTTAAAATAGTTTAATTAATCAAGTTTTTTATTTTCTATAGGATAACAACCTAATATTTTGATGAAATTTGTAATTTTTTGAATTTTTGTAATAACATCCTGTATTATATTAGATGATAAATTTTCTTTAATATCAAGATAAAATATTTTTTCTTGTGACTTAGTATTATAAAAAGTTAGTAATTTTATAATAATTTTTTTTTGTTTTAGCATTGAAATAATTTCGTCAAGTTTTTTTGATGTTTTTTCTAGAGTAAATATTATTGTGGTTTTTACTGGTATATTTAAAAGAATTTTAACAGGTATTTTCGATAAACAAATGAATCTTGTAATATTATTTTTTTTATTTGATATGTTTTCAGATAAAATTTTTAATCCATAAAGTTTATTACCTATGTCACTTCCCAAAACTGCATTAGTAGTTTTATTATTTTTAATAACTTTTTTAATTGCATCTGTTGTACTGTTAGTGTATTCAATTTTCCAATGCGGAAATTGATTAACAAATTTACTACATTGTTTAAATGGTTGAGAATGACTATATATTTTTTTAATAGCATTAAGTTCAACATTTTTTATTGCTAATAAACAATGATTTATATGAATTTTGATTTCCCCAACAATAAATAAATTTGTATTTTTCAAAATGTTAAATATTTCATTGATAGGACCTGAGCAACTATTTTCTATTGGTAAAATAGCATAATGTGATTTGCTATTTTCAACTGATTGAACAACTTCTTTAAAATTAAAGCATTCTTTTTCAACAAATATTTTTAATTTTTTTTTTGCATATTTAGATGCTGCAATATGTGAATAAGAACCTTTAGAGCCAAGAAACGAAAAAATAGTTTTATTTATATTTTTATTATTTTGTAATTTTTTTAATAATGTTTTTTGAATAATTATAGATTCCTCAATTATTAATTGAAATAAACGTATTATATAGTCAGGATTTAAATTTTCTTTTTTTCCTATATTAATTAATTCAGCTAATAAGTTTTTTTCACGATCTTTATCACGTATAGGTTGATTGTTTTGTATTTTAGATTGAGCTATATTTAATACTAATTTTTTTCTTTTTGCGAGCAACGTAACGATTTCTTTATCAATGTTGTTAATTTCATTGCGAAAATTTAATAAATCATTTTTAGACAGCATAGTTTATTTTACCTATTAAATATCTAATATGTTTCAGATTAAAATAAAATATTTTTATTTAATTAGTATTAATTTTTTTAAATTTAAAAAATAATAACACATTATATAATATACTATTTTTATATAAAAACAGTATGTTGTTTTTTAAAAAAATTATTATAAAAAGTTTTATTTAATAATTATTAATTTTTTTAAATATTTTCCTAGATATGATAAATGATAATATATTTACTGTATCTTATTAATTCTAATCATAGTATTCTTTTATATATAATTTTTATAAGTGAGTCGTTTAATGAAAACTTTTTCAATTAAGGAAAAAAATATACATAGAGATTGGTTTTATGTTGATGCTACTAACAAAGTTTTAGGAAGACTTGCTAGTGCTTTATCTTTACGTCTTAGAGGTAAGCATAAAGTTCAATATACACCGCATCTGGATGTTGGTGATTATATTATAGTTTTAAATGCTTCTAAAATATTGGTTACAGGTAAAAAGAAATATAATAAAATGTATTATCATCATACAGGTTATGTTGGTGGAATAAAAAAATTTAAATTTGAAGAAATTATGGCAAAAAATCCTGAAAAAATTATTGAAATAGCAGTTAAAGGAATGCTACCAAAAGGTCCTTTAGGTCGTTTAATGTTTAAAAAATTAAAAGTTTTTTCAGATGAAAATCATAATCATATAGCACAATGTCCGCAATTTTTAAATATTTAATAAAGGTTTTTTAAAAAAATACATGATGAAAATTCAAAATTACGGAACTGGTCGTCGTAAAAGTTCTTCTGCTAGAGTTTTTCTTAGACCTGGGACAGGTAAAATAGTTGTAAATAAACGTTTATTAAATGATTATTTTGGTCGAGAAACTTCTTGTATGATTGTTCGTCAACCATTAATATTAACAGATATGATAAATAATTTTGATATTTATATTACAGTTAAAGGAGGAGGTATTTCGGGACAAGCAGGTGCAATTAGACAAGGAATTACTCGAGCTTTAATTGATTATAACCAATTATTACGTAGTGAATTAAGAAAATCTGGATTCGTTACACGTGATTCAAGACAAGTAGAACGAAAAAAGGTAGGTTTTCGTAAATCTAGAAAACGTATACAGTTTTCTAAACGTTAGAATTAAATAATAAATTTTATCTTAAAGAACTTGGTTTCTTCATAATAAACCGAGTTCTTTTATCAATTTTTTCATAATTTTATAGTTTTATTTTAAACAAACTAAAAATTAAAAAAATAAACCTAAAAAAATTTTATTTTTTTAAAAAATATAAGATATCGGAACATAATTTTTTTGTTCCTATTTTTTGAAGAGAAGAAATTAAATAATATGGTTCTTGTATATTTAAATTATTTTTAATGGTCTTAATAAATTTATTTATTTTTAAAGTTGGTATTAAATCAATTTTATTTAATATTAAAAATCTTGGTTTATTATACAATTTTTCACTATATTTTTTTAATTCATATAATACAGTTTTAATATTTTCTATAGGATTAGAATAGTCTGTAGGACATAAATCAACAATATGAAGTAATATTTTACATCTTTCTAAATGTTTTAAGAAATGAATACCTAACCCTGTCCCTTGAGATGCACCTTTTATTATCCCTGGGATGTCAGCTATAATGAATTTTTTATCTTTAATTTTCACACTTCCTAAAATAGGATTTAATGTAGTAAATGGATAATCTGAAACTTTTGTTTTAGCACCAGATATATTTTTTACTAACGTTGATTTTCCAGCATTAGGCATTCCTAATGTTCCTACATCAGCTATTAATAGCAATTCTAATTGTATATGTCTTTTCTCTCCTATTGATCCTAATGTTTTTTGTCTTGGTGTTCTATTAGTAGAAGATTTAAATCTAGTATTACCTAATCCATGCCATCCTCCTTTTGCAATAAGTATTTGTTGTTTATCTTCTATTAAATCATCTATGAGTTCACGTGTTTGATAATTAATTATTTTAGTTCCAATTGGCACATATATTCTAATATCATTTCCTTTTTTACCAGAACAATTTTTACCCAATCCATTACTTCCATGTTCAGCTTGAAATACTTTTTTAAATCTAAAATCTATAAGAGTATTTAGGTTGTTATTAGATTCTATCCAAATATTTCCACCATTTCCTCCATCTCCTCCATCTGGACCTCCTTTAGGGACATATTTTTCTCTTCTAAAATTAACACATCCATTTCCTCCATTACCTGCAATAACCTGAATAACAGTTTGATCAATAAATTTCATTTATATTCCTTGTTTTTAAAAATAACTATAATTTTTAAAAATATTTTTTTATGACAAGCTAATACCCCTAAAAAAAGGGGTTTTTAAAAATATTAATTGTTTAATTAATAACATTAATATATGTTCTTTTGTTTATTCCTTTTCTTTTAAATTCTATTTTTCCCTTAGTAATTGCAAAAATAGTATGATCTTTTCCGCAACCTACATTTTTTCCTGGATGAAATTTTGTTCCTCTTTGTCTGACAATAATACTACCTGCCATTACTAATTCACCACCAAAACGTTTTACACCTAATCTTTGAGCGTTCGAATCTCTTCCGTTTCTAGTTGAGCCGCCAGCTTTTTTATGTGCCATATTAGTTCTCTACATTATTATAAATATCTATAATTTTTACATTAGTAAAATATTGACGATGACCTTGCTGTTTTTTATAATGTTTACGACGATTAAATTTTATTACTTTAATTTTTTTTAATCTACCATGATCTTTAATACATACTTTAACATTACTGCCAGTTAAAAAAGGATTTCCTATATTTATTTCATCTTTATTTGAAATCATCAAAATATTTTTAAATTCTACTATTGAACCAGTTGGATAGTTTAATTTTTCTAATTGAATTACTTGATTTTTTTTAACTCGATATTGTTTTCCACCACTTAATAAAACTGCATACATATAATACTCCAATTATTTTTTATTTATTTTTAATTAATGAAATATTAATTACTTATTTGATATATTAAGATTAAAAAATTGAAAAATTATTATTAATATATTGAATATTTGCACCTAATTTATTTAATTTTTTTAAAAATGATTCATATCCTCTTTTGAAATGATGAATATTATTAACTACTGTAATACCTTTTGCAATACAACCTGCTAAAATTAATGTAGCCGAACCTCTTAAATCAGTAGAAAATAAATTTTTAGCATATAATTTTGGAATACCTTTGCAAATAATATAATTATTTTTAATTTCTATTTTAGCTCCCATTTTAATTAATTCTGTAACATAAGAAAAACGATTTTCAAATATATTTTCAATGATAACACTTTTACCTGAAGAGATGCTATTAAGTAAAGTGAATTGTGATTGCATATCAGTTGGAAACCCTGGGTATGGAGATGTTGAAATATTTACAGATTTAGGTTTTTTTTCTTTCATATCCAGTTTAATCCAATCTTTTCCAGTTTGAATTTTTGCACCAGTTTCAGATAGTTTTTTTAGTACGTTTGTTAAATGTTTTGGTTCGGTGTTATAACATGTAATCAATCCTTGAGAAATTGCGGCCGCTATTAAAAAAGTTCCTGTTTCAATTCGATCTGGTATTATTTTATGGAATCCACCATGTAATTTTAATACTCCTTTTATATATATTTTATTACTTCCTGAGCCAGTAATATTAGCTCCTAAAGTATTCAAGAATTTTGCAACATCGATAATTTCTGGTTCTTTAGCAGCATTGTCAATTATTGTCAAACCCCTTGCTAAAATTGCAGCGCTCATAATGGTAATAGTTGCTCCAACGCTAACTTTTTCCATATAGATATACTTGCCTTGTAAAGGCTTTTGAATCGATGCAATAATATAATTTTCATTTTCAACAATTTTAGCACCTAATTCTATTAAGCCTTTTAAATGAAGATTAATAGGTCTACAACCTATTTTACAACCACCTGGAAAAAATATTTTAGCTTTTCCAAATCGTGTTAAAAGTGGGCTTAACATCCATATAGATGCTCTTATTTTATTAGTTAGATTATATGATGGACAAGAAATATTAATTACACTTGGATCAATATATAAAGTTTTATTTTTATTTACTATTTTTATTCCTAAAGATCTAAGTATTTTAATTGCTATACTTATATCTGTTAATTTTGGAATATTACTTATTTCAATTTTTTCTTTTGTTAATATTGTCATAAATAAAATAGGTAAAGCTGCGTTTTTAGAACCAGAAATCAAGACATTTCCATTTAATTTTTTATTACCCTCTATATATAATTTATTCATTCATTATTAAATCTCTATTTATTTTCAATATGTTAGTCAGATTGCTTTTTTTTTGTTTTTTTCCATTCGTCTATTGTATATGTTGTTATAGATAACGCATGAATTTTTTTTTCTGTAATTATATCAATTAAAGGTGCATAAATTATTTGTTGTCTTTTTACTTGGCTATTACCTTTGAATATATCTCCTATAGCAATTATTTTGATATGATTACTATCTCCTGTAATATATATTTCTTTTAAATTTAGTTTTTTGTTTAATATTGATATTATTTGTTCATTATTCATTTTAAGTATGCTTTAGATTAATTTTTTAAAATATAAAAATTTTGAATATTATACGAATAAAATATATTTTTAAGTTTTTTTATTAAATATTAATAAAGAATTTCACTTCATAAAATTGAAATTTTTGATAAATTTTATTTTTTACATTAAAATAGATATGTGTCTCTTCAGTTATATTAAAATAAAAAATTGATGTTTTTAGAAAAAATAATAAATTTATTACATATAGAATAATTTAAATACTAGATCATAATTAATATTAAAATTTTAATTTTGACTTATATTAGATTTTATCAATGATAAATTAATATTGCTATATTTTTTAGTTTAATTATTTTATCAAAACAATCTAATGATTTAATTTTTTAAAAATATTCAATTAAAATTAATTCTTTTTTCTTTAAAATATATTTTATATTAAAAAATTATATAAAAATTTTTAATATTTTTTAAATTAATAATTAATTATATTCTTTAGAAAAAAAAATGAGGTATGTTAAATGGTTAGTTTAATTCCAATGACTATTAGAGGTGCTAAAAAACTTCGTAAAGAACTTGAACAATTAAAAAATATAAAACGTCCTCGTATTATTATTGATATAGCAAAAGCTAGAGAGCATGGTGATTTAAAAGAAAATTCTGAATATCATTCAGCCCGTGAAGAACAAAGTTTTTGCGAAGGACGAATAAAAGAAATAGAGTTAAAACTATCTAATTGTCAAATTATAGATATTACCAAAATACCTAATGATGGAAGAGTTGTATTTGGATCAACGGTAACTATATTAAACATAAAAAATAACGAAATATTTACTTATCAAATTGTCGGTGATGATGAATCTGATTTTAAAAAGAATTTGATTTCAATTAATTCTCCTATGTCTAGAGGTTTAATTGGTAAAACTATTAATACTGTTACTACTATATTCACACCTGCTGGTAATGTTGAATATAAAATTTTAAAAATAGATTATATCTAAATTATAATTTGTTTCAAAAAAATCATTAGATTTGTTATAAATCTATAAAAAAAAATAAATAATATGATTGTTAAGAAAAAATCAAATAGTTCTAAGCGTTGGTTATCAGAACATTTTCAAGATATATATGTTAAGGAAGCAAAAAAAAACAAAATTAGATCTAGATCTTGGTTTAAATTAGAAGAAATTGATAAGAATAATAAAATATTTAAACCTGGAATGAATATAATTGACCTAGGTGCTTCACCCGGAGGTTGGTCACAATATGCAGTAAATAAAATTGGAAAAACAGGATCTGTTATAGCATGTGATATATTACCTATGGAAAAAATAGTAGGAGTTAAATTTTTTCAAGGAGACTTTCGCAATATAAATACATTAAATTTTATAATAGATTATTTATCTAATAATACCTTTAATGTAGTTATGTCTGATATGGCACCTAATATTACAGGATGCTGGTCTATTGATATGCCACGTATTATAGAAGTATGTAGAATAGCTCTTACAATATCTAAACATTTGTTATCTAAACATGGTATTTTTTTAGTAAAATCTTTTCAAGGAGAAGGTTTAAATGAATTTTTTAGAGAAATTAAAATGCTATTTTCAAAGATTAAAATTTGTAAACCAAAAACTTCTCGATCAAGATCACGAGAAATATTCATTCTAGCAACCAGATAAAAATATTATTTAATTATTTCTAAAATTTTAAATCTGTGTTGTTCTTTAAAATAGATGTAATGAGAGGTTGTTCCCTTGAGTGACATGGTTAAAAACCTGATATTTTGGTTAGTAATTACAGTGATTTTAATGTCTGTTTTTCAAAATTTTAATACTAGTGATTCAAATAATCACAGAGTTGATTATTCTACTTTTTTATCCGAAGTTAATCAAGATCAGGTCCGTGAGGTATATATTAATGGACGTATGATTAGTGTTATTAAAAAAGATAGCAATAAATATACCACTTATATTCCTATAAATGATCCTAAATTATTAGATAATCTTATAACAAAAAATGTAAAAATTATAGGAGAAGTACCAGAAGAGCCAAGTGTTTTACTTTCTATATTTATTTCTTGGTTTCCCATGCTATTACTAATTGGTGTTTGGATTTTTTTTATGCGACAAATGCAAATGGGTGGTGGAAAAGGAGCTATGTCTTTTGGTAAAAGTAAAGCTCGAATGTTATCAGAAGATGAAATTAAAACTACTTTTGATGATGTTGCAGGATGCGATGAAGCTAAAGAGGAAGTAAGTGAATTAGTTGAGTATTTAAAAGAACCTAGTAGATTTCAAAAATTAGGCGGTAAAATACCCAAAGGTATACTAATGGTTGGACCTCCTGGAACTGGAAAAACATTGCTTGCAAAAGCAATTGCAGGAGAAGCAAAAGTTCCATTTTTTACCATTTCTGGTTCTGATTTTGTTGAAATGTTTGTTGGAGTAGGTGCATCCAGAGTGCGAGATATGTTTGAACATTCTAGAAAGTCTGCGCCATGTATTATATTTATTGATGAAATTGATGCGGTAGGTCGACAAAGAGGTGCTGGATTAGGTGGGGGGCATGATGAAAGAGAACAAACATTAAATCAAATGTTAGTAGAAATGGATGGTTTCGATGGAAATGAAGGTGTAATTTTAATAGCCGCTACTAATAGGCCTGATGTATTAGATCCTGCTTTATTGCGGCCTGGTCGGTTTGATCGTCAAGTAATTGTAGCACTTCCAGATATTCGTGGAAGAGAACAAATTTTAAAAGTACATATGCGCAAAGTCCCTTTATCTAAAGATGTTGATCCTATAATTATTGCTCGCGGAACACCAGGTTTTTCGGGTGCAGATTTAGCTAATTTAGTTAATGAAGCAGCACTTTTTGCAGCTCGTTTAAATAATCGTGTAGTTTCTATGATTGAATTTGAGAAAGCAAAAGATAAAATTATGATGGGTTCTGAACGTAAATCAATGGTAATGAGTGATTTTCAAAAAGAATCTACGGCATATCACGAAGCTGGTCATGTAATCGTTGGACGGTTAGTTCCAGATCATGATCCTGCTCATAAAGTTACAATTATTCCTAGAGGTCAAGCATTAGGAATTACTTTTTTTTTACCAGAATCAGATACATTTAGTATTAGCAGACAAAAACTAGAAAGTCAAATATCAACTTTATATGGCGGACGTTTAGCAGAAGAAATTATTTATGGTTCTAAAAAAGTATCAACAGGTGCTTTTAATGATATTAAAGTTGCAACAAATTTAGCAAGAAATATGGTAACTCAATGGGGGTTTTCAGATAAATTAGGTCCTTTGTTATATGCTGAAGAAGAAGGAGAAGTATTTTTAGGTAGAACAGTAGCTAAAGCCAAACACATGTCTGATGAAACTGCTAGAATTATTGATGAAGAAGTAAAGTTATTAATAGAAGTTAATTATATTCGAGCTAGAAATATTTTAAATGAAAATATTGATATTTTACATTCTATGAAAGATGCTTTAATAAAGTATGAAACAATTGATGCTTTTCAAATTGATGATTTAATGGAAAGAAGAGAGGTTCGAAAACCAAAAGGATGGTCTGAAATGAATCAAAATTAAAATACATTATTAATATTGTATTAAATTAAAACAATATTTTTATATACGCATTAAATTATATACAAATTTAATACAATTAGTATTATATTTTAACATTTACTAAAATAAGATGAAGTAATAAAATTCTTATAACTTCATCTTGTTTTTTTTGAAAACATAAAATTTATAAAAATAATAAATATTTTTATATTTTTTAAATAACTAAAAATAGAGATAAATTAATATGAAAGATTTAAAATATTTTAAAACAGATGGAATACGTGGAAAGGTAGGTGAAAAACCAATAACTCCAGATTTTATGTTAAAATTAGGACAAATTATTGCCAATATTTTAGGTGGAGATAAAAAAAAATTGTTATAGGAAGAGATACTCGTATTTCAGGATGTATGCTACAGTATTCTTTAGAATTCGGAATTCTATCAAAAGGAATTTCTACTTTACTAGTTGGTTGTATACCGACATCTGCCGTTGCATATTTAACAAAAGCTTTAAATGCTTCAGCAGGTATCGTCATTTCAGCTTCTCATAATCTTTTTGAGGATAATGGAATAAAAATATTTTTTCAAAATGGATCCAAAATAACTAGAGATATAGAAATTTTAATTGAGCAAGCATTAAACGATCCTTCTTATGATTTCTCTTATGTAAAAAATTTTGGGATTTCTAGAAAAATTAATAATGCTAAAAAAAAATATATTAGTTTTTGTAAAAATACTTTTCCTAGAAATATAAATTTATCTAAATTAACTATTGTATTAGATTGTGCTAATGGATCTACTTATAATATAGCACCTAAAATTTTTCAAGACTTAGGTGCAAATATAATAACTTCTTTTATTAATCCAAATGGAGTTAATATTAATCAAAATTCAGGATCTACTAACATTATTAAATTAAAAAAATTAGTTATGTTAAATAAAGCCGATATTGGATTGGCATTTGATGGTGATGGAGATCGTGTTATTATGGTAGATCATTTAGGAAATGAAATAAATGGAGATCAAATTGTTTATATAATTGCAAAACAATATTTTAAAAATAACAAATTAAATGGTGGAGTTGTAGGTACTTTAATGACTAATATGGGTATTATTCTTGGTTTTAAAAAAATGGGAATACCATTTGTAACCACACAAATAGGAGATCGTTATATATATAAAAAAATTAAAGAAAAAAACTGGATGCTCGGTGCTGAACAATCAGGGCATATTATTTTATTAGATAAACACTCTACTGGTGATGGAATTATAGCTAGTTTGCAAGTATTATCAACTATGATTAAAAATAATACATCTTTATACTGTTTATCTAATCAAGTAAAATTATTTCCTCAAATCTTGTTAAATATTTTCGTTCAAAAAGCTCAAAATTTTGAAACAAATAAAAAATTTCGATCTATTCTTAAAAGATCAAAAAATATTTTAGGAAATACTGGTCGTATTTTTATACGAAAGTCTGGTACTGAATCTTGTTTTCGTATTATGATAGAAGATCAAGATTATAATAAAGTAAAAAAAATAGCTTGTATTATTTCAAATGTAATTAAATCAATAAATATATAAAGTATTAATTTTATTATATTAATTTACAAATATCTAAACATACTAATTTTAATAAAAATTTTTTATTAAAATAGTAATTTTTTTATTCTTATTTGAAAAAGGAAAATTATTTTTTTATGTATTTATTTTTTTTAGTTTTTTTAATTTTTATTTCTATTTTTTTGAATTTTTTAATTTTGTTACAGCCAGGTAAAAATGTAAGTAATATTATACATTCAAATACATCTAATAATATTAAGTTGTTTAATAGTGTTCGAAGCAATAATTTTGTAACTAATATTATTGGATTTTGTGCTTGTTTGTTTTTAATAATAAGTCTTGTGTTATGTAATATTAACGATAAAAAAATAAATTCAAGTTTGTTTGAAGATAATAATGATGTTGTAAATGAAAAAATATTAAAGTTAAAAAAAAATAAAAGATTAAATACTGAAATACCTAATTAGATTTAATTTTGTAAATGATTAACAGTTTTTTATTAATACTAAATATTACATACCGAGGTGGTGAAATTGGTAGACACGCTATCTTGAGGGGATAGTGCCGAAAGGCATATGGGTTCAAGTCCCATCCTCGGTATAATTTTTTTTAATATATAAATATTATATATCAAATATATTAAAAAATATTATGTTCAATGATATAAATAGGGTAGTTTTACCTAAAACCCCGAATTCTCGGGGTTTTTTATTAGAATATTTTAAAAAAATTTATTCAGAGGTTCACTAAGATGAATAAAGAAATCTTAGCTGTTGTAGAAGCTGTTTCTAATGAAAAATCACTACCACGTGAAAAAATTTTTGAGGCTTTGGAAGTTGCATTAGCAACAGCTACAAAGAAAAAACATGAACAAGAAATTGATGTGCGAGTAAGTATTAATCGTAAAACTGGTAATTTTAGCACTTTTAGAAGATGGATGGTAGTAGATATTGTAAATCATCCAACAAAAGAAATTACTTTAGAAGCAGCATGTTTTGAAGGTGATAAAGTTGAGATTAATGATTATATAGAAGATAAAATTGATTCTGTTAATTTTGATAGAATTACCACGCAAACTGCTAAACAAGTAATTGTGCAGAAAGTACGTGAAGCAGAACGTGCTATGTTAGTTGATCAATTTCGAAAATATATTGGACAAATTATCACTGGTATTATTAAAAAAATAAATCGAGATAATCTTACATTAGATTTAGGAAATAATGCGGAAGCCATTATTTTAAAAGAAGGTATGTTACCTCGGGAAAATTTTCGACCAGGTGATCGTATTCGTGGTATTTTATATGGAGTATATCCTGAAGCTCGTGGTACTCAGTTATTCATGAGTCGTTCAAAGACCGAAATGCTTATAGAGTTATTTCGTATAGAAGTTCCTGAAATTGGCGAAGAAATTATTGAGATTAAAGCAGCTGCTCGTGATCCCGGTTCACGAGCTAAAATTGCAGTAAAAACTAATGATAAACGAATTGATCCAGTAGGTGCATGTGTAGGAATGCGAGGTGCACGAGTACAAGCAGTTTCTAGTGAATTATGTGGAGAACGTATTGACATTATTTTATGGGATGACAATCCAGCTCAATTTGTTATTAACGCAATGGCTCCTGCAGATGTTACTTCTATTATAGTAGATGAAGATCATCATATAATGGATATTGCTGTAGATTCTAATAATTTAGCTCAGGCTATTGGTAGAAATGGACAAAATGTTCGTTTAGCTTCTCAAATTAGTGGTTGGGAATTAAACGTTATGACTACAGAAGATTTACAAATCAAACATAAAGAAGAAGCTTCCGCTGCTTTTAATATTTTTAAAAAATATTTAAATGTTAATGAAAAAATTATAACAATTTTAGTCAAAGAAGGATTTTCTTCTCTTGAAGAATTAGCTTATATACCACTTCATGAATTATCCTCTATTAATCAATTAACTGAAGAAGAAATAAAACTAGTTCAAGAATCTGCAAAAAATGGATTAACTCTTATTGAATTAGATAGAAAAAAGATGGTAAACAATAAAAAAACAGAAAAAAAACTTTTAAATATGAAAGGTATGAATGAAGCATTGGCATTAAAACTAGCTAAAAAAAATATATTTACTTTAGAAGAATTAGCTGATCAAGGAGTAGATGATTTAACTGATATTGAAAATCTAAATTCTGAAAAAGCTGGTTTATTAATCATGACTGCCCGTAATATTTGTTGGTTTGATACCAAAGTTTAACAATAGGAAAAAATAGTATGATTGATATTAGTTTAAAAGTTTTGTCTAATGAAATCAAAATATCAGTAAAAGAATTAATAAAAAATTTTTCTGAAATTGGTATTTCTAAAAATGAAAATGATCTTGTTAATATTTCAGAGAAAAAAGTTTTATTAAAACATTTAAGAAAAAAAGAAAATATTTCTGAAAATACTTTTATTTTACAAAGAAAAACTCGTAGTACTTTAAATGTTTCTTTAGCTGGTGGAAAAAATAAATCTGTTCAAGTAGAAGTTCGAAAAAAAAGAACATATACCAAAAATATGACACAAGAAGTCAATAATTTGTTAAAAGATAAAATATTAGTTAAAAACAAAGAAAATAATTTTTCAAAACCTTTTGAAAAAAAAGTTATAAAAGAAAAAATTTTTAAAGAAAATATTAAAATTGTAGAAAAAAGTAAATCTAATAAAGATCCTTTAAATAAATTAAATCGATTAAAAAATTCTAGTACTCTTAAAAAAAATGAAAAAAATAAAATTTCAAAAAGAAATGTAGATTTAAACAAGTATTCTTTGAATGTAAAGAAAACAATAAAAGAAAATTTAGAACATAAAAAATTTAAAGAAGAAACAAAAGATTATAATTTAACTACATTTTTTCATACTCAAAATATAGAAAATGATGATCATCATAATGATATTGAAAAAAATAAAAGAAATTATAATCGAAATGTAAAAAATAGTCGTCAAAAGAAAAATAATAAACAAAATATTAATATAAAGAATAAAAAAGAAGAAAATCGAATTTTTAAAAATAAAAAAAATGTTAAATTAAAAAACAAATCTGTTTTATTACAACAAGTTTTTAAAAAACCTGCATCTTCTATTAATAGAGATGTAGTTATTAGTAATGTTATTACAGTATCTGATTTAGCTAATAAAATGGCAGTAAAAAGTTCTGAAGTTATTAAAACAATGATGAATATGGGTATAATAGGTACAATTAATCATATTCTTGATCAAGATACTGCTCAAATAATTGCAGAAGAAATGGGTCATAAAGTTATTTTACGTAGAGAAAATGCATTAGAAGAATTAATAATGAAAGATCGTGATTTAGGTAATGATACTTTTATTATAAGATCTCCAGTAGTTACTATTATGGGACATGTAGATCATGGTAAAACTTCATTATTAGATTATATTCGTTCTACAAAAATAGCATCTAATGAAGCAGGTGGTATTACTCAAAATATTGGTGCTTATCATGTTAAAACAGATTTAGGATCAATTACCTTTTTAGATACCCCGGGTCATTCAGCTTTTACTGGTATGCGTTCTCGTGGGGTTAAAATTACTGATATTGTTGTGTTAGTAGTTGCTGCTGATGATGGAGTAAAACCTCAAACAATTGAAGCTATTCAACATGCAAAAGAAGCTAATGTTCCAATTATTGTAGCTATTAATAAAATAGATAAAATAGATTCTGATACAAATCAAATTAAGAACGATTTAACCAAACATAATATTATTTCAGAAGAATGGGGTGGTGAAAACATATTTGTTTCTATATCAGCAAAAACTGGAAAAGGTATAGATGAATTATTAAATGCAATTTTATTACAATCAGAAATGTTAGAACTTAAAGAAATTTCTACAGGTATGGCTGAAGGTGTTGTAATAGAATCTTCTCTTGATAAAGGGAGAGGGCCAGTAGCAACTGTATTAGTTCAAAAAGGAAATTTAAAAAAAGGAGATATAATACTATGTGGTTTAGAATATGGTCGTATTAAATCATTACGTAACGAAACTGGTAAGTTGTTACAATATGCCGGACCTTCTATCCCTGTTGAAATTTTAGGATTGTCTAAAGTTCCATTTGCTGGTGATCAAGTAACTGTAGTTCGAGATGAAAAAAAAGCCAAGGAAGTTGCATGTTATCGAAAAAATAAATCTCGTGAACTAAAACTAGCAAATCAAAATAGATCAAGTCTAGAAAATATGTTTAATAATATTAAAAAATCTAACTTTGCAGAATTAAAAGTTATTGTTAAATCAGATGTTCAAGGTTCTTTAGAAGCTATCTCTGGAGCTTTATTAAAATTATCTACTGATGAAGTCAAAATTAATATAATTGGTTTAGGTATAGGTGGAATTACAGAAACAGATGCTTCATTAGCATTAGCGTCTAATGCTATTATTTTAGGTTTTAATGTACGAGCAGATGTTTCTGCTAAAAAAATAATTGATACAGAACGTTTAGATCTTCGTTATTATTCTGTTATTTACGATTTAATCGATGAAGTAAAAGCGGCTATGACAGGACTTTTATCTCCTGAATATAAACAAAATATTATTGGGTTAGCAGAAGTTAGAAATACATTTAAATCACCTAAATTTGGATTAATTGCAGGATGTATGGTAATTAGTGGTGTCATTAAAAAAAATAATTCAATTCGTGTGCTAAGAGATAATGTAGTAATCTATGAAGGTGAATTAGAATCTTTACGTCGTTTTAAAGAAGATGTAAATGAAATACGTAATGGAATGGAATGTGGAATTGGAATAAAAAATTATAATGATATAAAAATTGGAGATAATATAGAAGTTTTTGAAGTAAACGAGATACAAAGAATATTATAAAAAATTTTACAGATAAATTAATATTTTTAAATATATATAAAATATTGGTAATAAAAATATGGAAAAATCATTTAGTCGATCTTCTAGAATAGCTCAGGAGTTACAAAAGCATATTGCAATCATTATACAATATTTTCTTAAAGATCCACGTTTTAAAACAATTATAACAGTTTCCGAAGTTGTTGTATCTAAAGATTTATCTTATGCTCAGGTTTTTGTTAGTTTTTTAGAAAAAAATCATAACTTAAGTATAAAAAAATTATTAAATTTATTAAACAAAGCATCTGGTTATATACGTAAACTATTATGTAAAAAACTAAAATTGAGAATTATACCAAATATTGTTTTTTATTATGATGATTCTTTTTCAAAAGGTAATAAAATTTCTTTATTGTTGAATAAACTGATAAAAAAAAATAATGTTATTTAATATAGGTTAGTTGGATGCTTTTTTATAAAAAACGTGATATTAATGGATTTTTGTTAATAGATAAACCCACAGGAATATCTTCTAATCATACTTTACAACAAGTAAAAGGTATTTTTAATGCTAAAAAAGCCGGATATATTGGTACTTTAGATCCTTTAGCTACAGGAATGTTACCAATTTGTTTCGGAGAAAGCACAAAGTTTTCTCATTATTTAAATAATTCTGATAAAAAGTATAATGTAATCGCTAAATTAGGTGAAAAAACATCTACGTGTGATTCTTCTGGAATTATTTTAAAGAAAAGAACAATTTCATTTACATTTATTGAGTTAAATAATGCTTTAAAAGAATTAACTGGTGCAATTAGTCAAATACCTTCAATGTATTCAGCAATTAAGTATAATGGTATCCCTTTATATAAATATGCAAGAAAGGGATTAGATATTTCACGTAATGTAAGACATATTAAAATATATAAATTAAATCTTATTGAGCAAAAAAATAATTTAATCGAATTAAATGTACATTGTTCAAAAGGAACATATATTAGAACGCTTATTGATGATTTAGGAGAAAAATTACGTTGTGGTGCGCATGTTATTTCATTACGTCGTACACAAGTAGGATTGCTTTCTTGTGCTAAATTAATCACAATACCTTATTTAAAGGAATTATTAAGTAATACAGGTACAAAAAAAATAGATAGTTTATTAATGCCTATTGACACTCCTGTTGATTTTTTATCAAAGGTATATCTTTCTAAACAACAATCTCTTAATTTTAAATTAGGACAAAAGATCAATTTTAAATCTAATATTAAAAATAGTTTAGTACGTGTTTTCGATAAAGAAAAAAAATTATTTCTTGGATTAGGAAAAATTAATACTGAATTAATCTTAATTCCATATCGGTTAATTTCTATATGTACTAATTAAGTTATTTTCTATTAAATTTAAGAGTAGCATGATATTATTTTTAAATAATTTTACTAAAATATTAGTTAAATATAATTAAAAATATATGAGGTATTATATGTCTCTTAGTATCATAAATACAAAAGAAAAAATTTTAAAATATGGAAAAAATGATAAAGATAGTGGAAATACTGAAGTTCAAGTTGCATTGTTAACACATCAAATAAATCATCTACAATTACATTTTTCTCAGCATAAAAAAGATCATTCAAGTCGTCGAGGCTTGTTAAATATGGTTTCTAAACGTCGCAAATTATTAAATTATTTAAAGAAAAAAAATGTGTCTCGTTACAGTATATTAATTGAAAATTTAAATTTAAGACGATAAATATTTTTTATATTATAAAATTATAGAAATATTTTAATTTTTTAGATGTAAAATTTTTTTGTAAAGGGCTTTATTAGCCCTTTTTTTACAATTTTATTAAAATATTTTATTAATAAATCAATGCTATCGATTTATTATCATTAAAAATAAATATTTAATTTATAATTTATAGATGATTTTTATATAAATATATTGATATTTTTATTTTTTAAATCAATTAGTTCACAATTAACAAAAAAAATCAATTTTATATTAAGGATATTATTTTGCTGAATCCCATTGTACGAAAATTTCAATATGGTCAACATACAATTACATTAGAAACAGGTATAATGGCCCGACAAGCAACGGCAGCTGTAATGGCAAGTATGGATGATACTGCTGTTTTTGTCACTGTTGTTGGGGATAAAACTATTCATCCTGGTCAAAAATTTTTTCCTCTTACAGTAAATTATCAAGAAAGAACATACGCTGTTGGTCGAATACCTGGAGGTTTTTTTAGAAGAGAAGGCCGTCCAAGTGAAAGTGAAATATTAACTGCTCGATTAATTGATAGACCAATTCGACCTTTGTTTCCTAAAGGATTTTTTAATGAAATTCAAATAATTGCTACAGTAGTATCAGTTAATCCTCAAATAAATCCTGATATAATTTCTATTATTGGAGCTTCCGCGGCATTAAGTTTATCTGGTATTCCATTTTACGGACCAGTAGGAGCTGCAAGAGTTGGTTTAATTAATAATCAATATATTTTAAATCCTACCACTGAAGATATGAAATCTAGTTCGTTAGATTTAGTTATATCAGGTACTCAGAATGCTGTTTTAATGGTAGAAGCAGAATCAAAAATATTAAGTGAAGAAAAAGTTCTTGGAGCAATTATTTTTGGTCATCAGCAACAACAAGTAGTTATTAATAATATTCGTTCTTTATCAAATGAAGCAAGTAAATTACCTTGGGTTATATCTTATCCTGAAATAAATTCTACTCTGGAATCTAAACTTATCAAATTAGTTGAGAAAGATATAAGTAATGCTTATTTAATTTTTAATAAACAAGAGAGACATGAAAAACTAATTTTTTTTAAAGATTATATTATTAAATTATTGCTAAATGAAAATTCAAATATTGATATTAATGAAATTGATGAAATTTTTCAAAAGATTGAAAAAAATGTTGTACGAAAACGTATATTAAATAACGAACATCGTATTGATGGTAGAGAAAAAGATATGATTCGTGCATTAGATATTAGAACGGGTGTTTTACCTCGCACACACGGTTCCGCTCTATTTACTCGAGGTGAAACACAATCTTTAGTTTCTGTTACTTTAGGAACTTCTCGCGATGCTCAAAATTTAGATGAATTATTAGGTGACAAAACAGATAATTTTTTATTTCATTATAATTTTCCGCCTTATTCTGTTGGAGAGATTGGTATAGTCGGATCACCTAAAAGAAGGGAAATTGGGCATGGTCGTCTTGCTAAAAGAAGTCTTTTAGCAGTAATGCCTAAAATTGATGAATTTCCATATACAATTAGAATTGTTTCTGAAATAACGGAATCAAATGGTTCTTCTTCTATGGCTTCTGTATGTGGTGCATCATTAGCTTTAATGGATGCTGGTGTGCCAATAAAATCTGCTGTAGCTGGAATATCTATGGGTTTAGTAAAAGAAGGTGATCGTTATGTATTACTTTCAGATATTTTAGGTGATGAAGATCATTTAGGAGATATGGATTTTAAAGTTTCTGGAACTCAAGAAGGTATTACAGCTTTACAAATGGATATAAAAATAGAGGGCATAACTAATGAAATTATGCGTATTGCTTTAAATAAAGCTAAAGCCGCTAGGTTGCATATTTTAAATGTTATGCAAAAAGCATTAAGTAAACCTAGAAATGAAATTTCTGAATTTGCGCCTAGAATTCATACAATTAAAATTAATCCTGAAAAAATTAAAGATGTAATAGGAAAAGGAGGATCTGTTATTCGAATGTTAACTGAAGAAACAGGAACTATAATTGAAATTGAAGATGATGGAACAGTAAAAATATCTGCTGCAATTGGAGAAAAAGCAAAAAATGCTATTCGTAGAATTGAAGAAATTACAGCAGAAATTGAAGTTGGACGTGTTTATTCTGGAAAAGTAACTCGAATTGTAGATTTTGGTGCTTTTATTACAATAGGATTTGGAAAAGAAGGATTAGTACATATTTCTCAAATTTCTGATAAAAGAGTAGAAAAAGTTTCTGATCATTTAAAACTAGATCAAATTATACCTGTAAAAGTATTAGAAATAGATCGACAAGGACGTTTAAGATTAAGTATTAAAGAAGTAAAAGATTCTATTGTATCTAATAAATCTATAAATAATATTTTTATCTGATATAATTGTTTAAAAATAAATTATTTTATTTAAATATTTTAAATAAAAATTTTTATTTTAATAAAACATAAACTTATATTTTTTGAAAAGTATAATATATAAAATATAATATAAGTAATAATGTTATTATTCATTTTAGTTGATTTTTCTTATCTAATAATATAGATACTATATTGTAAAATTTTTAATTAGTTGCTGATGTTACATTTAGTAAATTATTAGCAATCAATATTATTTATTTTGTATTTTTTTTATTAGATCATTTAATTGGAGCCGGTTCACACTTTTCAATGAGAATAAATAATATATATATTTTCATAATGAGCTATGTAGACTGGCCACTGTAACTTAAAAGGCATATCTATTGCATGACTCATATTGAAAAAACATTTTCTGTTCTTGGTTTAAATCCTTTTATTATTCAATCTTTAGATGAAATGGGATATGTTAAGCCATCTCCTATTCAAGCGGCTTGTATTCCACTACTTTTACAAGGAAAAGATGTATTAGGTATGGCACAAACAGGAAGTGGAAAAACAGCTGCTTTTTCATTACCATTATTGCATAATTTAAAAACTAATTTGAAAGCGCCTCAAATTTTAGTATTAGCTCCTACAAGAGAATTAGCTGTACAAGTAGCTGAAGCTTTTTCGGTTTTTTCTAAATATATAGTCGGAGTACATGTATTACCTTTATATGGAGGGCAACGTTACGAATTACAATTGCGTGCATTAAAACAAGGACCTCAAATTGTTGTAGGAACTCCAGGACGTTTATTAGATCATTTAAAAAGAGGAACACTTAATCTTTCAAATTTACATGCTTTAGTTTTAGATGAAGCAGATGAAATGTTGAGAATGGGGTTCATAGAAGATGTAGAAACAATTATGTCGAAAATACCTAAGGAACATCAAACTGCTTTATTTTCAGCAACTATGCCTGAAGTAATACGACGTATTTCTAAACGATTTATGAAAGATCCTAAAGAAATAAAAATTAAATCTAATATCACTACACGTCCAGATATAAAGCAAAGTTACTGGATGGTATATGGTAGAAAAACAGATGCTTTGATTCGTTTTTTAGAAGTAGAAGAATTTTCTGCCACAATTATTTTTGTAAAAACAAAAAATGCCACTTTAGAAGTATCTGAAGCATTAGAAAAACATGGATATAACAGCGCAGCATTAAATGGAGATATGAATCAAGCATTACGTGAACAAACGTTAGAACGTTTAAAAAATGGTAGATTAGATATTTTAATTGCCACAGATGTAGCTGCTCGTGGTTTAGATGTTGATCGAATTAGTTTTGTTATTAATTATGATATTCCAATGGATTCTGAGTCTTACGTGCATCGTATTGGAAGAACAGGAAGAGCAGGAAGAGCAGGAAGAGCTTTATTATTCGTTGAAAATCGTGAACGTCGATTATTACGTAATATTGAACGTACAATTAATCAATCTATTCCAGAAGTACAATTGCCGAAAATTGAATTATTATGTGAAAAACGTCTAAAACAATTTGCAAAAAAAGTACAACAGCAATTAGAGAGTAGAGATTTAGATGAATATGTAGCTTTATTAGATAAATTATATTCTTCTGATGATTTAGATATTAAAACTCTTGCAGCAGCTTTATTAAAAATGGCTCAAGGAGGTCGTCCTTTAATTATTAAAAAAGATTTATTAAAACGTCCTCTGAAAGAAATGTTTTATAAAGATGATCGTAGACGTGATGAAAATCGAAATAATCGAAATAATAGAAATCGAAAAGATATAAAAGATATAGATTTATATCGTATTGAAATTGGTCGTAATGACGGAGTTGAAGTGCGTCATATAGTTGGTGCTATTGCTAATGAAGGAAATATAAACAGTCGAAATATTGGTAATATAAAATTATTTTCTTCGTATTCTATTATTGAATTACCTAAAGGTTTATCTAAAGAATTATTGCAGCATCTTATGAAAACTAGGATTTTAAATAAATCAATAAATATAAAATTATTACGAGATCTGAGATTCAATCAAAATAGATCATATAATCGATCTGTTTTTAATAAAGATATAAATACTAATCGTCGTTTTTCTGAAAATCGTTTAAACAAATCTCATTCTAATAAAAATGAAATAAAACCATCTTTTTCTCGTCGGAAAAATATTTAATTTTTTATGCCGCTTCGCGGCATATTGAACATTGATAAGTAATTAGAATAAATTTAATTTTAATTATTTTATTTTCTATAAGCAATAGCTTCCATTTCAATTTGAACATTTTTTGGTAAAGCGACTACTTCTACACAAGATCTTGCTGGTAAAGATGATTTATTTTTTAAAAAAAAATTTTTATATATCTTATTGATTATTTCAATTTTTTTTAAATCAATAGTAAATATTGTGATTTTAGTAATATCATTTACTGTATATTTTGATTCTTTAAGAATATATTTTATATTTCTTAATACTATATATGTTTGATCATCGATACCTTCTGGTATATTTCCAGATTTTATATCAATGGGTATTTGACCTGATGTAATTAAAAAATTATCGAATTGTATAGCTTGTGAATATGGTCCAATAGGTTGAGGAGCATTGTTTGTATTGATAATATTCATATGACACCATTATGTTGATAAAAACTTTTGCTTAATATTTTATGATAAAACTATATTTTTAGAAAATTCTTTTTCACAATATTGACATTTTAAATTCATGTTATTATCTAGTTTTTTTATAAAAAGAAAACTAGAAGTTATGCAATTATTATGACTAATACAATTACTATTTGGGCAGATTAAAATACGATCGATTTTTTTAGGTAATGTTGGAAATATTTTCCCTACTAAATTATATTGATCAATATAATTTACTGTAGCACAAGGTGAATAAATAGCTAATTGATTAATTTGATCTGCACTTAAAAAAGTATTTTCAATTTTGATGATATCTTTTTTACCTAGTTTTTGAGAAGGTAAGTTTAAACCAATAGTAATTCGTTTTTCTGTTTCTGTGAATCTAAATAAAGATAATAGTTTAAAACCAATTTGAGAAGGAATATGATCTATTACACTACCACATTTTATAGCTTCCACTTGAAGTTTGTTTATTTGCATATGTTTCTTATTAAAAATGATTTTCTATTAATACTAATGATAATATTGCTTGACGTGCATAAATACCATTTGCTGCCTGTTTAAAGTACCAAGCATAAGGTGTATAGTCAACATCATGATCAATTTCATCTATTCGAGGAAGAGGATGTAATATTTTTAAATTACTCCGGGCATTTTTTAACATTTTACTATGTAAAATAAACTTTGATTTAGCATTTGCATATTCAGTAGAATCCAATCTTTCTTTTTGAACACGTGTCATGTAAAGAATATCGATTTCAGAAATAATTTCTTCTATGTTTTGACATCTTATCCAGCTAATACCATTTTCTAAAAGTGTATCGTTAATATAATTTGGCATTTTTAAGGCATCAGGCGAAATAAAAAAAAACTTATTTTTTTTATATTTAGCTAATGCTTGTGTTAAAGAATGAACAGTTCTTCCGTATTTTAAATCACCTACCATTGCAATATTTAAATCATTAAGTCGATTTTGCGTTTCTTGAATAGTAAACAAATCTAATAATGTTTGAGTGGGATGTTGATTAGATCCATCTCCAGCGTTAAATACAGGTATATTATTAGAAAATTCTGCAGCTAAACGAGCAGATCCCTCTTGAGGATGTCTAATAATAATAGCATCTACATATGAACTGATTACTGAAATAGTATCTGCTAAAGTTTCTCCCTTTTTGCCTAAAGAAATATTATTTCCATCAGAAAAACCTATTATGGAAGCACCTAATCGATAAACTGCAGTTTCAAAAGATAAACGTGTTCGAGTAGATGCTTCAAAAAAACAACTGGCAATAATTTTATTTTTTAGTAGATTAGGTGCCGGTTGTTTCTTTAAAATAGCAGATTTTTTTAAAACTAATTCTAATTCATTACGCTGAAGATCATTTATTGAAATTATATTTTTTTTATATAGAGAGTTTCTCAACTTCTAAATTCCTTGAATATAGATAAAACAAAAGTAGTTAGCGTTATTTTTTATAAACAAGATGAGAAACAATATTAACAAATAATTTTTTATAAATTAAATATTTTTAATTTTATAAATTAATTGTTTTAATAAGACTAGATATAAGAATAGCTTTTATAGTATGTAATCTGTTTTCTGCTTGCTCAAAAATAATTCCTTGATTTTTTTGAAAAATATTATCTGTAATTTCTATTCCATCTTGTAAATTATATTCTTTTAATATTGATTTAACTATAATATTTTTTTGGTCGTGTAATGCAGGAAGACAATGCAATACTTTTACAGAAGGATTGTTGGTCATATCTATCATATTTTGATTAACTTGATAATTTTTTAAGAGTTTTATTTTTTCTTTCCATGTTTTTTCAGGTTCTCCCATAGAAACCCAAACATCGGTATAAATAAAATCTACATTTTTTATACCTTCTTCAATATTTTCAGTACATATAATTTGTTTTTTATTTTTTTTTGATTTTTCTTGGCATAAACTTAAAATATTTTTTTCAGGCCAATATTTTTTAGGAGATATTAAACGTAAATCTATTCCTAAAATAGATGCAGCTTCTAATAAAGTATTTGCAATATTATTATGAGAGTCACCAACATATGCACATTTTATTTCAAAGAATTGTTTTTTTGGAAACACTTCTTTCATTGTTAACAAATCTGCAATTATTTGTGTAGGATGAAATTTTTCAGTTAATCCATTCCATACAGGAACATTAGAATATTTTGCTAAAGTTTCTATTACTTCGTGATTATGCCCTCTATATTCAATTCCATCATATAAACGACTAAGTACTTTTGCTGTATCTTCAATTGATTCTTTTGTACCAAGATGAGTACTACCTGGCCCAAGATAAGTAACATGAGCACCTTGGTCAAATGCAGCAATTTCAAATGAGCATCTTGTACGAGTCGACTCTTTTTCAAAAATTAAAGCAATATTTTTTTTTTTCAGTAATTGAATTTCTTGATTATTTTTTTTTATTTTTTTTAGTTTTTCAGATAATATGATAATATTTTCTAATTCTATATCAGAAAAATCTAATAATCTTAAAAAATGACGTTGATAAAGATAATTCATAACTTAAATTCTCTTAAAATTAGATTTATATATAGGATATATATAAAATTAAAATAAATAAAAATATTAATATAATTACAATTTAAGATATTAATAATATTATAGTATATAATGCCTTTTTATATTATAAATTTTTTTTATTTTGTTTTTATTAAATTGAATTATTATAAACTTTAAAAAATTAAAATTATAGAGATATACTATGAAATTTTTTATACAAAGTTTTCTTTTACATAAAGAACAGACAGATTGTATAATTGTAGGTGTTTTTAAATCATGTAAATTAACAATTTCTGCTAATAATTTAGACAAGCATAGTAATGGTTATATTAGCGAATTAGTAAATAAAGGAGATATTGATGGAGAAATAGGAAGAACATTATTATTATATAATGTTCCAAATATTACATCTAAAAGAATACTATTAGTAGGATGTGGAAAAAAAAATGATTTTACTTTCCTTGCTATTACTAAAATTATGAAGAATAGTATGAAAATACTCAATAAGATTTCTATTAAACATATTATTTTTTCTTTAACTGAATTAGATACTTATAATAATATATATTGGTTTATTCGGCAAACGATCAGTGCTATTAAAAAACAAGTTTTTAAAATAAATATATTTTTAAAAAAAGATATTTATTTAAATTCAATTTCATTCAACATAATAGACAAAAAACTTTTCTTATTAGCAGAAATTGCTTTAAAGCATTCTTTAGCAATTGATTTAGGAGTCACTTCTGCAAAAAAATTAAGCAATTTGCCTCCGAATATTTGTAATCCATTATATTTATCTTTACAAGCAACAAAATTATCTAAAAAATATAAAGACAATATTAGTGTTACATCTATTGATATAAATCAAATGAAAAATTTAGGTATGAATGCCTATTTAGCAGTAGGAAATGGATCTAAAAATAAACCATATATGTCTATTATAAAATATACTGGCAAAAATACTATTAACACAAAAGTTATTGTATTAATAGGAAAAGGATTAACATTTGATTCTGGAGGCATTTCTATAAAACCGTCTAAAAATATGCATGAAATGAAATATGACATGTGTGGAGCAGCATCTGTTTATGGAACTTTAGTTGCGGCTGCTGAATTAAATTTACCTTTGAATATTATTGGAGTTTTAGCGGGATGTGAAAACATGCCTGGAGGTAATTCCTTTAGACCAGGAGATGTTTTAAATACTATGTCTGGAAAAACAGTAGAAGTTTTAAATACAGATGCTGAAGGACGTTTAGTTTTATGTGATGTTTTAAGTTATGTAGAACGTTTTTCACCTAATATAGTTATTGATATTGCAACTTTAACTGGAGCATGTGTTACAGCATTAGGTCATTATGTTACTGGTTTATTTTCAAATAATGAAGATTTAGTTAAGAATTTAGAAAAAGCTTCTCAGCAAACAAATGATAAAATTTGGCGATTACCATTGTTTAAAGAATATGAACAAGATATATATTCAAACGTTGCTGATTTTTCAAATGTGGGAAAAAACGGAGCTGGAGCAATCACAGCTGCTTGTTTTTTATCACAATTTACAAAAAAATATAATTGGGCGCATTTAGATATAGCTGGCACTGCATGGGAATCTGGTAGAAATAAGGGTTCCACAGGACGTCCTGTCGAACTTCTATGTCAATTTTTATTAAATATATCAAATTGTACTAAATATTAAATAATATTAAAGCATTTTATATCTAATATGTAATATCACCTTCTTAAATAAAAAAATGATTAAAAAAATGGAAAAAACTTATAACCCTAAAGATATTGAAGAGCCGTTATATAATTTTTGGGAAAAAAATGGATATTTTAAACCTAATAATGATTTGACTCAACCATCATTTTGTATTATGATGCCACCTCCTAATATTACTGGAAATT
The DNA here is from genome assembly GCF_005083845.1 of Buchnera aphidicola (Aphis helianthi). Taxonomy (NCBI): domain Bacteria; kingdom Pseudomonadati; phylum Pseudomonadota; class Gammaproteobacteria; order Enterobacterales; family Erwiniaceae; genus Buchnera; species Buchnera aphidicola. The sequence continues at coordinate 400,093 of NZ_CP034894.1, read as the reverse complement.
TACATATGGGACATGCGTTCCAACAAACGATTATGGATATATTAATTCGTTATCATAGAATGCAAGGAGATAATACATTTTGGCAAGTTGGAACAGATCATGCTGGTATAGCAACACAAATTTTAGTTGAACGACAAATATATCTTACAGAAAATAAAACTAAAAAAGATTACAATAGAAATGATTTTATTAAAAAAATATGGTTATGGAAAAATAAATATAGTTTAATTGTTACAAACCAAATGAGACGTTTAGGTAATTCTGTTGATTGGGATCATGAAAAATTTACTTTAGATCCTGATATTTGTGATTCTGTTAAAGAAGCTTTTATTATTTTTTATAAAAATAAATTAATATATCAAAAAAAAAGATTAGTGCATTGGGATTCAAAATTAGAAACAGTAATTTCAGATTTAGAAGTAGAACATCGTTTAATAAAAAGTAAAAAATGGTTTATTCGATATCCGATTATATGCAATAAAAAAAAAAATAACAATTCTATAAAATATTTAATAGTTTCTACAACTAGACCTGAAACTTTATTAGGTGATACAGCCTTAGTTGTTAACCCCCAAGATAGTAATTATAATCAACTTATTGGTCAATTTGTTATATGCCCTTTAGTTAATAGAATTATACCTATTGTCGGCGATGCATATGCAGAGATATCTAAAGGAACAGGTTGTGTAAAAATTACTCCTGCACATGATTTTAATGATTATAAAGTTGGTTTGCGTCATAAGCTTCCTATGATCAATATTTTCACTTTTAATGGAAAAATTAAAAGTAATTTTGATATTTATAATTATAAAGGTGAAATATCTGATATATATAATTCACTAGTTCCAATAAAATTTCAAAACTTAGATATTACGTCTGCAAGAAAGAAAATTGTTGAAGAAATAAAAAAAATAGGACTTTTAGAAAAAGTTGAAGATTGCGATATTCTTACACCGCATAGTGATAGAAGTGGCGCGATTATTCAACCTATGTTAACTAATCAATGGTATTTAAAAACATCAAAACTAGCTAATTTAGCTATTTCTGTAGTTAAAGATAAAAAAATTAATTTTATTCCCTCACAATATGAAAGTATGTATTTATCTTGGATGAATAATATTGAAGATTGGTGTATTTCACGTCAATTATGGTGGGGGCACCGTATTCCAGTATGGTATGATTGTAAAAAAAATATATATGTTGGACATAGCGAAAATGAAATAAGGAAAAAATATAATATATTAAATAATACAATTTTAATTCAAGAAGAAGATGTTTTAGATACTTGGTTTTCTTCGGGGTTATGGACTTTTTCTACATTAGGATGGCCTAAAAAAACAGAATTTTTAAAAACATTTCATTCTACTAATGTATTAGTCAGTGGTTTTGATATTATTTTTTTCTGGATAGCCAGGATGATTATGTTAACTACATATCTTATTAAAGATAATCTTGGAATATCTCAAGTACCTTTTAAAAACGTTTACATTACAGGTTTAATACGTGATGAAGAAGGTCAAAAAATGTCTAAGTCAAAAGGAAATGTCATTGATCCCTTAGATATGATAGATGGAATTTCATTAGAGAATTTAATTAAAAAAAGAACAAATAATTTATTACAACCACAATTGTCAGATCAAATTAAAAAACGTACTATAAATCAATTTCCTAATGGAATCAACCCTACAGGTACAGATGCCCTACGTTTTACATTTTGTGCTTTAGCTTCTAATACACGTGATATAAAATGGGATATGAGTAGATTAAAAGGATATAGAAATTTTTGTAATAAACTTTGGAATGCTAGTAGATTTGTTTTTATGAATATAAAAGATCATCATTTTGTTAAATTTAAAATGAATGATAATATGTCATTTATAAATAAATGGATTTTAATAGAATTAAATAATACAATAAAATTATATAGAAATTCATTAGATAGCTATCGATTTGATATTTCAGCAAATATTGTATATGATTTTACTTGGAATACTTTTTGTGATTGGTATTTAGAATTTGTTAAAATAATTATAAAATTTAATTCATCTCAAGATGTATGTTTTACTAAAAATATTTTAGTTTATGTTTTAGAACAACTTTTGAAATTATTACATCCGATTATTCCTTTTATTACTGAAACTATTTGGCAACGTATAAAAAAAATAAAGCAAATTAAAGAAAAAACAATTATGCTTCAGCCTTTTCCAACATATAACAATTTATTATTTGATGAAAAAACTTTATTTTATATGAATTTAATAAAACAAATAATAATTTTTCTAAGAAATATTAGAGTTGAAATGAATATTAGTTCTAAAAAATTATTATCATTGTTTTTAAAAAATGTTTCTCATGAACAAAAAAAAATTATTCAAGAAAATTTGTTATTATTAAAAAATATAGCGTATTTAGATAAAATTGAAATTGTTTCTCAAGAATATAAAGAACCTTTTCTATCTATAAAAAAAATAATTGATGGAATAGAAATTTTAATTCCTATAGTTAAAATAATAGATAAAAAAAATGAATTAAAAAGATTAAATAAAGAAATAAAAGATATAAAATTAAAGATTTCATTTATAAAAGAAAAAATTTTAAATGAAAATTTTTTACGTTACGCTCCTCAACATATTATTAAAACAGAAAAAGAAAAACTAAAAAATTTAGATCAAATATATTTAAAATTATCTGATCAAATAAAAATTTTTAATAATCTATCTTGTAAAAATTGATGATAATTATCATTATTAATTAAACACGATATTAGTTTTTAAAATATTACAGGTTTATTATGTCTATTTTACATAATTATATTTCTAAAAAAGAATTAAAAAGAAACATGTTTCTCAAAAATGAATCTCGGTTGATTCTTTCATTTTATAAGTATTTTTGTATTACAGAGCTTAAAAAATTTAGGGATGAAATTTATAAGAAATTTTTTCAGTATAATATATTAGGAAGAGTATATATATCTAATGAAGGAATCAATGCTCAAATTAGTATTCCTATTCATAATTATACAATATTTAAAAAATTTTTATATCAATTTCACCCAGTTCTAAACAATTTACGTATTAATAAAACATTTAATATTAATAATGCAAATGCGTTTTGGTTACTTTCTGTAAAAATTAAAAAATACATTGTAAATGATGGTATTAAAAATCCTTTATTTAAATTTGAAAATGTTGGTTTATATATTAAAGCAGAAAAAGTCAATTTAATGTTAAATGATAAAAAAACAATCTTTATTGATATGAGAAATTCTTATGAATATGCAATAGGTCATTTCCCTAATGCTATAGAAATTAAAAGTAAAACTTTTCGAGAACAATTAAAAAATGTAATAAAAGTTATGAATTACGCTAAAGATAAAAACATTGTAATGTATTGTACAGGTGGTATACGTTGTGAAAAAGCAACATCTTGGATGATTTTTAACGGTTTTAAACATATTTATCATATAGAAGGCGGAATAATTGGATATATAAATGAAGCTAAAAAAAAGAGATTACCTATTCATTTTCAAGGTAGTAATTTTGTATTTGACAATCGTATGAGCGAAAAAATATCAGAAGATATCATATCTGTTTGTAAACAATGTAATCAACCTTCAGATAATTATGTAAATTGTATTTTTAATTTATGTCATTTATTATTTATTCAATGTCATAATTGTGCAGTTAGTTTTAAAAATTGTTGTTCTTCTGAATGTATGAAACATATATAATATTTTATTAAAATAATTATATATTTAATTTAAAATTAATCATTAAAATTTTCATTTATATTTTTTTCTAAATTTTCCCAATATTTTAGTTTAATTTCTAGTTTTTTTTCTTCTAAATTTAATTCTTTTAATATAGGTAATTGGTTAATAATGTCTTGTTTAAAAAATTCCGGTTTATTTATTTGCTCTTGTAAAATTTTAATATTTTTTTCTATATAATCAATTTGATTCAATATATTTTTTAGTTTATTTTTTAGTTGGTTTGTATTTAATAATTTTAACTTTTTATCTTTATTTAAAATATGTGTATTTTTTTTAGTTTTATTTTTTTTAATTTCTTTTTCTATTGAATGATCGTACACACCTAAGTGTGTAGTAATTAATCCGTTACCTTTAAATAACCAATATTTATTTACTACATTTCGAATAAAATATCTATCGTGACTTACTATTAAAACTGTTCCGGAATATTGAATAATAATTTTTTCTAATAGTTTTAATGTATCTAGATCTAAATCGTTAGTTGGTTCATCAAAAATTAATACATTATTTTTTTTTAAAAATAATTTAGCTAAAAGTAGTCTATTGCATTCTCCGCCAGATAAAGTTTTTACTAATCGTTGTAGTTCATTTGGTTTAAATAAAAATTTTTTTAGATATCCTATTAAATGTTGTTCTTTATTATTAATTAATACTTTATCTTTTCCTTCATTTATATTATCTAAAATAGATTTTTGAGAATCTAATGTTAATCGATTTTGATCAAAATATGCTATTTTTATTTTTTTTCCTGAATAAAAATTTCCTTTTTGAATTTTATTTTCTCCTATTAATATTTTAATCATAGTACTTTTTCCAGAGCCATTATCACCAATTAATCCTATTTTATCTCCATATTGTATTATTGAAGAAAAATCGTGAATAATAGTTTTATTTTTTATACAAAAATTTATATTTTTTAATTTAAAGACTATTTTTCCAGAATAATCTGTTATTTCATTAATTTGTATGTTGTTAAAATTTTCTACTTTTTTATAATTTTCATTTGTTTTTCTTAAAATTTCTAAATTTTTTACTCTACCTTCATTTCTTGTAGTACGAGCTTTAATTCCTTTTTTAATCCAAATTTCTTCTTTTTCTAACTTTTGATCAAATAATTTTTTATTAACTTTTTCAATATGATCATTTTTGTTTTTTAACATAATAAATTTTGTATAATTTCCTGGAAAGGATATTAATTTCCCTCGGTCAAGATTAACTATTCTTGTAGATATATTGTCAATAAATGATCTATCATGTGATATAAAAATAATACTGCCAGAAAATTTTTTTAAGAAGTTTTCTAACCATGTAATAGTACTTATATCTAAATGATTAGTTGGTTCATCGAGTAATAATATATCAGGATTATTTACTAAAGCAGCAGCTAATGCAATTTTTCTTAAAAATCCTCCAGATACTTCTGAAAGTAAAGTATTTTTATTTAATTTTAATATTTCAATAATTTTTTCTATTTTTAGCATTTCATGAATATTTATTTTTGTAAATTTTTTTTTAATAAATTCAAAAATAGAAATATTTAAATGATCTAAATTTTCTTGTTTTAAATATGAAATTTGAATATTATTTCTATAAACAACTAAACCTTGATCTAAATGTTGTTTTTTGTTAATTATTTTTAATAAAGTTGATTTTCCAGCTCCATTTTTACCAGTTAAACATACACGTTCATTGTTATTGATATAAAAAGAAGTATTTTTTAATATTTCTAAATCGCTAAACGATAAAGAAGCATCTTTTATACTGATTAAATTCATAGTTTTCTCATTTAAATTTTATTATATATGTTGTATTAACCAAGAATTGTATTTTTTGTTTAAAAAATCTTTTGATTGTACTAAATTCGTAATGTTTTTAATATATAATTTTATTTTATTAATTTTATGAAAATCAAGTTTAAAATTATGTGTAGAACTTGAAAAAATAATATAACCATTTTTTCGTAAATTCTTTTTTAAACTATTTATTAAATGAATATAATCTTTTTTTAATTCAAAAACTTTTTTCATCTTTTTAGAGTTTGAAAAGGTAGGTGGGTTTAAAAATATTAAATCGAATGTTTGATAATTTGAGTCAATCCATTCTAAACAATTAGATTGAATAAAAAAATGTTTTTTTCCTACTAAATTATTAATTGACATATTTCGTATCGACCATTTTATATATGTATTAGATATGTCTATAGTAGTGGTAGTTTTAGCGCCTCCTAATCCAGCATAAACACTAGCACTACCAGTGTATGCAAATAAATTTAAAAAATCTTTACCATAAGACATTGTATTGATTAACTTTCTTATACGTCGATGTTCTAAAAATAATCCAGTATCCAAATAATCAGTTAAATTTATTAAAAGTTTTACATTATATTCTTGAATGGTAAAAAATTTATTACTATTAAAAAATTTTTGATATTGTAATTTATTTTTTTGTTTTTTTCTGGTTTTTAATACTATATTATTAATTGGAATAGAAAGTATTTCTTTAGTTTGATAGATTGCAGAACATAATCTCTTATAAGAACAATGCGTACTTATTGTTTTTGGTGCTTGATATTCTTGAATTACTAACCATTTTTTATAAACATCTACGACAATATTATAATTAGGTATATCTCTATCATATATACGAAAACATTCTATTTTTTGAAAATCGTTCCATTTTTTTAATTTTTGAATATTTTTTTTTAATCTATTTTTATATTCTTCATTTTCATTGTTAAGTTTTTCTGAAAATATTTTATAATTTTTTAAAAAACAGTCTAATGGTCCATTTTTAAAAAAAATATCTTCATAGGATTTCATTTGTATAAAATTTAATAGAAATTTTGATGAAGTAAATATTGATAGTTTCCAATTTTTAAAATGTTTTTTAAATGTTATCCCCATCTGAATATATAAAGCTGGTAGTGTATTTTCTGTATTGCATCTTTCTCCATATGGTGGATTACTTAATATTATTCCAACTTCTTTACCTTTATATGGATTACTTAGATTGTTTAAATTACACGTTGAAAATTGAATAATATCTAATACATTTGCATTAAATGCATTTTCTTTAGCTTTTTCTATAATCTCATTATTATAATCATAACCTATAAATAAGTTTTGTTTGCATTCTTGAATTTTAGTTTCAAACGTTTTATTAGCTTCTTTAAGTACTATATCCCATAAAAATTTATCATATCCTTTCCAAGATTGGAATCCCCATTTTTTTCTCTTTAATCCTGGAGCTCTATCAGAATAAATCATTGCAGCTTCAATTAAAAATGTTCCTGATCCGCACATTGGATCTATTAAAGGAATATTTTTTTTCCAGGTAGAACTGAATATAATTGATGCACCTAGATTTTCTTTAAGTGGTGAAATATTAGAATATTTACGATATCCTCTTTTATTTAAAGAATCACCACTTAAATCTAACATAATATCTACTGTATTATTCATTAATATTGCTTGAATACGAATATCAGGATTAAGAAGATTAATATTAGGTCGAATAGAATATTTTTTATAAAATTGATCAACGATAGCGTCTTTTATAGTTAATGCTCCAAATAAACTATTTCGAATAATATTATTGTTTCCTTTGAACTTTATTAAGAAAGTTTTATTTAAATATAAAATTTCGTCCCAATTAATTTCATAGGTATTAATATATATATCATTACTATTTTGAATAATAAATTTTTTAATACATATAAAAATTCTTGAAGCAATTCGACTCCATATTAAACTTTTATATAATAATATATCTTCAGCTTTATAATAAATTCCTCCTTTAGTAATGTTTATAATTTTTGCTCCTAAAAAAATAAGTTCACGCTCTAATAATTTCTCACATCCTAAATTTGTACTTGCATATAAACAGTTCATTTTAATCTTTCTTTTATAATTTTTTAATTATATTTCTAATAAATTTTGGACCATGATATACTAATCCAGTGTATATTTGTATTAAATCAGCTCCTAATTCCATTTTTTCTTTAGCTGAATTTAAAGAATTAATCCCTCCTACTCCAATTATTGGAATCTTATTTTTAAGTAGTTTATATAATATTGCAACGACATTATTACTTTTTTTTTGTAAAGGAAAACCACTTAATCCACCTTGAATTTTATTTTTGATTTTATGTATTGATGAATGATCTAAAGTAGTATTGGTTGCGATAACAGCATCTATTTTAAATTTAATTAGTTGATCGGAAATATAAATTATTTCATCTTTTGATAAATCTGGTGAAATTTTAATTGCTATTGGTACATATTTAAAATGTTTATGATACATTTCTTTTTGTTTTTTTTTAATGTTTTTTAATAGATTTTTAAATAATACTCCATATTGTAAATCTCTTAAATTTTTTGTATTAGGAGAAGAAATATTAATAACAATATAATTAGCATAAACATATATTTTTTCTATACATATTAAATAATCATTAATTGCGTTTTCAATAGAAGTCTGTTGATTTTTTCCTATATTTACTCCAATTATACCTTTAAATTTAGATTTTTTAATATTATAAATAAGATTATCTATACCAAGATTATTAAACCCCATTCTATTAATAATTGCTTCTACTGAAAGAACACGAAACATTCTTGGTTTTGAATTTCCTAATTGAGGTAATGGTGTTACTGTGCCTAATTCAATAAAGCCAAATCCAATTTTAGCAAACAAATCTATATATTCTCCATTTTTATCCATTCCAGCAGCTAAACCAACTTTATTAGGAAATGTTAGTCCCATACATTTAATTGGTATCGATGGAATAGGTTTGAAAAATAGATTCATTAATACTTGCATGTGCTTAGAATTAAGATATTTTAATATTAATATATGTGCTGTTTCAGGATCTATTAAAAATAAAAGTTTACGAATTAAATAGTAAAACATTATAATTCCTTTTTGTTACTATATAACATATGTCTTTTTTAAGATATTTTTTATTGATATATAAAAAAATCATAATTATTTTCTTAATTTTAATTACAATTAAAAAATTTAAAATTGTTATTCAGTTATAATGCACAGATATTTTTTTCAAAAATTGATAACTTTTTTATTTATGTTATATTTTTATATAAATTTTATGCATAATTTTATATGTAAAATTATACATCAACTTTCATATATAAAAAAATGATATGAAAACAGTAATATAAAAACAGATATACTATGAAAAAATATAATAATCCAATAGTAAAAACATTGTTAGATACTGATGCATACAAACTTCATATGCAGCAAGCAGTATTTTTTTATTATAAAAATGTTAATGTTGTTTCGGAATTTATTTGTAGAGGACCCAATTTTTTAGGGGTTTATTCGAATGTTTTGTTAGATCAAATTAATATGATGAAATCTTTATCTTTAAGTGATGAAGAATATTTATATATGAATTCTTTTCCTTTTTTTAAAAAAGAATATTTACATTGGTTAAAAAGCTTTCGTTATAATATTACACAAGTAGAAGTAAATAACTACTATGGTGAATTAAAAATTAGAATTACTGGTTTATGGAAAGAAGTAATTTTATGGGAAGTTCCTATTCTATCTCTGATTAGTGAAATTTTTCATAGAAATAATTATCCTAAAATTACTTCACAAATTGCTGTAGATCATTTAAATTTAAAGTTAAAAAAATTTTTTCAAGATACTAAGAATTTAGATTTATCTCGTTTAAAAGTTGTTGATTTTGGAACAAGACGTAGATTTTCATATAATATACAATATTCTATTCTTAAAAAATTAAAAGAACAATTTCCTTTTTTAATTGGATCAAGTAATTATCATATCTCTCGTGTTTTAAAATTATCTCCAGTAGGAACTCAAGCGCATGAATGGTTTCAAGCACATCAGCAAATTAGTTCTAGTTTAAAACATAGTCAATCCTTAGCTTTAAAAATATGGTTAAGTCAATATAAAAAACATCTAGGTATTGCTTTAACAGATTGTATTACAATGGATGCTTTTTTACGTGATTTTAATTTATCTTTATCTACATCATATCAAGGTATCCGACATGATTCAGGTGATCCAATACAGTGGGGTGAAAAGGCTTTAAAACATTATAAACGTTTAGGTATTGATCCTTCTACTAAAACGTTATTATTTTCAGATAATTTAAATTTTAAGAAAATTATTACTTTATATAGAAAATTTAATAATAGAATTAATGTTATATTTGGTATTGGCACACAATTAACTTGCGATATTCCAAATGTAAAACCACTAAATATTGTGATTAAATTAGTTAAATGTAACGGAAAACCAGTAGCAAAAATATCTGATAGTCCTGGTAAAACATTGTGTTTAGATAAAGAATTTATGAAATCTTTATTTAAAGCATTTAATTTACCTGTAAAAATACAAAAGAATATTAATGATTTTAATTAAGTTTGTTTTATAGATATTCTTGGAGATATGAGGTATAAAAAAAATTATGAATGCAGTATCAATATCAAAAATATATGAAAATGATATTATATTAAACACTTCAATTACTGTATATGGATGGGTTCGAAGTCGTAGAAGTTCAAAATCTGGTTTTTCTTTTATTACAGTATATGATGGTTCATGTTTTCATTCTATACAAGTTATTGCCAATAATACTTTATACAACTATTATAAAGAAATACTTCATTTAACCATTGGATGTTCTTTATTAATTAAAGGTATTTTAATTTTATCTTTAGGTGAAAAACAAAAATATGAGATAACAGCAACGGAGATTAAAGTATTAGGATGGGTTGAAAATCCAAATACTTATCCAATTTCTGCGAAAAAACATAGTCTAGAATATTTAAGAGAAGTCGCACATTTACGTAGTAGAACTAATTTAATTGGAGTGATAGTAAGAATACGAAATTATGTATTTCAGTTATTACATAAATTTTTACATAAAAAAGGTTACTATTGGATTCCTACACCTATTATTACCACTCTTAATACCGAAGGTACTGGAGAGATGTTTAATGTTTCAACATTAAATATGGAGAATATTCCTAAAAAAGATAATGGTTCCGTTGATTTTAAAAAAGATTTTTTTGGAAAAGAATCTTTTTTAACTGTTTCGGGTCAACTTAATCTAGAAACATATGCTTGTTCTCTATCAAAAGTCTATACCTTTGGACCTACTTTTAGAGCTGAGAACTCAAATACTATTCGTCATTTAGCAGAATTTTGGATGTTAGAAGTTGAATCAGCTTTTTTAAATTTAGATGAAATATCTAAATTTTCAGAAGAAATGTTGAAATATATTTGTAAATATGTTTTAAAAAACTGTATTACAGATATTAAATTTCTTAAAAATTATATTGATAGTGATATAATTAACCGTCTTGAAAAATTTTTATTATTAGATTTTGTACGTATAAAATATATTGATGCTATAAATATTTTAATAAGTTCTAAAAATAAATTTGATAATATTGTTTTTCCAGGAATTGATTTAAATTCTGAACATGAACGTTTCCTTGTGGAAAAACACTTTAAAAGACCTGTAATAATTACTGACTATCCTAAAGAATTAAAAGCATTTTATATGAGATTAAATGATGATGAAAAAACCGTTGCTGCAATGGATCTTTTAGTGCCAGGTATTGGCGAATTAATAGGCGGTTCTCAACGTGAAGAGCGTATTTCTATACTAGATTTACGTTTATCTGAGCTTAATTTAAAGAAAGAAGAATATTGGTGGTATCGAGATCTTAGACGTTATGGTACTGTTCAACATTCAGGTTTTGGAATGGGTTTTGAACGATTTATTTCTTATATTACTGGAGTTTCTAATATAAGAGATATTATTCCATTTCCACGCACTGTTAATAGTTCTCATTTTTAATATTTTTCATATTAAATTATTTATAATGATTTAGTTTGTATTACGTTTACTAATAAGGTAATTTAAAAATTATGAACAAAAAAAAATCTTTATCAATGTTAATACCAATATTATTTGCAACTAGTACGACAGTGACAGCTGCAGAAGTTTTTAATAAAAATGGTAATAAATTAGAATTATATGGAATTATAAATCCTCATCATGAATTTTCTAACAATTTTTTATCTAAAAAAGTTATTACTAAAAATGATAATACCAATGCTATTTTAGGATTATCAGGAAAAATTAATATTACCAACAAACTTTCTAGTTATGCAAAAATTGAATATAAAACTGATTTTTTTATGCCTGAAGAATTAATAGCTGAACATCAATTTAATTCTATACGTTTAGGATATGCTGGCTTAAAATATGGTAATTTAGGATCTGTAGATTATGGTAGAAATTACGGTGTTATTTATGATGTAGCATCTTTAACTAATCATATTCCATATATTATGAAGGATAGCTTTTTTTCATATAATGACAATTATATGTTAAATAGAAATAGTAGTTTATTAACTTATAGAAATGATAATATGTTTGGTTTATTTAAGGGAATGAGTTTTTCGTTACAATATCAAGATGAAACTAAAAATAAAAATCAAAATCAAAAAAATAATTCAAGTTGGGGTGCATCATTAAAATATGAAAGTGATTCAGGACTGACTGCTATTGGTTCTTGCTTTACATCTAAAAAACCAGAATCTATAACAGAAGATAAAAACAATTTAAAAGATAATTCTATAAATGCGTATGGATTAGGTTTTAAATACGATGCTAATAATATATATCTTGCTGCTTTCTATGGTTCTTCAAGAAATGTGCTACCTAATACTATTAAGAGCAATAATACCTATATTAATGAAACACAAAATATTGAAGCAATTGCAGAATATAGTTTTAAATCTGGATTTCATCCATCTTTAAGCTATTTAGATTCTAAAGGTTATAATGTTAACAGTATTGATAAAAGTGAATTAGCTTTAGCTAAACAAATTAACATTGCGACTCGTTATGAATTTAATAAAAATATTTCAACTTATATGAATTATAAGATTAATTTATTAAAAGAAAATGATTTTATTAAAACAAATAAAATTTCTACAGATAACATTATTGGTGCTGGATTAGTCTATCAATTTTAATTATTTTTTAAATTAATTATTTTAAAAAAAAATAATATTCAAAATTAAGAGTTAGAACTTTCTACTGATTTATAATTAGTAAAATATATCTTTTATTTAAATATTAAAAATATATATTTTATAATATAAATTTTAGTAGAAAGATCTACTCTATTAAATATGTTTATAATAATTTATTATTAATATATATTTTGTATATAATATAAATTTTTTGTTTTTTGAAATATAATTTCTCCCGTTTTTACAAGTATTAATTTAACTTTTAATAATAATAATTTATTATTAATAATAATTTTGCTATCAAGATAATATGTAGCTTGATTATTTCGAGCTAATAATATTGCAGTGTTTACATTTATAAAATTATCATCTTCAGATAAACCTAACTCTTTTTTAGTTTTATTGATTTGATTAGTATGAATAATATTAAATTTATTAATTTTTTTAAAAATTTGGATTCTTATAAGATTTGTTAATTTTTTATTTTCTAAAAAAATATGGCTTTCATTGTTTAACATATTAATATATAACGATATTTTTTTAGAAAAAAATATACTTTCATTATGCGACATTTCTAAAACAATATTTTCGATAGCACTTTTAAAATTTAAAAAAATAAGATTTGTATTTTCTTTAGCACTATTATTTTCTTTTAATAAATTTTTTGTTTGTTCAAATACTGAACAACTATTGATATACAATAAAATAATAAAGAAAAATATTAAATTTTTATTCAAATAATTACCTTTTAATAGAATTATATTTTTAATATAATGTTTTTAATTTAACCCCTCCTAATAAATGCATATGTAAATAATTTATTTCTTGTCCCCCATTTTCATTGCAATTAACAACTATTTTATATCCATCTTTGCTAATTTTTTTTTCTTTAGCAATTTGTACAGCAGTATAAAACATATGTGCAACAATGTTTTTATTATTTGCGTTAATATCATTTGGTGTTTTTATAAAACAATTTGGTATAATTAATATATGTATAGGAGCTTTTGGATTTATATCTTCAAAAGCAGTGACTATTTTATCTTGGTATAAAATATTCGATGGAATTTCTTTATTTATAATTTTTTGAAAAATTAAATGATTATTCATAATTAAATTTTTTTATTTATATATTTTATATGTAACATATTATATTAATTATTGGGCGAGTTAAGTTTTACTCACCCCCCTTTTTTATGTTTTATTTATATATTCGTCCATAGCTGTTTTAATATTTTCAGATCTAGTACCAAAAACAGCTTGTATTCCTGATCCTGATATTACTACTCCTGCTGCTCCAAGATTTTTTAAAGCATTTTTATTAACTTTTGATATTTCTAATACTGTAACACGTAATCTAGTAATACAAGCATCTAAACTTTTAATATTTTCTTTTCCTCCTAAAGCTATAATAATATGAGGTGCTATTTCAATATTGTTATTTATTATCGTATTATTTTGATCATATTCTCTTCCTGGAGTTTTTAAGTTAAATGTAACTATTAGTAAATAAAATATAATATAATATAAAGCACCATATAAAATACCAATAATTGGAAAAAGAAATAGCTTGTTACTATGCCCACTTAATACTACAAAGTCTATAAATCCATGTGAAAAGCTTGTGCCAGCACGCATATTTAAAAAAATACATAATGGAAAAGACAATCCTGCCAAGCACGCATGAACAACATATAATATTGGGGCAACTAATATAAATGAAAATTCGATAGGTTCTGTAATTCCAGTTAAAAAAGCGGTCAAAGCTGCAGAAATCATAATACTACCTATTTTATTTCTGTTTTCTTTTTTTGCTGTATGCCAAATTGCTAAAGCAGCTCCTGGAAGTCCATACATTTTAAAAATAAATCCACCTGATAAATTTCCAGCAGTAATATCTCCTGCCATGTATCTTGCAATATCACCATGAAATATTTGTCCAACAGAATTAGTATATTCTCCAATTTGCATTTGAAATGGCACATTCCATATATGATGTAAGCCAAATGGTACAAGTGCTCTTTCAATTAAACCATATAAAGAAAAAGCAATAATAGGATTTTGATAAGCAGCCCATTGAGAAAATATTTGAATTTTTTTTGCAATTGATGGCCAGATAAAGGATAATATTAATCCTATAAATATTGCAGATAAACCTGAAATAATAGGAACAAATCTTTTACCTGCAAAAAATCCTAAATATTCAGGTAGTTGAATTTTATAAAATTTATTAAACATACATGCAGAAATTGATCCTGCTATAATACCTCCTAATATTCCTATATCAGAAAAATTTTTATTTTTTATTGTATCAATATTTGCATGTAATATAGTTGGTTCAACTACAGATAACGTTTTTATTAAAATACTATATGCAACAACTGCAGCCAATGCTGCTACACCATCATTATTAGTAAATCCTAAAGCAACTCCAATTGCAAAAATTAGTGGCATGTTTGAAAAAACAGAACCTCCTGTTTGAGCCATAATTTCTGAAATAGTATCTGGTATCAAACTAAAATGAGCAGATCCTACACCAAGTAATATTCCTGCAATCGGTAATACTGACACAGGTAACATAAGTGATTTTCCAATTTTTTGAAGGCTTGCAAATACATTTTTAAACATATTAAAAACTCCTAAGTCTATATAAAATATAAAATTAATTAAATAATATATTTTATTTTTAAAATTTAAATAATGTATAAAAATTATTTTTTATAATTTCAGCAAATTCTTCTAAATGTATTTTTTTTATCAAACAAATGTATTTTGCTATATCAAGTAAATATGCTGGTTGATTTTCTTTTCCTCTATGTGGAATTGGTGATAAGTATGGGCAATCTGTTTCTATTAATAAATTTTTCAATGGTATTTTTTTTAATGTATTTTGTAATTCAATTGAATTTTTAAAAGTAACAATTCCAGATAAAGAAATATAAAATCCTAAATCTAATAATTTAAATGCTATTTTATCGTTTTCTGTAAAGGAGTGTAAAATACCTCCACATTTTTCTGCGTTTTCTTCTTTTAATATTTGTATTGTATCGTTTATAGAATTTCTTGTATGTACTATAATAGGTTTGTTTAATTGTATTGCGATTCGTATATGTTTGCGAAAGAAATATTGTTGTATTTTTTTTGTTTCAGGAGAATAATAATAATCTAAACCTGTTTCGCCTAATGCAATAACTCGTGGGTTTATCGATAATGGTTTTAATTGGTTTAAAATATTTATTTCTTTTTGACAGTGTAAAGGATGTATACCACAGGAATAAAAAATAAAATTATAATTATCAAATAATTTTTTTATATTATAAAAATTATTAATAGAAGTAGATACTGTTAAAAATTTTTTTACATAATTTTCATTTGACTTTCTAAGCATATCTTCTATATCTTTATGTAATAAATTATAATTTAATTGGTCAAGATGACAATGAGAATCAATTAAAAACATAATTTTGTCTCTTTAATTTTAAAATTATGTATGAATGAATATTAAACAATAAAACTTAAAATTTTTTCCCATTTAAGTAATTGTTCTATTAATAATAATTCGTTGTTAATAACAGGTATATTTGATAATGTATATCTACATTTAGTCCAAATTTGAATACTTTTATCTAAAATCAAATAATTATAATTACAAGAAAAAAACTGAATAAGTTCTAATTGATCAAAGTTAATTATTTTTTTTTTATAATTAAAATAAATTTGCATAGCATCAAACAATAATAGACAAATCCAGTCTATTTTCAATAAAGTATTATTTACAGATAAGATTGGTAATATTTTTAGTAGGTTTTTATCTTTAATAGATTTTAAAAAATATATAAATAAGTTTTTTCTTTCTTCCCAAAGTCCATCGCTAATAAATTTTTTAGCAGATATTGGTGATCCTTGGTTAATACGTAATGAAATTATATTAAATGTTTTATTTAATAATTTTTGATTATTTAACCAATTCAAACTATTTTTTTCTTTTGGAGGAAATAATTTATATATTAAACAACGACTATATAGTGTCGAACTTACTTTTAAATTACTATAATCTATCAAAAAAAAATAAGTTTTTTCGGGTGGTTCTTCTAAATTTTTTAATAAAGCATTTATTGCAGATTCAGTTAATTTTTGAATATCAGATAAAAATATTATTTTATTTTTTCCTTGTTGTGGATATTTAAATATTTTTTCGTTAATTTCACGAATATGATCAATAGTAATAATTTCACTTGGATTTTTCATATATTGATGCCAGTCTGGATGATTTCCTGATGACATTAATTTACAACTATGACATTTATTACAATATTTAGTATTATTTACTGCATTACATAGTAACCATTTACTAATGTGCCAAATTAATTCAAATACTCCTAATCCTTTTATGGTTTTTATCAAGAATGCGTGATGTGGTTTTTTATTTTGATGTTGTTTAATAATTATTTTATATGGATTTTTCAGCCAAGGATAGAATTTCATATGAATTGTTTTTGAAGCCATTTTAATAGTTGTTTTTTAATATTTTGAGTAACATTTTCGATATCTAAATTAGCATTAATTTTAATAATTTTTTCATCTAATTTTATATGATTTAAATAACTTTTTCTTGTTTTTTTAAAGAATTTTAAAGATCGATTTTCTATCCTATCTAATGAACTTCTTTTCAATGCTCTTTTTAAACCAATTTCAGGCATTACATCTAAATATATAGTTAAATCTGGAATAAAATTCTCTAAGAATAAATTTTTTAATTGATTGATAATATTTTTATTAATACCTAATCCTCCACCTTGATAAGCTAAAGAAGATAAGTCATGACGATCTGAAATTACCCAATCTCCGCGATTTAATGCAGGTTTAATAATTTTTTTAACTAACTGTATTCTTGCTGCATATATTAATAATAGTTCTGCTTCTTTTACAATTTTTTCACCATGATATATTTTAATTAATTTTCTTATTTTTTCTGAAATAGGTGTACTTCCTGGTTGTCGAACTAATATGATGTTTGTAATATTATTTTGTCTTAGAATTTTTTTTACGTAAGTACACGCACTTGTTTTTCCAGCACCTTCTAATCCTTCAATTACAATAAATTTATTTTTTATCATTATTTTAAAAATTTTTGATATAAATTAATTTTGAATAAAATTTAATTATTTTAATCTTTAAGTTTAGTATTAACAAAATCAATAGCATTTTGAACTGTTTTTATTTTTTCGGCTTCATCATCAGATATTTCTATATTAAAATCTTCTTCTAAAGTCATAATTAATTCAACAATATCTAATGAATCAGCTCCAAGATCCTCTAAAAACAAAGATTTATTGGTAATATTATTTGTTTTTATATCTAATTTTTTTGAAATAATATGTTTTATTTTCTTTTCAATATTTTGCATGTTAGATTACCCATTGTTATTGTTTATATTATAAATAATATAGTTTTATATTACATATACATACCACCATTTACATGTAATGTTTGGCCAGTAATATAAGATGCTTTTTTAGAAGATAAAAATATTACAGCATCTGCAATTTCTTCTACTTTTCCTAATCTTTTCATTGGAATTTGAGATAAATATTTTTTATATTGAAATATATTTAAATCTTTAATAAAATCTGTCTGAATTAATCCTGGAGAAACTATATTAACAGTGATTCCTTTTGAAGCTACTTCTAGTGCTAATGATTTATGAAACCCAATAAGACCAGATTTGGAGGTACTATAATTAATTTGACCCTTCCCTCCTATATAACCAATTATAGAACTAATCGTTATAATTCGTCCTGATTTTTTTTTAATCATAGAACGAATAACAGCTTTAGAGGTGTAAAATATCGATGTTAAATTAATTTTTATTACATCTTCCCATTCTTGATCATTCATATAAACTAATAATTTATCTAATTTAATTCCGGCATTATTAATTAATATATCGATAGCATATTTATTTTTATAAATTTCTTTAATTTTTTCTGTGATAGAATTAGTATCTTTTAAATCTAAAATTAATCCAAAACCATTTTTTTTTGCATATTTATTAATTATTTGCACTCCATATTGAGTAGTAGATGTTCCGATAACTTTTATTCCATTTTTTATTAACTTTATCGCTATTGCTTTTCCAATTCCTTTATTTGCTCCTGTTACTAGAGCGGTTTTTTTTATATTTTTCATTATTTTAATTAATTTTTTTCAATGCTTGTAAAAAATGTTTTTTATTACTTGTATGAAGAGAAATAAGATTCACGTTTTTTTTATTTAAATTAGTTAAAACATTATTTGGTCCTATTTCTAGCATAGTAAAAATATTTTTTGACTGTATAAAATCTATTATTTCTTTCCATCGTACGGTTTTATAAACTTGTTTTATTAAAGCTTTTTTTATATTTTCACTATTACTTTCACATTTTACGTCTACGTTATTAATAACTGGTATTCTAGGTTTTTTTATTTCTATATTTTTTAATATAGATTCAATTTTTTTAGAGACTGGTTTCATCAAATGGCTATGTATTGGTATATTAAGATTAATATCTAGTATAAATTTAGCTCCATTGTTTTTGCATTCTATACTTGCTTGATGTACATCTAATTTATTGCCTGAAATAATTATTTGATTATCAGAATTAATACTTGCAATAGAAACAGTTTTTGATGCATATTTTCGACAAATTTTTTTAATAATATTTTTATCTAAACCGATTATTGCTTTTACTAAACATGATTGATTCAAAATAATTTTTTGCATATATTGTCCACGTAAAGAAACAATTTTTAACGCATCACTGAATTTAATTGCTTTAGCGCAAACTAATGCAGAGTATTCTCCTAAACTATGTCCACACATAAACGATGGATTTTTTCCATTATATTTCTTCCAAAATTTATAAATAGCAAATGATGAAGTTAATATTATTGGTTGTGTGTATTTACTGTTATTTATTATATTTAATGGTCCTTTTTTAATTAGTTTTAATAAATTATATCCTATATATTCTGATGCTTCTTTAAAAGTATTTTGAAAAATTTTTTCTTTTTTCAAAAAAGAAGATAACATGTTTATATATTGAACACCTTGACCTGGAAATAGCATAGCAAATAAACACATTAAAATAACCTTTTATCAAATTAATTATATAAATAAAATGCATAATATTTAATTAAAATTAATTTTTTATAAAACGGTATTTTTTAAAATACCGATTTTATATTTTTATTTAAATAACTTTTTTACCTTTATAGAATCCTTTTTGAGTTATATGATGACGAATATGCGTTTCTCCAGAAAATTTATCTTGAGATAATGTTATGTTTTTTAAGAAATCATGCGAACGTCTCATTCCTCTTTTAGAACGTGTAGGTTTATTTTTTTGTACAGCCATATTATCTCTCTATGTGTATTGTTAGATGGAAATAAATGATTTTTATTTAGTGTCTTTTAAACATATCATATAAGAGTTTTTAAAAAATTTCTAATATTCATATCTAATGGTGCTTCTACATGTAATATATTACCATTATTAGGATGTATAAAATTGATTGAAATAGCATGTAATAACAGTCTATTCAGATTTGTTTGATTTTTAATAGATTTATCTAAATTTGAGTTTCCATAACGTTTATCAAATAATATCGGATAACCTGCATAGGATGTATGTGCTCGAATTTGATGTGTTCTTCCTGTTTTTGGAAAAATAGAAATTAACGTTGTGCAAGAATATTTTTTTTTTATTTTAAAATAAGTTTCTGAAGCTTTTCCCGAATTATTAACAAACATTTTTTTTTGTTTGTTTTTTAAATGAATTTTCAATAATGGTTCTGATATTTTTTTTAAATTATGAGGCCATAAACCATGTACTAATCCAATATATTCTTTTTTTATTTTTTTTTCTCTAATTTGCTTATGCATAGATATAAGAGATGTTCTTTTCTTTGCTAAAATTAATATACCTGATGTATCTCTATCAATACGATGCACAAGTTCAAGAAATTTATCTAGTGGACGAATATTTCGAAAATATTCTATAACCCCAAAATTAACACCACTTCCACCATGCACTGCAATGCCAGAAGGTTTATTTATTATTAATAAATAATTGTCTTCGTAAAGTATATTATTCAATAAATTTTTTTGATAATCATTAATGTGAAAGTGTGTTTTTTTTTCAACTTCAATTTTAATTGAAGGAATTTTTAGATGATCTCCAATTTTTAATTTATAACTTGGTTGAATTCTTTTTTTATTAATTCGAATTTTTCCTGTTCTAATAATACGATAGATCATACTTTTAGGTATATTTTTAAACTTTTTTTTCAAAAAATTATCAATTCGTTGATTTATCATATCTTCATTAATATATATAATAGATGCAGATAATGTTTTATATGTCATTAAAAAAATCTCTATAATTAAGTAATTTTTTTAATTTTATTAATTATAATATAATTAAATACATAAATATATTAGTATCAATAATTAAATTATTTACAATTTTAAATTGTAGGCAAAATAATATTTTTTAATTTTTAAAGATTGTATTTATTAATTTTTAAGTTATTTTTATAGTATTTTAAAACAACTTATTTTTATATATATTTTAAATAAAAATCATAGTTAAACAATAAAATATTAATTTTTTAAAAGTATATATTTCCTGTTGATGTATTTACTTATTTATAAAAATAAGAGAGAAAATGTTATAATGAAAAGAATGTTAATTAATGCAACTCAACAGGAAGAGTTGCGTGTAGCTCTTGTTGATGGTCAACGTTTATATGATCTTGATATAGAAAATTCTGGATCAGAACAAAAAAAATCAAATATATATAAAGGAAAAATTACTCGAATAGAACCTAGTTTAGAAGCAGCTTTTGTAGATTATGGGATAGAAAAACATGGTTTTTTACCTTTCAAAGAAATTACTGAAAAATATTTTTCTAAAAATTATAACAATAATATACGTTTAAATATTAAAGATATTTTACAAGAAGGGCAAGAAATTATAGTTCAAATAAACAAAGAAGAAAGAGGTACTAAAGGTGCGGCTTTAACGACTTTTATTACTTTAGCAGGCAGTTATTTAGTTTTAATGCCTAATAGTCCTAATATTGCTGGTATATCTAGAAGAATTGAAGGAAATGATCGAACTGAATTAAAAGCATTGTTATTATCTTTAAAATTACCAAAAAATATGGGTTTAATTATTAGAAGCGCCGGAGTTGGAAAATCTATACAATCATTGCAATGGGATTTATCTCTTAGATTAAAGCATTGGGATGCTATTCAAAAAGCTTCAGAAAAAAAATCTGCACCATTTTTAATTCATCAAGAAAACAATGTAATTTTCCGTGCATTTAGAGATTATTTACGTCAAGATATCGGTGAAATTTTGATTGATAATCCTAATATATTTAATATAGCTCGAGAACATATTTCTTCTTTAGGTCGTCCAGATTTTATTAATAAAATTAAACTTTACACTGGAGAAATTCCTTTATTTAGTTATTATCAAATTGAATCTCAGATAAATTCTGCTTTTCAAAGAAAAGTATGCCTTCCTTCTGGAGGTTCAATCATGGTAGATAGTACTGAAGCTTTAACAGCTATTGATATTAATTCAGCTCGTTCTACACGTGGTGTAGACATTGAAGCTACTGCATTTAATACTAATTTAGAAGCAGTTGAAGAAATTTCAAGACAATTAAGATTACGAGATTTAGGTGGTTTAATAGTAATTGATTTTATAGATATGACACCTTTAAGCAATCAAAAAGCTATAGAAAATAAACTTAGAGAAATTGTACGCGAAGATAGAGCTCGTGTTCAAGTTGGAAATATTTCTAGATTTGGTCTATTGGAAATGTCTAGACAAAGACTCAGTTCATCTTTAGGTGAATCTAGCCATCATGTTTGTCCTAGATGTACAGGAACAGGTACTATTAGAGATAACGAATCTTTATCTTTGTCAATTTTACGTTTAATTGAAGAAGAAGCATTAAAAGAAAATACATATGAAGTACATGCTATTGTACCTATAGAAATTGCTTGTTATTTATTAAATGAAAAAAGAGATGCAGTTCACGCAATTGAAAAACGACAAGCAGGTGGAAAAACAATTATTGTTCCTAATAAAAATATGAAAACTCCTCATTATCTTGTTTCTAGAATTAGAAAAGGGGAGCAAATACCATCAATGAGTTATTATCTATCTAATATTAGAACAAATAAAAATCTAAAAAATGTTAAAAAGGAAATCGTAGAAAAAAAAATTAAATCGAAACCATTGTTTAAAAAAAGTACATTATTTAACTATGCTACCAATTCAAAAGATATTATTCAAAAAAAAATTTCTAAAAAAAATATTTATAACAACTTTTTTATTAATTTTATATCTTGGATAAAAGAATCTTTTTTTATAAAAAATATTTGTATTAAGAGTGAAATATTAAAAAAAAATATTTTTCAATATAAAAATAATATTTTTTTTAAAAAAGAAAATACTCTTTCAATGAATAATTCTAAAAACATTGACGTTATATCTGAAAGTAATAAAATTAAAAAAAATATAGTTAATAAAGATGATTTTAATAATATATCTTTAAAAAAAATTGATATTATTAATTATATAGAACCATTTAACTTTTTTAAATTAAGTAAAAATAATATAAAAAATAGTATTTTGTTTAAAAAAAAATCATTATTTAGAAATATTTTTTCTCAAAATAAAAATACTTTTTTAAATAAAGATAAATATAGTCATTTAATTGATAATGATAATTATATTATTTATCAAGCTCAAAAAACATCTAACTTTAAATATTCAACACCTTTAAAAAATAAATTTTTTAATATATATTATTTTCAATCTTCTCAACATATGAATAATAATATTATTTTTTCGCTAGATTTAGCACTAGGAAGAGTTTGGTTTAAAAACTCATTCATAAAAATTAATAAAATAAAAAAAGATTATAATTTAGATTTGAAAAAAAAAATAAATATTTCATCTATATACAAAAATAATACAATTATTAAAAAAAATATATCATTTAAAAAATTTAAACATTTAAAAGAACACAAAAAAAACTGTATTTCTAAAAGTAAAAAATACTTTAAAGATCAAAATATACTTCGAGAAAAAAAAAGACTTAAACTATTTTGTAAAAAAAATTATATATTAATATCAAATCAAAAAACAATTTCTATCAATCAAAATCTAAAAAAAGAAAATACGAAAAACCAAGCTTCAGCACCTATTACTAAAATTATTAATAATATATTTTATAATAAAAATACAGAAATATTAAAATCTTCGATTTTTTTAAAAAAAATGAATAAACAAAAGAATTCTGCTGGAGCACATTCTGCAACGGATTTGTCTACTTCTCCTATTACCAAAACTGAATAAGATTATTTTTTATAAATTAATTAATTTTATATTAAAAATTTTAAAAATATGTTATTTTTCATTAAGGATTAAATATAAAAAATAAAAACTTACTTTTTAAAAGTAAGTTTTTATTTTTAAAAAAAAATATAAATATTAGCTATAACAATCGACAATATCATTAAAAATACTTTCAGCCATTTTTAAAATTTTAACATTCGCAATATAACATTTTTGTTCATAACTGAGTTTTTGATAATCTTCATTTATATCGTCAGAAACTGATAGTTTTTTCTTTTTTAATATTTCAATCATTTGACGTTTAAAAGGTACTTTTTCTTCAAGATCATTACATTTATAAGATATAGATTTTAAAAATTTTAAATAAGATGTACCTAATGTATCTTTTTTGTTTACTAATTTGTCTTTGTTTAAATTATGTATAATAATTGCGTTATTTTTATTTTGCTGACTGATATCATTTGTTGAAGAAAATGCAAATGGACTATTTTCTACAATTAATAATTCTAACTCATCTAATGTTTTAGAATATGGTTTAATCATATACATATTACCTTCATTATTATTTCCTTCAATTTTTAATTCCATACCATCGAAGGTAAGATATGTATTGTTACTGTTTTTGTATACTTCTAGTTCCTCACATATTGTTTGATCGCGTAATCTTTTAACAATCCAATGGTTATTCTGCATAGATACGATGTAATTAGTATCTTGTGCATCACTAGTAGATATCCATTTAATAGAGGTAAAAGGATTTGATATATTATTTGAACTAGATATGATTTCAGGTGTACTAATATTAAATACTTGTTTACCAAGATTACCAAGTATATCGTATCCTAATGTATGATTTTCATTAATACTATCAGCAAAATTTATAGTTAGTTGTCCAAGCTTATTTTTAGCATTTTGTAATTCTTCTCTTCGAAATGAAAAAAGAGCACCTAAAGATCCACTTGGAATCATATGTTCCATTTTTTTTAGTTTTTTCTCATTATTATCCCAATATGCTACGCTTATATATTTATCATCAGTCTCAGATGTTAATACCATTAAATTTTGTTTTTTATCATCATTAATAAGACACATACCGTTATGTAAACGTACTTCAAAATTATTATGATCTTTAACTACTGTTACACCAATAATATCGTTTAGCTCATTAACCAACTGATCTCTTTGATCAATATATTTGTAGATACCATTAGGAACTTGTTTAACTGGAAAATAACGAATATCAATATTAAGATTATAAATTTTATTAATTAATATATTTGCTTTTTTTATTTTTTCTAATATAATGTTTTTAACATCTTTTTCTAAAAAAGTTAATTTTTCATTAAAATTTTTCAATCCATTTACAATATTTTTTAAATTTTTTTCAATTTCTTCATTAAATACATTTTGATTTTTATTAACTATATTTTCTTGTATAGAAGAGTATAGTGTATTCATTAAATCATTAAATATATGTATTTTTTCAATAAATAAATTCTCTAATTTTAAATATTCTTCAATTCGTGTTTGCTCATCTTGTACGCGTTCACTAGTTTTTCGTTTTTCTTCTTCAATAAAATCATTATATTCATCATATACTCTTTGTATTTTTAATCCTGCATTAGCATTAGAATCATCTATATTATTTTCTATTGCAATACGTTCTGATGAATTTCTATGATTAGGATTTAAAACTTTTTCTGATGTATTATCAATTAAAATTTTTATAGCATCAATACTAGAAATAGTCGAAGTTAATATGGAACTCATATGGCCCCCTTAAAAAATTGTTATAAATATATTTTTTTTTGTTCAATTTGTTGTAAAATGATCTTTGTTAATCCAATTCCCTTTTTAGTTAATTCTTTCGAAATTTGTTCATCATATATTTCAGTATATAAACGACTTTGATTATTATCTAATAAATTTCCTTCTGTTAAAGAACATCTCATACTTTTTAATAGCATATGAATAAAAATACCTTCAACTCCCCTAGCTGTTTCTAAGGCATATTTTTTCGGATTAATTTTTACTTTATGTTGTAAATCATCGACAAATTTAGCATGATGGTTCATTATATTAAATAAAGATAAATAATTTTGCATTAAATAATTTCCAATTTAGCATGAAGACAACCCGCACTTTTCATTGATTGAAGAATAGATATTAGTTCATCAGGCTTAGTTCCTAAAGAATTTAGTGCTCGTATTACATTATTTAAATTTTCATGATTAAATATTTTATTTTCAAGGTAATTTTTATAAATAATATTCGTCAGTGAATTATTTGTATCATTTGATAATGATTGTAACAAACTTAAATGATTACTTTGATTAATTAATTTATGGATAACTACAGATAAATTTTTATGTGAAATAATACATGTTCCTAATTTTACTTCTTCAGTCATAACAATTGAACCAGTCCGGGGGTTAATTATTACTTTAGCTTCTTGTGAGGGAATAGAAATATCTATATTTTGAATATTAGAAAGCATATGAACTTGTATTGTATTATTAGCATATGTATTTAATTGAACTGTTTTAGCATCAATGGCTATGGCTGTATCTGGATACTTTACATTAATCATATCGCTAATTTTTTGTGCAATACTAAAATCTTCTTGATTTAATTGTAAATTAATTATTTTTTTCTTTCCAAAATCAGTATTTATTTCCTTTTCGATTGTTGCTCCATGATTAATTCTTCCTGAATTTACCTGGTTAAATCTAATAAAATTATTATTTTTATGGTTAAATCTTTCAGAAATTAATATATTTCCTTGGGCAATTGCATAAATTTGATTATCAGTTCCTTTTAAAGGAGTCATTAGCAACGTTCCTCCTTTCAGACTTTTCGCATTACCCATAGATGATACTACTACATCTATTTTTTCTCCTAAATGACTAAATGGAGGCAGTTGTGCTGTGACTATTACAGCAGCAACATTTTTTAAATGCATATTGGTACCTGGGGGTATAGTAACACCTAATTGAGAAAGCATATTGTATAATGATTGATTAGTGAATGGAGCTTGTGTTGATTGATCACCAGTTCCATCTAAACCTACTATCAAACCATACCCAATTAGTTGATTGTCCCTTATACCTTCAATACTAGTTAAATCACGTATTTTTTCGGCATGAGCAAAAGAATAAAAACTTATTAAAATACAAATAATAAATTTTAATAACGATATTATCTTGAACATAATATACCTTATACATTTACTTATTAATTCTACTTTTTTAATATATATATTATATATAAAATATATAATATGTCATTTTGAATAATTTTTAATTGATAAGTTTTAGTTTTATTATGAAATTTTTCTCATAAAGGATTATTTTAAATCCTTTATGAGTTTAAATAATATTAAGAATGATAATTTATAAATTTCAATACTAAATAGGAGAAATTTTTAATAATAATCGTTGCAACCAACCCATTTTTTGAGCTTCATTAACACCACTATTACTTACGTATTCAATACGCGTATCCGCAATTTGAGTTGAAGCAACTAAATTATTTTTATTAATGTTATGAGGATTAACTACACCTGAAAATCTAATACATTCTATGCCTTCATTAATAGCAACTTGTTTTTCACCAACTACTTGCAAATTTCCATTTGGAAATACTCTTTTTACAGTAACAGTAATAAGTCCAGTAAATTTATTCTTGGCTGAATGACTGCCTTTTCCATAAAAATCATTTTTTCCTATACTATCAAAACCTGTTTTACCATCATTTATATTAAATCCTAATATAGGATTTAATTGTCCTGGTGAAATCGTCATACCTAAATTAGCAGTACTATTTCGAGTCATATTAGAAGCCGAGCTATTACTTGCACTAATGTTTTCTTGCAATACAATAGTTATTGTATCTCCAACATTATGCGACCGATGGTCTTCAAATAATGGTTGATATCCATAATGAATAGGTACAGTTTCTTGAAATATAGAACCATTTTTAGTTTTAGGAAATACATTTGGAGCGATAGATGTAGTAATTCCATTTACTAAAGATTGGTGTTCAATAGAAGCACAGCTTTGAATAGATAACAAAGCAAGAATAGTTAAATAATATTTAATTTTATAACTAAATAACTTTACCACAGAAACATGATCCTTAATAAAAAAAATTTTAATATATAAATTTTAAATTTATTTTTGTCATAAAAATCAATTGTTATAGTTGAGATAATTTTTGTAACATTTGATCTGAAGTATTGATAGATTTACTATTAATCTCGTAAGCTCTTTGAGTTTGAATCATATTTACTAATTCTTCAGCAACGTTAACATTAGATGTTTCAACATATCCCTGGTATAATAAACCTGTTCCGTTTAAACCTGGTGTAGTTTCTATTGGGTTACCAGAAGCTTTTGTTTCTTGATATAAATTCTCTCCTAAATTTTCTAATCCAGAATTATTAATAAAGTTAATTAAATTTAATTGACCAATCGAAATAGGTTGTGTTTGTCCTTGTATGGTGACAGTTACAATACCATCTCTTGCTATATTAATATTTGTTGAATTAGGTGGAATATTTATTTCAGGTACTATTGCAAATCCACTATTAGTTACTAACTGACCATTTTGATCTAATTGAAATGAACCATCTCTTGTATATGCTACGTTACCATCTGGTAATTGTACTTGAAAAAATCCTGGACCATTAATAGCTACATCTTTTGATGAGTCTGTTTTTGACAAATTTCCTTGATTATGAACTCTTTCAGTAGCTACCGGTCTTACTCCTGTGCCTATTTGCAAGCCTGATGGTAAAGTTGTATCAATAGATGAATTTGTTCCTGCTTCTCGTATTGTTTGATACATTAAATCTTCAAATACTGCTCTAGCTCGTTTAAATCCATTTGTACTAACATTTGCTAAATTATTAGAAATAACATTCATATTAATTTGCTGAGCATCAAGACCTGTTTTAGAAATCCATAAAGAAGGAATCATATTTTTATCCTTTTAATTATTAATGTTAAATAATTGATTTGCACGTTCTGTATTTTGATCATACATTGATATCATTTTCATATTCATTTCAAATTGTCGTGCATTCGAAATCATATCAATCATATTTTTAGTTGGATTAACATTGCTTGCTTCTAATACTTCCGATTGTACTCGTACAGTATCATCATGTAATGCTTCTGAATATTGATTTAATTTATTATTTTTTAAATAAAATAAACCATTATCTTTTTGGATCAGATCATTTTTGGAAAAACGTACTAATTTTAATGATCCTATTTCTTTATCAAAATCTTTATTTTCTTGTTCATCTATTTTTTGAATTTTACCATTAGATAAAATTTTTATATTTATATTATTTGGTATTTTTATATATCCTTGGTTTCCAATTACTTTATAGTTTTGAATAGTAAGTTGTCCTTTCGAATTGGTTTTTAAATGTCCGTTTTTTGTATATGCTTCTTTTCCATTTATATCTTTTATTGCTAACCAGCCATTGTCTTTAACAATTAAATCAAGTTTGCGTTGAGTATTTGTTAGTATACCTTCTGAAAAATTATAATATTTTTGTGTTCTAATTTTATGTAAATTATTTATATCTTCATCTTTAATAGTAAGATTAAATGTTTCTTTAAAACCATTAGTAGATACATTTGCTAAATTATTTGCAATAATACCTTGATTGTCTAATAATCGAATAGCAGCTTTCATTGATTGATAAATCGTATTTTCCATTTATAGTACCTAACTTTGAAAATTATCTTAAATTAATTAAAGTACCAATTATTTTGTCTTCTGTTTTAAAAGCTTGTGCACTAGATTGATAATTACGTTGCGCTACAATCATATTAATTAATTCTTTATTTAAATCAACATTAGATGACTCTAAAGTTTTTGAAATCATAATTCCAAATCCTTTATCTCCTGCTATTCCAATATTTTCATTTCCAGATTCTTGAGTTGCAGACCAAATATTTCCACTTTCAGGTTTTAACTTTTCTGGGTTCATAAACTTTGATAAAAATATTTGTCCAATTTTTTCTATTCTTTGATTTGTATATTGCCCAAGAATTTCACCATTATTTAAAATTTCAAAAGATTTCAAAAGACCCTTTGGATATCCATTTTGAGAAAGTTGTATAGTACTGTTATGATTTTCTGATTGTTTAAGCGTACATTTTATATCTAAAGTAAGATTTTTAAAATTTTTTGACTTAATTTTAATAGTTGAATCAGAAATTAATTTGCCTTGAGAATCAAATTTTAAATGAATAGTATCATCAATTTTTTCATCGTTTGAATTATTTACATTATTTGATTTAACTTTTATAATCCATTCATTGTCTTGCTTATCAATAGAAATAGTTATATTTTGAGCTTTTCCGTCTTGATCATAAACAGTAATATTATTTGTTTCTATATTTGTTATGTGATCATTAGAACCTGTAATAGTATTACTAGAATTAGCATTATCAATTAAATCTGCATTTAATTTAATTTCAGTTGTTGGTTTTGATTGAAGAACATCAGAATTTTTTAAATTAATAGGTTCTAATTTAGATATATTATTTAAATTGTTTTTAAAGTTACATTGATTTTGACCTGTTAAATACATGCCATCCATAGTAATAATATTTTTATCTTTATCTAATAAAAATTGACCATTTCTTGTATAATAGACATATCCTTTGGAATTTAAAACTCTAAAAAAACCATCCTGTACAATGCCTAAATCTAAATCTCTTCCTGTTTGCATTAATACTCCATTGCTAAAATTTTGTCTCGTATTAGCAATTCCAACACCAGATCCGATTGGTCTGTTAGAGTAGAATGAATTAGATATTATATCGAAAAAAGAAAGAGTACTAGATTTAAATCCTACAGTAGAAGCATTTGCTACATTATTAGATACAACATCTATATTATTACTATTAGCCATTAATCCACTGATAGCTTCCATAGTTGACATATGTTTTTCCTTTATCATTTAACGTTTAAATATTTTTTTAAATATATATTATTACTTGAAAATTTTACGAATTTTAGACAATGTTGTAGTTCCCATTACTCCTAAATCTATTATAGGATCTTTAGAAGAAGTAATAATACTATTTACTAATGCTTCACATAAAGTTTGAACAGGAACGTCTTTGTCTCTATTTTTAGCTACTACAGTAATATTATATTTTCCAGTAGGAACTGTATTTTCATCTAAATCTAAACCATCCCATATAAAGCTATATACGCCAGGTTTTGCATCTTTCAGTTTTGTCACATGTATAACTTTATTATCACTATCTAATATTTTTATTTCGACTGATGTTGCGTAACCAATTAAGTCTATTCCAAATTCTGTCTTCATGTCTTTAGTATGTACAATTTGTGAACTAGGTATCATAACTCGATGACCAATTAAAGAAGATATTTGAATATTTTGATTTTGATTTATTTTATCAGAAAAGTGTCCTACAGTATTATTTAATCTTTCAATTCCAGTTGCTGTGTTAATTTGAGCTAACTGTGATGTTAATTCGGTATTTTTAATAGGATCAGTGGGATCTTGATTTTTAATTTGAGCAATTAATAAACTTAAAAAATTATTTTGTAGATCTAATGGATTAGATTCGTTATTTGATTCATTTTTATTTTGTTCAATAACATTATTATTTATAACAGAATCAATATTAATATGACTCATTTATCCTTCCTTATTCACCAATAGATAATGTTTTTAATATTATATATTTAGCAGTTTTTAATACTTCTATATTAGCTTGGTAAGCTCTTGACGCTGAAATATGATCTATAGTTTCTGCAATTGGATTAACATTGGATTTTAAAACATATCCATTTGTATTAGATAAAGGATTAATTGGATCGTATATCATTTGCATTGGATTTTTATCATTAATTATTTCTGAAACTTTTACTCCTCCGATCCCTGTTTTATTGGAATTACATGCTTTAAATATAACCTTTTTTGCAATATATGGATAATATTTTCCATTCTTATATATTATACTTTCTGCATTTGCTAAATTTGTAGCAATAATATTTATTTTTTCTGACTGCGCAGTCATTGCTGAACCGGCAATATTGAGTATATTAAATAAAGACATAAGTTTTATCCTTTTAATACATGCATTATATTTTTAATCTCATTTTTTATAAATATTAAATTTTCTTCATATTTTAAAGTGTTTTTTATAAACTCTATTCGTTCACGATTCATATCTACTGTATTTCCATCAACCTTAATATTTTTAGTTTTAATAGGTTTAGTTTCGAATAAAGAAATATCATTTTTTTTTATTATTGGTGTTAAATGTTTTTTTGAAGTTAGTTGTAAATCAATTTTAGAAAAATTCATATTATTTTTTTTTAATATCTTTTTAAATGTATCTTTAAAGTTAATATCCATTGCTTTATAGTTGGGCGTTTCAGAATTAGCTATGTTTGATGATAAAACTTCTTCTCTTCTAGCATAGAAATTTAATAAATTTTCATTTAAATCAAACATTTTATTTATTTTTTCAAACATATTTATATCCTTTACTTATTATTAATAATATTTAACAGTAATAATATTTTTATTTCTATTTTTTTTTAATATTAAATATTTTAATATAAAAAATCTATTTTAAATTAATTTTAAAAATTAAATTTATAAATTATCATTATATATAAATTACTACAGATTTGAAATTTTAAAATATATTGTACTTATTGATCAATTTTAATAAATTGAATATTATTTCAATCAACAAGGAAAAAAATGAAATTAGTAAAATTTTTTTTTATATTATTACTTTTTTTATCTTTTAAAATTAATGCAAATGATTATATAAGTCATTTAAACAAATTTTTTAAAAAAGAATACTCTCTTGATACAAATAATTTTAAAATATTAATACATACTCCATTAAAACAAAATCAAATTTGTAAAAAACCACACTTTTTATTAGCAAATAATTTTGATCATTTTGGTTTATTTAATATTTTATATATTTGTGGTCCTCAATTTCAACATTTACAATTAGCATTACAAGTACAAGGGAAATACATTGTAGCAAATAAAACTATTTTTCGTGGTACAAAAATTGTCGAATCTGATTTAAAAACTATAATGGGACGTTTAGATCGTCTACCTAATGGTACTTATTTACATAAAAAAGACGTTATAAATAAAGTAAATATACGTGATATTTTACCTTTTGAACCAATTACATCTTTTATGACACGCGTATTTTGGACTATCAAAGTAAACCAAAAAGTAACTATTAGAGTTAAAGGAACTAGTTTCGAAATTATTAGTACTGGAAAAGCACTATCTAATGGAGGTATTAAAGAAATAATACGTGTAAAAATGAACAATGGAAAAATTGTTACTGGAACAATTAATACAGATGGAGAAGTAATAGTTGTTTTATGAAGTGAATAATATTATATTTAATAAATATTATACATTTAAAGAGATATTTAATGAAAAAATTAATTAATACCTTACAAAAAATAGATAATATTCTTGTCTTGATAAATAAAATCATACATGAAGAACATATAAATTTATTAGATTCTAAAACTAATATAAAGAAATTATTTTCTATTATAGAAAAAAAACATTATTTATTAAATAAATTAAATAAAGAAAGAAAAATACAGATATCACTTGAAAAAATTTATAATGTTTTTCCTCCGTATTTAGAATATAATGAATTGAATAATTATTCAAATAAAATAGTAAATAAATGTATATTTTTAAACAAAATTAACCTTGAGAATAAAAAACTTATAAAAAATAAATTTTACTTAAATCAAAATTTTTTAAATTTGTATAAATCTTTTAAAAATAAAAATAATACTATTTATGATGTTCATGGAAACTTATAAAATTAATTTTTTACAATATTAAATTTGAATAATAAATATTTAAAGAATAGACCAGTTTAGTATTTCACCAGATAAAAAAGGTATAATAAATTCTTTACCAACGCTAACTTTTTCTAAAATTTTATAAGGTTTTTTTATTAGTGTGATGCTTTCTTTATTGATTGGGATATTATAAAAATTGGGCCCATTTTTTGAACAAAAAGATTCAAAATATTTTAAAGCTTTCATTTCTTCAAAAACAGTGACATAACATAATAAAGATGATGGGGCATTAAATATTCCTGCACATCCAATTAAATTAATTTTATTTTCATAAAGATGTGGAGCACTATCACTTCCTAAAAAAAATCTTGTACTACCATTAGATATAGCTTGCCTTAAAGCATTTTGATGTATATTTCTTTTTAAAATAGGTAGACAATAAAGATTAGGTTGAATTCCACCAATAAACATGTTGTTTCGATTAAGCATTAAATGATGCGGTGTGATAGTTCCTGCTAAATATGGTGAATTATTTTCTTCAATGTAATATACGGCTTCTTTAGTAGTAATATGTTCTAATATTATTTTTAATTCTGGAAATGTCTTACGTAGTAATACTAGCGTATTTTCAATAAATTTAGCTTCTCGATCATAAATATCAATGTCAAAATTATTGTCTTCTCCGTGTATTAGTAATGGCATATTTATTTTTTGCATTAGCTCTAATATATGAAAAATTTCACTAATTTTATTTATACCAGTTTTTGAATTTGTTGTAGATTGATCGGGATATAATTTTGCTCCTATAAATATTTTTTTAAAAAAACCATATTTTAGTTCTTGTAAAGAAGTTTCTTTTGTTAAATAACAAATCATTAATGGTTCAAATTTAGTATTTAGTTGAGATGCATTTATAATTCTACGTTTATAAGCAATAGCTTTTTTACAATTTGTAATAGGTTTGTTAAGATTAGGCATAATTATTGCACGTCGATAAAATGTTTGAGTATATCGTAGAATTTTTTTTAAAATTTTTTTATCTCTTAAATGAAGATGCCAATCATCAGGTTTAATTATTTTTATTTTCTTTAAAGAAGACATTTCTTAGTTTAATTTAGTTGTTAAGGATTAAATATTTTTAAATATCTTTTATAGCATGTTAAATCTTTTATAAGCAAGATAATTTTATTAATACTTAAAATATTTTTCAGTTTATATTTAAACCGTTTAGGTTAATTTAAGATGAATCTTTTAAAATCTTTATTTTCTCTTAGTTTTATGACATTAATATCACGTATATTAGGTTTTTTGAGAGATCTTGTAATTGCTCATATTTTTGGTGTTTCTATTTATACTGATGCGTTTTTTGTTGCTTTTAAAATTCCAAATTTATTACGTCGACTATTTTTTGAAGGGGCTTTTTCACAATCTTTCGTTCCTATATTAATATATTATAAATCGTATAAAAAAATAAAATATACAAAAGATTTTATTGCATCTTTATCAGGTCTAATTATTATATTTTTATCTATTATTATATTATTGGGAATAATATTTTCTAGTTATATAATTGAATTTAGTGCACCAGGATTTACTCAATCAATTCAAAAATTTCAAATATCTTCTACGTTGTTAAAAATTATGTTTCCTTATATTTTATTAGTTTCTTTATCTTCATTATATTCTTCTATTTTAAATAGTTGGAACTATTTTTCTATTCCTGCACTTGCACCAAGTATTTTAAATATTACTATTATTATTTTATCTATTTTTTTTAATAGTTTTTTTCAACCATCAATTCTTGTATTGGCTTGGTCTGTTATTATAGGAGGAATTATTCAATTAATATATCAGCTTCCATCTTTAATTAAAATAAATATGTTTATAATGCCTAATTTTAATTTTAATAATATTGGGCTTTTAAAAGTTTTAAAAAAAATAGGACCATGTCTTATAGGAGCTTCTGCAAATCAAATTTCTTTAATTTTTAACACTATTTTTGCTTCTTTATTAAATTCAGGTTCGATATCTTGGATGTATTATGCTGATAGATTGATTGAATTTCCAATTGGTATGCTAGGTGTTTCTTTAAGTACAATTTTATTTCCATCTTTATCAAAAAGTTATTCAAAAAATAGATTTAAAGAATATAAACAATTACTTCATTGGGGATTTCGTATTGGTTTAATTTTATCTTTACCTAGTTCTATTATATTATTTGTTTTAGCTAAACCGTTAGTAGTTATTTTATTCCAATATGGAAAATTTACAAATTTTGATGTTTTAATGACACAAAAAGCATTAGAATTATATTCTATTGGTTTAGTTGCTTTTATTTTAGTTAAAGTTTTATCTTCAGCTTTTTATGCTTCTCAAGAAGTAAATATTCCCACAAGAATAGCACTTTTTACTTTATCAATAACACAAATATTAAATCCATGTTTAATTTTTTATTTTCAACATGCAGGTTTAGCTCTATCTTTTAGTATATCTGGTTGGATAAATTTTTTTTTATTGTATTGGAAAATGTATCAAAAAAAACTAATTCATTTTAATTTTAATGAATGTATTTTTATATTTCGTTTATTAATTGCAATACTTTCTATGACATTTGTTTTAATTTTTATGATATATTTTATACCTCTATATGATATTAGTTCTTTTTTTACGAAAATAACGCGTTTATTTATAATTTTATTTGTTTCTGGAATGATTTATTTGATTAGTTTATATTTTTTAGGAATATCTTTTTTAAATAATTCTAATAATGTTAATTAATTAAAAAAATTTAAGGATATATATTAAGATTTGAAATATATATTATATAAATAATATAAATATATCGATTTATATTATTAATATAATATATATTATATAATAAAATATACTATAATTTATTTTTAAAGTTATTTACATGTTCTTAATTTTTTATAATTTATCTCAAAATGGAGTTTTCAAATGAAAAAACGAGCTCTTACTATTATCGTTCTATTAGTAAGCTTAGTCACTAATGTTCACTCAAAAAGTAATGATGGATGGTATTTAGGTGCTAAAGTAGGATGGTCTAATTTTAATCTTTTAAAATATAAAGAACTACAATCTATAAAAAGTGAAGAAAATATAAATGCTCCTGTTTTTGGATTATTTTTAGGATATGAATTTAACCCATATTTTGGTTTAGAAATAGAAAATAATACAACTGGATTACATCCGCATTTAATGTTTCAAAAACCTAAAGAAACTATGCAAGCTAACAATGTTCAAATTTCAACAAAATTATCATATCCTATTACCGATGATTTCCGAGTATATACTCGATTAGGAGGAATGATGTTTTGGGAAAATTTAACTAAAGAAGACTTACAAACTGTTTTTACTAGAAATAGCTTAGTGTTTCCTAGTTTATCTTTAGGGGCTGAATATATTTTCAACGATGAATTTATTACTAGATTTGATTATACATGGAAAAGTAGTGTTGATAAAATTATGAATTTATCTAAACCTACTTTAGGAGATGCAGTTGTTTCCTTTGCATGGAAATTTGGAAAATCTAATATTAATGACATGTTTGCATCATATTCTCCAGAAACATCTAATAAACAATATATTGCACTTAATGAAAATATTAACTTTCCTTTTAATAGTACAGAATTAAAACCTATATCTTATGACAAGCTAAAAAAAATTGATAATGAAATAAATAATATTAAATCAAAAAATATTTATATTACACTGTCAGGTCATACTGATAGAATAGGTAATAAGGAATATAATCAACAATTATCTGAAGATCGTGCGTATAGTATTAAAAATTATTTTACTTCTCATGGAATATCTGAAAATAAAATAAATGTTCAAGGAATGGGCAATCAGTATCCTATAACTGATCAAGTATGTAAAGATGTAGAGAGTAGACCTTTATTAATTAGTTGCCTAGCACCTGATCGTCGTGTAGAAATTGAGGTTTCTGCTGATCAATAAATTATTTTTTGATTCACATTGTTTGAGGAGATATTATTAATTAACTTATATATTTAATAATTTTTCGGAGAGAGAGAGATTCGAACTCTCGGATGATTTCTCATCGGCGGTTTTCAAGACCGCTGCCTTAAACCACTCGGCCACCTCTCCATATATCTCTATTAAATATTTTATATAAATTAATTACAGTAATATTAAAACATTATATTAATGAATGTAAAGATAATTTTTTATTTTATTAGAACTTTTTATATAAATATATTTATATTTATAAAATTTTATTTGTAATTTTGTTTTTTTTTTTTTATAATAAGAAAATAAAGGCGTGTTGACAGATTGGCTATGTAGCGGATTGCAAATCCGTATAACCCGGTTCGATTCCGGGATACGCCTATAAAAATAGGCCCGGATGGTGAAATTGGTAGACACAAGGGACTTAAAATCCCTCGGCTTTAAAAGCTTTGCGGGTTCAAATCCCGCTCCGGGTACCAACTTAAATTAATTTAATAAAGCTTGATATACTTTATAAAACTTTGTTTTTTCAATAATATTATATTTTTTAAAGTTTTTATTTAAAATAAAATCATAATTAAAACAGCTGTTAACAACAAATCTTAATTCCCCTCTTTTTTTTAAGTATTTTACAGAATTAATTATAATTTTTTTTATTATATTAAAATTTACTTGTAAATCATCATGAAATGGTGGATTAGATATAATGAAATCAAATTTATTAAATATATTTGAGTAAATATTACTAGAAAAAACTTTTGCTTTTAATTGATTAGAATAGAGAGTTTCTCGACTTGATATTATTGCTGATTCTTTATTATCTATCATAGTTAAAACAGAATTTCTCGATTTTTTTAATAAAGAAGCAGATAAAAATCCTGATCCACATCCTATATCTAAAATTTCACCATTAATTTTATTAGAAAAAGTATAAGCAAGTAGTTTGCTGCCTAAATCTATTTTTTTATAACCAAAAACTCCTGGTAAACATTTTATATATAAATTTTCCCATATATGTGTTTTAAAAAAATCTTTTAATGTAAATTGTGTTTTACATTTAAGAATGCCTGAGAATAAAATAGAATGTTTTGCGCTTTCTAATTTACTTAAGTGAACCCAGTTTTCCAATATTTTTATTACGCTTTTAACTCCACTTGAATTTTTACCTACAATAAAAATTTCAGTTCCAATAGAAAAACAAGATAATAAATTATATAATTGAAATATCGCTTCTGATTTACTTTTAGGCCAATAGTAAATCAGTGTATTATAATTTTTTACAATTTTTTCTGACACAAGTAAATTATAATATATACTCAATTTATTAAGATTATTTTTTTGATTAATATCAAAGTTATAATTTGTACTCAGGTGTATACTCGTTTTTATACTGTATAAGTGTATTGGTAACTCATCTTTTATATTCCCTGAAAAAAAAATTTTTTTATTTTTAAAAATATTTTGATGACGTAATATTAGTTGACTATTTTGAGAAAATAACAAGGTTTTAGTTTTCCTTATGGATTTTATATTAAAATATTTAATATTGTTATTAATTAGCAATGTCAATTGTAAATTAT
Organism: Buchnera aphidicola (Aphis helianthi); assembly: GCF_005083845.1. Classification (NCBI taxonomy): domain Bacteria; kingdom Pseudomonadati; phylum Pseudomonadota; class Gammaproteobacteria; order Enterobacterales; family Erwiniaceae; genus Buchnera; species Buchnera aphidicola. The sequence continues at coordinate 360,407 of NZ_CP034894.1, read as the reverse complement.
TAAATTTATATCAACCTTATATTATATTAATTGTATTTAAATATTATAAATTATCTAAAAACTTTAAAAAATAGAAATTGTTATCAAATGATATTTATATTATAATTTAATTAAATTTATCACTGTTAGTTTTTATAAAGATAATACATTTACATTTAATATGCATATAAATATAAATTATTGAGCAATATATATGCAAAAAACGTCTATTGAAATAAAAGGTAGTAATTTTACATTATTAGTATTGTACATAAAAAGTAATAATATAGATTTAATTAATAAATCATTATATAAAAAAATTCAAGAATATCCTCAATTTTTTAAAAATGCACCTATTATTCTTAATGTTTCAAATTTATCATTAAATCAAATAAATTGGAGAAAAATACAAGAAGTTATTATTTCACATAGTTTTTTTATTGTAGGTGTAACTGGGTGTAAAGATAACTATCTTAAAAAAATTATCATTGATTCAGGATTGCCTATTTTATTAGAAGGTAAAAAAATAGAAAATATAGAACAAAATATAGAACAAAATATAGAACAAAATGTTAGTTTTTTTTATAGAACACATAATTTTGAAAATATAATTAATAAAAAAACAACTAAAAAAACAGAAAAAACTCATATTATAAAAACACCTGTTCGTTCAGGTCAAAAAATATATGCTAAATATTCTGATTTAATAGTAACAAATAATGTAAGTGCTGGAGCAGAATTAGTTGCTGATGGAAATATTCATATTTACGGATCAGTTCGAGGACGAGTACTTGCAGGTGCTAACGGAGATGTTACAAGTAATATATTTTGTACAGCATTGTTTGCAGAACTATTATCAATATCTGGTGAATATTGGTTATCAGATCAAATACCATTAAAGTTTATTGGAAAATCAGCTCAAATTTATTTAAATGATAAAGTTTTAACTATAAATTCTCTTAGTTAAGTGTATTTTTAGGAACTTTTTATATGACACGGATTATTGTAGTTACTTCAGGGAAAGGAGGTGTAGGTAAAACTACTTCAAGTGCTGCTATTGCAACTGGTTTGGCAAAAAAAGGAAAAAAAACTGTTGTTATAGATTTTGATATAGGTTTAAGAAATTTAGATTTAATTATGGGGTGCGAACGTAGAGTAGTATATGATTTTGTTAACGTAATTCAAGGTGAAGCAAAAATCAATCAAGCTTTAATTAAAGATAAAAAAACTAAAAATTTATTTATTTTACCAGCATCTCAAACTCGAGATAAAGAGGCTCTTACATATTTAGGAGTAGAAAAAGTTTTAAATGAGTTAATTAACATGGGTTTTGATTTTATTATTTGCGATTCACCTGCAGGAATCGAGAAAGGAGCTATTTTATCATTATATTTTGCAGATGAAGCTATTATTACTACAAATCCAGAAGTTTCTTCAGTTCGAGATTCCGATCGAATATTAGGAATTATATCATCTAAATCAAAAAGATCTGAACAGAATAATACTCCTATTAAAGAGTACCTTTTATTAACACGTTATAATCCTACACGTGTTAAAAATGGTGAGATGTTAAGTATGAATGATGTTTTAGAAATACTTCGAATACCAATTATTGGTGTAATTCCTGAAGATACTTCTGTGTTACGAGCATCAAATCAAGGAGAATCTGTTATTTTAGATGATACTTCAAATGCAGGACATGCTTATTTTGATACAGTACATCGCTTGTTAGGTGAAAATCATAAATTTCGATTTATTGAAGAAGAAAAAAAAAGTTTTTTACGACGTTTATTCGGGAGATAGACATGGCTTTATTAGATTTTTTTTTATCCCGGAACAAAAATACTGCTCATGTAGCTAAAGAAAGATTACAAATTATTGTCGCAGAACGAAGAAAATTTCAAAATGAACCAGATTACTTTCCACAATTAAAACGTGAAATACTTTCGGTAATTTGTAAATATGTAAATATAGATCCTAATATGGTGACAATACAATTAGAACAAAGGAATGAAGAAATTTCTATATTAGAGCTAAATGTTGTTTTGCCAGATTAATAATTTAAAACAATTAAATAAGTATTAAAATCATTTATCAAATTTAATATATATATTATATAGAATAATATTGAAATCAATACTGAAGTATCTTTAGTATTTCAGTATTGATATTTACGTTTAAATATTTATTTTAAAAAATTATTTAAATAATTAGGAGTTACTTCAGTAGCATGTAAAAAATTTCTATTTTTTATATTATATAAAGAAAATGGGATTATATCTTTTGCATGAGGAAATATGATTCTCATTTTTTTAAAATTCAAAAATTTTATGCAATTAACTTTTTCAAATCCACTTCCAAAAAATGACCAATTATCTTTTTTCAAATTTTTTATTTTTTCTTTAAGTTCATTAAAATTAAGTAAAGACTCTGTTTTTTCTCCTGTCCATAATAATGTATTATTTTTAATATATTTAGCCCAATATACCTTCTCAGTTTTAGCATACATTATAACTAGTATTTTTGTTTGATGATATTTTCGCCATGCTTTTTCAGCCATAATAGCTAACGTTGAAATCCCTAAAATAGGTACTTTTAAACTTATAGCTAAACTTTGTGCAATGCCTGTAGCAATTCGGATGCCAGTAAAATTACCTGGTCCTTTCGAAAAAGCTATGTAATTTACTTCTTTAAGTTTTATATTTGCAAGTAATAGTGTTTTTTGAATCATTGGTAATATTTTGATAGTATGCTCTTGATTACAGTTATCTGATAATGCATATATTTTTTGTTTCTTGTATATAGCTACTGAGCAATAATTAATTGAAGTATCAATTGCTAAAATTATATTAGACATACTTTTCTCAATATTTTAAATCTATTTATTTTATAAGATATAGTTTAATCTTTAAATATTATAATTATTTTGTTTTTAATTTAATTAGTATTTTAATTTTTAATAATTCGGACTAAATCAATACGGTATTCTGTTGCTTTAACAATATGAAAAGAAAATGAGTGAATATTAATCACTTCTCCTGGAATGGGTAACTGACCATTCTGAGCTATAAGTAATCCACCTAATGAAGCACAGTCATCTTCTTTGATAAGTTCTTTTGTATTGAGTAAGTGTTGTAATGAATGTAAATCTGTTTCTCCCTTTACCAACCAGCTGTTTTTTTCTTTTATAATATCTGGTGTTTCATCGGCATCTGGAAACTCTCCAGCTATAGCTTCTAACACATCTAATGGGGTAATTAATCCCTGAACTACACCGAATTCATTGCTGACAATTACAAAACTCCCCTGAGCACGACGTAAAACACCTAAAAGATTTATTGGGTCAAGAGTATCAGGTATAATAATAGGTGGTATTTGAGCAGCAAAGTTATAAACATCTATATTGTTTTCAATGGCAACTAATAGTTCTTTTGCGCGTACAATACCAATAATTTCATCTAATTCACCTTTACAAACTGGAAATAAACTATGAGGTGTATCTAATAACTGAGTACGAATTTCATTAGTATTTTTTTCTGTATTGACCCAAGATATATTACTTCTTGGTGTCATAATACTTTTAATTGATCGACCTGCTAATGTGAGAACTCCATTAATCATGTATTTTTCTTCATCTTTAAACGTTTCTGTTTCTAATGAAGGACTAATAGATATTTTTTCACTATTATTTTTTTGTATTTTTTTTGTACTTGTTTGTTTATTTTTTTCTCTTACCATTAGCCGCAAAATTGCTTCAGCAGCTCTTTGTCTCATAGGTTTTCTAGATTGATTTTTCATAAAATTATGTCGAGCTATTTGATTAAATATTTCAATTAAAATTGAAAACGCTATAGCTGTATATAAATATCCTTTTGGAATATAAAATTTTAAAGCTTCTGCTACTAAACTAAAACCAATCATTAATAAGAAACTAAGACATAAAACTACAACAGTTTGATGTAAATTGATAAAATTAGTCAATGCTTTTGAAGCTAATAACATAAGTATTGCAGCTAATACAACTGCAATCATCATAATTAATAACTGATTCACCATACCTACTGCAGTAATGATGGCATCTAATGAAAAAACAGCATCTAATATAACAATTTGAATAACTACAGCCCAAAAACTAGCATAGTTTTTATTTTCTGAATTTTCATGATCTTCATTTTCTAATCTTTCATGAAGTTCAATTGTAGCTTTAAATAATAGAAATAAACCACCTATAAGTAAAATTAAATCACGTACTGATAAAACAAAAAATCTATTGTTAATGATAGGAGTTGTTAAAGTTACAATCCAAGATATTAATGATAATAATCCTAATCGCATTATTAATGCAAATCCCAACCCAATCAATCTTGCTTTATCTCTTTGATTAGGAGGTAATTTTTCTGATAAGATTGCTACAAATATTAAATTATCAATTCCTAGAACTACTTCTAAAACAACTAGTGTTAATAAGCCGGCCCAAGTTGACGGTTCTAAAAAAAAATCCATCAGAAAAACTCCGTAAAAAAAAATAGGACAGCATAGTGTTTAATTTATCTATAATAATATTATATATTTTATTTTTCGAGAAGTTTAAAAAATAATTTAGATATAGCTAGATCATATGTTTGAATGAACAGATTTTGAGAGAATTTATCTGTGAAGTTAAAATATTATGTAATGAAATATATTTTATGGATTATTTGATAATTTTTGATATTATAAAAATTTATTTTAAAAAATAAGCCCTCTGATTTTTAACAGAGGTCTTTTTCTAAAATATTTTATCTATTTTTTATATAGAACATACATTGATTGCGGATGGACCCTTTTGTCCGTCTTGAATTTCAAACTCAACGTTTTGTCCTTCAGATAATGTTTTAAAACCATTTCCTTGAATAGATGAAAAATGCACAAAAACATCTTTACTTCCATTTGATGGCGTAATAAAACCAAAACCTTTAGATTCGTTAAACCACTTCACTTGACCTTTAATCTTACTCATTTTTTTTCCTTTAAAATTATGAATTTTTTGATTATTTTAAGAAATTAGAAACATTACTGCATGAGGCATGAATTTAAGATTTTTCAAGAAAATTTTTTAACGTCTTCTACTCTAAAATTTTTTAATTTTAAAATGCCATGCATAAACAGAATTGTTGCTTTTTTCAACTATATTTTTTCTTAATGATTATAAACGTTTTTATAAAAAAAAACAAGCTTAAAAAAATTAATAAAGATAAATTTTTATTTAATATTTCTCTTAATAGACTATTTCTACTAAGAGAAGTTTTTATGGGATTTATTTTACATGTATTTTTCGTTATTTAAAGCTTGTATTCTTTTATCTATAGAAGGATGAGATGCAAATAATTTTACAACTGATTTAGATTTACCATTAATACACAACGCAATAATACTATCAGATTCCTGTGGTTCATGGCTTGATTTTAATTTATTTAATGCAGAAATCATTTTTTCTCGACCTACTAATTTTGCAGAACCAGCATCCGCATAAAATTCTCGATGTCTAGAAAACCACATAGTCACAATGCTTGCAAGCATACCAAATATTATGTCTAATATTGTTGAAATTACAAAGAAGACAAATGAATGTTTTTCATTTTCATTATTTTCATCATTGTTTGATAATACACTATTTAATATTTGTGAAACAATACGAGAGATAAAAATAACAAAGGTATTTACTACACCTTGTATTAAACTCATTGTAATCATATCACCATTATAAATATGACTAATTTCATGCCCAATAACAGCTTCAGCTTCACTTCGAGTCATTTTTTCTAATAATCCCGAAGATACTGCAATTAATGCTGAATTACGTCGAAAACCTGTTGCAAAAGCATTTATATCGACAGCATCATATATCGCTATTTGTGGTGTTTTTATTCCCTTTTGTATAGCTTGTTTACTAATAGTATCAAATAGCCATTGTTCTACATGGTTATCAGGAGATTTAATAATTCTACCTTTTACTGAACGTAATGCGATCCATTTAGATATAAGAAGTGATACAAAAGATCCACTAAAACCAAATAAACTAGAAATAATTAATATACCATAAATACTATCAGAATCGATTCCTGTTAAAGCAAGGATTAAAGCAAATGTTGATGTAACTGCTAAGTTAGTTAATAAGAAAAGAATAATACGTATCATAAGATATTATCTTCCTCAATTCAGGCAAAATAGTATTTTTTGAAATTAATTTAAAAATAATAGTTGTATTAAATAAATTAAGTGTAAATATTAATTTTATATTCAAATATTTAAAAATATTTTTAAACTAACATAGTTTTCTTAATCAAGTCAAGATAGATAAATTAATTGTAATTATTTTAAATCAAATTTATTCCAATGTCTTCCATCTTGCATAATTATTTTATCTGAATTTTTTGGCCCCCATGTACCTGCTGTATATAATTGTAGAGTATTTTTTGAACTTTGTTTCCAAGCACTTATAATTGGATCGATCCATTTCCACGCTTCTTCTACTTCTTCACGACATACAAATAAAGATTGTACTCCTTTCATACTTTCTAATAGAAGTCTTTCATAAGCATCAATTTTATTTTCATTCGTTTTTTTAGAACAATGTGATTGAATTATATCGTTTTCTAATTTATATGTTTCATGTAATCCTGGTAAGTTTTTTAAAAAATTTATTTTAATATTTTCATTAGGATCTAATCGTATAATTAATTTGTTTTGAGATAAATTATAATTATATTTTGTAAATAAATTTATAGGCATTTTTTTAAAAACAATTACTATTTCGGAATATTTATGTGCTAATCTTTTACCTGTTCGTAAATAAAAAGGTACACCAAACCATTGATCGTTTTCAAGATCAACTTTAATACATACAAATGTTTCAGTTTGGCTTGTTGAATTTGCTCCATTTTCCTCTATATATGCAGGTACTTTTTTACCATTAATATTACCAGATGTATATTGACCTCTTACAGTTTTAGTATTGATGTTTTCTGAATTAATAGTTTTTAGTGTACGTAAAATCTTTATTTTTTCATTTCTAATATTTTCTGGCAAAATATCTCTTGGTTGATTCATTGCAATGATAGTTAGTATTTGTAAAAGATGATTTTGGACCATGTCTCTAGTTTGACCCATTTCATCAAAATAATTCCATCTGTTTTCAATACCTACTTCTTCAGATACAGTAATTTGAACATGGTCAATAACTTTATTATTCCAATTATTAAAAAAAAATGAATTAGAAAAACGTAAGGAAAAAAGATTTAATATTGATTCTTTTCCTAAATAATGATCAATTCTAAAAATTTGTGATTCTAAAAAATATTTAGATATTTGATCATTAATTTTTTTACACGTTTTTAAACATATTCCCATCGGTTTCTCTATTATTATTCTTGATGGTAATAAATTTAAATTAACTTTTCCTAACCCTTGAAAAATAGCATTAAAAGCACTTGGAGGTACAGCACAATAATAAATAATTACATTTTTTGTTTTATTTAACATTTTTTTTAATTTTATGAAATAAAGCTCTTTATGAACATCAATATTGAAAAAATGTAAACGTAAACTAAATTTATTCCAAATGTCTTCGTTAATATCTTCATTTAAAAAATTTTTAATTGCTGTTTTTACTGTTTTTATATATTCTTCTTTAGTCCAATTAGCACGACCTGCTCCAATTATACGTGTATTAGAATGTATTTTATTAAATTTTTCTAATTTGTATAAAGCAGGTAACAACTTTCTTCTAGCTAAATCTCCTTTTGCTCCAAAAATAATTAAATCGCAAGCTTGATTAATTTTTATCATGAGTTTTCTCTTTATTAATAATATTTTAAAAAATGAATAAATTATTTTTAAAAATATATTTTTTAAAAAAATTATGTATTAAAACAAATATTGTTTAAGATTTTTTGTTTGATATCAGGTATTATTAAATTAAAACTATTTTTATTAATTTTACTAAATAAATAAATATAAATAAATATAAATAACTATTTGATATCCCTTTGTTATATTTTTGAAAAATTAGCTTTAAAAAATTAATAAACAAATTTAATCATTAGATAACAAATTATAGAGGTTTTTATGTTAAATCGATTAAGAAGAACTAAGATTGTTGCTACTTTAGGACCTTCTACAGATAAAAATAATAATCTCAAAAAAATTATTGAGTCTGGAGCAAATGTTCTTCGTTTAAATTTTTCTCATGGTTCATCTGACGAACATATAGAAAGAGCGAAAAAAGCAAGAAAAATAATGTTAGATTTAAATTGTAATATTGCGTTACTTGGTGATTTACAAGGACCTAAAATTAGAATTTCCAAATTTAAAGAAAATAGTATTTTTCTTCAAAAAAATGAAATTTTTATATTAGATTCTAATTTAGAAAATAGTAATGGCGACCAAGAAAGAGTCGGAATTGATTATAAAAGATTACCTAGAGATTTAAATATTAATGATATTTTACTATTAGATGACGGCAAAATACAATTAAAAGTATTTAAAGTAAATGATTTTGAAATATTTACCAAAGTTATTATAGGAGGTGTTTTATCAAATAATAAGGGTATTAATAAACTAGGTGGTGGATTATCAGCAGATGCTTTAACAGAAAAAGATAAAAAAGACATCATACTAGCTGCGAAGATAGATGTAGATTATTTAGCAGTATCTTTTCCTAGATGTGGAGAAGATATAAAACAAGCAAGATTTTTATTAAATCAAGTTGGTAGTCAAGCTAAAATTATAGCAAAAATAGAACGAGCAGAAGCTGTAAGAACCCAAAATTCTATAGAGGATATAATATTATCTTCAGATGCAATTATGATTGCTAGAGGAGATTTAGGAGTTGAAATTGGAGATGCAGAACTTGTAGGTATTCAAAAAAATTTAATTAGAAGTGCTAGAAAATTAAATAAAGTAGTTATTACTGCCACTCAAATGATGGAATCTATGATTTTAAATCCATTGCCTACTCGAGCAGAAGTTATGGACGTTGCAAATGCTGTATTAGATGGAAGTGATGCAGTTATGCTATCTGCTGAAACTGCGTCTGGTAAATATCCATCTGAAACTGTTTTAAATATGTCAAAGGTTTGTATAGGAGCTGAAAAAATTCCTAGTATTAATGTGTCTAGACATCGTATTAATATAAAATTTAATGATATAGAAGAAGCCATTGCTATGTCAGCTATGTATGCAGCAAATCATTTAAATGGTATTACAGCAATTATTACTATGACTGAATCTGGAAAAACCGCTTTAATGACTTCTCGAATAACATCTGGACTTCCTATTTTTGCTTTATCAAAACATAAAAAAACTTTAAATTTATCAACACTATATAGAGGTGTAGTTCCGATTTATTTTGATAGTAAAAATGATGGGGTTAAAGCTGCTAATGAAGCTATAATATTATTATGTAAAAAAGGTTTTTTATTTAATAATGATTTAGTTATTGTTACTCAAGGTGATATAATGGGAAAAACAGGAAAAACAAATACTAGTAGAATTTTAAAAGTAGTTTATTAAATAGTTGTTAAATCATTTTTAAATTTTTTTGATTTAAATTAACTAAAAATTTTTAAAAATATCAATTTAATTGCGATAAAATTATTTTAGATGTTTTTAAAAATGAAATACGTTCTTTTTTTGTAAGTTGTTCTACGAAATTAGATGGAGCACATATTGGATTAATTGGATGTTTATTAATCCAGATTTCATAATGTAAATGAGGTCCAGTTGTTCTTCCAGTATTTCCAGATAATGCAATTTTTTGATTTATTTTGACAATTTGACCTACTTTAACTAAAATCTTATTAAGATGCATATATTTAGTTAAACATTCATTATGATGTTTTAAAACTATAAAAAATCCTGAAATTTTATTAAACCCAGTTTTTATTGTTTTACCATTACTAGTTGCTAGTATTAAAGTGTTTTTAGGCATTGCTAAATCAACTCCTAAATGACGACTGATATGATGTGTAATAGGATGCAAACGATGTAAATTAAAATGAGAAGAAATTCGATATTTTTTTAAAAATGAAAAATTCATAATCATTTTTGCCTTATTAAAACCGTTGAGGTTATAAAAATGTCCATTAACTGCTCTTATGGCATAATACGTTTTTCTTAAATTATTTAATTTTATACCTAATAATATGTTTTTATTTTTTTTGGAATTTATTTTTTTTTTCAAAAAAATTAAGTTAAATACACTATTAGTATTTAATTTATGAAAACTTATTTGCCATTCTATTGCTTTAATAATGGTATTGATATCATATAAATTGAAACCTGATTTAAATGCGCTTTTAAAAAAATTAGAATGATTTTTAATATAAATTACTTTTTTTATAAATTTATGATTTGATATTTTTGATAAATACGGAATTAAATTAGATTTATTTTTAATTTTTTTATAATTTTTTAAATCTTGAATATTAACTTTTTGATTTTGTTTATTAAAAATATTATTTTTTACTTCGTAATTTTTGTTAATAATAAATTGATAAAAAAATTTTTTATTCTCAGAAAAAACACTATTACTTAAAAATATTGTGGAAATAATGACAGTGTTTATAAAACATGTAGATATATTATAAAAATTAAATTTATAATTAAAAAATAAAGAAATTTTTTTATAAATTTTTTTATAAATATACTGCACTTTTTTATTCCTTAACTGTTTTTAAAAGCAATAATATTGTATTAAAAAAGTTTAATATAAATATAGATGTTATCTGTCTTAAATATTTTTAAATATATTTATAAAAACTTCTAATAATCTAAAGAAATTTTAATAAAATTAAATTATAAAAATTTTTATTATATAATATTTAATTATAATTTAAATTCTTCTATAGAATTCTATTTTATAGAATTTTATAGATACATAAATATAATATTAATTTTTATATTATTTTGTAAAGTATTTTTTATTCTAATATTTATATATTAAAAACGTTTTAATTTATTATTTATCGTATTATTAATTATTTGTACATTAAATATGCAATTTAAAATATATAAATTTTAATATTTACTCTTATAAAATATTGAATTATAAAAAATAGTTTAACATAAGATTCAATACTTAATTTAATAGAATGACAAAATTTATTTTTAATAAAATCTATATTTATTTTTAGAAAAATATTTTATAATAAAAAATTATAGGACGATATAAAAAGTTTATTTATGTTAGAATTTATTGTTTTAAAAAATATTCATGTTAATTTTGATAATCGTTCTATTCTTTACAATATATCATTATCTTTAACTTCTAATCGCATAATTACGTTAATTGGTCCAAATGGAGCTGGAAAATCTACTTTAATACGTGTTATATTAGGATTAATAAAACCTACATCAGGAACAGTTTTTCGTTCTCCACATATATCTATTGGTTATGTACCTCAAAAATTATATCTTAATAATTTATTACCAATCACAGTAGAACGATTTATGAAATTATCTCAATACAAAAAAACTACAAATGTTTTAAAAATATTAAAACGTGTAAAAGCAGATTCTCTTAGATATTTATCGTTACAAAGATTATCTGGTGGTGAAATGCAGCGTGTTCTTTTAGCTAGAGCTTTATTAAATAATCCTAATTTACTTGTTTTAGATGAACCTGTACAAGGCGTTGATGTCATGGGTCAGTTAGATTTGTATAATTTAATTCACTGTATACGTAGTGAATTAAATTGTACTATCTTAATAGTTTCGCATGATTTAAATTTTGTTATGGCTAAAACTGATCATGTAATTTGTTTAAACAAGCATATTTGTTGTTCTGGCAGTCCAAAAAAAGTATTTAAAAATTTAGAATTTATTTCAATGTTTGGTTTCGAACGAATTCAAGAAATAGCCATTTATCATCATCGTCATGATCATATCCATCGATATTAAAACTGTAAAATCAAATTTTAGAGTATGGTTGGTTATATTATGTTTGAACTATTTTGTTTGCCAGGATGGTTATCTGGAGTATTTCTTTCTTTAGCCATAGGACCTTTAGGTTGTTTTATAGTTTGGCGTCGAATGTCATCTTTTGGTGATACATTATCACATTCGTCTTTACTTGGGTTAGCTATATCTGTAGCTTTTCAAAGTAATTCATTTTATATTATTTTAGGGTTTATAAGCTTACTTGCTATTTTTTTGGCATGGTTAGAAAAAATATTGCCAATTTCATTAGAAACTATATTAAGTATAATATCACATAGCTCACTTGCCTTAGGTATAGTATTAATTAGTTTGATTTCTACTTCAGAACCAATAAATTTTAATAATTATTTATTTGGTGATTTATTATCTGTAACAAAATCTGATTTAATTACTATTTCTTTAGGAAGTATAATAGTTTTAATTGTTTTAATTATCCGTTGGAATACTATTTTATTAGTCACAATTAATCCAGAATTAGCTCAAATTGATGGTATAAATATTTTTTATGCGCGTTTAACTTTAATGTTAACAACTGCTTTAACTATTTCTATTGCAATGAAATTTGTAGGAGCATTATTAATAACTTCTTTATTGGTTATCCCCCCTGCTACTGCACAATATTTTTCTAATTCTCCAGAAAAAATGGCAATTATTGGAATTTTAATTAGTATTTTTTCTATTACAGGCGGAATAATTTTATCTATACTGTTAAATATACCTACAAGTCCATCTATTGTATTATTTGCTTCTTTTATTTATTTATTAAGTATTTTAAAAAATTTTTTTTATAAAAAATTATAATATAGATTTTTTAATAATATTTATACCTAATTCATTTAAATTTTTATTTTTTAATCTACTAGGTGCATTAGTCATAAGGCATGATGCAGATGTTGTTTTAGGAAAAGCAATTACATCTCTAATATTGTTTGTTTCTCTTAACAACATAATTATTCTATCTAGTCCTAAAGCTATTCCTGCATGCGGCGGAGCTCCATATTGCAACGCTTCTATTAAGAAACCAAATTTTTCTTTTTGATCTTTTTTGCTTATACCAATAATATTAAAAACTTTTTTTTGTGTTTTAGCATCATGAATTCTAACTGATCCACCTCCAATTTCATACCCATTAATTACTAGATCATAACTATCTGACATAGCATAATCTAGATTATTAAAAAATTTTTTTTCATGATTTTTTTTAAACGCAGTAAAGGGATGATGAACAGAAGAAAAATTGCCAAGATTATTTTTTTTAAACATAGGAAAATTGATAATCCATACTGGTTTCCAAATATTTTTTTTAAAAATTTTAAAATCATTGCCTAATTTGATACGTAACATTCCAAGTGATTTATTTACAATATCTTTTTTATCAGCCATGATAAATAAAATATCTCCATTTTTAGCATTTGTTTTTTTTATAATTTTATCTAATATTATTTGATTTAATATGTTTTTTATTGAACTTTGAAAACCATCCTGACCTAATTTATATTTGTTAACTTTAATATAAAATAATTTTTTTGCATCAAATTTATTCACATAATTACAATATTTTTCAATTTTTTTTCGACTTATTTTTTCACCTTCAGAAAAACATAATAAAGCTATTCTATTTTTTTTTGATGGTTGAATTTCAAAAAAATCAAGGTATTTTTTTTTGTTAAAAATATCAAATATATCAATTATTTCTATAGGATTACGTAAATCAGGTTTATCTGATCCATATTTTTCTATTGCTTCGTTAAAAGATAATACAGGAAATTTATTTAAATTGTAATTTAATGTTTTTAACCAAATTTTTTTTATTAATTGTTCTATAATTTTTCTAATTTTTGTAGAATTCAAAAAAGAAGCTTCAATATCTACTTGTGTAAACTCGGGTTGTCGATCGGATCTTAAATCTTCATCACGAAAACATTTTACTATTTGATAGTATCTATCAATTCCAGAAATCATTAATAGTTGTTTAAATAGTTGTGGTGATTGTGGTAAAGCATAAAATTTACCAGGATAGTTTCGACTAGGAACTAAATAATCTCTAGCTCCTTCTGGAGTAGATTTTGTTAATAATGGTGTTTCAATATCTAAAAAATTTTTTTTTGTCATGAAATTTCGTATTAAACAAGTAACTTCATTTCTAATTTTTAAATTTTTAAATAAATTAAATTGTCGAAGATCTAAATAACGATATTTTAATTTTAAATCATCACTGTTATTATTTAAATAATCTAATGGGAGTGGTTCTGAAATATTAAAAATATTTATTTTTTTAGCTAGGATTTCTATTTGTCCAGTATCTAATTTTAGATTTGTATTTTTAATATCTCTTTTTTGTACAATTCCTTCTATTTGAATACATGATTCGTTTTTTAAACTTAATGCTTTTTGAAAGATATCATGATTATTTGAATGAAAAATAATTTGAACAATACCTGTATAATCTCTCATATCTACAAAAATAAATTGACCAAAATTTCTTATTTTATTTACCCATCCAGATAAAACAACAAATTTATGTAAATGAATAATTCTAATATTTCCACAATATTTAGTACGCATAAATTCTCTGTAAAATTTATTTTTAATAATATCTTCTCAAAATACAATTTTTTTATAAGTATATTTTATAAAATTAGTTTTTCAGAAGAGATAACTAAAAAAATATTTTAAAAATTTTCAGAAAGTGTTGTGTTTTTTAATAAAATAATAGATTTAAAAAATTTATTTTATTAAATTTTTAATAAAATTTACATATTTTAACGACTTCTAAAAATAATTCTACCCTTTGTTAAATCATATGGTGTTAATTCAATAGTAACTTTATCACCTGTTAATATTCTAATATAGTTTTTTCGCATTTTTCCTGAAATATGAGCTGTGATAATATGTTTGTTTTCTAATTCGACACGAAACATTGTATTAGGTAATGTATCAATTACTGTTCCTTGCATTTCAATATTTTCTTCTTTAGGCATTTTTGTCTCTAACATAATAAATAAAAATAAATAATTTTTTATATTTTAATTATAACTGATACTAGTCACTTTGACTAGTATGTTTTTTGTAGAGAAAATCTAATTTTTTAATTAAATAGAATTTAAATAACGCTCACTATCTATAGCTGCCATACAACCACTAGCAGCAGATGTAATTGCTTGCTTATATACATGGTCTGTTACATCACCTGCCGCGAAAATACCTGGAATACTTGTTTGTGTATAGTTTCCATGTTTGTTTTGTTTAATTTTGATATATCCATCTTCTATTTCTAATTTATTTATAAATATATCTGTATTTGGGGTGTGTCCTATTGCAATAAATAACCCAGATACAATAATTTTTTCTTGAAAATCTTTTTTTAAGCTCATGTTATTTATTATTAAATGTGTAACACCTAATTTATTTCCTAATATTTCTTTTATAGTATATTTTAAATAAAGTTTTACTTTATTATTTTTTACAAGTTCTAGTAATCGATTAATTAATATTTTTTCTGCTTTAAATTGATTTCTACGATGTATTAAATGTATTTTTTTTGTAAAATTAGATAAATATAATGTTTCTTCTATAGCGGTATTTCCTCCTCCAACTACTGCTACTTCTTTATCTTTATAGAAAAAACCATCACATATAGCACAAGTAGAAACACCTTTTCCTTTAAATTTTTTTTCGGAATTTAGTCCTAAATAACGAGGATTTGAACCAGTGGCTATAATTACTGAATTAGCTGTATATTTGTATTTTTCACCTAATAAAACAAATGGTTTTTTACTAAATTCTACTGAAATAATTTTATCAGATATAATTTCTGTTTGATATTTTATTGCATGTTCATACATACGGTTCATTAATTCTGAACCAGTAATTTGATTTTTGTCTCCAGGCCAATTTTCAATTTCGTTAGTATTCATTAATTGACCTCCTTTATTATCTCCAGTAATTAATATAGGATGTAAATTTGCTCGAGCTGCATATATAGCAGCAGTATATCCAGCTGGACCTGATCCTAAAATAATAATTTTATTATGTTTTATGATTTGCATATTATTTCCTTTAATAATTAAGACGTTAAATTCATTATTGCTATTATTTTATAATTTTTAAAATTACTATAAATATATATAAAAATTTTATTATTTAATGTCAATATCATTAATTAATATAAAATGTTATATAAAATAAATTTTTTAAAATATAATAGAATCTCAAATTTTTAAATATTTGTTTAATTAATATAATTAAATTGTTAATTATAAAATATAATTAACAGTAATTATAAATTTTGTTATTTTATTAAAAAGATATAAAAATTATGTTAAATCCTTATTTGTTACGAAAAGAACTGCTTTTAGTTGCAGAAAAATTATTAAAAAAAGGTTTTGAATTAGATGTTTCATTAATATCTAAAATGGAAAATAAACGAAAAACATTACAAGTGCAAACTGAAAGTTTGCAATACAATCATAAATTATTATCAGATTTATTTAGAAAATCAAAAATTTTAAAAGAAAGTAATACAACTTTAAAAAATAAAGTTATTAAATCTAGTCAAAATTTAGAGATATTAAAAAATAAATTTAATCTTTTAAAAGAAAAAATTTATAATTTTTCTATGTCTATACCTAATATACCATCTCAAGATGTTCCAGAAGGAACGGAACCAAAACATAATCAAGCAATCAAATATTGGGGAGAAAAAAAGCAATATAATTTTCCTATTCAGGACCATATAAAACTAGGAAAAAAACTTAATCAAATAGATTGGAAATCTGCAGCTAAAATATCAGGTTCAAGATTTGTTGTTATGAAAGGACAAATCGCACTTTTACATAGAGCATTAAGTCAGTTTATGTTAGATGTACATACGACCCAACATGGTTATATAGAAACATATGTTCCTTACTTGGTAAATTATGATGCTTTATATGGTACAGGACAATTACCTAAATTTAGCAATGATTTATTTCATGTTAATAGTATAGACAAAAAAAAGTATATACTTATACCTACTGCAGAAGTTTCTTTAACTAATTTATTTAGAAATGAAATATTAGATGAAAAGCACTTACCTATTATGTTAACTGCTTATACACCTTGTTTTAGATCAGAGGCGTCTTCTTATGGGCGTGATAGTAAGGGTTTAATTCGGTTACATCAATTTGATAAAGTCGAACTTGTACAAATTGTTAAACCAGAATTATCTATGGAAACATTAGAAGTTTTAACTAATCATGCAGAAAAAATTCTACAGCTTTTAGAATTGCCGTACAGAAAAGTTTTGTTATGTGGCGGAGAAATGGGTTTTTCTGCAACTAAAACATATGATTTAGAAGTATGGTTTCCTTCACAAAATAAATATAGAGAAATTTCATCTTGTTCTAATATGGGTGATTTTCAAGCACGTCGTATGCAAACTAGATATCGAAAACAATTAGAAAAAAATAATAGTTTTGTACATACATTAAATGGATCTGGTTTAGCTGTAGGTAGAACGCTAGCAGCAATATTAGAAAATTACCAACAAGAAGATGGTCGGGTAAAGATCCCGACAATATTACACACTAAATATATGAAAAATATGACATTTATAAACTAATTGTGAATAATTTTCGGTGAAATAATGAATGTAATTTATAATTTTAGTCCAGGACCAGCTATGATTCCTAAAGAAGTTCTTTATAAAGCTCAAAAAGAACTAAAGAATTGGAATAATTTAGGATATTCTGTAATGGAAATTAGTCATCGTACTAAAGAATTCTATCAAGTTGTTATAGAAGCAGAAGAAGATTTAAGATCTTTACTAAACATATCTGATAATTATAGAATATTATTTTGTCAAGGTGGAGCTAGAGGTCAATTTTCAGCAATTCCTATGAATTTATTAGGGAATTTTACACAAGCTGATTATATTAACAGTGGTTATTGGTCTAATTCTGCATTTTTAGAATCAAAAAAATACTGTAATTCAAACAATATATTAATTAGACAATTGAAAAACAAAAAAATTTTTCTTCTAAAACCTTCACAATGGAATATTAGAGATGTTTCTGCATATATTCACTATTGTCCTAATGAAACAATAGATGGAATATCACTATATGAAGAACCAAATTTTAATAATAAAGTAGTTGTTGGAGATTTTTCTTCATATATTTTATCTCGTTCAATTGATATTAATAAGTATGGACTAATTTATGCTGGTGCTCAAAAAAATATTGGTCCTTCAGGTATTACCATTGTGATTATCAGAAAAGATTTAATAGGATATGCTTCTAAATCATGTCCATCTATTTTAGATTATAGTATTATTAATAAAAATAATTCTATGTTTAATACACCACCTACATTTGCTTGGTATTTATCAGGATTAGTTTTTAAATGGCTTAAGAAAAAAGGAGGAGTAAAAATTATTGAAAAATTAAATCAAAAAAAATCAGATTTATTATATCAAGTAATAGATAATAGTGATTTTTATATTAATAATATAGTTAAAGAGAATAGATCTCAGATGAATATTATATTTCATTTAATTAATTCAGAATTAAATGAAATATTTCTAAAAGAGTCTAAAAAATTTGGTTTACATGCTTTAAAAGGTCATTCTATAGTTGGGGGTATGCGAGCTTCAATTTATAATGCTATGCCTATTGAAGGTGTAAAACAATTAGTAAAATTTATGTTATTTTTCGAAAAAAAATATGGATGACAAGCTATAATTTTATTAAAAAAATTTTTATTTATTAAATAAAGAGTGTGTATGTATTATGCAGAAAATTTTAAAATTAAACCCAGTATCTTATATTAATGGTACTGTATATTTGCCGGGTTCAAAAAGCATTTCAAATAGAGTGCTATTACTATCAGCCTTTTCCGATGGTATGACTACTCTTAACAATTTATTAGATAGCGAAGATACTCAATGTATGTTATCTGCTTTAAAAGAAATTGGTATTGTTTATTCTTTATCAAATAAAAATACAACTTGCCATATCAAAGGTAATATTAAATTATTTAAAGTACCACATGCTCTTTCATTATTTTTAGGAAATGCAGGTACAGCGATTAGACCACTTCTTTCTGCTTTTTCATTATTTAAAAACGATATTGTATTAACTGGAAACAACAGAATGAATGAAAGACCTATTAAGCATCTTGTTGATGCTTTACAACAAGGAGGTGCAATTATTGAATATAAAAATAATTTAGGATATCCTCCAATTTGTGTAAAAGGTGGGTTTATAGGTGGTTTAATTACATTAGATGGAAGTATTTCTAGTCAATTTTTAACATCTTTATTAATGATTGCTCCACTAGCATTAAAAAATACAACTATATTTATAAAAGGTAATTTAGTTTCCAAACCTTATATAGATATTACGATAAAACTAATTAAATTATTTGGTGTACATATTAAAAATGAGTCTTATTCTATTTTTAATATTATAGGAAATCAAAAATATAAAACACCAGGTAATTATGTAGTTGAAGGAGATGCTTCTTCCGCTTCATATTTTTTAGCTGCTTCTGCAATTAAGGGGGGTTCAGTCAAAGTTATAGGAGTTGGAAAAAAAAGTATTCAAGGTGATATACAATTTGCTAGTATTCTTGAAAAAATGGGTGCAATTATTAGTTGGGGTGATTCTTTTATCATATCTACTAAAAACAAATTAAAATCAATAGATTTAGATATGAATCATATTCCTGACGCTGCAATGACTATTGCTATAGTAGCTTTATTTTCTCATGGAACCACTATTATTAGAAACATATATAATTGGAGAGTCAAAGAAACAGATCGATTATCTGCTATGACTAATGAACTTAAAAAAATTGGTGCTATAGTTAAAGAAGGAAAAGATTTTTTATCTATTACTCCACCTAAGAATTTTAAATTTGCTGAAATTAATACATATGATGATCATCGTATGGCAATGTGTTTTTCATTATTATGTTTGTCTAATTTTGGTGTTAATATAGTTAATCCTGATTGTGTAGTTAAAACTTATCCAACATATTTTCACGATTTTTTAAACATTTGTAAGAACTAATAAATATAATAAAATTTTAAAAAATAATAATATGTAATAAATGATATTTTTTTATTTTAACAGTTGATGTATAAAAAATATGAAAAATAATATTCCTGTAATTACAATTGATGGACCAAGTGGTGTTGGAAAAAGTACTTTATGCAATTTAATAGCTAATAAATTAAATTGGTGTATTCTAGAATCTGGTGTAATATATAGATTATTAGCAATTACAATATTAAAAAAAAATATTCCTATTATTGAAAAAAATATAATTTCGATTTTAAAAAATTTAAATTTTTCTTTATTAAAAAAAAAAATAAAACTTCTAAAATTATTCATCTTCAAATAGTAGGAGAAATAGCTTCTAAATTAGCTACTTTTTCTAAAATTAGAAAAATTTTACTTTATAAACAAAGATATTTTCGTAAAGCACCTGGTTTAATAGCAGAAGGAAGAGATATGGGTACAATAGTATTTCCCGATGCTATTGTTAAATTTTTTTTAAATGCTAATTTAGAAACTCGTGTTCATCGAAGAATACAACAATTTAAAAAGATAGGATTATCTGTTAATGATAAAGAATTATTCCAGCAATTAAAAATTCGTGATGAACGTGATCAAAATCGATTAATTTCTCCTTTATACCCATCAAAAGATGCTATAATATTAGATTCTACTAATATGACACTTTCTGAAGTAATTGAATATTCTATGAAAGAAATCAAAAAAAAAATAATTATATGATTCAATAATAATACAAACTAACAATCTAAATTTTAAAAAAATAAACTTTATAATAAGGATTATTATAAGATATATAAAATAATCTCATTTTAGCATGAAGTTAAAATGAACATTAATAAAAATTTTTTAATATTATTAATATGAATGAATCTTTTGCTCAATTATTTGAAGAATCACTAAAAGAAATTAAAACACGTCCTGGTTCGATTGTTCGTGGTATTATCGTTTCTATAGAAAAGGATATAATTTTAGTTGATGCTGGTCTTAAATCTGAATCTGCTATTCCATTAGAACAATTTAAAAACTCTCAAGGTCTACTTGATGTTAAAGTTGGAGATTATGTTGATGTTGCTTTAGATGCTATTGAAGATGGATTTGGAGAAACACTTTTATCTCGTGAAAAAGCAAAAAGACATGAATCATGGCTAGTATTAGAACAAGCTCATGAAACATCAAAAACAGTAACTGGTATTATTAATGGTAAAGTTAAAGGTGGATTTACTGTTGAATTAAATGATATACGAGCATTTTTACCCGGTTCTTTAGTTGATATTCGACCTGTTCGAGAAACTATTCATCTTGAAGGTAAAGAATTAGAATTTAAAGTAATAAAATTAGATCAAAAAAGAAACAATGTGGTTGTTTCTCGAAGAGCTGTTATTGAATCAGAAAATAGTGCTGAAAGAAATCAATTGCTTGAAAATCTACAAGAAGGTATTAAATTTAAAGGAATTGTAAAAAATCTTACAGATTATGGAGCTTTTGTAGATTTAGGAGGTGTAGACGGATTATTACATATTACAGATATGGCATGGAAAAGAGTGAAACATCCTAGTGAAATAGTGAATGTTGGTGATGAAATTTATGTTAAAATTTTAAAATTTGATAAAGAAAAAACACGTGTATCTCTTGGATTGAAACAATTAGGAGAAGATCCGTGGATAGCTATTTCAAAACGTTATCCTGAAGGAATTAAATTAAGTGGACGTGTTACAAATCTTACAGATTATGGTTGTTTTGTTGAAATTGAAGAAGGTGTAGAAGGATTAGTCCATGTTTCGGAAATGGATTGGACAAATAAAAACATTCATCCTTCTAAAGTAGTTGCCGTAAATGATATAGTAGACGTTATAGTATTAGATATTGATGAAGATCGTCGTCGTATTTCACTTGGACTAAAGCAGTGCAAAATTAATCCATGGCAAGAATTTTCTGAAACTCATAAAAAAGGAATACATGTTTCTGGTAAAATTAAATCTATTACAGATTTTGGTATTTTTATTGGTTTAAAAGGAGGCATTGATGGATTAGTGCATTTATCTGATATTTCTTGGACTACACCAGGTGATCAAGCTGTAAAGGGTTATAAAAAAGGTGATGAAATTTCAGCTGTAGTATTGCAAGTAGACGCAGAAAGAGAGCGTATTTCATTAGGAATCAAACAATTAGAAGAAGATCCTTTTAATGCATATATTTTAAATTTCAAAAAAGGAATGATTATTAATGGTTTAATTAAATCTTTTGATAACAAACAAGTTATTATACAGTTATCAGAAGGTATTTACGGAAATATCAAATTTTCTGATTCTTCTATTCAACACGAAGAATTTATAAAAATGTTTAACATTAATGATAATATTCCAGTAAAAATATCTAGTTTTGATCGAAAAAATAGAAGTATTAGTTTAAATATTCATATTATAGATAACAATGATGATAAAAAAGATATAAAAAATAAATTAAACAATAAACAAAATGATGAAACATTCTCCAATGTAATGACAGAAGCTTTTAAAGCTGCTCAAAATACCGAGTAATAGATCAAAAATAAAATATATTTTTTATTTTTATAATTAAAATTATTTAAAATAAATAAATTTTTAAAATAGAGGATATATGACGAAATCAGAATTATTCGAAAGAATTGCAGAAAAAAAAAAACCATATTGAAGGTAAAATAATAGAGCTTGCTGTAAAAGAAATGTTAGAACACATGTCTCTTGCATTAGCTAATGGAAAACGAATTGAAATTCGGGGGTTTGGAAGTTTTTCTTTACATTATCGAGGTTCCCGTATCGGTCGAAATCCTAAAACTGGCGAAACAGTTAAGTTAAATGCAAAATATGTGCCTTATTTTAAACCAGGAAAACAATTGCGAAATCGTGCTAATATATATAAATAAAATATTTTAATATCTTAATCTTAGAAACTAAGTCAATATATTTTATAAAACACTTAGTTTCTATATTTTATAGATTTTTATTTAAGCATTTTTTAAATGTTATTAAAGAGTTTTCACATGAAGAAAAAATTTATTGTAGCAAATTGGAAATTAAACGGTGATATTAAAACAATTTCTAATTTTTTAAAAAATTTAAAATTAAAAGCACCACTTTATTTAAAATATAATACTATTATCATTGCTCCTTCAACAATATACCTTGAAAGAGTTTATAAAAATATAAAAGACATAAATATTTTTGTTAGTGCTCAAGATGTTGATATAAATAAAAAAGGCGCTTTTACAGGTGAAACATCTATATTAATGTTAAAAGATATCGGTGTTAAATATGTTATTATTGGACATTCTGAAAGACGTTTTTTACATAATGAAGATAATAAATTAATTACAGAAAAGTTTGGTTTAATTAAAAGCTTAAATTTAATTCCTATTTTATGTATTGGTGAAAGTGAAAACGAAAGAAAAGAAAATAAAACTAAAGAAGTTATAAAAAATCAGTTAAGCATGATTCTTAAACGTTTTGGAAATAAAATATTTACAAATACAATAATTGCATATGAACCTATTTGGGCAATTGGAACAGGTATATCAGCCGACCCTATTTATGTACAATCAATACATAAATTTATAAAAAATTATATTAATACATATGATGCAAATAATATAGAAAAATTAATCGTTCAATATGGTGGATCTATTAATTCTAAAAACGCTAAAAATTTTCTTGAACAACCTGATATTGATGGATTGTTAATTGGAAGTGCTTCTTTAATATATGAAGAATTTTTAAAAATTCTTAAAATATCTAATGATATTTTAGTAAATAATTAACTATTTATAAATTTTTTATATATCCAACCACCTAAATTTATACCTAATATAGGAGTAATTGTAGGTATTAAAAAATATGGAAAATTACTATTTAATCCAGTGAAAGCTATTTTACCCCATCCTATTAAACTTAAAAATATTCTAGGAGCTAAGTCATGTGCTGGATTTAAAGTAATATTATATGAAGAACCTAAAGATATATTAATAATTGTAACTAATATTCCTATTAAACATGGACTAAATTTTTTGTGAACAATAAATATTTTTTTTTTATCATTAATTCTCATAAGCATAATAATAAAAATTATCGAAATAATTATTTCCATTATAAAATCATATATAAGAAGATAATTTTTTTGAGGATAAATACAAAAAATTGAAGCTAATTGAAGACTTTCTTTTGTGCCTCGTACGATATTGTATTTGTTTTCAAATAATACTAATCTATTATAGTATATAAAATATATTAACATTGTAAAAAAAAAAGCACCAGAAATTTGAGAAAAAATATATGGAATTACTTTTTTTTTATTAAATTTATAAAATAGCCACAAAAAAATAGTAATTGCTGGATTTAAATGAGCTCCAGATATTGAAATACTCAAGTAAATTGATAAAGATACTGCAAACCCACAAATAATACTTATTTCATATTGACTAAAATGAAAATTTGTTAATTTTGATGTTGCTAAACATCCTATTCCAAAAAATATTATTAAACCTGTTCCTAAAAACTCAACAATACACTGTTGAAATGTATTTTTTTTACTATATAGATTCATTTCTTAGATGCCTATGTAATTTTATTATGAAATTAATTTTTTATTTTAATTTAATAATAAAACTAAAAACTTAGAGCGCCGGAAAAACCGGCACTAATTTTATATTAATAAAGCTTTTTAGCAGTAATCAACCAATCTTTCTTAAAAACACGCTTCATATTTTTTAATGCATTTGTTATATCATTAAAAACCATTTTTTCATTTTGAACACCAACACATTTACCTTTATAACCTTTAATTAATAATTCAACAGAATAAGCACCCATTCTAGAAGCTAATATACGATCATATACTACTGGAGCGCCGCCTCTTTGGATATGACCCAATATAGTAGCTCTTGTTTCGCGATTAGTTTCATTTTCAATATATTTAGCAAGCGCTTCTACATCACATATATATTCTGTAATTGCAACAATTGCATGTTTTTTACCTTTTTCAATTCCTGCTTTTATTTCTGAAACTAATTCTTCTTTTGTATACTTAATCTCTGGTAGAACAATAAATTCACAACCACCAGCAATTGCAGCAGCTAATGTTAAATCACCACAATATCTGCCCATAACTTCTACAATAGAAATACGTTGATGAGAAGAAGAAGTGTCTCTTAACCTATCAATAGCTTCAACAACTGTTTCTAAAGCAGTAAAATAACCAATTGTATAATCAGTACCTGCCACATCGTTATCTATAGTTCCTGGAATACTAATACATGGCATACCCATTTTTGTTAATTTTTGAGCTCCTATATAAGATCCATCACCTCCAATGACAACAAGTCCATCTATATTTCTTTTTTTAAGATTATTGATAGCTATAGTTCGTATTTCATCTTTATAAAAGTTAGAAAATCTAGCTGAACCAAGAAATGTCCCGCCCCTATTAATCATATCGGATACGCTAGATCTATCTAGTTTGATCATACGATTTTGGTATAATCCTAAATATCCATCATAAATTCCAAATACTTCTAATTTTTCACTTAACGCTGTTCTTACTACTCCCCTAATTGCTGCATTCATTCCAGGAGCATCTCCACCACTAGTTAACACTCCAATTCTTTTAATCATAATAATCTCGTTTTTAACTACTATAAAAAATTACTTTTTATATATTTAAAATATATTTTAATATATTAATTTTATATTGAAACTGAGAATTTAAAATATTAAAAATTTTAACTAACTTTGATTATATAATTTTAAAATATACATATTTCATCAAAAAAAAATCTTCTCTTATTAAGATGAGAGATAAAATATTAATATATATTGATTTTAAATCGAGAATGTGTTTTTAAATAATTTATTTTAAATAATACCATTTACTAGGAATGTATTTTTCATCGAATTCTAAAATAATTGGAATTGCAGTTGGAATTTCTAATTCTATAATGTTTTTATTATCAATTTTGTTTAAATGTTGCATTAATGCTCTTAATGAGTTTCCATGTGCTACAATTAGTATTTTTTTTCTTCTTTTTAATTGTGGATAAATTACTTGGTCCCAATAAGGAATAACTCTTTTTACAGTTAATTCTAAACTTTCACCTGTAGGAAGTTCATTAATATTGACATTAGAATAACGTATATCGTTTCCTGGAAAACGTTTATCTTTTATATCAATTTGAGGTGGATTAACATTAAAACTACGTCTCCATAAAAGAACTTGTTTATCTCCATATTTTTGAATAATCTCATTTTTATCGAATCCTTCTAAATCACCATAATGTCTTTCATTTAAACGCCAAGATTTTTGCACAGATAACCAAGGTTGATCTAATTTATTTAAAATATATTGTAAAGTATATATTGCTCTTTTTAACATTGAAGTATGTGAATAATCAAAAAAAAATTTTTCTTTTTTTAACAATAAACCTGTTTTTTCAGCTTCTTTTTTTCCATTTTGACTAAGCTCTACATCATGCCATCCAGTGAATTTATTTAATTTATTCCATTCACTTTCACCATGTCTAATTAAGACTACTTTATTCATCATTTCATCCCTTATATTTTATTCTACAATATATACATAAGATGTATATTTCAGTATATCATTATTTTTTCAAAATCAAATAAGCTTTTATATTTATTAAAATATTAAATATTTTGTTTTAAAATACTATAATGAAATGATTTAAATAAAACATTTAAATATTAGTAATAAAAGTACAGTTTATTATTTTTACACACTGTACTTTTAATATATATAAAGAATAAATTATTTAATTTTTTAATTTGTTAAATGTTAATTAAAATACGATTAAAATCTTCTAATATATTTTTTATTTTATTTAGAAAACTAACAGATTCTTTTCCATCAATTAAACAATGATCATAAGATAATGCTAAATACATCATAGGAAGAATTTTGATTTCTCCATCTACCGCCATTGGACGTTCTTTAATAGCATGCATTCCTAATATAGCAGTTTGTGGTGGGTTTATAATTGGTGTAGACATTAAAGATCCAAAAACACCACCATTGGTGATAGTAAAATTACCTCCAATTAATTCTTCTATTTTTATTTTATTATTTAAGCTTTTAATAGAAAATTCTTTTATTTTTTTTTCTATATGTGCCATCGACATTTTATCAGCATCTCTTAATACTGGAGTTATTAAACCTCTGGGCGTTGAAACAGCAATACTAATATCAAAATTTTTATAAAATACAATATCTTGTTTATCAATAGTAGCATTTATTTCTGGAAAATGTTTTAATGCTTCTACTACTGCTTTTACAAAAAAAGACATAAAGCCAATACGAACACCATATTTTTTTTCAAAAGATGTATTATATTTTTTTCGTAAAGAAATAATTGGTTGCATGTTCACTTCATTAAAAGTAGTAAGCATAGCTGTATTGTTTTTTGTTGCTAACAACCTCTCAGCTATTTTTTGACGCAATCGAGTCATTTGAACTCTATATGTATTATTTGTATTATTAACAATATTATTTAAATTAGAAGACTTTTCAACAATTTTATGAATATCTTGTTTTCTAAAGGTATGATTGAACTGATTAGGTGTAATTAAAGTTTCATCAATGTTATGAATTTTCATGAAACGTCTAGCAGAAGGTGTTAAATAATTACTTATATGTTTATTTATATGAGAATTATCATATTTATTCTCATTTAAAATAGGAATTTTTTTTGTAGAAGTTATTTTTTTATTTATTATTGGATTTATTTTTTTTTTTTCAATATCGTTTGATTCAGTTATACTACCTATTATTTGAGTAGATTTAACAATAGACCCTTTTTTTTCTAAAATAACACTTAATATTCCATTACATGGAGATGATACTTCCAACATTATTTTATCTGTTTCAATATCAACTATATTTTCATCGCAATACACTATTTCTCCAATTTTTTTGTGCCATTTTACTATTACTGCATCACTTACAGAATCCGGTAAATCTGGAACAAGAATATTAATTGTATTCATTTTTTATTCCTATTATTTAAGTAATTATTAAATTTAAAGCATTGCATATTAATTTTTCTTGTTCTTGTTTGTGTAGTAAAATATGACCTACTGCAGGAGAAGCAGAAGATAAACGACCAATATAATTTAATTTAGCAGAAGATGGTAAAATATCATATAAATAATTTTTTATATAAAACCATGCACCTTGATTATATGGTTCTTCTTGACACCAAACAAAATCTTGAACATAAAAATATTTTTTTAATATATTGGATATCTCATAAATAGGAAATGGATATAATTGTTCAATGCGGATTATAACAATATTCATAATGTTATTTTTATTTCTACATTCTAAAAGATCATAATATATTTTACCAGCACAAAAAATAACACGTTTTATTTTTTTTATATTATAATCAATTTCATCAATTACTTTACTAAAATCGTTATTCACTATATCTCTTAAAGAAGAGGTAGCCATCGGATGTCGTAAAA
The DNA here is from genome assembly GCF_005083845.1 of Buchnera aphidicola (Aphis helianthi). Lineage (NCBI taxonomy): Bacteria > Pseudomonadati > Pseudomonadota > Gammaproteobacteria > Enterobacterales > Erwiniaceae > Buchnera > Buchnera aphidicola. The sequence continues at coordinate 331,879 of NZ_CP034894.1, read as the reverse complement.
GAGATTTAGGAGTAAAAACAATTAATGGTTTATAAATATGATTCAAAATTTGTCTTCTTAATAAATGAAATATTTGTGAAGATTTAGTAGGAATACAAATTTGTATATTATTTTGTGCACAGAGTTGAAGAAATCGTTCAATTCTTCCTGAAGAATGTTCTGGTCCTTGTCCTTCGTAACCATGGGGTAAAAACATAACTAAATTAGATGTTTTATTCCATTTTTGTTCACTAGAACTAATGAATTGATCGATAACCACTTGAGCTCCATTAACGAAATCTCCAAATTGTGCCTCCCAAATTGTTAGCGTATTTGAAGGGTATAATGAATATCCATATTCAAAAGCTAAAACTGCTTCTTCTGATAAAACAGAATCCCAAATTTCAAATTTTCCTTGATTATCTTTAATATTTTGTAAAGGTATATAAATAGAATCATTACCTTGATCGTGAATACAAGCATGACGATGAAAAAAAGTTCCTCTTCTAATATCTTCACCCGAAAGACGACATGAAATACCTTCACTAAGTATTGTTGCATATGCTAAAGATTCGGCAGCACCCCAATCAAATGGTTTTTTTTCGTTAGACATTTCAATTCTATCTTGATAAATTTTTTTAACTCTTGGATGCACTTGAATATATGGAGGAATAGTATTAATAGAGTATAGTAATTGTTGAATATTTTTCAAATTTATTTTCTTCGAATTTTTTTGAATTTTTAAACTGTTTAAATCTCTATATTGAAAATCTATATATTCTTCAGAAAAAATTGATTTTCCTATTTTTAATTTATGAGAGTATTGTTCTACAATTTTATTAACATCGTTAGATGTAATTAATTTTTTTTTAATTAATAAATTAGAATATATTTGAGTTATCGTAGGATGATTTTGAATTTTTTTATACATAATAGGTTGAGTAACAAAGGGATCATCTACTTCGTTATGACCATGTCTTCTATAACATACTAAATCTATAAAAACATCTTTATTGAACTTTTTTTTAAAATCTAAAGCTAACTGAATAGAAAAAATAGAAGCTTCTATATCGTCAGAATTAACATGAAAAATAGGTGCTTGAATTAATTTTGCAATATCGGTACAATGTTTGCTAGATCTAAGGTATTTAGGGTTAGAAGTAGTAAAACCAATTTGATTATTAATTACAATGTGAACTGTACCACCTATTGTATAACCTTCAGTTTGAGACATGTTTAATGTTTCTTGTACTACGCCTTGCCCAATAATTGAAGCGTCTCCATGAATACTAATAGATAAAACTTGGTTTTTAAAATATTTTGATTTATCTATAGATGCTCTTGCGACACCAAGAATTACTGGATTTATTATTTCTAAATGTGATGGGTTGTATTCTAATTTTAAATTAATTATTTTGTTTTTATATTTAATATTAGAGGAACCTCCCATATGATATTTAACATCCCCGCTTTTTTCTATAGATATGTTCTTACCAGCAAATTCATCAAATAATATTTTAGGATTTTTATTGAACATATTTACTAATACATTTAATCTGCCTCTATGTGCCATACCTATAATAATATCTGAAATATTATTGTTTTTTGAATAATTTATTATTTCATGTAATATTGTAATAAGTGTTTCTGCCCCTTCTAAAGAAAATCGTTTTGTACCAGCAAATTTTTTGCCTAAATATTTTTCAAAAGTTTCTGCATAAATTATTTCTTTTAAGCATTGTATTTTTTTTTGGTTTGAGACTAAATTTTCTTTAAAATATAATTCTATATATTCTGTAATCCATTTTTTTTGGTATACATTATCAATATACATATATTCAAAACCAATAGAACTACAATATTTACTATTTAATTTATTATACAAATCTATTATTTTTATTTTATAGTTAGAATTTTTTTGAAAATTAATTTCTACTATTTCTTCTAACTCATCTTTATTAAATTCATAAAATAATAATTCTAAATATGAGTATTTTTTTTGTTTTTTTAATTGAAGAGGATCTATTAAAGATTTTTTATACCCTTTTTTTTGAAATAAGTTAATCATCTGATTAACTTTTTTATTTAATTTATTATTATTTTGTTGATCTGATTTTTTTAATTCTTTTTTTTTATTTGTATTACTAATAGATAATTTTATAAATTCTTTTTGCCATGTATCATCAATAGATGATGGCTTTTTTAAAAATTCTTGATATATAAACTCAATATATTCTTGATTATTGGAAGATAACCAAGAAGAATCAAACATTTTTTTTAGTATATTTTTATTCATAATTTTATCTAAAGTGTTGATGAATTATTTATTAAATTTAAAGAAAATAATTTTTAATAATTACGCAGGATTATAAACATCAATGAACATAACATCTAAATTATATGTTTTATGCAACCATTTTCCTAAAGATTTAATTCCATATTTCTCACTACAGTAATGTCCAATTGAAAAAAAATGAACACCTAATTCTTTAGCGATATATATTGTTTCTTCAGAAATTTCTCCTGTTAAAAAAGCATCAATTCCAAATTTGTATGCTTGTTTAATAAAATTTTGTCCTCGACCACTACACCATGCAATACGATTAATATAATCCGGAGCGTTTTTATAAAAATGTATAGGTTTTTTTTTAAAAACCTTTTCTATTTTATTAGCGAAGTCAAAAGCATTAATTTTGTGTTCTAAAAAACCCCATAATACATAAGGTAAAATTTCACCTTTAATAGAAATATTTAATTTTTTAGCAATTTGTATATTATTACCTAATTCTGGATGAATATCTAATGGCATATGCCAACTGTATAAATTAATATTATTAGAAAGTATAGTTTTTAATCTATTTCTTTGTACATTCTGAATATATTTAGATTCTTTCTCCCAAAAATATCCATGATGAACAATAATAGCATTAGCTTTGTAATATAAAGCTGAATTTAATAAATCTTGACAAGCGCTAACACCTGTAATTATTTTTTTAACTATTTTATCTCCTTCTATTTGTAATCCATTGGGTACTATATCTTTATTATAGTTGTTAAATAATTTTTTATTAATAATTTTTTCTAAAATGAAATTTTCCATATAATTTAATCCTTTTTATTTGTTAAAAATGATTGAGCTAATTTATATACTAAAAAAAATTTTTCTTTACTACTTGCATAATCAATAATTGGCTTTGGATAATCGATTCTATAATTATGTTTAATTGTCCATTCATATGGATTATGAATATAATTATTTGGTACCATTTTTAATTCAGGTAGATATTTTCTGATGAAAACACCTAATTTATCGAAATTTTTAGATTGACGTAACGGATTAAAAACACGTATATAAGGTGTTGAATCACTGCCAATAGAAGCAGACCATTGCCATCCTCCATTATTCAATGCATAATCCCCATCAATTAAATGATACATAAAATATTTTTCACCTTGTCTCCAATCAATTAAAAGATTTTTAACTAAAAAACTAGATGTAATCATTCTTAATCGATTATGCATCCATCCAATTTTGTTTAATTGTCTCATAGCAGCATCTATGATAGGAAAACCAGTTCTTCCATTTTTCCAAGCATTAAAATAATTTAAATTATTTTCCCAATTAATTTTTTTTTCCCATGTGAGTAACGATTGAGATTTACTGAGTATAGGAAAATTGATTAGTAAGTGATAATAAAATTCACGCCATATTATTTCATTTATCCAAGATGAATTGAGTATTGTATTTAATGATTTTGTTTTATATTTGTTTAAAACCATTTGTAAACAATGTCTTGTAGATATTATTCCTAAAGATAAATAAGGAGAGAGCATACTAGTATTATTTAAAGATGGAAAATTTCTTTTTAAAAAATAATCTTCAATTTTATTGGTACAGAAGTATTTCAATTTATTAATAGCTTCTTTTTCTCCAATGGGAAACAAATTTTGATTAAAATTTATATTATAATTTTTAATCAAACATACTTGAAATATATTATCATGATTAAAAATTCTTTTTCTAGGAACAGGAAAACATATTGGAATTTTTTTTGATAAACATTCTATTATTTTTTTTTTAAAAAAATAAAATTTTTTATAAGGTTTATTATCTTTACTTTTTATTTTATCAGGTTTAATTAAAAGATTATCATGAAAACCTTTAACAGAAATACCTTGTGTATGTAATTTACGTGTTATTAAGTTATCTCTATTTTTTTCATTTATTTCATATTGATAATTATAAAATAAATGATTAATCTTGTTTTTTTGACAAAAATATAATAAATACTCTATTGAATTTGAAAAGTCAGTACATTCGTGATGATATAAAACAATGTTTAATTTCAATAATTCTTTTTGTAAAAATATAAGATTTTGATAAAGAAAAGATATTTTTTTAATAGCAACACAATGATTATTCCATTGTTTGGGAGTAAAAATAAATAAACCCATCACTTCATTTACATCAGATAAACATGCGTGATGTAAAGCTGTATTATCATATATACGAAGGTCATTACGAAACCATATTAAATTTTTATTCATAGTTTAAATTTTTAAGTTTTTATATTTATAAAAATAACATATTATAGTTTGTATTAAAATATTAGTGAATTTTTAAAAACAATTATTTTATGGTAAGTTGAAAATAAAAAATATTTTTAAAACATTAAGTTAATATAAAAAATATAAAAATAAATTATAAAAATTTTATGATTGAAATAAATGTAGTTTTATATATTTTTTAAAAATATTTGTATTAATTTATATTTTTAAAGTAAAATTTAATTTTAAATATTTAAATAAGAGATATTTTAATAAATAGGCAAAAATATGGAAAAAATAGGTATTTTTTTTGGAAGTGATACTGGTAATACAGAAAAAATAGCAAAAATTATTCACAAAAAAATTGGAGTAAATAATTCTGTTTTATACGACATTAGTAATGCTTCTAAAAAAGATGTTGAAAGTTTTAAAAATTTAATATTTGGTATTCCTACTTGGTATTATGGTGAAGTGCAGTGTGATTGGGATGATTTTTTACCTATTTTAAAAAAAATAAATTTTTTAAATAAAACTGTCGCACTTTTTGGATGTGGTGATCAAGAAGATTATAGCGAATATTTTTGTGATGCATTAAGTGTAATATATAAAATTGTAAAAAATAATAAAGCACAAATAATTGGTCAATGGTCTACAAAGGGTTATAGTTTTGATTCTTCTAAATCTTTATTAAATAAAGATTATTTTATAGGACTAATTTTAGACGAAGATCGTCAAGCAGATCAAACCAAAATTCGAATCAAACAATGGATAAAAAATATTATTTCTGAATTTTCTTAAAATATTATTAAATTATTTATTTTAAAAAATTAAATATTATTATAATTTATTTATTATATAAAAGAAACAAATATGATTGTTAAAACAAACCAATTTAATTTATTGCAAGGTATACCAAGAAAAAAACATCGTAAAAATATTGAAATAAATTATAAAAATCTTCCATTTATCGGTAAAGATATTTGGACATTATATGAACTATCTTGGTTAAATGTAAATGGATTACCACAAATTGCTATTGCTAGATTAGAATTTAATATAACAAGTAAAAACATTATTGAATCTAAAAGTTTAAAGTTGTATATAAATAGTTTAAATCAAGTTAAATTCAAAAAAAGTGTTAATTTAATAGAAAAAATTACATTTGATCTTAACAATTGTGTAATAGGAGAAGTTTTTGTAAAATTATTTAACTTAAATCAAATTAAAAATATTGGTATATCAAAGTTTTCAGGTACGTGTATAGACAATCAAAATATTTCAATAAAATCATATAATTATAATAAATCTTTACTTGAAAGTTCTTTTGAAGAAAAAGAATTAGTTACTGAATCTTTATATAGTAATTTATTTAAATCAAATTGTCCTATAACTCAGCAACCTGATTGGGCATCAATAAACATTATATACACTGGCAAAAAAATTAATCATGCTGCATTATTGAAATATTTAATTTCTTTTCGTAATCATGATGAATTTCATGAAGAATGTATAGAAAGAATATTTAATGATATTCAAAATATTTGCAATCCTAAAAAACTTAGTGTATATGCAAGATATACTAGAAGAGGTGGTATCGATATTAATCCATGGCGTAGTAATAGCTTTCTAAAACCTTCTCTTGTTAGATTAGCAAGACAATAAACATTATTTATTAAATATTTCTTATAATTTTTTTTAAAATGCAGTATTAAGAAAAACTTAATACTGCTATTTTATCAATCTGAATTTATTATTTAGCAACTAATGTAACTAAATCTAAAACTTTACTAGAGTAACCAGTTTCATTATCATACCAAGAAATTAATTTAGCGAAATTTTTATTTAATGATAAACCTGCATTGACATCAAATATTGAAGTTAATTCTTCTCCATTAAAATCCGATGATACTACTTCGTCTTCCGTATATCCTAAAATCCCTTTCATTTCGTTTTGTGAAGCATTCTTAATCACAGAGCATATTTCATTATATGTAGCTGATTTTTTATAACGAACTGTTAAATCTACGACGGATACATTAGATGTAGGAATACGAAACGCTATACCTGTTAATTTTCCATTTAAATTTGGTAATACCTTTCCTACCGCAATAGCTGCACCAGTTGAAGAAGGGATAATATTTTGAAGTGCACCTCTACCTCCTCTCCAATCTTTTTTAGAAGGACCGTCAACAACTTTTTGAGTAGCTGTACTAGCATGCACAGTGGTCATTAAACCTTCAATAATATTAAAATTATCATCTATTACTTTTGATAGAGGAGCTAAACAATTAGTTGTACATGATGCATTAGATACAATATTTTCGCCTTTATATTTATCAAAATTAGCTCCTTTAACAAACATTGGAATATCATCTTTAGAAGGGCCAGTTATTACAACTTTTTTTGCTCCAGATAAAATATGTTGATAAGCAGTTTCCCTAGTTAAAAAAAGACCTGTAGATTCAATTACAACATCAATTGACAAATCATTCCACATTAATTCTTTAGGGTCTTTTATTGAAGTAATTCTAATTTTTTTTCCATTTACAATAATATTTTTATTTTTTACTTCAATATGTTTGTTAAAAACCCCATGTGTAGAGTCGTATTTTAACATATAAGCTACATATTCTGGATCCATTAAGTCATTTATTGCTAAAATTTCAATATTTTCACGTTTTTGAGCTAAACGAAATAAAACACGTCCAATACGACCAAAGCCATTTATACCTACTTTAATAGTCATAATTTCACCATTATTTTATTAATAGATTGTAAATTTATATTATATTCATAAAAAAATTTTAATTAATTAAAAATATTTTTAACACCGTTTGAAAAAATTAAAATTTTTTTAATATTTTACTAGGATTTATTTTTGAAGCGTAATATGAAGGATACCAATTTGTAATTAATCCTATTATTATAGTACTTAAAAATATAATAATTATATCTGATAGATTTAATTGTAATAATAAAAAATGATGATAATAAATATTATTTAATAATAAATTGTTATTAAAATATTTTTCTAAAAAAAACATAATTTGTTTATAGTTTAAAACTGTTATAAAACCAGCTATTAAACCTATTATATTTCCTATAAAAACCAAACGAAATCCATAATATAAAAAAACTAATTGAATAAGAATATTATTAGCTCCTATACTACGTAAAATAGCAATATCTTTTACTCTTTTAGATATAGAAAGTAACGATATAGATATAACACTAAAACAAGAAATTATTATTATTAAAAATAATGTCGTAAATATTATTATTTTAATTTTTTTAATATCATCATATATATATTTATAATTATTTATCCAAGTATATAAAAAAACAGGTTGTTGAATTTTTTTAGCTACATCTAAAATAATTTTATTAGCTTGTAATGGATTAGACATATATAATTCAATAGTATTAATATAATTATTTATATTGAAATGATTTTCAAAAAAAGAAAAAGAAATTAGTCCAATATTCGCATTTGAAATTCCATTAGAATTAAATATAGATTTAATCTGAAAAGAAAATATTTTTATTTTGTTTAGTTGGAAAGAAAAATTATTATCTAAAATCATTACATCAATCCAATCTCCTTTCTTTACTAGTAATTCTTTAGATAAATTAGAAGAAAGAATTATTTGATTACTTTTAAAATTATTTAACTGTGATATTTGATAAGATTTTTTTTGAAAAGAAAAATATTTTTTTATATATTTTATGTTTTTAAAACTTTTAATATTAAAAAGTCTAATTTGATTTTTTTTAAATAAAACTGCATTCATTAAAATATATGGTTCAGAATAATTAATTCCTGATATACAATTAATTTTTTTAATAATTTCTTTCCAATAAAAAAACGGTTGATCTATTGATTGAATAATACCATGTGGTAAAGATGATAAAACATTTTTATTAATTAATGTTTTAAAACCATTAAGAGCACTAACACTAATAATTAGTATAAAAACGCTAATAGAAATCCCTATTTTCGATAAAATAGAAATTAATAACATTGCATGATTTTTATGATTTTGACAATATAATCGTTTTGCAATAAAAAAAGGTAAAAAATTCATTTAATATTTTTTTTTATATTTAGTTGACCACGTTTTATTTCACATAAAACATGTGCTTTTTTTGCAAGCAAAAGATCATGTGTTACAATTATAAAAGAAGTATTTAAGTTATTATTTAATTCAAATATTAAGTCAAAAATTATTTTTGCATTATAAGAATCTAAATTACCAGTAGGTTCATCTGCTATTATTAATTGTGGTTTATTAACAAAAGCACGAGCGATTGCTACCCGTTGTCTTTCTCCTCCAGATAACTCAGATGGATATTTATCAATTTTTTTTTCTAATTTTACTTTTTTTAATATTTCATATGATTTTTCTTTTGCTTCTTTAATACTTTTATTACTAATTAGCAATGGTATTGCAACATTTTCAAGTACATTAAAATCTAAAAGTAAATGATGAAATTGATAAATAAACCCTAAATGTAAATTTCTTAATTTAGCTATTTGATTAGATGACATAGAGTTTAATGGTATACCATTAAATAAAATAGTTCCAGAACTAGGTTCTTCTAAACCACTTATTAAATGTAAAAAAGTACTTTTTCCAGAGCCTGATTTTCCAATAATAACTGCTATTTCACTTTTATTAAGGTAAAATGATGTTTTTTTTAAGATATGAATTTTTTTTATATTATCTTGATAAGATTTAGTGAGATTAATACATTGTAAAATTATATTATTCATGAGATAAAATTTTAGCAGGTGTTGACTTGGTGATTTTCCAAATTGGATATAACATTGATAAAATAGAAAGTAATATAAATGTAATATTAACTAAAAAAACTTGGAAAGGAAAAATTTTCATTGAAATATTAGTAGTGTTAAAAAATAAATTGATTAACAAGTTTAAAATTTTTTTTTGAAAAATTAATGTAAAACTAATTAATATTCCTAATAAATTTCCAATTATAGAAATGCTTGATCCTATTGTAATAAATATTAACATAATTTTTTTTCGACATAAACCTTGTGTTTGTAAGATTGCAATAACATTTTGTTTTTCTATCATATTAACTGTTAAAGTAATAATTATATTGAATCCTACAACTAATAAAATTAATATAAAAAAAAGTAACATGATATATTTTTCAATTTGAACTGCTTTAAATAATTCTCCTTCTTTTGATTTCCAATTTAATAAAATCAAGTTATTTTTTATTTTTTTAAACATATTTATATCAAAATAAAATGGATCTTTTAACCAAATTCGCCAACCAGTAATATAATTTTTACAATAGTGTAAAAACGTTAAAGCGATTTTACTATTTATTAATATTTGATAATTATCAATTTCATTTTCTGTACAAAAAAAACCAGTGACTTTAAATGTTTTTTCATTGAATTGTTTTGTTAAAAAATTTTTTTTACTTTTAGGTAAAGTTATTAATTTAATTGAATCATTAATATTGATATTTAATTTTTTTGCTAATTTTTTCCCTATGATTACATTATTTTCTTTAGAATTTAATGTATATAAAATATTTGTAATATTATAGTTTTTAAAAGAATCATAATTTTTTTCTTTAAAAGTAATAATTTCTCCTATAGTTATATTTTTTTTGCTTTGAATTAAAACTTTACTATTAATAAAACTAGATATTTTTTGAACATTTGATGATTTTAAAATGTTTCTAGGAAATTCTGATTCATTGATATAATAATTTTTATTAGTAATTATTAAATGTGGAACAAACGATAGAATATTTTTTTGAAATTCATTTTGAAATCCATTAACTAAAGATATTGTAATAACAATAGATGATATTCCAAGACTTGTACCTATAATAGATAAAATAGTGATAATTTTTTTAAAACTTGTTAAATGAGAGTTCCATAAATAACGTAAACCAATAAATATATATATAGGCTTATACATTAAAGATATCTTTTATAGTTAAAATGTTTTTAATAAATTTTTATATTGAAAATAATATTTTATCATAATTTAATAAATAATTTTAAATATAACTAATTAATCATTGAAAGTTCAAATAAATATTTTACTAAAAAAATTATAATATTTTAAATTAAAAAAGAAATAAAAAATAAATAATATATTGAATATAATATAAAAATTATTTATAAAATATGTATTTTTTAAAGTTTATGAATTATTATTTTTTTTATATATGTTGTAATTACGACTTAATTATTAATATTTTTAAATTATAAAATAAGATTATGTTTTATATCTTTACAAGTATTCTTAATGTTAAATATTTTGTTTATTTAATGTATATAATATTAATAACTACAATTATTTAGTTTTTTTTATACATTATTTTAGATAATTATTTTTTATTTAAAATATAAAATTTGATTTTAGACTATTTGTAAAACAAATAAATAATAATCAATTTATATAAAAATTTTAAATATTAATTAAATATAATTAACAATATAATATTTATTTATAACCATTTTTTGAAAATTCTTGATTAAAATTATTTAATTACTTATTGAATCATATACTGATTAATAAATATAATTTATAAAAAATTATTAAAATATATATTTTTTAAAAATTTAATATTTTAGATAGTATATTATTTGTTGAAATATTAATTAATGTCTAGTAATTTTCATTTTATTTTAAAAAATATTCCACTATGAAAATAGCATTAAAAAATATAAAAAATAAAAATTCTATTAATTATCAAACATTACCAAGTTTTTTTAAAAATAATAAAAACAAAAAAAACTATAATAAAATTTTTTCTTTTTTATATAATTTTTCAGGAAAAACTATTTTTTTTATAACAAAAAAGGAATGTTTAATAACATTTTTAAAAATTTTAAATTTAAAAAATATTTATCCTAAATATATAGAAAATGTTTGTGATATTAATAATAAAGATAATTTTTTTTATATTATAGGAAATTTGTATAATAGTTTTATAGATACTAAAAAAAATTTATTATTTATTTCTACAAAAGAAACTTTTGAAGTTGTTACTAATCAAAATATTATTTTACCAATTAAAAATCAGTTTTTATATCAATTAAAAATTAATGATCTTATCATACATATTCAACACGGTATTGGAAGATATCAAGGGTTAACTACAATAAATACAGCTAGTTGTGAATCTGAATATTTAGTTATTTTATATGCAGAAGGAAATAAATTATATGTTCCTATTGCATATTTACATCTTGTTTCACCATATGTTGGAAGTTTAGAAAAAAATATTGTTTTACATAAATTAGGAAATGATAAATGGGATAAAGAAAAAAATAAAATCAATAAAAATTTATATGACCATGCAGCAATTTTATTAAACATTTATGCAGATAGATTATCTAAAAAGGGGTTTGCATTTATAAAATATAAAAAAGAATATAATCTTTTTTGTAAAGATTTTCCATTTAAAATTACTTTAGATCAAAAAGAAGCTATAAAATCTGTATTAAATGATATGTATAAACCTATTCCTATGGATCGTTTAGTTTGTGGTGATGTAGGTTTTGGAAAAACGGAAGTTGCAATGAGAGCTGCTTTTATATGTATATCAAATAAAAAACAAGTCGTTATTTTAGTACCTACAACATTATTAGCAGAACAACATTTTAATAGTTTTTCAAATCGATTTCGTAATTGGTTTTTAAATATAGAAATATTATCTAGATTTAGAAGTGAAAAAGAAAAAGAAAAAATTTTAAAAAATATTAAATCTGGTAATATTAATATATTAATAGGAACTCATAAAATTTTATTTGAACATATTGAATGGTATAATCTAGGTTTATTAATTATCGATGAAGAACATCGATTTGGTGTTATTCATAAAGAAATAATTAAAAAAATATATTCTCATATCGATATATTAACTTTAACTGCAACACCAATTCCTCGTACATTAAATATGGCAATAAATGGTATAAAAGATTTATCTATTATATCTAATCCTCCAGAAGAAAGAAAACAAATAAAAACTTTTATAGAAGAATATAATCCTACTTTAATAAAAAAAGCAATTTTTAGAGAAATGTCTCGAGGTGGTCAGGTATATTATATATATAATAAAATTAAAGGAATTGAAAATATAGCTATAAAACTATCTAATTTAATTCCTAGTGCTAAAATTAAAGTCGGTCATGGTAAAATGAATAATATTGAATTAAAAAAAATAATGAATGAATTTTATCAAAATTATTTTAATATATTGGTTTGTACAACTATTATAGAAAGCGGGATTGACATACCTAAAGCAAATACTATTATTATTGAAAATGCAGATCATTTTGGTTTATCTCAGTTACATCAACTTAGGGGTAGAATTGGACGATCTAATAATCAAGGATATGCTTTTTTATTTGTTAATAATTTTAAAAAAATTACACCAGATGCAAAAAAACGATTAGATGCAATTACTTTAACAAATAACTTTGGTGGTGGATTTAACTTATCGAATAGAGACTTAGAAATTAGAGGAATAGGTGAATTACTTGGAAAAGAACAAAGTGGTCATATAGATGGAATAGGAATTAATTTATATATGAAATTATTAAATAAAACTATTAAATTTTTTAAAAATGGAGAAAAAAAGATATTATTAGAAGATTTAGTAAAAAAATCAGATATTCAATTAAATGCTCCTTCATTATTACCAAAAAATTATATTTCCGATGTAAATCAAAGATTATTTTTTTATGAAAAAATTGAAAATGCTAAAAATGAAAAAGAAATAGAAAAAATATGCTTAGAACTCTTAAATCAATTTGGAAAATTACCAATAGCTTCTAACAATTTAATGTTAATTGCTAAGATTAAATTATTAACAAAAAACATTGGTATTTCATATATTAAATCTAGTAAAAGCATAGGAATTATAAAATTCAATGAAAATAACTTAATTAATATGGAATATCTACTTGTAGTTTTTCAAAAAGAACCTCATCTTTGGAAAATGATAAGTTCTAAAAAATTAAAATTTATGCATAATTTTGAAGATGATACTTCACGTTTAAATTGGATTTTAAATTTGTTAAAAAATTTAAAAACACATGAAATAAAAAATACTATGTAAAAATAATATTCCGTTGTATATTTAAAATTTAATAGAAAGGAATTATATGAAAAAAATTGTTTATATTGCTAATTCTACAAGTCAAAATATAGAAGTTTGGAATTTATATCAAGATGGAAATATGGAATTAATTCAAAAAATTGATACTGATGGACAAGTACAACCAATAAATATTATTCAAAATAAAAATTTATTATATGCTGGTGTGCGTCCTAAAAATCGAATAATTGTATACACTATTAAAAAAAATGGTAATTTAGAAAAAATCAGTGAAGTTTATATTCCAGGAAGTCCTAATTATATTTCTTTCAGTGCTAATCAAAAATTTTTATTTTGTAGTTCATATCATAATAATTCAGTAAGTGTTATACCATTAAATCAAGATGGTATTCCTAAAGATCCAATACAAATTATTCATAATATTCAGGGTTGTCATGCAGCATTATTTAATGTTAAATATAACATATTGTTCATAACTGCTTTAAAAGAAGATTACATTTATTTATATTACTTAACCAAACATGGAATATTAAAAAGTACAGAACAAAAATTTATTCAAACTAAGTTTAATTCAGGACCACGTCATATTGTATTTCACCCTAATGAAAATTTTATTTATACTATAAATGAATTAAATGGAACTATAGACGTTTGGAAAATATATGTTCAAAAAAATATACCAATGGTGCAAAATATACAAAATATTTCATTAGTAGAAAAACACATGGTTTCCAATAAATATTGGTCTTCAGATATTCATATAACATCATGTGGTAATTTTTTATATGTTTCTGATAGACTATTAAATAGTATCTCACTATTTCATATAAATAAAAGCAACGGTAAAATTCTTTTTATTAAAATCTATCATACAGAAATACAACCTCGAACATTTTGTATCGATGTTAACAATAAGTATTTAATAGTTGCAGGTCAAAAATCTAATAAATTTACAGTATATAGTATTAATAAAAAAACAGGAGATCTAAATAAATTAAATACATATTTTACAGGAAAAGAACCTTTATGGATATTAATCCATACAATATAAATATTTTTAAATAAATAAGTTATTTTCATTTAAAGATTTTTTAATAACATTGATAAGTGTTTTCAAATTATTGATACTGATGATATAAGGTGGTACAATATAAATTAATTTTTTAAAAGGTCTAATCCAAACACCGTTTTTTACAAAAAATTTTTGTATTAGTTCTAAATTAACTTGTTGTTTACATTCAACCACACCTATAGCACCTAAAACACGAACATCGATTACTCTTGAATGATCAATTAAGGGTAATAAACTTTTACATAGCTCTTTTTCAATATTAATAACTTGCTTTTTCCATTCGTTTTTTTCTAAAATTTTTATATTAGCATTAGCTACAGCACATGCTAATGGATTACCCATATATGTTGGTCCATGCATAAAACAACGAGTATTACTATTGCTGATAGTGTTAGCAATATCTCGTGAAGTTAAAGTTGCAGCTAGTGTTATTGTACCTCCTGTCATAGCTTTACCTAAACATAAAATATCAGGAATAACATTAGCATGTTGAAAGGCAAAAAATTTTCCAGTCCGACCAAATCCTGTAGCAATTTCATCAAAAACTAATGGGATTGAATGATATTTACATAATTCTTCAACTTTTTTCAAAAATATAGGATGATAAAACCTCATCCCGCCTACACCTTGTACTATTGGCTCTAATATTACACCAGCTATTTTAAATGCATTTTTTTCTATTATTTTTTGAAACGATATAATATCATTAGCATTCCATTGTTGGTGAAAATCTGAACTAGGGGCATTTGCAAATAAATTTTTTGGTAAAAATCGATGATATATTTTATGCATAGAATTGTTAGGATCAGAAATAGACATAGCACCAAAAGTATCACCATGATAAGAATTCCGAATAGTTAATATTTTTATTCTATTTTGTCCTAAAGATTCCCAATATTGTATAAGCATTTTTATTGCAACTTCAATAGCTATTGATCCAGAATCTGAAAGAAAAACACAATCTAATTTTTCTGGAGTTAATTTAATTAATTTTTTACAAAGTAAAATAGCTGATGGATGCGTTATTCCTCCAAACATAACATGCGACATTTTTCTTATTTGTTTTTTCAAAGATTTATTTAGTATAGGATGGTTGTATCCATGTATAGTAGACCACCATGAAGACATGCCATCTATTATATTTTTTCCATTTTTTAACTTTAAATATACCCCTTTAGCTGATATAACAGAATAGCAAGATAGTGGATTTGTAATAGAAGAATATGGATGCCAAATATGTTTATAATCGAATAATATATCAGATTGACTCATTATGATTTATATATAAAAATATTAAATATCTTATTATAAGCATTTAATTAAATAAAATCCTATTTTTTTTGGAGATTATATGAAACAAAAATGGACTCTAGAAGATACAAAATTATTATTTAATAAACCTTTTTTTGATCTTATATTTGAAGCTCAAAAAAAACATCGCGAATATTTTAATCCCAATAAAATACAAATTAGTACGTTATTATCTATTAAAACTGGTGCATGCCCAGAAGATTGTAAATATTGTCCACAAAGCGCTAGATATAAAACAGGATTAAAAAAAGAACCATTATTAGAATTAAAACAAATTTTAAAATCTGCAAAACATGCTAAAAATTCAGGTTCTACTCGTTTTTGTATGGGTGCTGCATGGAAAAATCCTAATGACAGAGATATGCCATATTTAGAAAAAATTATTAAAGCAGTAAAAAAAATGGGTATGGAAACTTGTATGACTTTAGGAACAATTAATAATATTCAAGCAAAAAAATTATCAAATGCAGGTTTAGATTATTATAATCATAATTTAGATACATCTGCTAAATTTTATAAAAATATTATTACTACAAGAACATATGAAGAACGTTTAAAAACTTTAAAAGTAGTTCGTGATGCAGGTATGAAAGTTTGTTCAGGAGGAATAATTGGTCTTGGAGAAAAAATACAAGATCGAATGGAATTATTAATGCAATTATCTAATCTTCCTGTACAACCGGAAAGTGTTCCAATAAATATGTTAGTCAAAATTCCAGGAACACCGATGGAAAATAACTTAGATGTAGAACCATTTGATTTTATCCGAGTTATAGCAGCTACTCGCATTATGCTTCCAAAATCTTATATTAGATTATCAGCAGGACGAAAGGAAATGAATGATCAAACACAAGCGATGTGTTTTATGGCTGGAGCAAATTCTATTTTTTATGGATGTAAATTATTAACTTCTAATAATCCTAAAGAGGAGAGTGATTTAAAGCTGTTTCAAAAATTAAATCTATTTCCTGAATATAAAAAACAAAATTTAACAGAAGAAAATAATTTTAATTTAAATGCTACTAAGATAAATAAAGAAAAATATTATAATGCTGGAATTTAAATAATTTTTTAAAATTTTAAATAAAAAATTATTTCTTAAGTAACCAACCACTATATTCTTGTATTGATTTAATATTCAAATACATAGAATAAACTGGTTTGAGTTACCTGATTTAAAATTTATATATTTTATATATTTTAAAAGCAAATTATATTTAAAATTAACATAAAATTTATTAATAAAATACAAAAAAATAATTATGATAAAAAAATTTTTTATTACTGGTACTGATACAAATATAGGAAAAACTACGATAAGTAGTATTTTATTAAAAAAAGCAAGTAATTACGGTTATAAAACAGCAGGTTACAAACCAATATCTTCTGGAATTAAAAAGTGTAATAATATAGTTTCAAAAATTATTAAAAAAAAATCTCAATTTGTCAATGAAGATACTTCTATTTTACAAAAAAATAGTTCTGTCTATTTAACTAATAAAGAAATTAATCCAGTTTCATTTCTTGAAAATGCTCCACCTAATATATTAAGTATCATTAATAATAAAAAAATAAATAAAAAATATTTATCTTTAGGTTTAAAAAAAATTACTACAAAATCTGATTGGATTTTAATTGAAGGAGCTGGCGGATGGTATACACCTATTTCTAATAAAAATACTTTTTCAGATTGGGTTAAAAAAGAAAAATTAACAGTTATTTTAGTTGTAGGAATAAAATTAGGATGTATTAATCATGCAATTTTAACTGAAAAAGCTATTCTTGCAGATAATTTAGTATGCGCAGGATGGATTGCTAATAATATTTTTCCAAGTGATAAATATACTTCATATTATATCCAAACTTTGTTAAGTTATATTAAGTCGCCATTATTAGGAATAGTTCCTTATTTAAAAAATATAAATGAAATAAATATTAATAAAATAAAAATTGAATTACCTGAATAAACTATATTTGTAGCAAAATTAATATTATATTTAACAAAGATGGATATGTTTATACAATTTAAATATAAACAGGATATTTAGAACAAAGTTTTAATACTTTATTTTTTATTTCAAAAATATTTTTTGTATTATTAATATTATTTAAAATACTTATTATCCACAATGCAACTTGTGAAACTTCTAATTCTTTAAAACCTCTTCTTGTAACCGCAGGTGTACCAATACGTATACCTGAAGTGATAAAAGGACTTCTAATATCATTTGGAATTGTATTTTTATTAACAGTAATATTAGCTTTTCCTAAAGCAAGGTCCGCATCTTTACCTGTAATTTTTTTATTCGTTAAATTTATGAGAAATAAATGATTAAAGGTATTTCCTGAAATAATTTCATATCCCTCTCTTAAAAATACTTGAACCATCATCTTAGCATTTTTTAATATTTGTTTTTGGTATGTTTTAAAACTTGGTTCTAAGGCTTCTTTAAAAGCAATTGCTTTCCCTGCAATTACATGCATAAGTGGCCCACCTTGTCCACCCGGAAAAACAGATAAATCTAATTGATTATAAAATTCTTTATTTCCATTCTTAGCAAGAATAATACCCCCCCTAGGCCCAGCTAAAGTCTTATGCGTAGTACTAGTAACAACATGTGCACAATCTATTGGATTTGGATAAAGATTTGTAGCAACTAATCCAGCAACATGCGATATATCTACAACTAAATAAGCATTAACTTCATCTGCAATGTTTCGCATTTTTAACCAATCACAAATACCGGAATATGCTGAAAAACCTCCAATTATCATTTTAGGTCGATATTTTTTTGATAATTTTAATATTTCTTCATAATCAATTGTTCCGCTTTGATCAACTCCATATGTAATAGCTTTATATAATTTACCTGAAAAATTTACAGAAGAACCATGTGTTAAATGACCTCCATGAGATAATTTAAGCCCTAAAATTATATCTCCTGGTTTTAACAATGCTGTATAAACAGAAAAATTAGCTTGAGAGCCCGAATGAGGTTGAACATTTGCATAATCAGCATTAAATAATTTTTTTGCACGTTCAATTGCCAATTGTTCTATAACATCTATATGTTCACAACCACCATAATATCTTTTTCCAGGATAGCCTTCTGCATATTTATTAGTTAATTGAGAACCTTGCGCATACATGACATAAGTACTAGCATAATTTTCTGATGCGATTAACTCTATATGATTTTCTTGTCTTTCTTGCTCTTTATACATAGCCATCCATAATTCTGGATCATATTTTTCAAACTCTATTTGTTTATTAAACATTTTTTTCCTAAAATAAAAGTTTAAATTAAATTTAAAAATAATTAATTTTTTTAAAAAAATTATTTTTTAAAAATATTATTAATTTTGAGCATTAACTCATTTTTAATAAGATAAAATTCTTTTTGTGTTGATAATTCTTTTATTAAATAACATTTTTTTTTAATTTCATTCGAACCTATTAAAATAACAATCCGAGATAATGATTCAACAGCATGTTTTATCTTTTTTGAAAGACTACAATTTGAAAAACTTACAAATATTTTTAAATGAGGATATATATCTCTTATTTCTTCTGACAAATTAATAGCATGAATTTTATTTTCTTCTCCTATAAAAATAATATAAATATTAATTTGTTCTGTTTGAATGGAAAATATATTTAAAGATTTCATTAACAAAACTAAACGTTCAATTCCTATAGCAAATCCTATTGCTGATGTTTTTATACCCCCTAGGTCTTGAACTAAAGAATCGTATCTACCTCCAGCACAAATAGTATTTTGAGATCCTATTCTATGACTTTTCCATTCAAATACAGTATCATTATAATAATCTAGTCCTCTGATTAAATTAGGATTATATTTATATTTAATACCATATGAATTAATCATCTTACATAGATTATTAAATTTAATTAATGATTTTTCATTAATATATTTATTTAATAATGGAGCTTTTTTTAATATATGTTGAACATTTAAATTTTTAGAATCTAAAATACGAAATGGATGAGAATATAAACGTTTTTTAGATTCTTCATCTAAAAAAGATTTATTTTTTTCAAGAAATAAAACTAATTCTTTTTGATATCTAATACGATCTAATTGAGAACCAATTGAATTTATTTCTAACATTAGATGTAAATCAATACCAAGAATTTTCCATAAACGATTTGTTAATAAAATTATTTCTAGATCAATATCTATTGTTTTTAATCCAAAAACTTCTACACCTAGTTGATAAAATTGACGATATCGTCCTTTTTGAGGTCGTTCGTATCGAAACATAGGTCCTAAATACCAAAATTTTAGTTTTTTTTTGTATAATAAATTATTTTGTATTATAGATCGAACACAACCTACAGTTCCTTCAGGTCGTAAAGTTAAACTATTGCCTTTTTTATCATAAAATGAATACATTTCTTTTTCGATAATATCTGTAACATCACCAATAGCTCTTTGAAAAATTTCTGTTTTTTCTAGTATAGGTAGATTAATTTCTTCATAAGAATAACTATTTAAGACTTGTTTAAAAATTTTTTTTAATTTATTCCAAATATCTAAATCTTCAGAAAAATAATCATGCATTCCTCTGATTGAATTAATTTGTTTATTCACTATGATCTCTTATTTATAAATATATATACATTTCTAATAATTAGATATCAGTTTTGTTTATAATTTTTAATTTTTTTAATTCATTTGATTTTTTTCGAATATATATTTCTAGTTCCTCAACTATATTTTTATTATTTAATTTATTTTTTTGACGTATACCGTTTTCATATAACCCACTTGTTTTATATCCTCCAGTTACTCCTAAATCAGCCATTTTTGCTTCTCCTAGACCATTTACAACACATCCAATAATAGAAATATTCATAGAAGTTTCAATATCTTCTAATTTTTTTTCTAATTCTTCTACCACTTTAATAACATCAAATTCTTGTCTGGAACAAGTAGGACAAGCAATAAAATTAATACCTCGAAACCTAATTCCTAAAACTTTTAAAATATCATAACCTACTTTTACTTCTTCTACTGGATTAGCGGCCAATGAGATTCTTAAAGTATCTCCAATACCATCTGATAATAATGCAGCAATACCAATAGACGATTTAACTGTACCATTACGAAAACTTCCTGATTCTGTTATTCCTATATGTATAGGTTGTGTAATTTTTTTAGATAACATTTTATTGGCTTCAATTGCGGAAAAAACATCAGATGTTTTTACACTAACTTTAAATTGATTAAAATTTAAACTATCTAAATATTCTACATTTCTTATAGCAGATTCTACTAAGGCTTCTGGGATAGGAGATCTATATTTTTTTAATATATCATGTTCTAATGAACCAGAATTAACACCTATCCTAATCGGAATATTATTATGTTTAGCACAACTAACTATTTCATTAATTTTTCTTTTTTTACCAATATTTCCAGGATTAATTCTTATGCAGTCAGCACCATATTCTATAGATTTAATGGCTAATCTATAATCAAAATGTATATCTGCTATTAATGGAATATTTATTTTTTTTTTAATTATTTTAAATGCCTCTGCAGCTTCTTGTGTTGGAATAGAAATTCTTACAATATCAACTCCTACTTTTTTTAATTGATGAATCTGATTAATTGTATCTACAATATCTGTTGTTTTTGTATTTGTCATAGATTGTACAGAAATAGGAGCATTATTTCCAATAGGTATATTTCCTACATAAATACGATCAGACTTTCTTCTATTAATAGTTTTATATTTATTCATTTTATTATATATATTTTTTAAAAATTAAAAAAATTTAATTTTAAATTATTAATTATAAAATTTCAAAGAAAATTATATAATATATAATATTGTTTAAATTTTATAAATGATTTTTACTACGATTGATCATATTTCCTGTTAATTGACCACAAGCAGCATTAATATCTTCACCTCTATTCTTTCTAATTGTCGTATTAAATCCTTTTTGCCTTAAAATATTTGCAAAAATATTGATTTTATCCGGTGTACTAGATATAAAACTCGAATTTTTAAAAGAATTCCAAGGAATAAGATTAATTTTACTAGGTACTTTTTTTAAAATACAAGCTAATTCTTCAGCATTTTGATTAGAATCATTAATATTTTGAAGCATTACATATTCTATAGTAACACCATTTCGATTTGCATTAGAGTGTTTTAAATATCTAGATACTGCGGTTAAAAGAGACTCAATATTATATTTTTTATTAATTGGCATAATAAGATTTCTAATATAATTATTTGGAGCATGTAAAGAAATTGCTAAGTTAATATCAATTTTTTGACTGAGTTTATTTATTGCTGGTACAATTCCTGAAGTTGATACAGTAATACGACGTTTGGATAATCCGAATCCATTTTTATTTAAAATAATTTTTAACGCTGAAACAACATTATTTAAATTTAACAATGGTTCACCCATTCCCATAAATACTATATTAGTTATTTTTTTATTATCTATTCTTTTTTTAGCTTGTAAAATTTGCGAAATAATTTCAGATACTGTTAAATTTCTATAAAATCCTTGTTTTCCTGTAGCACAAAAATCGCATTTTAAAGCACAACCGATTTGCGATGAAACACAAAGAGTAGATCGTTTTTTTTCTGGTATATAAACTGTTTCTATTTTTTTATTGTTTAAAAATGTAATCCATTTCATTGTACCGTCAAATGATATTTGTTCTTCTGAAAAATTTGATATCTTTAAATAAGAAGTTTGATTTAGTTTTTCTCTAATATTTTTACTAATATTTAACATTTTATTAAAATCAAAACAATTATGACTATAAATCCATTGCATAATTTGTTCCGAAGTAAAATTCTTTGCTCCTATAGATTTAAGAAATAATTGAATTTGTTTAGGACTTAAATTTAATAAATTAATTTTAGAATTAACAATATTTAAATTGATATTTGTATTCATTTAAAACACCTGAATCAAAAATAATTATTTTATCTATATTCCAGTAAGTATAAAAAAATAATATTAAAATAAATTGAATTAACGTTTAATTGTTATAACATAAACTAATTTAAAAGATTTAAAATATTAAATATATTTAAATTATGATATTATTATTTTAATAATAAAATATATATCTTAAATAAATTATTTTAAAATTAGGAGAATTTAATGCACCCGATGTTAAATATTGCAATTCGTGCTATTCGAAAGGGAGGGAATATTATTGCACAAAATTATGATGCTCAAAAATTTATTAAAGAAGATTTCGAAAAAAAACAGTATTTTATTAAAAAAGTAATGTACAAAACATATCAAACAATTAGTGAAATTATTTATAAATATTACCCAAATCATATAATTATTAAAAAAAATACTAATTATATTTTTAATGATAAAAAAATTTTATGGATTATCAATGAATTAGATGGTAAAAAAAATTTTATTAAAAATTTTCCACATTTTTGCATATCAATAGCAGTAATAATAAAAAAAAATACAGAAATATCAGTAATATATGATCCTATAAAAAATGATTTATTTACCTCTGTTCGAGGTCAAGGTTCACAATTAAATGGATATCGTACTCGATGTGCTAATATAAATAGTTTAAGTGATACTACAATATCAACAAATCTAATATTCCAAGAAATACAGTTTAAATCTTATTTCAAGATATATAAAAAATTAATTTTATCTGGTATTTCATTTAGATATACTGGATCAACTTTACTTGATTTAGCATATGTATCTTCTGGTAGAATAGATTGTTTAATCGTTAACTGTGATTCATTAAATTCTCCTAATTTTATTGCTGGACAAGCACAAGCATTAGAATCTGGATGCTTAACAAGTAACTTTCAAGAAAAAAATGTAGATCTTAATCTAAATTTAACTAGTAGTTCTAAATTTATCAAATTAATTACTGAAAAAATACGTGAATGTTATGTAGTTAGTAAAGATATAACATTAAGTTAATTTATTATGATTTATTAGAAATCAACCATTTATTTTTAACAAAAAATGCTGACCAACCTGTGAATTTACCTTCTTTTTTCGAAGCAATATATTGTTTTTTATTTAGTTTGTCAAAACAAACGATCGTTTTATTTCCTTCTTTATCTGTTTTTGGAGCATCAGCTAAATAATGTAATTTCTTAGGTAATAAATGTTTAAATTGAGCTAATTCTTCAACAAGGGGAGATCTTGTTTCTCTTGATTTAGGAAAAGTATGAGCAGCAAAAAAAATACCAGATATTCCTTCTCGCAAAACAAACCATGCATCAGATTTAATACAGGATATATCCGGAAATGGAATAGGTTCTAATTTAGGTTGTGCTATTTCACCATTAGATAAAATTTTTCTTGTATTTTTACACATTTTATTAACACACATAAAAAATTTACCAAATTTTCCTATTTTTAATAACATATTATTTTTACATTTTTCACAATATAATGTTTTAGATAAATAAATAGGACTTTCAAACTTTCCTTTTTTAATATAAAAAATTGTACATATAGGACTATTTGTACAAATATAAATTTTTAATTTGTCATTAATTAAATATTCATCCATTATAATATGACATTTTTCACATTTTCTTTTTAATTTTTTAATTGTCATATTATCTTTATTAATCAAATTAGCATCATTTAATGAAATTAAATTTATAGTATTTTTACAACGTTCTTTGGGTTTTAAATTATATCCTGAGCAACTTAAAAATACACCTGTAATAGCTGTTTTAATACCCATTTTTTTATTACAAATAGAACAATTAATATTTGTTAAAATAGTAATGTTATTTGCCATTCCACCTTCTTCTGGGGGTTTTTTTGCTTGCTCAAATTGTTTAGAAAAATTTTCAAAAAATATATTAAGTACATT
The DNA here is from genome assembly GCF_005083845.1 of Buchnera aphidicola (Aphis helianthi). Classification (NCBI taxonomy): domain Bacteria; kingdom Pseudomonadati; phylum Pseudomonadota; class Gammaproteobacteria; order Enterobacterales; family Erwiniaceae; genus Buchnera; species Buchnera aphidicola. Next base: position 306,964 of record NZ_CP034894.1, on the reverse strand, counting down.
TTTCCAAGAAATTTTATTATCAGAAATTTGATCAAGTTTTTTTTCCATACGAGCAGTAAAATCATAATCAACTAAATCAGTAAAACATTTTTTTAATTGATTAATAAGAATCGCACCTATTTTAGTAGCATAAAATTTATTATTTTCAATTTTTAAATATCCTTTATCTTTTATTTTTGTAATTATACTTGCATAAGTTGAAGGTCTTCCAATCCCTTTTTTTTCTAATTCCCGAACTAATGATGCTTCATTAAATCTTGGAGATGGTTTAGTAAAAATTTTAGTTGGTAAAATTTTTTCTATAAATAAAATATCACCTACGTTAATTTCTGAAAAATTACATGTAATTATATTTGATTTTTGTATTATTTTTGTCCAACCTTTAAATAGTATAATATTTACAGATGTTTTTAATTTAAATTTATCTGTAATTACTTTTATTATAATAGATTTATATTTTTTTGATTTCATTTGACAAGCTATAAAGCGATTCCAAATTAATTTATATAATTTAATAGCATCAGAACTCATTCTATTTTGATTAATTGTAGTTACTTCTACATCTGTAGGACGGATTGCTTCATGCGCTTCTTGGGAATATTTTTTATTAAGATATATATTAGGTTTTATAGGTAAAAAGTTATTACCATAATAATTTTTTATATAATTTCTTGCTTTTTTAATTGCATGATTACTTAAGAAAAAAGAATCAGTTCTCATATAAGTTATATATCCTTCTTCATATAACTTTTGAGCTAAAAACATAGTTTTTTTTACGCTAAAACCTAAATGAAGACTAGATGATTGTTGCAAAGTAGAAGTAATAAAAGGAGCAGGTGGTTTTTGATATAAAATTTTATCTTTTCGATCAGTCACGTAGAAAGATTGATGTTTAATTTTTTCAATTATTAAGTTTACTTTTTTTTCATTGTTTAAAGTAATTTTTTTATTTTTATAATGCGTAAGTTCTAAAACAATATTTTTTTTTTCAGATGTAAGGAAACTAATATTGATTTTCCAATGTTCTTTTGCTATAAAATTTTTTATTTCTTCTTCTCGTTCTACAACAATTCTAACAGCTACTGATTGTACTCGACCTGCAGACAAACCTCTACAAATTTTTTCCCATAATAAAGGAGAAATCATATATCCTACAATTCGATCCATAAATCTACGAGCTTGTTGTGCATAAACTCGATTCATATTAATTTGACCAACATTTTTAAAAGCTTTCTCGATTGAATGTTGAGTTATTTCATTAAATACTACACGAATAAATTTAGAAGAATCTCCTCCGATAACTTCTTTTAAATGCCAAGCTATTGCTTCTCCTTCTCGATCTAAATCTGTAGCAAGATATATACGATCAACGTTTTTTGCAATATTTTTTAGTTCATTAACAATTTTTTCCTTACCAGGTAAAATGTGATATTCAACGTTCCAATTTTTATATGGATTAATCCCCATTTTCTGAACTATAAATTGTTTTTGATAATATTCTGAAAAAGAATTTTTCTTTTTTTTTCTTTTTTTAGATTGATTACTTAATAAGTCTCGTACATGACCAACACTAGATTTTACTATATATTTATCACCTAAATATTGGTTTATAGTTTTTGCTTTAACTGGTGATTCAACTATAACTAGAGATTTATACATTTTTTAATCCAATGAATAATATAAATATCGTGATAAGTATAATGATTAAAATTTATATTTTACAATTTTTTTAAAATATTTAAAATATAAACATAAAAATATAAATTTTATTAAATAACTTAAATTTATTATTTAATTAAATTACATAAATTATTTAATGATGTGTAATTTAATTTTTTCCAATCTCCTTCTTTTAAATTTTTTGGCAAACAAATATTTCCATACCGTATTCTAATTAATTTATTTACTTGACATTTTATTGCATTAAAAATTAATCTAATTTCTCGATTTTTACCTTCACATAAAATACCCTTAAACCATTTGTTTTTACTTTTATAATTAAAAATTGGTTGAATACTTTTAAATGAAATATAATCGTCTTTAATTTTAACTCCTTTTTTTAAAATATCTATTGTATTTTTATTTATTTTACCAAAAACACGTATATAATATTCACGTTCAATTTGGCTTTTTGGATGCATAAGTTTATTTGCTAAATTTCCATCATTTGTAAATAATAATAATCCCTTAGTATTTATATCCAATCGACCAATATTAATCCATCTACTAAAATTCAAATCAGGTAATTTATCAAATACAGTTGGTCTTTTTTTTGGATCGTTTCTAGTACAAATTTCACCTATAGGTTTATTATAGATAATAATTTTTAATTTTTTATTTGTTTTAAAAACTATTTTTTGTTTATTAAGAAAGACTTCTCCAGGATTTTTTTTATCTAAATATTGCCCAATAATTGCTTTTTTTCCGTTTATCAATACATTTCCTTCTTTAATTATTGATTCTATATAACGACGAGAACCATATCCTAAATCAGAAAGTATTTTTTGTATTTTTTCTTTCATCAATACACCTTTTAATATTTTTAAAAAAATTTATAGGAAGTAATGTTAATAATATTCCTATAAAAAGAGGTAAAACACACCATAATTTATATAAAAAAAATGTTTTTTTAAATAAATAAATTTCTAAAATATAAGAAATTAATGGAAAAATTAAAAAAACAGTAGAAGCATAAAATGAACTTACTTTTTGCTGTAAATAAAAATAAGATAAAATACCAAAAATACCAGAAAAATCTCCAAGATAAAAAATAGCTAGAATTGACTTATAAGAAAATGAATGAATATTAGGATGTTCTAAAAACCAAGAAATAGTTGATAAAAATACTCCAGATATTAAAGATGGTAATGCGTTAAATGTAATAACAGAAACATTAGTGCATTTTCTTTGGCATACTATATAAATTAATGCATGACTAAGTAATGCTAATATTAAAGCTAAAACACCCTTCCATTGAATAAAGTGTTCTGATTTTAAATATATTAATAAAATAAAAAATAATGTAACTAAAGCAATAAATATACCAATTTTTTTAATTAAATCTATTTTTTTTTTTAAAAAAAAAGCAGAAAGCATTAATACAATAACTGGCATATTTGAAAAAATAACTGAAGCAATAGAAGAACTTACATGTTTTCCTCCATATAGCATTAGCGTAAAAGGTATTGAAAAATAAAATAAAGAAATAAGAATTTGAAAATTTCTTTGACCATACGGAAATAATAGGGGTACCTTCGTAATATAAGCAAGTATAATAAGTAAAGGAGAAGCAATTAAAAATCGTATCCCAGTAGCAAATAATGGTGGGATTGTTTCTACAGCAATTTTCATAGCTATCCAAGTAGTTCCCCAAGTAATGGAGACCAAGGAAAATAATAATATTATTATTATTTTTTTCATTTTAAATTTCCAATAATAAAATTGTGATATATAACGTATTATAAATAAAGTTTTTTAAATTTAAATTGAATTATTTAACTCAATCGATTATTGTAAAAAATCAAAAAATATTAATTTCAAATTAAAATTTTAAAAGGTGATCAATGCAAAATATATTTAAAAAAATTTATAAATTAGAATGTTTAAATCAAGAAGAAAGTTATCGATTATTTGGATCCATTACTTCTGGTAAAATAAATGAAATACAATTAGCATCTATTATAACTGCTATGCATGTTCGTAATGAATCAATGGAAGAAATATTAGGTGCAATTTATGCTTTTTTAGAAACAATGAAGTTATTTCCTAGACCTAATTATGTATTTTCTGATATAGTTGGCACAGGTGGAGATAACAAAAATACAATAAATATTTCAACCGCTAGTGCTTTTGTTGCTTCTTATTGTGGATTTAAAATTATTAAACACTGTAATCAAGGCGTTTCAAGCACATCAGGTTCATCTAATCTTTTAAAAAAATTTAAAATTAATTTAAATCCATCCTTAAAAAACTCCTTAAAAACTTTAGACAAATTAAATATTTGTTTTTTATTTGCTCCTCAATATCATAATAGTTTTAAACATGTTTCCAATATTCGAAAAATTTTAAAAATTAAAACGATTTTTAATTTATTAGGACCATTTTTAAACCCTTCTCGTCCCTTACTTACAGTAATAGGAGTTTATAAAAAAGATTTAATAAATCCTATGATTAAAATTTTAAAAAAATTAAAATATCAAAGAGGTATTATACTTCATGGTAATGGAACGGATGAAGTAACACTAAATGGTATCACATATATTTCAGAATTATTGAATAAAAAAATTTATTCATATCAATTAGAAGCAAAGGATTTTGGTTTAAAATCGCATCCTAAAGAAATATATAAAATAAATTCTTCGGAAGAAAGCTATGATATTATTAAAAAAATTATGCAAGGAAAAGGAGACAAATTACACGAAGAATTAATTGCTGTAAATGTTGCGATTTTATTAAAAAATTTTGGATATACAAATTTAAAAAATAATACAAAAATGATATTAAATAAAATCCGTAGTGGTGAAATTTATAAACATATAATTAAAATTTCTAATATGCTAAAAGAAGATAAATAAATATGCAAGAAACAATACTTGACAAAATTATAAGAGATAAAGTAGATTGGATTAAACACAGAAAAAAAATAGAACCTTTTAAAGATATAAAAAATAAAATTAATATAAAAACTCGAAATTTTTATAATGTTTTAAAAAATAAAAATCCCTTTTTTATTTTAGAATGTAAAAAATCATCCCCTTCTTTAGGAATTATCAAAAAAAAATTTAATTTAATTAAAATTACTAATGTGTATAAAAAATATGCTTCTGTAATTTCAGTTCTAACAGATGAAAAATATTTTCATGGAAATTTAAAATTCATAAATATTGTAAGAAATAATGTTTCTCAGCCAATTTTATGTAAAGATTTTTTTATTGATCCATATCAAGTTTATTTAGCTCGATATTATAATGCAGATGCTATTTTACTAATGTTATCTATTTTAAGTAACCAACAATATATTATATTATCTAAAATAGCAAAAAAATTAAATATGGGAGTTTTAACAGAAGTTAACAATATTGAAGAATTAAATCGTGCAATTGAATTAGATGCTTTAATTATTGGAATTAATAATCGTAATTTACATGATTTATCTATCGATTTAAATCGAACTCGAATTTTATCTCCATTAATAAAAGATAAAATAGTTATTAGCGAATCAGGTATAGAAAAAAATTATCAAATAAGAGAATTAAGTAAAATTGTTAATGGTTTTTTAATTGGATCAAGTTTAATGTCAAAAAGAAATTTAGAAATTAGTACAAAATGCTTACTTTTTGGTCATAATAAAGTATGTGGATTAACTCGCTCTATTGATGCTCAGATAAGTGAAAAATATGGTTCAGTTTATGGTGGATTAATTTTTGCAGAAAACTCGCTTCGTAAAATTACAAAAAAAATAGCGAAAAATATTATTTTAAATAGTAATTTAAAATATATAGGTATATTTCAAGATCAAGATATAAATACTATTTTAGAAATTTCTAATGAATTAAATTTATATGCAATACAATTGCATGGGGATGAAAATCAAAAATATATTAATTCATTAAGAAAAAAATTACCGAAAGATATTAAAATTTGGAAAGCATTTTCTATTCAATCAAAATTACCTTTGCTTAATTGGAATTATGTTAATAAATATCTATTTGATTCTGCTTTTGGAGGAAGTAATACATCATTTAATTGGTCAATTTTAAAAAACTATACATTAAATGATGTAATATTAGCCGGAGGTATTAATATTGATAATATTACTCTTGCGTTAAAATTAAATTGTTTTGGATTAGATCTAAATTCCGGAATAGAAATATCACCTGGTATTAAAGATCATAATAAAATAAAATTAATTTTTCAAAAATTAAGATCTGAATAACTTATTTGTTTATAAATTAGAGGAATAATTTTCAATGACTTTGCTAAACCCTTATTTCGGTGAATTTGGAGGCATGTATGTTCCTCAAATATTAATGCCAGCTTTACATGAGTTAGAAAAAAATTTTGTTATCTCTAAAAAAGATTTAAGTTTTCAACAAAAATTTTTATATCTCTTAAAAAATTATGCAGGAAGACCTACACCATTAACTTTATGTGCTAACTTAACTAAAGGTACAAAAACACGCATTTACTTAAAAAGAGAAGATTTATTACATGGTGGAGCACATAAAACTAATCAAGTACTAGGTCAAGCAATGTTAGCTATTCAAATGAAAAAAAAAGCAATTATTGCTGAAACAGGTGCAGGTCAACACGGCGTAGCTACTGCAATTGCTTGTGCATTATTAAATTTAAAATGTAAAATTTATATGGGTTTTAAAGATATTGAACGTCAAAAACCAAATGTATTTCGAATGAAATTAATGGGGGCAGAAGTTATATCTGTTAAAAGTGGTTCTGGAACTTTGAAAGATGCATGTAACGAAGCATTAAGAGATTGGTCTAATAGTTATAAATATACACATTATATGATAGGCACTGCTGCAGGTCCACATCCTTATCCAAAAATTGTTAAAGAATTTCAAAAAATAATTGGCGAAGAAACAAAGAAACAAATTTTACAACAAGAAAAAAAATTACCAGATTCAATTATAGCATGTGTTGGAGGAGGTTCAAATGCTATTGGTATATTTTCCGATTTTATAAATGAAAAAGTTAATTTAATTGGTGTAGAACCAGCAGGTCAAGGTATAAATACAGGTAAACATGGTGCACCTTTAAGTCATGGTAGAACAGGTATTTATTTTGGTATGAAATCTTATTTAATGCAAAATGAAGAGGGCCAAATTCAAAAATCTTGGTCTATTTCTGCAGGTTTAGATTTTCCTTCAGTCGGTCCTGAACATGCTTGGTTAAATAGCATTAAACGTGCTCAATATGTTTCAATTACCGATGAAGAAGCATTGGAAGCATTTCAAATTTTATCTAAAAAAGAAGGTATTATTCCAGCTTTAGAATCTTCTCATGCATTAGCTTATGCCTTAAAAATAATGAATCTTAATCCGGATAAAAATCAAGTGTTAATTGTCAACCTTTCTGGTCGTGGAGATAAAGATATTTTTACAGTAAGTGAAATTTTAAAAAATAGGAAAAAACTGTGAGTCGTTATAAAAAAATGTTTGAAAAAAAAACATTACTTAAAGAAGGATGCTTTGTTCCATTTGTCGTTATAGGTGATCCTTCTTTAAACATGTCAATAAAAATTATTGAAATATTAATTAAAAGTGGAGCAGATGCATTAGAATTAGGAATTCCATTTTCAGATCCATTAGCAGATGGACCTATTATTCAAAAATCGAATTTACGTGCTTTATCTAAAAATTATGGTATTTTAAAGTGTTTTGAAATTATTCAAATAATACGTAAAAAATATTCAAATATACCTATAGGTATATTATTATATGCTAATCTTATATATAGTCAGGGTATAAAAAATTTTTATAAACAATGTTCAAAATATGATTTAGATTCTGTATTAATAGCTGATGTACCTATTGAAGAATATAGTCTTTTTTATAAATATGCTAATAAATTTAACATTGATTCGATTTTTATATGCCCTCCAGATGCAGATGATAATTTTTTATCTCAACTTTCTTCATATGCAAGGGGTTATATTTATTTGTTATCTCGTCCTGGTGTTACTGGAATTGAAAAAAAAACAATTGCACTTTCAAATAAGTTTATAAAAAATGTAAAAAAATATAATAATATTCCATTATTGCAAGGTTTTGGAATTAAAAATTCTATACAAATTAAAAAATCGATTTTATCAGGAGTTAATGGTGTAATATGTGGTTCAGCAATTATAAACATTATTGAAAAAAATTTAAATAAAGAAAATGAAATTCTAAATAAAATAAAAAATTTTAGTTATAAGTTAATACAATCTACAAAATTTATTTAAATAAATTTTTAAATACTTTATTTTTATGTATCACAAATTTTTAAAGAATATGTTAATCTAAAATAATATGTATTATCTTAAAATTTTATAAAATATTTATAGGGGATATACATATGTTTATTACAATACGTGAACTATGTAATGATACATATCACTTTGTATCTAAAGAAATAAAAACTATTTTTTTAATATCTATTATAGCAGCTTTTATAAGTGTTTTAATAAATATGTTAATTAAACCTGATATGCATATTATTTCTATGATAGAAAATAATAAATTTATTAATTCTCACTCAGTTTTCGATTTTATAAATAATATGACAGAATATGAAAAAAAAGCATTATTAAGATATTCAACATTTAAAATAATTGAATTTTTAACTAGTAAAACTTTTTTATTAGGAAGTATAATTACTTTAATCACATATTTATCAGATAATAAAAAACAACCAATTACATTTTTAATGATTTTTTTTGCTAAACTTCTACCAAGTTTATTTATATTAAATTGTATTAATAATATTATTATTCAAATAGGTTTTATGTTTTTTATTTTTCCGGGTATATTTTTATCAATTTTACTTGCTTTATCACCTATTATTTTAGCATTTCAAAAAAATACTTTAATAGATTCCATACGAATGAGTATTTCCATCTCTTGGAAATATATGAATATTATAGGTACAGGAGTATTATTTTGGATGTGTGTAAAGTTTTTTTTAACAAAAATATTACTAAATATTCACTTAATGAATAAAAGTTTTATATTTTTAATATTAAATATTAATATAAATGTATTTTTTTCTATTTTAATAATATATTTATTTAGATTTTATATGTTATTTCAACGAACTTAAAAATAAAAAATATTTTAGGTCTGAATATGCAAAAAATACTAAATTTATTACCAATAGTAACTTTTTTTATATTTTATAAAATATATGATATTTTTATAGCATCTAAATATTTAATTGTTATTTCGGGTATAACCTGTATATTACATTGGATTATATATAAAAAAATAGATAAAATGAATTTAATTAGCTTTATTTTAGTTGCTATTTTTGGTTCACTAACAATATTTTTTCATAATAGTCAATTTATTAAATGGAAAATAACAATAATTTATATGTTTTTTTCTATTATACTATTAATTAGTCAATTTTATGAAAAAAAACCAATAATACAAAGATTTTTAGAACAAAATATAAAACTTTCTAATACTTATTGGAAAAAAATTAATTTTTTTTGGGCATTATTTTTTTTATTTTGTAGTATTTTAAATATTTATATAGCATATTTTTTTTCAGAAGAAACTTGGGTAAATTTTAAAGTTTTTGGACTTTCAATTTTAATGCTATTTTCCATTTTAACTACAAGTATTTATATAAATTGTAAAATATTAAAAAAAAAATAATTTTTATATTATTTAAATATATAATAGAGTGAATATTTTGATAATGCTTAAACAAAACAAATTATTACCACAAGGAACAGTAGTATTAAAAACTCTTGCAATGCCTTCAGATACTAATGCAAACGGCGATATATTTGGAGGTTGGATTATGTCACAAATGGATATGGGTGGAGCTATATTAGCTAAAGAAATAGCAGGAGGAAAAGTAGTTACTGTAAGAGTAGATGGAATTACTTTTTTAAAACCTGTATCAGTTGGAGACGTCGTTAGCTGCTATGCTAATTGTATCAAAATTGGTAAAACTTCGATTACTATTAAGGTAGAAGTTTGGATTAAAAAAATTTATTCTAAACCATTAGGACAATATTATTGTGCTACAGAAGCAATATTTATCTATGTAGCAATTGATCAGATGGGTAAGCCTCTTGAATTATTACCAATGAGTATTATTTAAAAATATTTTAAATTATATAAATCATTAATATTTTATCAAACACTTTTTAAAATAAAATCAACACTTTTAAAAAGTAATAATATAAATATTTTAATTGCAGAAAATTATTACTTTTTTTAAAAGTGTTAAAAAATATTTAATTTTAAATTTTTATAAAAAGTAATAATTATTTATCACTACAAAATAAATAAAATTGTTTAAGAACCATGAAAACATTCAACTAAATAAAAACTTTTTTTAAAAAGTATAAACAGGACCTTTAAATGAATGGATATTTTTTATGATTCAACTACATTTTTAGTTCTTTTAATATACTGGTTAATAATTATTAACATTACTTACTGTATTTTGATTAAACGTCGTAGTATACCTTCTTCAATGTCTTGGTTGTTAACTATTTATATTATTCCCTTTGTTGGAATTATAACTTGGTTTTTTTTTGGTGAATTTTATTTAGAAAAAAGACACAAAATAATAGCAAAAAAAATCTGGTCTATATCTAATCAATATCTGAATCAACTTAAATCTTGTAAATATATTTTTCAAATAAAAAATAGTGAAGTTGCTACTTCTTTATTTCAACTTTGCAAACATAGACAGGGAATATCTGGTATTAAAAATAACAAAATAACATTATTAACTGATAATAAAAATACTATTAGTGTTTTAATTCGTGATATTTATTTAGCACGCAAAAATATTGAAATGGTATTTTATATTTGGAAACCAGGAGGACTTGCTGATGATGTAGCAAGAGCGCTGATTGATTCTGCTAACCGAGGTATACATTGTAGATTAATGTTAGATTCAGCTGGAAGTCTCGATTTTTTTAGAAGTCATTGGGTTCAAAAAATGAAAAAATCTGGAATTCAAATTGTAGAAGCATTAAAAGTTAATTTAGTACGAATGTTTTTACATCGATTAGACGTAAGGCAACATAGAAAAATAATATTAATTGATAATTATATTTCATACTCGGGGAGTATGAATTTAGTAGATCCAAATTTATTCAAAAAATCTTCTGGAGTCGGTCAGTGGATTGATTTAATGACAAGAATTGAAGGGCCTATAGCTACAACAATAGGTATGATTTATTCATGTGATTGGGAAATTGAAACAGGTTTTAAAATTTTACCTAAATTACCTAGTAGAGAAATGTTGCATAATACATGTAATCAAAATTCTAGCATTCAAGTAATTGCATCCGGACCTGGATTTCCAAAAAATGTAATTCATCAAGCTTTGTTAACCGCAATTTATTCATCTAGAAATGAATTGATTATGACTACTCCATATTTGGTTCCTAGTGATGATTTATTATATGCTATATGTACAGCAGCTCAAAGAGGTGTCAAAGTTAGCATTATTATACCATTATATCATGATTCTATTTTAGTAAAATGGGCAAGTCGAGCTTTTTTTAGTGAATTATTAGAAGCAGGAGTAAAAATTTATCAATTTAAAAATGGATTATTACATAGTAAAAGTATCTTAGTTGATCGTCAACTAAGTTTAATTGGAACAGTCAATTTAGATATGAGAAGTTTATGGTTAAATTTTGAAATTACTTTAGTAATTGATGATAATGATTTTAGTCATAAATTACTTTTAATACAAAAAGAATATATTTCTAATTCTGAACTATTAGACAAAGATATTTGGTCTACTCGTTCAAATTGGAAAAAGATTTTAGAAAAAATTTTTTATTTTTTGAGTCCTTTATTATAAATATTTATTAAAAATTTTATTATAAATAAATTATATATTTATATATATCCTAAAATTTTAGAGAAAATAAATTTTTTATTAATTTTTAAAAATATAAATAAATTAAATAGTTCAATGAGGGGTTTATAAAACCCCTTCCATTTTGAACAATAGTATAAAATTTTTAAAAACATACACGTAATACTATTAAGTAATATATTAAAGTACATTTAATAATAATCGTATTATATATATGTTTTTAAAAAATTTTTACTTAAATAATAAATGGCCCATTTTTTCTGCTTTAGTTTTTAAATAACAACAGTTTTTATCATTTTTTTTAGCTATAAGAGGGATTCTTTCTACAATATCAATTCCAGCAGACATAAGCATATTTACTTTAAATGGATTATTAGTTAATAATCGAATTTTTTTTACATTTAAAATATTAAAAATATCAGCGCATAATGAAAAATCTCTTTCATCTGCAGAAAAACCAAGTTTTAAATTAGCTTCTACAGTATCTAATCCCTGATCTTGTAGAGAATACGCTTTAATTTTGTTAAGAAGACCAATATTTCTACCTTCTTGACGATGGTATATTAATATACCTCTTCCTTCATGTGCAATTTTATTCATTGCCATTTTTAATTGAATCCCACAGTCACATCTTAAACTAAATAAAGCATCTCCTGTTAAACATTCAGAATGTATTCTAGAAAGAATAGGTATTTTTTTCTTTATATCACCATAAACAAGAGCTATATGATTTTTACCATTCTTTTTTTCTTCAAATCCAAATATAATAAAATTTCCCCAACGTGTAGGTAATATAGATTTTGCTATTTTAGTTAATTGCATAAATACTCCATTATTTTTATCAGAATTTTATAAATTTTACTTAAAATAAATATATAAAAAAATGTTTTTAAATACAAAAATATTATTGCATAGATTGTATTATAAAATTTAATTTTTTAATTGGATTGATTGAAGATGTAATAGAACGACCTATAACTATATAATCTATTAGAAATTTTTTTGCTTGTTTAGGAGTAATAGTTTGATTTTGATCAAAATTAGAATCGTTAAAACATCTGATACCTGGAGTTATAATTTTATACTTATCACCACATAACAACTTAATTTTTTCTGCTTCCTTACCCGGACATACCACCCCATCTAAACCACAATCATAAGATAATTTAGATAAAATTAAAATATAATCTTGTAATGATATTTGAATCCCAATATTTTTTAAATCTTCTTGTTTTAAACTAGTGAGTGCTGTAACAGCTATTAATAAAGGACGTTTTTTAAACGATTTTAATGCTTTTTTTGCATATGTTAGCATTTTTTTGCCCCCAGCAGCATGTACACTTAACATCCATATTCCTAAATCCGCTGCTGCTTTCGTAGCATTAAATACAGTATTAGGAATATCATGAAATTTTAAATCTAAAAATATATTAAATCCTAATTGATGTAATTCATTGATAAATTTTTTTCCTAAAATTGTAAACATTTCTTTTCCAATCTTTAAATAAAATAACGATGGATCAAGCAGATCTACCAATTTCATAGCTGCTTTTTTATTATTAAAATCTAATGCAATAATAATTTTTGGAATATTAAAATAATCAGTATTTAACACTATTTAACCTCTGTTAAAATAATTTATATCTTATTATTTATGAATATTTAATTGTAATAATATAAAGAATATTTCAAAAACTAAATAAATAATTTTATATATTAATTTTGAAAACTAGCATGATATGATGAACGTACAAAGGGTCCACAATAAGCATTTTTAAAACCAATAGATATTGCTTCTTTTTTAATATTTTCAAATTCTAAAGGTGATATGTAACGTTGTACTGGAAGATGATTTTTACTTGGTTGAAGATATTGGCCTATTGTTAACAATGTCACACCGCTAGAATATAGATCTTTCATTACTTGAGTAACTTCTTTATCTTTTTCACCTATACCTAACATTAAACCGGATTTAGTAGGAATTTGATTATATGTTTTTTTAAATGATTCTAATAACAATAATGATTTTCTATAATTCGCTCCAGGACGTATTTTTTTATAAAGTCGAGGAACATTTTCTATATTGTGATTAAAAACATCAGGTAATTCCGCATTAAAAATTTTTAAAATTAATTCAATTCTACCTCTAAAATCAGGAACTAATATTTCAATTTTTACTTTATTTTTATTTCGAATAGAATTCATACAATTGACAAAATGTTGTGCGCCACCATCATATAAATCATCTCTGACAACTGAGGTAATCACTACATAATTGATTCCCATATCAAATATAGTATTTGCTAATTTTTCCGGCTCTTCTAAATTTAAATTTTTAGGTTTTCCATGTGATACCGCACAAAATGGACAATTTCTAGTACATATAGCTCCAAGAATCATAAAAGTTGCAGTTCCATTGTTAAAACATTCTGATAAATTTGGACAATGTGCTTCTTCACAAACAGAATATAAATTATTTTTACGTAAAGCAGATTTTACTTGATTTATACGAGATGTATTAGTAGGTAATTTAACTTTTATCCAGTTTGGTTTATTTAATTTATTTTTTTTTGTTAAAATATATTTAGTAGGTATTAAATGTATTTTTTTATTCATAAATTTTATTATCGCAAAATTAGAAAGAATATATATATTGTAATTAAGAAAAAATTATTTTAAAAATATTTAAATATTTTCTAAAAAGTATGATTTTTTTATAATTTTAACATTTAATAACTGAGATAATTTTTTAATTAATACAATTCGAATATCTTCTAATGTTAAAACGGAATTAAATTCTTTTATTTGTGTCATTGTTATATATATATCTCCACAAGGGTAAATGTAATTAAATGGAGTTAAATCCATATTTACATTTAATGATAAACCATGCATAGTACAACCTTTTTTAATTCTTAGTCCTAAAGAACATATTTTTTTTTTATTTACATAAATTCCTGGAAATTTTTTTTTAATATTTGATTTAATAGAAAAATAATTCAAAGTATCTATTATTAAAATATGAATAATATCTATTAATTGACGAATATTAATTTTTCGACGTCTTAAATCAATTAAGAAATATAATATTTGTTGTCCAGGACCATGATATGTAATTTGACCACCTCTATCAGTATTTACTACAGGAATATTATTAATAAAATTATTTTTAGATATTATTGAATAATTTTTTTTTAATAAACCTTGAGTAAAAATAGGATAATGCTCAACAAACCAGATTTCATCAAATGTAAAACTATCACGATGTTCTGTAAAATAATTCATTTTATTAGCAACTTTAATCCAATCTGTTAATCCTATATTTTTAAAAAAAATAATTTTATTTTTCAATGAAATACCTAATATTATATTTAACGTATAAAGTATCAAATGATATTTTAAAGATTAATGCAATAATTCATTTAAAATAGATTTTATTCCAACACTCAAAAATTCTATTCCTAAAGACATTAATAACAAACCCATTACACGTGTAATAATATTAATTCCTGTTTTTCCTAATATTTGAACTACACATGGAGCAGCTCGAAAACATAACCAACAAACTAAAGAAAATAAAAAAATAGATATAGTACATCCTACTAAATTTAACCAAGTAGAATAATAGGTGCTCCAAACAATAGTTGAACTAATAGCCCCAGGTCCTGCGATCAACGGCATGGCTAAGGGAACGACACTAATATTTTCTTGAATTTGTTCTTTATCTTTTTTTATTCTTTTATTTTGTGTGAATTTTCCATTAATCATGGAAAAAGCAATACCCATAATCAACAAACCGCCTGCAATACGAAACGAATTAATAGATATTCCAAAAATATTTAAAATACTATCACCTAAAAACAACGATATTAATAATATTAAAAATGCAGAAAAATTAGCTAGTAAGTTAGTTTTTTTTCGTTCTAGAATAGTTTGATGAGCTGTCATAGTTGTAAAAATAGGAATCATTCCTATTGGATTAACTAATGCGCATAAACTAATAAAAAACTTTATATATATAGAAAAATCAAAAATTGAAATATGCATATTGAACTCTTAATTAATATTAAAATTGTTTTAAAAAAATTAAAATAAATAAATTTTGAAATATTTAACAAAATAATAAGTTAATTTCATTTTAGATTATTTAAAAATGTTAAACTCATATTGTATAATCAGGTTTCGCAATAATACTTCTTGTTTTTAAGCGAATTTCAGATAATTTTATTTGAATTAAATCAGATACTTTATAATGTAAATTTCCATTAATAAATACTTTTCCTATTTCTTGATTTAAGATTAACTCTTCTCGAATAGGATGTAAAAATAATGCAGGAATAAAAACATTTGCACCATTTTCTAGTATTTTAGCTCGTATTCCACTTTTAGAAACATCAGTAATTTCGGCAGAAAATTTTTTATTCTGATATTCTTTCTTTTGTAAAAATAATGTGTAAAGCCAATCTGAAATATCTCTTTCAGCTATTCTATTTCTACGTCTTTGCTCACTAATTTTTAACTTTATTTCTTCATTAGGTTTGATGATTTTTTCTTTTTTGATAATTGATTTTAATAAACGATGATTAATCATATCGCTATATTTACGGATGGGTGAAGTCCAAGTAGCATATTCTGAAAATCCTAATGCAAAATGTGGACTAGGCGTCGTACTAAAATCTCCAAACGATTGATATCTACGAATACGACTATTAATATAATTATTTGATAAAATATTTAAAACACGTCTAAGATTACAGAATCCTTTTAATGTTGTTATTTCTTTTGCAGTAAATTTTAAATGATAATGCTTTAAAAAAGAAACTGCATTTTCAGCATTAATAGAATCGAAACCAGAGTGTGTATTGTATATTCCAAATCCAAGATGTTTTGATAAAAAATTTGCAGCTACAATATTTGCAATTATCATTGCTTCTTCAATAATTTTATGAGCAATTCTTCTTTTTTCAATAATTATATTTTTTACTATTCCAATTTCAGTAAATTGAAACCTATATTCTAAGCTGTCTTTAAATAATACAGCATTTAATTTTCTCCATTTAATACGTGATAAGCATAATTTATGTAATAGTGAAATTTGATTTTTAATAGATTTTTTTGATGGTTTCCATAATCCTTTTTTTTCAATCCAATTTGATACATCATCATATGATAACTTTTCTTTTGATATAATCCATGCCAAAAAAAAATCAACTACATTAGAAATGTGTCCATCTTTTTTAATTATTATAGAACATGCTAAAACTGGACGACGTTCATTAGGGATTAATGAGCATATATTTTCTGATAATTCCCTAGGTAACATAGGAATATTAAAACCTGGTAAATAGTTTGTAAAACCTCTTTTAGCAGCAATTATATCTAATCTACTGCCAACTTCAATATATGAAGTTGGATCTGCAATAGCTACAGTTAAACAAAAATCTCCATTATTAGTTGATTCAATAAACAAAGCATCATCAATATCTTTTGTATTAACATTATCTATTGTAATAAAATCAAGATTTGTTAGATCTTTTCTTTTAAAATTATCTTTTAATAAAATATCTTGTGATTCAATTAGAGGTGCTTTTTTTTCGAGATTATGACGTGATAAAGTTACCCACCATGGTGTTAATGGATCATTATCTTTTACTATTTCTTCAATTAATTCAGCACAAAATATAGAATTACCATTAAGTTTATGTTGTACTAAATTAGCTACTGCCCAATCTCCAGTTTGAAATAAATTATTACAGTTTTTTTTAGGATAACATATTATAATTAAATCTTTTAAAAAAGGATAATCTGGAAAGATGAATAATTTATTATCTTTTCTTTGAATTTTTCCTACAAATCTTTTTAAAAAAGGTTCAATAAGTTTTTCGGGGTCAATTATTTCACGATCTTTTTCAATTTTTAACAACGCTGTTATTTTATCTCCGTGCATAACTTTTTTCATGTTTTTAGGAGGAATAAAATAGCTTTTTTGAGTATCAACTTCTAAAAAACCAAATCCTCTTTCAGTGCTTTTTACTATTCCTTCAACCCGTGGTGTTTTCTTATTTAAATTTTTTTTTAATTGTTCAAGTAATGGATTGTTCTGGAACATCATTATAAGACCTAACTATTCAACAAATAATTTTATTTTTTAATAAATTTTAATATATAACTTATTTATAAATTATCATAGATAAATTTTATTAAAAAAATTCTTCGTTTTTAAATTTTAAATTATTCCATTAGGTATATTAACATTGAAACCATTATCAACATAAATAATTGAACCAGTTATTCCAATTGATAAATTAGAACATAAAAAAGCAGCAACATTCCCTATTTGTGTACTAGTAATATAGTTTTTAATTAATGAAACTGACTTTTGATATTTTTGTATTTTGCAAAAATTTTTAATTTGATAAGAAGATATAGTTTTAATAGGTCCAGATGAAATACCATTAACTCTAATATCTTTTTTACCTAATGAATAAGCCATATATCGAACATTAGACTCTAAAGAAGCTTTAGCAAGTCCCATCATATTATAATTAGATAAAACTCTTTTTGCTCCTAAGTAAGATAATGTAATTAAAGAAGAAAATTTATTTAACATATTTTTTGCTTCTCTAGCCATACTTAAAAAACTATATGAACTAATTTCATGAGCTAAATTAAAAGATTCCTTAGTACTATTTTCTACAAAATCTTTATACATTTGATCTTTAGGACAATACGCAATAGAGTGAATAAAACCATCAAATTTATTCCATATTTTTTTTAAATTAAAAAACAATTCTTTAATGTTTTCGTCATCAGATACATCGCAAAAAAAAATAGAATTCGAATTTATTGGATTAATTAAATATTTGATTTTATTAATAATTTTTTTATTTTGACAAACAAAACTCAGTTCTGCGTTTTGTACATATAAAGATTTTGCAATACCTAAAGCAATTGATCTTTCATTAGATATACCAGTTATTAAAATTTTTTTACCTTTTAAGAACCCCATAATACATTTCCAAAAGTAAATTTTATGTATAAAATATTTTATAGTAGATAGAATTTAATTTCTACTCATATCTAAAAAAAGACAGCATATCTAAATTAATTTATAAATTTTTATGACTTTTTCTAAATAATTTGATGCTTGTTTAGAAGGGTGTTTTTTCATATTTTTAAAAAATGTATTTATTGTCATAGTATTTATAATTTTGATAGCTGTATTTTTATCTTTAGAAAACATTTTTAATAATGCATTTGCTCCGTTAACATAAGAAACAATAGTTGCATATCGCATGATTTCTTTATTTTTAATACCAAATAAATTTTTTTTTTGTAATAAACTAATATATGAAGTTCCAATATTAATATTAATTCTAGGATTATATAGTTCTGCTAATGATGGTTGACCTTGTTTACCATTTAATCGATATATATCTAAACCAGCTGCAGATGCTTTAATTTGCATTAATCCAATTGCATTAGAACTACTCTTAGCGAAAGGATTTCCAGAAGATTCAACGTATATAATAGATTTAATTAATTTTTCATCAACATCATATTTATTTGATGCATGTTTAATAAAATAATGCCAATGATCAATTGTTTTTTCGATTTGTTTTTTATTTAAAGAAAATGTTTTTTTTATTATTAAAGACTTATTACAACCTAAAACAAAAATAATTGAAAAAATCAGAGCTTTTAATGTCACAAGAAAAACTCCTTAACAAATAAATTTTAAAATATATTTATTTAGTTTCTTCGTCTATAATCTGCACTGCAGATCCAATATAATTTATTGGAGTTATTTTTTTTAAACGTTCTTTTTCTATTTCTGGAATATTTAAGTTAGATATAAATTGATGTATATCAACTTTATTTATTTCTTTTCCTCGAGTGAATTTTTTTAATTGTTCATAAGAATTATTAATATTATATCGTCTCATAACAGTTTGAATGGCTTCAGCTAGAATCGACCAATTATTATTTAAATTCTTTAAAAGTTGATAAGTATTAATTTTTAACTTTTTTAAACCATTTAAGATTGAATTATATGCAATTATTGAATAAGATAATGCTACCCCTATATTTCTTAAAACTGTAGAATCACTTAAATCACGTTGCCATCTAGAAATTGGTAATTTATTTATCATATGATTCATTATAGCATTTGATAATCCTAAATTACCTTCAGAATTTTCAAAGTCAATAGGATTTATTTTATGAGGCATTATAGAAGAACCTATTTCATGATCAACTGAGATTTGCTTAAAATAATTAAGAGAAATATAACCCCAAATATCACGATTAAAATCAATTAATATAGTGTTAAAAAGAGATATACAGCTAAATAGTTCTGCAATATAATCATGTGGTTCAATTTGTGTTGTACACGGATTCCAAACAAGATTTAATGATGTTATAAATTCTTTGCTAATTATATGCCAATTAACATTTGGATATGCTATTAAATGTGCATTATAATTACCGGTAGTTCCATTAAATTTTGCTAATATTTCTATTTCTTTTAACTTAAAAAATTGACGTTTTATTCTGTAATAAAAATTTAATATTTCTTTCCCCATAGTAGAAGGTGTGGCCGGTTGTCCATGAGTCATAGATAATAAAGAATTATTTTTATATTGAATAGAATATTTTTTCAGAAAATCAATGATTTCAGACCATAAAGGTAATAAAATTTGATCACGTGCATCTTTTATCATTAAAGCATAAGCGACATTATTAATATCTTCTGAAGTACATGAGAAATGTATTAATTCTGATATTAACGATAATTTTTTTGATTGAGAAAATTTATTTTTTAAAAAATATTCTAATGCTTTAACATCATGATTGATTTTTTTTTCTATTTTTTTAATATACATTGCATCTTTTATAGTAAAATTTTTTAAAATATCATCAATAAATAATATATCTTCATTTTCTATATTTTGAATTTTTAATATTTTATGCATGCTTATTATTTTTTTAAACCATAAAATTTCTACTTGAAGACGATATTTTAAAAAACTAAATTCACTAAATATATATCTCAAGGATTTAGTCAATTTAAAATATCTTCCGTCAATTGGAGAAATAGCTGTTAATAAATTTAATTCCATATTAACTCCTATATTTAAGTTGAATAATTTACAATTATTAAAAATTAATTATGATTATAAATTTATTTAAAAATATAAAAAATTAAAGTAATGGTAATTTATATTTAATAATTCCTCCACCAATACAAACATCAGATAAATAAAAAACTACTGATTGTCCTGGTGTAACTGCAATAGTAGGAATGTCAAATAAAACTTTAATATATAAATTGTCTATATATTTTATACTACAAGAAATATCATTTTGACGATATCTTATTTTAATTTTACAAGAAAAAGGTAACTTAAATTTAATATTGTTTATCCAATTTATTTTTTCAGCTATTAAACCTATTGACATTAAATATGGATTATTTGATCCTTGTGCAACAATTAATGAGTTTGTTTGTATATTTTTTTCAACTACATACCATGGCATATTATATGTTTCTTTCATTCCTCCAATTTTTAAACCTTTACGTTGTCCTAATGTATAATAAAACAAACCACTATGTTTTCCAATAATTTCTCCATTAATTGTTCTTATGTTACCTTTTTTTTCTTTAAGATAACGAGAAAGAAAACTATTTATGTTTTTTGGACCTATAAAACAAATACCAGTAGAATCTTTTTTATCTGCAACTTTTAAGCCTATTTTTCTTGCAATTATTCTAATTTGATTTTTTTTAAATGTACCAATAGGAAATAAAATTTTTTTTAATTGATAATCTTGTAAAGTGTATAAAAAATAACTTTGATCTTTTTTATAATCTATTCCTTTTAAAAGATAATTAATTCCATTTTCTTTTAAAATTCGAGCATAATGACCAGTAGCAATATAATTTGCTTTAAGTTGTTTAATAGCATAATTTAAAAATAATTTAAATTTAATTTCTTTATTACATAATATATCAGGATTTGGAGTATTACCTTTATTATATTCATTTAAAAAATGTGTAAAAACTTTATCCCAATACTCTTGAGAAAAATTTATTTTATGAAGGTAAATATCTAATTTTTTACAAACATTTTCAGTATCATGTAAATCTTTTTTTGAATGGCAGTAATCTTCTTTATCCTCTTCCTCCCAATTTTTCATGAATAAACCTTCTACTAAATAATTATTTTTTTTTAAAAGCCATGCAGCAACAGATGAATCAACACCTCCGGACATAGCAATTATAACTTTTTTCTTTTTTATCATAAAAATAGTATCGTATTTTTGTTAAAGAAAATATTATGTTTAATAAAAAATCAACATATAATTTACATTTAATTTTTAAAATATTTTTAAATATAATCTGATTAATATAATTAGAATATAGTATATTAAAAAAACAAAAATAAGAAATATATTAAATATTTATACTTTTAAAAAATATTAATATAAAATAAATTTTAAATTAAAATCTAATTAAAATTAAATATATTTAATTAATTTAAATAAGTTAAATAAAAAAAATGAAAAATATAAGAAATTTTTCTATTATCGCTCATATTGATCATGGTAAATCAACTTTGTCAGATCGTTTAATTCAAACATGTGGTGGATTATCTGCGAGAGAAATGTCTAATCAAGTTTTAGATTCCATGGATTTAGAAAAAGAAAGAGGAATTACAATTAAAGCACAAAGTGTTATGATTGATTACAAAGATAAAAAAGGAAATATTTTTCAATTAAATTTTATTGATACTCCTGGTCATGTAAATTTTTCTTATGAGGTATCTAGATCTTTGGCAGCTTGTGAAGGTGCATTATTAGTGATTGATTCAACTCAAGGTGTTGAAGCTCAAACATTGGCTAATTGTTATACTGCTTTAGAAATGAATTTATCAATATTACCAGTTTTAAATAAAATTGATTTACCTAGCTCGAATATAGAACGAGTTAAAAAAGAAATTGAAGATATTATTGGAATTTCTTCATGTAATGCTATTAAATGTTCAGCAAAAACTGGTGAAGGTATTGAAGAACTGATTGATAAAATTATTACTTGTATACCTCATCCTTATGGAAATGTAAAAGCTCCATTACAAGCTCTTATCATTGATTCATGGTTCGATAACTATTTAGGTGTAGTATCTTTAATAAGAGTTAAAAATGGATTAATATCTAAAAAAGATAAAATACAAGTAATGAGTACTGGAAAAACGTATTTTGTTGATCAATTAGGTATTTTTACTCCTAAAAAAGTCAATAGACAACAATTAAAATGTGGTGAAGTAGGTTGGATTATATGTGGTATTAAAAATGTTTCAGCTGCTCCAGTAGGAGATACCTTAACTAACTATAATAATCCATCAAACACAATATTGACTGGATTTAAAAAAATAAAACCTCAAATTTATGCAGGTCTATTTCCTTCGACATCAGATCAATATGCAACATTTAGAGATGCTTTAGAAAAATTAAGTTTAAATGATTCATCTTTGTTTTTTGAGCCAGAAAGTTCTAATGCTCTTGGATTTGGTTTTAGATGTGGATTTTTAGGTTTGTTACATATGGAAATTGTACAAGCACGATTAGAAAGAGAATATTCTATTGATTTAATTTCAACAGCACCAACTGTCATTTATCAAATTGAATTAATTAATGGAAAAAAAATTTCTTTAGATAGTCCTTCAAATTTTCCTGTTATTAATACAATTAAAAATATTCAAGAACCCATTGCTGAATGTAATATTTTATTACCCCCGAAATTTCTTGGTTCAGTAATGAAACTATGTATTAAAAAAAGAGGAATACAGATTGATTTGGTTTATCATGAAAATCAAGTATCTTTAAAATATCACATTCCAATGAGTGAAGTTGTTTTAAATTTTTTTGATGAATTAAAATCAATTTCTAGTGGATATGCTTCATTAGAATATGATTTTAAATATTTTCAATCAGTTAAAATAGTTCGAATAGATATATTAATTAATTCAGAACGAGTTGATGCATTAACTACTCTTTCATATTATAAAAACGCACGATATCGAGCTCGTGAAATAGTTGAAAAAATGAAAATACTAATACCTAGACATCAATTTGATATTAGTATTCAAGCGACTATTAATAATGTTATTATTGCTCGAGCAACAATTAAACAGTTACGAAAAAATGTACTAGCTAAATGCTATGGTGGTGATATTAGTAGAAAAAAGAAATTATTAAAAAAACAAAAAGACGGTAAAAAAAGAATGAAAAAAATAGGTAATGTAAATATGCCAAAATCAGCATTTCTTACTATTTTAAATATTAATAATTAAAAAAGAGATAAAAATGCCTAATATATTAACTATATTTTTAATATGTAGTACATTATTTACTGGTTTTTTTTGGATTTTTATTCGTATACAATTAATGACAAATTATTTCTTAAATAAAAAAAAAATAAAAACTTTATAACAAATAAAATATTTTTTCACAATCAAAATAATATTTTTCAAAATATATCATCGTTATTCCCAATGTTTTTTGTCGTTTTTATAATACGTTCTTTTATATATGAACCTTTTCAAATTCCTTCAGGCTCAATGATGCCAACACTATTAATAGGAGATTTCATTTTAGTAGAAAAATTTGCGTATGGTATTAAAGAACCGATTACAAATAAAACTTTAATAAATAATAAATATCCACAACGCGGAGATGTTATAGTTTTTAAGCATCCTATAGAATCTAATATAAATTATATTAAACGTATAATAGGAATACCAGGAGATAAAATTGAATACAATATATATAATAAACACATTAAAATTTGTGTTAATTATATAAATACACATAATTGTAAAAATCAATTACCTATTAATTATTCAAATAAACAGTTTACTAAATTTATTCAAAAAATATATCTGTTCCCAGAAAATAATCTAAAAAAAGAAAACACTTATAATTCTATTTACTTTAAAAAGATAGAAGAAAATATTAATAATTTTAGACATAATATATTATTATTAGATGAAGTTAAAAATTCAATAGACGATTATTATCAACAAGACAATTTACCTAAATTCACTTGGATAATACCAAAAAATAAGTATTTTGTGATGGGAGATAATCGTGATAACAGTTTAGATAGTCGTTATTGGGGATTTGTACCAGAAGAAAATATTTTAGGAAAAGCTTTAATAATATGGATGAGTTTTGAAAAACAAGAAAATGAATGGCCAACAGGTATACGTATTAATAGAATTGGAAATAAAATATATTAAAATAAATTATATATGAATTTTAAAATATTTTTCTAATTCTATCAAATTTTACTATTTTTCCTGTTATATATACAAATCAATTAAAATAGCATTGAAATTGGTATAACATGAACCACATCGTAACAAATAAAATACAGGAAGTATTAGGATATACTTTTACTCATAAAGATTTATTAAAACAAGCACTTACACATCGTAGTGCAAGTAGTAATCATAATGAAAGACTTGAATTTTTAGGAGATTCTATATTAAGTTTCGTAATTGCTAACGCTTTATATCAACATTTTCCGTCTATTGATGAAGGAGATATGAGTCGTATGAGAGCGACTTTAGTACGAGGAAATACATTAGCAGAAATAGCGTATGAATTTGATTTAGGAGAATATTTACAATTAGGTCAAGGAGAATTAAAAAGTGGTGGTTTTCGTCGTGAATCTATTTTAGCAAATACTGTAGAAGCTTTAATTGGAAGTATTTATTTAGATAGCAATATTAAAACAGTAGAAGAATTAATACTTAAATGGTATGAAAAACGTTTAGAAAAAATAAGTCCGGGAGATACACAAAAAGATCCAAAAACAAGACTACAAGAATATTTACAATCTAAACATTTATCATTACCTACTTATTTTATAGTAAAGATATGCGGAGAAGCCCATAATCAATTATTTACTATTCATTGCGAAATAAGTATAAATTCCAAATTGTTTATTGGTAAAGGAACAAGTAGACGAAAAGCCGAACAAGATGCAGCTAAAAAAGCATTAATTCAATTAGGTGTAGAGTGAATAAAAAAGAAAAATATTGTGGATATATAGCGATTGTTGGAAGACCAAACGTTGGTAAATCAACTTTAATCAATGAAATAGTTAAAAAAAATATTTCTATTACATCAAAAAAAAAGAACACAACACAAAGTAATATTACAGGTATTAAAACAAATGAAAATTATCAATCTATTTATATAGATACGCCTGGAGTTCATTGTTATGATATAAAAACTTTACAAATAATAAAAAATACAAATTTAATTATATTTCTTATGGATCGAAATATATGGAAAAAAGAAGATGAAATTATTTTTAATCAAATAAAACAAATGAATATTCCAATAATTTATACAATTAATAAAATAGATAAATTAATTAATAAAAATAATATTTTATCATATATTGATATACTTTTTAAAAAAACTAATGCAACAGAAATTATTCCTGTTTCAGTAAAAAAAAGAAGCAATATTATTTTATTAGAAAAAATTGTAGAAAAATATTTACCAAAAAATCAACATATTTTTCCAAAAACTCATATTACAACAAACTCTTTTTATTTTTCAATATCTGAAATTATTCGTAAACAATTAATATTATTCTTAAGAGATGAATTGCCATCAATACTAACAGTAAAAATTGAATCAATTGAATATAAATTTAAAAAATTGCATATTAATGCAATTATTTATGTAAAAAATAAAAGACAAAAAAAAATTGTTATTGGCTCTCATGGAGAAATAATCAAAAAAATTAGTATGTTATCTAGATATTATATTGAAAAAGAAATTAATAAAAAAGTTTATTTGTTAATCTGGGTGATAGAAAAGATTAAATAATATTAAAAATAACTTTATTTTTTAAAATTAGTTAAAATACTTAAAATATTTTAACTAATTTTAAAAATAAAATTGTATTTTTAATAAAATACTTATAGGAATATAATTAATGTCTATTATAGGTATAGGAACAGATATTATTGAAATTGAACGTATTAAAAAAAATATTTTATATTTTGGAAACAAATTAGCTAAAAGAATTTTATCAAAACAAGAGTGGAAAGAATACATGATATCTAGAAATAAAATTAATTTTATTGCTAAAAAATTTGCAGCTAAAGAAGCAGCTTCTAAAGCATTGGGAACAGGGATTAATTATGGAATAACTTTTAATCAGTTGGAATTATATAATAATTCTTTAGGAAAACCAAAATTGCGTTTTTTAGATTGTGCTTTTAAAAAATATAAAGAAATGAAATGTACAGCTGTACATGTTAGTATAACTGATCAAAAATTATATGCGCATGCTATAGTTATTTTAGAAAAATAATTAGTTTATATAAATTATTTTCTTTTATTTTTAAAAAAATTAATTAATATTTGAGAACATTGATATTCCATAATATTTTTTTGAATTTTTAATTTATTTTTTTTTTGTAGTTCTAAAAAAATATTTTTAAAAAGATATTTTTTATCTTTTTTATCACTAGCTCCAAATACTAATCTCGAAATACGACTATGTATGATAGCTCCAAAACACATTAGACACGGTTCTAATGTAACATATAACGTAGTATTCTTTAATCTATAATTTTTTATATTTTTTCCAGCTTGACGTAAGGCAACAATTTCAGCATGAGCAGTTGGATCATTCTTAATAATAGAACTATTCCAACCTATTCCGATAATTTTTTCTTGTAAAACTAATATTGCTCCTATAGGTATTTCTCCTTTTTTCTTAGCATGATATGCATATTTAAGAGCAATTTTCATCCAATATTTGTCTTGATCATCTGTCATAAAATATTTTTAATATATAATTTTAGTTTTTTTAAGTATATTTAATTTTTCTCTCTTCCATGTATTTTTTTTGTCTTCTTCTCTTTTATCTATTTTGTTTTTACCTTTAGCTAATCCAAAATTTAATTTACACCAAGATTTTTTCCAAAACAAGGAAAGTGTAATTAAGGTGTAACCAATTTTATTTTTTTGTATAGATAAGTAATTTATTTCGTTTCTATGTAAAAGCAATTTTCTTTTTCTTATAGGATCACAAGGAAAATGATTAGAAGTAGTATTTAAAGGTTGAATAATAGAATTAAAAAGATACATTTCATGTAAATGATTACTAATATAACTTTCAGAAATGTTTATTTTGCCTTCTCTAATAGACTTAATTTCCCATCCTTGTAATACTAAACCTGATTGAAAAGTTTCTTCTATAAAATAGTTGTAGTATGCTTTTTTATTAGTGTAAATAGTAGATAATTTTAAATTATGTTTTTTTTTAGTTAACATAGTTAGTTAGAATCCAAAAAATTAATTTAAATATTTTTTAATTAATATAGATTGATTTTTAAAAAAAAAAATGTTAATACCTCTTATATTAATAAGATTAAAAAAATTTAAATAATATGAAAACAATTCAAGTAACAATAATTTATGCTTTATCAGAAATACAGTATATTAAAAATATTTTCATAAAATCTAATTCAACTGTAAAAGATGCTTTATTAGCATCAAATTTATATAATACAGTACAAAATCTTAATTTTTATAAAAATAATGTAGGTATTTATAATAAATTAGTTCATTTAAACAAACAAATAAAACATGGAGATAGAATTGAAATTTATCGAAATTTAAAAATAGATCCAAAAGAAAGAAGAAGAAATAAATATAACTCTTTAAAAAATATTAAAAACTAAAATATAAATCAAATCAAATAATTAATTTTTTTAACTATTAATAAATGTAAAAATAATATTTTTAATTTTTTTATTTTAGACATTATTATCTATATTTTTTGATACTATAACCATAGCTGGACGTAATAAACGAGAATGAGAAAGTATATAACCGGATTGCATCACTTCAATAATATAATTAGATTGAATTTCCTGAGTATGTCTGATAGATATAGCTTCATGAATATCAGGATTAAATATAACTTTTATATCATTTATCTTAGATACTTTAAATTCATCAAACATACTCTTTATTAAAGAAAGAATGTGTTCGATATTTTTTAAAATTTTGTCATATATTTTTTCTTTTTTTTGTTGTATTAAATTGAAAGCACATTCGATGTTATCTATAATTGGAAGAAATTCAGTAATTAATTTTTCTAAAGAAAATTGTTTATATTTTTTAATCTCACTATTTAATCGATTTTTTATTTTTAAAATTTCTTCATTTTGTGTTAAAATAATTGTATTTATTTTTTTTTCAGATATTTTTATTTCGTTTTTTAGAATATCAATTAAACCTTTATCTTCATTAATTTCATTAATTTCATTAATTTCATTAATTTCTGAATTTTTTATTATATTTTTTTCATTTTTTGTATTTTTTGTATTTTTTATTTTATTAATCATAAATGCATCCTTTCGCATATATTTTATACAAATCTTATGACAAAATTTTTAAAAAGTATTATTTAATTTAAAATTTTAATTTTTGTTGATAAGAGGAGGAATATAAGATATTGACATATCCCAAGGTTGTTCTATCCATATATTTTGACCAACATCAATAATATAATCATCTACTAGTAATCTACCCATGGGTTTTGCAAAAATAGTTACAAAATATGCTTTTGGATATAACGTTCGAATAATATTTGCAGTACCACCTGTATCAACAAGGTCATCTACTACAATAATTTTTTCACTATTACTTTTTGTTTTTTTTATAATTTTTCTGTTTTTTTGTAAACAATTGTAGTTATAGCTTGCAATACATATTGTATCAACATATCGAATACCTAATTCTCTTGCTAATAATGAAGCAGGTACTAAACCTCCTCTACTAACAGCAATAATTCCATTCCATGAATTTATTTTAAGTAATCGACTAGCTAGTTTTCTAGTATAAATTTGAAGCATATCCCAAGTAACAATATATTTCTCACTCATGAAAAATTCCAAAACTATAAAATAGCATTTATTAGAAAAGTGGAAATAATTTGTATCTATTTTAGGATTTTAAACTATTAAAATAAAACTTACGATTAATTTATTTTTTCATTTCTTTTTCAATAATTAATATTAATATATGAATAATTTTTATATGCATCTCTTGTATTCGATCTGAATAACCATAATGTGGTACACAAATTTCTATATCAGATAATTTTTTAATTTTTCCTCCATTATTTCCTGTTAAAGAAATTACTTTCATTTTTTTTTGATGTGCTGTTTTTATTGCATTAATAATATTATTAGAGTTACCAGAAGTAGAAATTGCTAATAATATATCATTGGGATTTCCTATACTTTCTATATAACGTGAAAATATATAATCATACCCAAAATCATTTCCTACCGCAGAAATATGACCAGTATCAGAAATAGGTATTGCTGGATATCCTGATCTTTTTTCTCTGTACATACCTGTAAGCTCTTCTGCAAAATGAACAGAGTCACAATGTGATCCTCCATTTCCACAAGAAATCACTTTATTTTTATTTTTGAATGCTTCTGAAATCAAAATAGCAGATTTTTCAATATTTTTTATTTGTTCTTTATTTTCTAAAAAATTTTTTAATACGTTTAATGCATTGTTTAATTCAAAATAAATAGTTGTTTTATACATCGTTATAATTTCGATTTGAAAATAATTTTTTTAAATACATATTTTTTCGGTGCGGACGGGACTCGAACCCGCGACCCCCGGCGTGACAGGCCGGTATTCTAACCAACTGAACTACCGCACCTTTTGTACTTTTATTATTGTACATATTTTAAAAAAATCAGTCAATCATCTTTTTATAGTTCTTTAAAATTTAATATGAATAAATATATTTTTATTTTTTGTATTGTATATGTTTTATATATTTTTCATGAATTTTTAATTCTTCTTTAGTTGCTTTTAATATTTTTAAAGATTTTTTTTTATTTACTATTAATTTACCACAAGATTCAAAATTTTTGGTATTTTCAATTTTGTTATCAAATAACAAAGATTCTTGACCACTAGTCATTAAAAGATATAATTTACCTAACAAAAAGGAATCTAAAAGAGCGCCGTGTAAAACTCTATGACAATTTTTTATTTTATATCGATTACATAGTGCATCTAATGTATTTTTTTTCCCTGGAAATAATTCTCTTGCAATCTTTAAAGTATCAATAATATAGCAAAATTTAGATATATCTATTATTTTATTTTTTAATAAGGAAAACTCTTGATTTATAAATCCTATATCAAATGATGCATTATGAATCACTAACTGAGAATTTCGAATATAATTAAAAAATTTTTTAGCTATATTCTTAAACAATGGTTTGTCTGATAAAAAATCATTAGTAATTCCATGAATTTTTAAAGCATTTGAATCTATTAATCTATTTGGTTGAATATAAACATGAAAATTATTTCCTGTAAAACGACGATTAATAATTTCAACAGCTCCAATTTCAATAATTCTATGATTAATAAAAGGTTTTCCAAAATTGTTTATACCAGTAGTTTCAGTATCTAATACAATTATTCTTTTGTTATTATTTATAATACTCATAGTTTAATTAATTTTTTGGAATATTTAATATGATATTAAAATCAGTAAAAATATTTACAGATGGTTCTTGTTTAGGAAATCCAGGTTCAGGTGGATATGCAACAATATTACGTTATAAAATAAAAGAAAAAATAATAACTGATGGATTTTTTTTAACTACTAATAATAGAATGGAACTAATGGGTGTAATTTCAGGATTAGAATCTTTAAAACAATCTTGTATTGTTGAGATTTTTACAGATAGTCAATATGTTAAACAAGGAGTAACTAAATGGATATATAAGTGGGAACAGAAAAACTGGAAAAAAGATAATAAAAAATCAGTAAAAAATATAGATTTATGGTTACGTGTTAATAGTTTATTAAAAAAACATTTTATCACATGGTTTTGGGTAAAAGCACATATTGGTCAAATCGAAAATGAAAAATGTGATAAAATTGCACGTAAATCTGCAAATAACCCAACAATTAAAGATAAATTTTATGAAAATATTTTTTATAAAAAATCAATGGAGAAACTATGATTTTAACAAATATATTTGTATTAAAAGATAATTATATTTGGATTTTATATAATAAAGATCATTCTTGTATAATCATAGATCCAGGTGTATCAGATCTTATAATAGAAAAAATTAATCAACAAAAATGGAGTCCAAAAGCAATTTTGCTTACTCATTTTCATAAAGACCATACAAATGGTGTAAAAAATATTATAAAAAAATTTCCTAATATTATTGTTTTTGGACCTGAAGAAACAAAAAATTATAATGTTAATAAAATTATTAAAGGGGGAGATAGAATATGTTTATTAAAAAATAACATTTATGTGATTTCTACACCAGGTCATACATTAGGTCATGTTTCATACTATTTAAAACCATATTTATTTTGCGGAGATACTCTTTTTTCAGCTGGTTGTGGTCGAGTTTTTCAAAACAATTATTTAAATATGTATAATTCTATTCAATTAATTAAATCATTTCCGGATAATACTATTTTATGTTGTTCTCACGAGTATACTTTATCAAATTTAATTTTTTCTATGCTTTTTTTACCAGAAGATAAAAATATTAAGATTTATTATAAAAAGGTGCAAAAAAAAATATTTTTAAAAAAAAATATTTTTCCATTTTATCTTAATAATGAAAAAAAAATTAATTTGTTTTTAAGAACAGATGAAATTTATTCAAAAAAAAGGATAGGTTTTGAAAAATGTAAAAACTCTTTTGAAATATTCTATTATTTAAGAAAAAGAAAAGATAAATTTTGGAGCTAAGCGGGATTGAACCGCTGACCTCCTGCGTGCAAGGCAGGCGCTCTCCCAGCTGAGCTATAGCCCCTTATAGATTTATAGCTCTACTATATCTTTATGGTAGGCCTGAGTGGAGTTGAACCACCGACCTCACCCTTATCAGGGGTGCGCTCTTACCATCTGAGCTACAAGCCTTTCTAAAAATTTTATTAGATAATTTGTGTGGGCACTTCGAAAAAAGTATATATTTTTAAGGAGGTGATCCAACCGCAGGTTCCCCTACGGTTACCTTGTTACGACTTCACCCCAGTCATGAATCACAAAGTGGTAGACGCCTTCCCTAAAGGGTTAGGATATCTGCTTCTTTTGCAACCCACTCCCATGGTGTGACGGGCGGTGTGTACAAGGCCCGGGAACGTATTCACCGTGGCATTCTGATCCACGATTACTAGCGATTCCGACTTCGTGGAGTCGAGTTGCAGACTCCAGTCCGGACTACGATTTACTTTATGAGGTTTGCTTGTCTTTGCAGATTTGCTTCTCTTTGTATAAACCATTGTAGCACGTGTGTAGCCCTGGTCGTAAGGGCCATGATGACTTGACGTCGTCCCCACCTTCCTCCGGTTTATAACCGGCAGTCTCCTCTGAGTTCCCGGCCGAACCGATGGCAACAGGGGATAAGGGTTGCGCTCGTTGCGGGACTTAACCCAACATTTCACAACACGAGCTGACGACAGCCATGCAGCACCTGTCTCACAGTTCCCGAAGGCACTTCCTTATTTCTAAGAAATTCTGTGGATGTCAAGACCAGGTAAGGTTTTTCGCGTTGCATCGAATTAAACCACATGCTCCACCGCTTGTGCGGGCCCCCGTCAATTCATTTGAGTTTTAGCCTTGCGGCCGTACTCCCCAGGCGGTCGACTTAATGCGTTAGCTTCGGAAGTCACTTCTCTTGGAAACAACCTCCAAGTCGACATCGTTTACGGCATGGACTACCAGGGTATCTAATCCTGTTTGCTCCCCACGCTTTCGCACCTCAGTGTCAGTATTCGTTTAGGAGGCCGCTTTCGCCACGGGTATTCCTCCAGATATCTACGCATTTCACCGCTACACCTAGAATTCTACCTCCCTCTACGATACTCTAGTATTTCAGTTTCAAATGCAGTTCCTAGGTTGAGCCCAGGGATTTCACATCTGACTTAAAAAACCACCTACGTGCTCTTTACGCCCAGTAATTCTGATTAACGCTAGCACCCTCCGTATTACCGCGGCTGCTGGCACGGAGTTAGCCGGTGCTTCTTCTTCGGGTAACGTCAAGAAATAAAATTATTAGTTTTATTTTTTTCCTCCCCGCTGAAAGTACTTTACAACCCTAAGGCCTTCTTCATACACGCGGCATAGCTGCATCAGGCTTTCGCCCATTGTGCAATATTCCCCACTGCTGCCTCCCGTAGGAGTCTGGACCGTGTCTCAGTTCCAGTGTGGCTGGTTATCCTCTCAGACCAGCTAGAGATCGTTGCCTTGGTAAGCTTTTACCTTACCAACAAGCTAATCTCATCTGGGCTCATCCAAAAGCGTAAGGCCTTTAATGGTCCCCTACTTTGGTTCTAGAACTTTATGCGGTATTAGCTACCATTTCTAGTAGTTATCCCCCTCTTTTGGGCAGATTCCCAGATATTACTCACCCGTTTGCCGCTCGCCGACAAGAAAGCAAGCTTTCTCTCGATGCCGCTCGACTTGCATGTGTTAGGCTTGCCGCCAGCGTTCAATCTGAGCCATGATCAAACTCTTCAATTTTTAAAAACATCTCTTAAATAAATTTAAGAGATTTAAAACTAAATAAAGTTTATTGTACTTAATTTTCTGTGCCCACACAGATTATCTAATATTTTTTTAAAGAGCGTTGTTGCTTTTAAAGATTTAAGTAAGAGATTACATTTATTTTTAGATCTTGTCAACCTTTTAATTAAATTAATTATAATTTTAATTTTTTTAAACATTTATTTTTTAAAAATATTTCATTTATAAAAAAATGCACTATAAATGTTTACTAAATTTTTTTATTTTTATTTTAATTGTGCTTGAATTGTTTAAAAAAATAATATTTTATTAAAAAATCTATTATAATTAATAAACTAAACGTTTTTTAATTAAATAGTATCAATATTAAGGTTATAAATGAAAATAAAATATATAATAAAAAAAGATATTGAACAAGCTTTAATAAATATTGGTTTAAAAAATTATTGCGAACCATTAATTATACCTAGTAAGAAAAAAGAATTTGGAAATTATCAAGTTAATAATTTAATTAAAATGTCTACTATTACTAAAATTCAACCATATGATTTATTTGAAAAAATATTTTTTTTTATTAAAACACAAAATATATATAAAAAAATAACATTTTCTTATCCTGGTTTTATTAATATTTTTATTGACCAGAATTGGTTATCAAACAAGTTAGAAGAGTTATTTTTTTCATCTCGTTTAGGTATAAATTATGTTTACCCTAAAAAAACAATAGTAGTTGATTATTCTTCTCCAAATATTGCTAAAGAAATGCATATAGGACATTTAAGATCTACAATTATAGGCGATGTTATAGTAAGAACTTTAGAATTTTTAGGACACAATGTAATTAGAGCTAATCATATCGGAGATTGGGGCACTCAATTTGGAATGTTAATCGCATATTTAAAACATAAAAAATTAGAAAAAAAGTTAAAAAAAAATATTATTTCGCTAAAAGAAATTGAAACTTTTTATTGTAAATCAAAAAAAAAATGTGATGTAGATAAAACATTTGAAAATGAATCAAGAAAATATGTAGTTAAATTACAAAATGGAGATGATAATTGTTTTTTTATTTGGAAAAGATTAGTGTCAATTACAATGAATTATAACTATCATATATATAAAAAACTTAATGTTACTTTAAAAAAAGAGCATACTATGGGAGAAAGTTTATATAATACAATGCTTCCAAGTATTGTTAAAGATCTTAAAGAAAAAAAAATAGCTATAGAAAAAAATGGTTCTACTATTGTTTTTTTAGATGAATTTAAAAATAGATCAGGAAAACATATGGGAGTAATTATTCAAAAACAAGATAAAGCTTTCCTATACGCTACAACCGATATTGCTTGTTTAAAATATCGATATGAAACACTACATGCTGATCGTATAATATATTATACTGATTCTCGACAATCTCAACATTTACAACAAGTATGGGCTATCTCTAAAAAAGCTAAATATATACCTCACAATTTATCATTAGAACACCATACATTTGGAATGATGCTATCTAAAAATAAACGTCCTTTTAAAACTCGTGATGGAAATACTATAAAACTTACTGTACTGTTAGAAGAAGCAATAAAGAGAGCTAGAGATTTAATTAAGAAAAAAAAACCAAATTTATCTCAAAAAAAACTTATTAAGTTATCAAATATTATAGGTATAAGCGCAGTAAAATATGCAGATTTATCTAAAAACAGAAATACTAACTATATATTTGATTGGGATACAATGTTAACTTTTGAAGGTAATACGTCTCCTTATATACAATATGCTTATACAAGAATTATATCTATTTTAAAAAAATCTACTATAAAAATACATCAAATCTCAGAAAAAATTGTTTTAACTAAAGATACTGAAATTAGATTAGCAATTAAAATATTAGAATTCGAAGAAATTATTTTAATTCTTGAAAAAAAAGGAACTCCACATATTATGTGTAATTATCTTTATCAATTAGCAACATATTTTTCTAATTTTTATGAAAATTGTTCAATTTTATTTTCTAAAAAAATTAAAACCTGTAAAAGTAGATTAAAACTTGCTTTTTTAACAGCAAAAACATTAAAAAAAGGACTTAATATTTTAGGAATTAAAATATTAAAAAAAATGTAACAATAAAAATTTTTTAAATATCAGTACGGTGAGGCAATAATGTAGTACTAATTTAACGTACCACTTAAAACCACACCAATCTGTTTCATAATATATTGTTAACTTCCAATTATATTAGTCACTTTTATATCATTGATTTCTGTGATCTCAAATTGAGATAAAACAGTTAATTCTGGAAAATGAGCACGCAAAAATTTAGATAAAAATAATCTTAAAGAATGAGGTACTAATAAAACAATAGGAGCATTTATTGACTCTTGCTTTTCAATTGCTTCTTTAGTTTTAGATAATAACATATCAGATAAACCTGGTTCTATATTAATTTTTTCACCTTTTAAACTATCTAATAATAATTGCTCTAAATTTGATTCTATAACGATAACTTCAATAACATTTTTTTTATGAAATAGTTTTTGTATTATAAGTTTACTTAAAGCAATTCGAATTATACTAGTTAACTCATTGGAATCTTTTTGATTAATAGCATGTTCTGATAATGTTTCTAAAATAGTTCGCATATCTCGTATAGGAACTTTTTCTAAAAGTAAATTTTTTAAAATTTTATGCAAAGTTGTTAAATCAATTACATTAGGTATTAAATCTTCAGTAATTTTTGGTATTTCTGAATTAACACGATCTAACAACTGCTGAGTTTCATGACGACCAAATAACTCATTAATATGTTGTGAAATTAAAAAATTTAAATGTGTTGCAATAACAGAACTTGAGTCAACTACAGAATATCCTTTTTTTTCAGCTTCTATTTTAAATGTTTTATCAATCCAATAACCAGATAAACCAAAAGTAGGTTCAGTAACTTTCTTAAAAGGTAATGATTCTATTTCTTTACCAGTAGTAATTGCCATTAATTTTCCGTATAAACATTCTCCATTACCTACTTCTAAACCTTTAATAAAAATACGATATGAATTCCCAATTAAATTCATATTATTTTTAATATGTACTAAAGGAGGAAGAAATCCAATTTCTTTTGCAACTTTTTTACGAACAACACGAATTTTTTCCAATAAATCACCATTTTTTTTAACATCTATCATAGGAATTAAATTTAATCCTATTTCTATTCTAATAGGATCTTCTAATTCAACATCGTTCCAAGAAGCTTCAGAAGTTGAATTTAAAATAGGTTTATATTCATTTTGAGAAACCGATGAAATATTGTTTTTAAAAATATGTTTTTTTTGATTTAACCACCAAGCAAGAATAAATAACAAAATTGTAAATATCAAAAAGATTATGTTTGGCATGCCAGGTACTAAACCAAGTATACCCAAAACAATTGCACTTAATAATATTACTTGAGAATTGCAAAACAACTGACTAATCATTTGTTCACCAACATTTTGATTAGTACTAACTCTCGTAACAATAACGCCAGCAGCTGTAGAAATAACTAAAGCAGGTATTTGAGCGACTAAACCATCTCCTATAGTTAATAAAGTATAAACTTCTGCAGCTTTAGTTAATAACATGTTATGTTGAAAAACACCAATGATTAATCCGCCGCATATATTAAGCACCATAATTAAAATACCAGCAATTGCATCTCCTCGAACAAATTTACTTGCACCGTCCATAGAACCATAAAAATCAGCTTCTTGTGTAATTTGTAATCGACGTTTTTTGGCTTCTGCTTCTCCGATTAAACCTGCATTTAAATCAGCATCAATTGCCATTTGTTTACCAGGCATGGCATCTAATATAAACCTTGCTCCAACTTCTGCTATTCTTCCTGCCCCTTTCGTAATTACCATGAAGTTAATAATAACTAGAATAACAAATACAACTATACCAATAGCAAAATTTCCACCTACTAAAAAATGACCGAACGATTCTATAACTCTACCGGCTGCATAAGTTCCAGTATGACCGTTTAAAAAAATTACACGAGTAGATGCAACATTTAATGCTAGTCTTAACAATGTTGAAAATAGTAAAACAGTTGGAAAAGCAGCAAAATCTAAAGTTTTTCTAGTAAACATAGAAACAAGTAAAATTATTATTGATAACGCAATATTAAAAGTAAAAAAAACATCTAAAATAAAAGGTGCTAATGGCAAAACCATCATTGATAAGATAATTAAAATAAGTATTGGTCCTGCTAATACCTTCCACTGAGTATTTTTGAAATTTTTTATAATTCGAAAAATAGAAGAAAAATTAACCATTACTTTTACTTTCTCCTTTAAAATTAAATTCTGATGGAACAAAGATATTCTTTGGTTTTTCTGGAAAAATTCCACCTTCTTTTTTCCACTTTCTTACCTTCCATACCCATGCTAAAATTTCAGCAACAGCTTTATAAAGAGGACCTGGAATATATTGTCCGATTTCTGAATAACGATATAATGCACGTGCTAATAAAGGAGCGGAAATTATAGCAACATTATTTTGAATTGCAATTTTTTGTATTTTAATAGCCACATCGCCTATACCTTTCGCAATTACTTTAGGTGCATTCATGTTTTTTTCATCATATTTTAATGCTACTGAGTAGTGTACCGGATTAGTGATAACAACATCAGATTGTGGAACATTTAAAATCATTCTTCTTCTAAAATTTTCTTTCATTTGACGACGAATTCTAATTTTTAAATGTGGATGACCTTCTTGCTCTTTAAATTCATCTTTTATTTGTTGATGAGTCATTTTTAATTGTTTGTAATGTTGAAATTGTTGCCAAAAAATATCAAAAATCACAATTGGAATTAAACCTAATATTGTTAAAATACAACAAAAAACAATAGTATGAAATCCAAAAGATAAAGCAGAAAAAATATCTTTAATATTAAAGAATAATATTTCAAAAAAATGTATCCATAAATACCAACAAGCTATACTTCCAATTACAAACAACTTTAACATGTTTTTAAAACACTCAAGAAATATTTTTAAAGAAAAAACTCTTTTTAATCCACTTATTAAATTTAATTTTTTTAAATTAAATTTTAATGACGTTAAATTAAATTTAATACCACTAAAAAAAACAGCGGGTACTATAATAATAAAAAGCAAAGACCCTAACAATGGAGAAAAGACAATAAAAATTTTTTTTAAAGAAATAAAAATATTTAATAAAATGTTTTGTTTATTGAAAATAATACTATTATCAAAACAAAAACTATTAGATATAATTTTGCTAAATTCAAGTACAATTAAATCTCCACACCACCATAAGTTTAATAATCCAACTATTAAAATTAATAAAGAATTTAATTCTCGAGAATATCTTGTTTGTCCTTTCTTTCGAGATTTTTTAATATGATGTTCAGTTGGTTGTTCAGTTTTTTCTTCGTGCATATCATGATTCATTTTAAATATTTTTAACCATTATTGTTGTTCTATTTAATAAGAAATGAATAAAAAAAATTGATTTAAATATTTTATTAATGAAATTTAATTAATACTAAAAAATTAAAACTATTAAAAAATATCTTATAAAATATTTTATTATATAATAGAATTAATATTGATAATTAAAAATAAGTACTTTAATTTTATATAACTTTTTATTTACATTGAGATCTTAATATATGCGTGCAACTCAATATTTACTACTAACTTTAAAAGAAACTCCTCATGATACTAAAATCATTAGTCATCAACTTATGTTAAGAAGTGGAATGATTAGAAAATTATCTTCAGGTTTATATATTTGGCTGCCAACAGGTTTAAGAGTTTTAAAAAAAATAAATAAAATTATTATAAATGAAATGAAAAAAATCAACGCATTAGAAATTTCTATGCCTATTATACAACCTGAAAAATTATGGGAAAAAAGTGGACGTTTAAATATATATGGAAAAGAGCTATTACAATTTTTTGATCGACGTAATCAAAAGTTTATATTAGGACCAACTAATGAAGAAGTTGTAACTCATTTGATTGGCAATGAAATCCGTTCATATCAAGATTTACCATTAATTATATACCAAATTCAAACTAAATTTAGAGATGAAATACGTCCAAGATTTGGAATTATTAGATCTCGTGAATTTACTATGAAAGATGCTTATTCTTTTCATATTAATAAATCTTGCTTAAAACAAACTTATGATAAATTTTATCAAAGTTATATTAACATATTTAATACAATGCAACTTCAATTTAGAGTAGTTAATGCTGATTCCGGATCAATGGGTGGTAAAATTTCTCATGAATTTCAAGCATTATCTGAGAATGGAGAAGATGAGATAGTATTTTCAAAAAATACATTATATTCTTCTAATGTTAATACAGCTCAATCAATAGAATCTATTAATTTTTTTAAAAAAAATAATAACAATATTCATAATAAGATTAAAAGTATAAAATCTATTAAAAGTATTCATGAAATTCAAAACCTTACCAAAAATTTAGTAAAAACCATTTTAGTTCGAACTCGTAAAAATGAAAAGTTTTCGTTTGCTGCTGTACTAATAAAATCAGAACATGAATTAAACTTATTTAAATTAGAAAAAATTGATATTTTTGAAAAACCATTAAAATTAATGAATGAAGAAGAAATTATTTCATCAACGGGAATTCAAAAAAAGTTTTTAGGACCTTTAAATTTAAATGTTCCTATATTTGCTGATGTTTCAGTATACTATATGGAGAATTTTACTATTGGAGCAAATATTAATAATAAATTTTTTATTAATGTAAACTGGAATATAGATATTCAAATTCCAACTATTGTTGATATTAGAAATATTACAGAAAATGATGTAGGACCAGACGGTTTAAAATCTTTAGAAATTAAAAAAAGTATTGAAATTGGACATATATTTCAATTAGAACAAGAATATTCTAAAAAAATGAATATATTAGTAAAAGATAAATTGGGAAAACAAAAAAATTTATATATGGGGTGTTATGGAATTGGAATAACAAGAATTATTGCTGCTATCATTGAACAGAATTATGATGATAAGGGTATTATTTGGCCAAATTCTATTGCTCCTTTTCAAGTAGCTATTTTACCCATTAATATAAATAATTGTCAACAAACTAAAAGAGTTACAGAAGAATTATATAAATTAATTAAAAATGAAAAAATAGACGTAATTTTAGATGATAGAAATAAAAGACCAGGTATAATGTTTAATGAAATAGATTTACTGGGTATTCCTCATCAAATTATTGTTAGTCAACGTAACATAAGTAAAAACAGTGTTGAGTATCGAGAAAGAAGAAATAAAAAAAATATTCTCATTAATATACAAGATATTATTTCTTTTTTAAAAAATAAATTAAAATATTAAAATCATTTTCTTATATTAAGAAAAAAATGAAAAAAATTTTATAAAATATTTAATTTAATAAAATTTTAATTGTATTTTTTCTGATCCAACTAAAAATTTTAGTTCATTCAAAAACTCATTATTAACAGTAATATAAAAATTCTCTTTTTTGATGAAATTAAAAGATAATTTGACTGTTTTACAAAAAAGATCAACAAAAATACTTCCTTTATCTTGTTTTTCTAATAACTGATATATTTTTTTTAAAAAAAGTTCATCGTTTTGTTGCGTTAATATAATAATTAACTTTTGAACATATTTTTCTCTTGCTAGCATTAAATTCATAATATCATGTGCTATTATTTTTGAATTCCTAGTTAAATCGATTGTTCCTTGAATTATTAAAATTTCATTTACTTTAATTAGATGTTCAAATAAATTGAATACTTTCTTAAATATTAGAACTTCTATACGGCTAGTATAATTATCTAATATCAGTATAACTATTTTATTTTTATTTTTTGTTGTTTTTACTTTAACTGAAACTACGATCCCTGAAACTATTTTAATTTTATTACTAAACTTTAGTTTTGAAATTTTTAATTTATTTATATAATGTTTTAATTCTTTTTCATACTGATTAATAGGGTGTGCTGTTAAATAAAAACCTAAAACTTGATATTCATTCTTTAATTGATCTTTTTCAAAATAAGAGGATTGAGATAAATTATTTTTTTTTATTATTTTCAATTCATCTTGAAACGTACCAAAAAGACTGGCTTGTCCATTATTTTTAATTCTTTTATGCTCTTTTCCAACTTTAATAGCATTTTCAATTAAATTAAGTAACTGATTTCTATTTTTATTAATAGAATCCAAACTACCAGACATAATTAGTTTTTCTAATATTCTACGATTTATCTTATTTAAATCACAACGAATACATAAATCAAACAAATCATAAAAACAACCATTTTTATCTCTTTCTTTAATAATACTTTTTATTGAATTTTCACCTATTCCTTTGATCGCACCAAGACCATAAATTATATTATTACTATAATCAACATAAAATTCATATTTACTTAAATTAAGATTTGGAGGAATAATTTTTAATTTCATATTAAACGCTTCATTTACTAGAATTATAATTTTTTCCGTATTATCTATATCAGAGTTCATAGTAGAAGCTATAAATTCTGCCGGATAATATGTTTTTAGCCATAATGTTTGATAAGATACTAAAGCGTAAGCTACAGAATGTGATTTATTAAATCCATATCCTGCAAATTTTTCTAGTAAATCAAAAATTTTTGTTGCTAAATTTATATTAATACTATTATGTTCACATCCTTTTAAAAAAATTTTTCTTTGCTTTTCCATGTCTTTTAAATCTTTTTTACTCATAGCACGTCTTAAAATATCAGCTTTTCCTAAAGTATAACCTGCTAAAATTTGAGCAATTTGCATTACTTGTTCTTGATATAAAATAATACCATAAGTAGATTCTAATACTGGTTTTAAAAGTATATGTTGCCATTTATGATCCGGATATGAAATTTTTTCATATCCATGTTTTCTATTTATAAAATTGTCTACCATTCCAGATTGTAATGGTCCGGGTCTAAAGAGTGCTAAAAGAGCAATAATATCTTCAAAGCAATCTGGTTTTAACTTTTTAATTAAATCTTTCATTCCATGAGATTCTAATTGAAAAATAGCTGTAGTTTTACATTTTTTTAATAAATAAAAACATTTTTTATCATTTAAAGAAATAGAATTAATATTAATTTTTTGTTGATTCGATAATAATCTTGAATTAATCATATCTACTGTACAACTAATTGTTGTTAATGTACGTAAACCAAGAAAATCAAATTTTAATAAACCAACGTACTCAATATCATTTTTATCAAATTGAGTAACAGGGTTATTTCCACTTTCATCACAATACAATGGACAAAAATCAGTGATCTTAGTAGGTGAAATTACAACTCCACCTGCATGTTTCCCAATATTTCGAGTTACTCCTTCTAACTTTTTAGATATATCAATTAATTTTTTTATATCTTCATCATTCTTATAAAGATTATATAACTCTGATTTACTAGAAAAAGCTTCGTCAAGTGTTATGCCTGGATCTAAAGGTACTAATTTAGATAAATTGTTAATAAATCCATAGGGATAACCTAAAACTCTTCCTACATCTCTAATTACAGCTTTTGCTGTCATTGTTCCAAAAGTAATAATTTGAGCTACTGCATTTCTCCCATACATATCTGAAACATGTTCAATTACTTTATCTCGCTTATCCATGCAAAAATCAATATCAAAATCAGGCAAAGAAATACGTTCTGGATTTAAAAATCGTTCAAATAATAAATTAAACAATAAAGGATCTATTTCTGTTATATTTAATACATATGCGACTAATGAACCTGCACCTGAACCTCTACCAGGTCCTACTGGAATATTATTATTTTTTGCCCATTGTATAAATTCCATAACAATTAAAAAATAACCAGGAAAACCCATTTTATTTATTATATTTAGTTCCATAACTAAACGATTTTTATATTTTAAATAAGTTTCTTTATCTATGTTAATATTAGAAAAAGATACTCTTAAACGTTTTTTTAATCCCTGTTTAGCTTTGTTAACTAAATAATCTTGTACACTTATTTTACCTGTTTGAAACTGTGGCAAAAAATATTTTCCAGAAGATATAAAAACATTGCAACGTTTTGCAATTTCTACACTATTTACTAATGCTTCAGGAATATCAGAAAAAAGATGAAATATTTGTTCTTCACTTTTAAGAAATTGATGTTTACTATAATTATTTTGAATTTTAGAATTTTTTAAGATTTCTCCTTCATGAATTGCGATTCTAATTTTATGAATCTTAAAATCTTCTTCGTTTAAAAAACAAACATCATTAGTTGCAACTACTGGAATACCTTTAGAATAAG
This sequence comes from Buchnera aphidicola (Aphis helianthi), assembly GCF_005083845.1. Taxonomy (NCBI): domain Bacteria; kingdom Pseudomonadati; phylum Pseudomonadota; class Gammaproteobacteria; order Enterobacterales; family Erwiniaceae; genus Buchnera; species Buchnera aphidicola. The sequence continues at coordinate 262,399 of NZ_CP034894.1, read as the reverse complement.
ATAAATCTACAGCTAAATGTAAATATTTTTCTTCATTTTTTCTTCCTGTTCGTATTAATTCTAAATAATAGCAAGAAGGAAAGTATGTTTCATAAAATTTTAAACAAGAGTATATTGATGTATATTGACTACGCAATAAAACTTTTCCAATTTCACCTTGGCATCCACCAGAAAGTAATATTAATCCATTATTAAGTTCTGTAAGCCACTTCTTTTTTATTGTTACAGATTTATTGTTAATATATCCTTTTTTATAAGAACGAGAAATTAATGTAATTAAATTTTTATATCCTTCTTGATTTGAAGCTAATATAGTTAGTTCTACTAAATCGTTTTTTATAAATTCTGAAACAAATTTTACTGTTGTTCCAATAATAGGTTTTAAACCCCATTTATGTGCAGAATTGTAAAATTTAATTACACCATACAAATTGCTAAAATCTGTAAGAGCTAGAGCCATCATATTAAAAGAAAATGCTTTTTTTACTAAATCTTCTGGTTTAGATAACCCATCAAATATTGAATAATCACTATGTACATGAAGATGAACAAATTTTAATGAACTCATTTATTTTCCAAACTTGATATAAAAATATTTTACTGAATATTAACTTTTTTATAAAAAAGAATAGTAGCATGACAAATATTTATATTATTTACTAATGCAATAGCTTTAAATTGAATTAAATTTTTTTTATTTTTAATATAAAATACTTCAATAAATATTTGATCGCCAGGAATAACATTTTTTTTAAATCTAGCATTTTCAATACCAACAAAATAGTATAATTTGTTGATATTTAAAATTCCTGTACTCTTATATATTAAAATAGCAGCTGCTTGAGTCATAGACTCAATAATTAAAACACCAGGAAAAATAGGTTTTTTTAAAAAATGTCCCTGAAAAAATGGCTCATTTATAGTACAATTTTTTAATGCTTTCACATAACAAAATATTTTAAAATCTAAAATTCGATCAATTAATAATAAAGGATAACGATGGGGTAAAATTTTTAAAATTTTTTTGATGTCTAAAATATTATGATTATAATTTAACATACTTACCTTATAAAAAATAACCAATTCAAATAACACATATTTTATAAATAAACCGTATATTTTTTAACAAATAATAATAAAAAATTTGATTTACTTTAAATTACCAATTTTTACCAATATTAAATTGAAACGCCTCTAACTGATTGCTTTGATTTGTATAAATAGGAAAAGCATAAGAAAATACTAACGGTCCAATAGGCGAAAACCACTGTAAAGACAAACCAATTGAAGAATAAATATTTTTTAAGCTACTAAAATCTATAAACTGTAAATTAGAATTATTTTTTTGTTGTTTCGATTTAGTATCCCAAATATTACCAGCATCTAAAAACAATGAAGACCTAAGAAAATTTGTATACTCTTCTTTAACAAATGGTATGGGCACAACTAATTCTAAATTAGTCATAATCATAGCATTTCCACCGACTGAGTCTAAAGATTCACAAAAATTATTGTTTTTATGTCCCAAACATTCTTTTAAATTATTAATAGCATCATTTTGCTTTGGACCAATAGTATTAACACGAAATCCACGAACATTATTAGAGCTATTTGAATGAAAATTTTCATAGAAAGGTAGTTTTTCTTTATTTAAACTATCTCCGAAACCAGCTCGAAAATGAGTTAAAAATATAAATTTTTTTTCTTCATCTAACGGTATATATTGTTCAGTATCTAATAAAAATTTATAAAAATTATCATCAGAACCAGGAATAGTATTTTTACCACTGAAATAAGTTTGATTACCAGAAACAGGAAAATAAACATTTCTTAAAGTATTATGTAAAAATGAATAATTTAAAGTAAAATTATTTACTAAACTATTTGTTAAAGACTTATCATCAAATTTTTGATTAATATTAGTTATAAAAATTTTTTTATTTTTTTGATGGACTAAACTAGTTGTATTAATTAAATTATCTGTGTTAATTAAACTATTTCTAGTATATCCAAAACCTACATTAAACCTATTAAATTCATCAATTAAAAAACTTAAATCACTTTCAAAACCAGCTGTTTGCTTTGTAAGCATTGATGTATCATTAAGATGATATTTAAAATTATTATAAAATAATCTCATATTTAAATTCGTACCATCATCGAAAAAATATGGATATGTAACTAGAAAATCTGCATATTTTTGATTGTCATTTTTAATAACACTAGCTTTAATAGAATTACCAGATCCCAATAAATTATCTTTTGAAAGAGATGCATTAAAACTTAAACCGCTATCTTTTCCATATCCTAATCCAAAATTTATAGTACCAGTAGGTTGCTCTTTTATTTCATAGGTAATATCAACTGCATTTTTTTTATGATATAAAAAATCTTTAGTAATTTTAATATCATAAAGATATTTAATTCTTTCTAGTGATTCTTTCCCTAAATCAATTAATTTTAAATTTAACCATTCACCTTCTATTTGTTTTATTTCACGACGCAAAACTGAATCTTGTGTTAACTCATTACCTATAAAACGTATTTTATTAACAAAATAACGTTGATTAATATTTATATTAAAATTTAAAATTATAGTTTTTTTCTTAAAATTTATTTGAGGATTAATTACAATTTGAGCATTAATATATCCATTTTCAGATAAAAAATACTTTATTTTATGAATGATTAAATCAATTTTTTCTTGATTATAAACTTCATTATGATTGATATTAATTAAATTTTTGATTTTTTTATAATACTGTAATGTATTTCCATTAATAAAAAATTGAGCAATGTTATATTTATTTCCTTCGGAAATGTGCAAAACAATATTAACTTTATTTTGATCTTTTAAAAAATTAATTGTTTTTTTATCTATATGAAAATAATAATATCCTTTGTTTAAATAAAACTTACTTAAGTTATTTAAATCTTTTTCTAATTGATCAGAATAATAAACACATTTGTCCAATAAATACCACCAGGGTGTATAATCTTTTAACTTAAATAAAGAAATTATTTCATCTCGAGAAAAATTTTTATTTCCCAAAATTTGAATACTATTTATTTGTGACAAATTTCCTTCATCAATTAATATTTTCAAATTAACTCTATTATTTGAAGAAAAAGTTGTTATCAATTTAATTTTTACTTTATATCGTCCAACATGATTATAAAATTTTTTTATATTTTCTATAAAAATATTTGTTAAATATGGATTATATTGTTTACCTATTTCAAATCCTAATTGATCAAGATATTTTTTTAAAATAGTATTTGTAATTACATGATTTCCTAAAAAATTAATATGATAGATTAAAGGTCGTTCTATTACTTTAAAAATAAGTGATTTTTCTGAACATAATACTTTAATATCTGCAAATTTTCCCGTTTGAAATAAAGATTTAATGCTGTTCTTAATATCATGTTCAGATATCTCACTACCAATATTAAACAAAATATTTTTCAATGCTTCCTCTTTTGAAAAATATCTTAATCCTTGAAATTCAATGTTTTTTATAGTCCATAGATTTTTTGAATAAATATTTATACTAAAAAACATTAAAAAAACCATAAAAAATTTTTTAATTAACATTATTGCAACTTTTCCTGCAATAGATCTAATACCTTACATGCTTTTATAGCATATAATCTAAAAGATATAATAAGAAATAAAAAATAAAATTTTGGTAATATTTAATATTATCAAAAAAATATTTTTAATAAAATTTAAATAATATTACCAATATTTTAATCTTTAATAAGTCCTCCAAAACGACGGTTTCGAGTACTAAAATAACTCATTGCATCTTGAAATACAAATCGATTGAAATCAGGCCATAAGACATCAGTAAAATATAATTCAGAATATGCTATTTGCCATAATAAAAAATTACTCAGTCTTTTCTCCCCTCCAGTTCTAATGACTAAATCTACTGGTAATAAACTACTAGTAGACAAATATTGAGAAAACGTTTTTTCTTCAATTTGATTAATATTTAAATCTCCATTGTGAACAGCAGTTATTATTTTCTTTACACCTTGCACTATATCCCATTTACCACCATAATTTGCAGCAATATTTAAAATCAAACCACTATTATTTAAAGTAATTTTTTCTGCTTGATAAATACACGATTGTAATTCTTCACTAAAAAACGTTAAATCACCAATTACTTTAAGACAAATATTATATTTATTTAAATATTTTAGTTCATTTTTTAATGCAAATAAAAATAATTTAATCAAAGATACTACTTCTAATTTCGGACGTTTCCAGTTTTCACTACTAAAAGTATATAATGTTAATACTTCTATTTTATTTTGAATAGCAAATTTAATTGCTTCTTTAACTGCTTTAAAACCTGCTTTATGACCTAAGGTACGTATTTTACCTTTTTTTTGAGCCCATCTTCCATTTCCATCCATAATAATAGCAATATGACGAGGTATTTTTTTTCTTAATGTTGTTTTGGGTTGTAAATATTTACATAACATTAAATATATATTTCTCTTATAAATAAAATTAATTTAAAATAAAAATATTATTATTTGTTTAATTAATTAAAGTTAATATTTTTTTTTCTGTTTTTATTCTAGTTTTTTTATCGATTTCTAAAATTTCTTCAACGGAAGTAGGTTCTAAAAAAGAAGAGGATATTAAAATATCACTATTTATTTCATAAATTTTATTAAATTGAATTTTTGAATGTAAAAAAGCAGATACGGAAATCTCATTAGCAGCATTTAAAACTGTCATTGCTGATTGACCATTCGAAAAAGCATCAATTGCTAATTTTAAACATGGAAATTGTATAAAATCTGGTTCAAAAAAATTTAAATACTTCAATTTTTTAAAATTTAAAAAATCAGAACCGGAAGCAATACGATTAGGAAATGACATCGCATATGAAATAGCAACTTTCATATCTGGAATTGAAAGTTGAGCTAATACTGAACCATCAATATATTCTACCATAGAATGAATAATTGACTGAGGATGAATTAAAATATTAATTTCACTATCTGAGGCATTAAATAACCATCTTGCTTCAGCATATTCTAAACCTTTGTTTATCATAGTTGCTGAATCTACTGATATTTTTTTTCCCATTGACCAATTCGGATGCATAAATGTTTGTTCAGGTTTAACAAAAGGTAAATTTTCTTTTTTTAAATTATACAATGGTCCACCTGAACCAGTTAAAATAATAGATTTAATACCATTTTCTTTTAAATTAACTTTTCCTAAATTTTTTTGTAAACGTTTAGGTAAAACCTGAAAAATAGCATTATGTTCGCTATCTATAGGAATTATTTTAGCATCGTGAAAAGACACAGCATTCATAAATATATGACCACAAGTAATTAAAGATTCTTTATTAGCTAATAAAATTGTTTTTCCAGCATATATAGCCGATAAAGTAGGCATTAAACCTGCCATTCCAACAATTGCAGATACTACAACATCATTATCTTCCAAAGAAGCTAGTGCACAAATTTCTTTAATTCCAGATAAAACTTGTGTTTTAATTTTTTTCTCTTTAAGTTTTATTCTAAGTATATTTGCAGATCTTTCATTTTTCATAGCTACCCAATCAGGAGAAAAAAATTCACATTGCTTCAACATCATAGAAAAATTTTTATTTGCAACTAAGGCGACTATTTTAAATAAATTAGGATGTTTTTTAATAATAGATATTGTACTAATACCAATAGAACCAGTTGAACCTAAAATTGTTATTTTTTTCATAAAACTTTTTATTATAAAAAATGTTTTTATTAATCTATTTAAGATATAAATATTAATTTTCACTTTTGTTGTTAATAATATATCAAAATTTCATCAATTCTTGTTCTTTTACGACCAAAATAGTTTCTATTTTCTTAATATATTCATCTGTTATTTTTTGAATCTTATTTTGTGCACTATGTTCTTGATCTGTTCCAATAATTTTATTTTTCAAATAAATTTTAATTTTTTCATTAGCATCTCTTCGAATATTTCGTATATAAATCCGAGTATTTTCTGCATTATTTCTTATAATTTTAACAAGGTTTCTTCTTCTTTCTTCTGTTAATCCTGGTATTGGTACAATTATATCTTTACCATGTATAATTGGATTTAAGTCAAGATTTGAATTCAAAATAGCTTTATTAATTAAATTTGTATTAGAACTATCAAATATATTAATTTTAAGAGTATGATAATCTTCAACTATTATATTAGATATTTGGAAAATTGGTACTTTAGAACCAAAATATTCAACATATATATTCTTGAGAAGTTCTGGAGATGCTCTTCCAGTTTTAATATTATTTACTTGAATTTGAAAATTTTTGATACATAGTTCCATTTTTTGATTACTGTTCATATAAATCTGATTAATCACATGATTACCTATCGGTTATATTTATTTTTTATTTATTATTAAGTTTATTCTTTTGAAATATTTTACGTATCTATAATTATTATATTTTATGTGGTAATAATAGTACCTTCATCATATCCTGTAACAATACGATATAAAGATTGAGGCTTATTAATATTAAAGACTCGAATGGGTAAATCATGATCTCTAGCTAAAGAAAAAGCAGATAAATCCATAACTTTTAGTTCTTTTTTAAGAACATCTTTGTATGTTAATTTTTTATAAAAAATTGCATGAGAATATTTTTTTGGATCTTTAGAATAAACTCCATCAACTTTTGTTCCTTTTAAAATAATATTTGATTGTGTTTCAATTCCACGTAAACATGCTGCTGAATCTGTGGTAAATAAAGGATTACCTATACCGGCAGCAAAAATTACTACACAATTATTACATAAAAGTTTTATTGCTCGTTTATAAGTATAAGTTTCGCATATACCATTCATTGGTATAGCAGACATGACATAAGAACGAATAGAGTAATAATGCATTATATCATGCATTGCTAAGCTATTAATTATCGTTGATAATATGCCAATATGATCAGATGCTATTCTATTTATACCAGTTTTAGATAAAGTTGAACCACGAAATAAATTTCCACTACCAATGACCAATCCTACTTGTACACCAATATTTAATACTAATTTTATTTCTTTAGCGATTTTTTTTAAAGAATTTATATCAATACCAAATTTATTCACTCCTTGTAATACTTCGCCACTTATTTTTAGTAAAATACGGGGGTATATAAATTTTATATTGGTTGACATTTTTTTTAATCCGAATATATTTTATGTATTAAATAAACATATATTTTCTTTAAAAGAAAATTATATCACTATTAATCAATATTTTTTTCATTAACTATATTTTCTCCTATTTCGAATCTATCAAAAGATACAACACTTCCATTATTTTCATTTAATATTTCACCTACTGTTTTATTTGGATCAATTATAAAATTTTGACCAACAAGTGAAATGTTATTAACAAACTTATTCATACGACCATCTACTATTTTTTGTAATATACTAGTGGGTTTTTTATAATTTTTTACTAATTCTAATTGAATATTATACTCTCTTTCAAAAATAGATTTAGGTACTTCATGTGGATATATATATTCAGGTTTACTTGCAGCTATATGCATTGCAATATTTTTTAATATATCTTGGTTTAAATTATTAGCACTAACTAATACACCAATGCGACCAGCATGTATATAAGAAAATATGTTATTACCTTTAATAATTTTAAATCGATTGATTTTAATATTTTCATCAAACTTAATAATCAATTCTGTTAATTGTTCTTCAAAATGTTTTTTTATATCATCAATTTTTATGATTTTATTAGATAATATTGATGAAATTATTTCTTTTCCTAAAGCAATAAATAATGCATCTTTTGAAACAAAATCAGTTTGACAATTTAACTCAATCATGGCTCCAGTATTATTTTCAATATTAGAAAATATTAAACCTTGATTTGTAGTATTTTGTAATTTTTTAGAAGCTTGCAATTTTCCTGATTTTCTCAAATTATCAATTGATAACTCAATATCTCCATTTTCTTCTATTAACGCTCGTTTACATTCCATAAAACCAACACCTGTACGTAATCTTAATTTTTTAACTAATTCAGCGCTAATATTAGTAGTCATATAGTTTTTCTCTTTTCAGTTTTGAAATACGAATATATATTAATTAAATATGTATATTTTCTTTTTCATTTATTAATACTTCAGATAATGAAGTTTGATGATTTGTTTTACAAATACTTATTGTTACAGCTTTTAAATATAGTGAAACAGATCTAATTGCGTCATCATTTCCCGGTATTATATAATCTACACCATCAGGATTAGAATTAGTATCTACGACAGCAAAAACAGGAATCCCTAAGTTATTTGCTTCTTGAATGGCAATATGTTCATGAGCAGCATCAATAACAAATAAACAATCTGGAAGACCTCCCATATTTTTTATACCACCCAAACTATTTTCTAATTTAAATAATTCACGTGTTCGTATTAATGCTTCTTTTTTTGTAAGTTTTAAAAAAGTACCATCTTTAGATTCTATTTCTAAATCTTTTAAGCGCTTAATAGATTGACGTACTGTTTTCCAATTAGTCAGCATACCTCCTAACCAACGATGATTAACATAAAATTGTTCGCAAATTATTGCTGTTTCTTTAATTTTTTTGCTAGCTGCTCTTTTTGTTCCAACAAATAATATTTTACCTTTTTTAACAGATATTTTTTTTAATTCTAATAAAGCAAAATTAAACATTGGAAGAGTTTTTTCTAAATTAATAATATGTACTTTATTTTTAGAACCAAAAATAAATGGTTTCATTTTCGGATTCCAATATCGGGTTTGATGTCCAAAATGAACCCCTGCTTTTAACATATCTCTCATTGATACAATTTCCATAACAATTCCTTAAATAAAAAGTATAAAACATAAATGTTTGATGAAATAAATAATTTTATAACGTTTATATCAAACAAGAAAAGACAAATATTTTAGCTAAATGTAATAATATTAAATATATTTAACAAATTGAATAAAATATATCATATTAGATACTTAAGAACAGCAATAATTATTAATGTGTTTCATTTTTTCTTTCAATTAATAATTAAATATTAAAATAAAAAATTTTTATAACTAAATTTTATAAACTATAATTTAAGCAAATTAAATTTAATTTATTTAAATTGGTTAAATATTATGAATTGTATAATAAAAAAAGAATCAGAAATAGAAAAAATGAGAATATCTGGAAAACTAGCTGCACAAGTATTAGAAATGATTGAAGCATATATTCAACCAAATATAAGTACAGAAGAACTAAATGATATTTGTCATGATTTTATTAAGCAAAACAATGCCATTCCAGCTTGCTTAGGATATCATGGTTTTCCAAAATCTGTCTGTATTTCTGTTAATGATGTTGTATGCCACGGTATTCCAAATAAAAATCAAATTTTAAAAATAGGAGATATAGTAAACATTGATGTTACAGTTATTAAAAACAATTATTATGCTGATACCTCAAAAATGTTTTTTGTAGGTAAAACAAATACGTTATCTAAACGTTTATGTAAAGTTGCTCAAGAAAGCCTTTATGCTTCTTTAAATATAATTAAACCAGGAATACCACTTTATAAAATTGGAGAAATAATTGAAAATTATGTTGAGAATAATGGTTTTTCAGTTGTAAAAGAATATTGTGGGCATGGAATCGGTGCTTCATTTCACGAAGAACCACATATATTACACTATAAAAATAATAATAAAATATTATTAGAAAAAGGAATGATTTTTACTATTGAACCTATGGTTAATGCAGGAAAATCAGAAGTCAAATGTATGAAAGATGGATGGACTGTAAAAACAAAAGATCACTCATTATCTGCTCAATACGAGCATACTATATTGGTCACAAATAATGGATGTGATATTTTAACATGGCAAAAACATGAAAAAATACTTCCTAGTTTCATTAATTAATAAAATTAAATTTTTTATATAACAAAATATAGTAAATTAGGATAATTTATAATGAAAAAATTTCAACAAATAATTGAAAATGCTTATGAACATAGAAATGAAATAAATTTTAAAACTATTAATGCTGAAACTTATGAAACAATCACTTATATAATTAAATTATTAAATAAAGGAAAAATTCGTATTTCAGAAAAACAAGATAATACATGGATTACTCATCAATGGTTAAAAAAAGCAATTTTATTATATATATATTTTACAAAAAATAATATTTTTATAGGTGAAAATACTAATTATTACGATAAAATTCCACTTAAATATAATAAATATACTGAAGAAAATTTTAAAAAAGAAAAAGTTCGTATAGTACCTCAGGCTACTATTAGATATGGCGCATTCATTAATCGTAATACAGTAGTTATGCCATCATACGTTAATATAGGTGCATATATAGATGAAGGAACTATGATTGATACATGGGCCACTGTAGGATCCTGTGCTCAAATCGGAAAAAATGTACACTTATCAGGAGGAGTTGGTATAGGTGGGGTATTAGAGCCTCTACAAAATAATCCCACTATAATTGAAGATAATTGTTTTATTGGTGCTCGTTCTGAAATTGTAGAAGGGGTAATTGTAGAAAAAGGTTCTGTAATATCTATGGGTGTTTTTATTGGTCAAAGTACTAAAATTTATAATAGAGAAACAGAAGAAATTTCTTATGGACGAATTCCTGCTAATTCTGTTGTAGTCTCAGGAAGTTTACCATCACAAAATAAAAAATATAATTTATATTCTGCAATTATTGTCAAAAAAGTAGATTGTAAGACAATGAGCAAAGTAGAAATTAATCAATTATTACGTAATTTAAAATAATATAGAAAACCGCCCGTATGAAAAAATCGGGCGGAATTATATAAAAATTATTCATTTACTAATTGTTCAGTTACTAAGTAAATATTAGAATTTCCTCTTTTTACTCCAAAAACTAATACATGTGGCTTGGAATCTAATTCGTGTTTCAAATCATCTAAATTATTTATTAGTTTTTGATTAACCTCTAGAATAATATCATCTTTTTTAAAGCCAATTTTTGCAGCTGAAGTATGTATTTTAACATCTTCTACTTTTACGCCTTTTTTCTGATGATCTAATATATAATTAGATAAATTAGCACCTTCGAGACCTATATAAATCTCGCCAAAATTAATACTATTTTTAAAAGATGGTTTTAATTCAACAATAATATCTTTAATTTTACCATTTCGGAAAATTCCTAGCTCCATTTTAGTAGTCACTGGTAAAGATCCAATTTCAGCACGTAATGCTGCAAAACTGTAAATAGGTTTTTTATTTAAAGATATAATAATATCTCCAGCTTTAATACCTGCTTGAAATGCAGAGGAGTTAGGTAAAACTTGACTAATAAAAGCACCTTTTTGAGTGTTAATTTTCATGATTTTTGCTAAATCAGAATTTAATTCCATACCTATTATTCCTAACTCACCACGTCTTACTTGTCCAAATTGAACTATTTGTGCAGTAAGATTTTTAACCATGTTTCCAGGAATAGCAAAACCAATACCTATATTACCCCCATCTGGAGCTAATATTGCAGTGTTAATACCTATTAATTCACCATTTAAATTAACCAATGCTCCTCCAGAATTACCTCTGTTAATAGCAGCATCAGTTTGAATAAAATTTTCGTAATGTTCAATGTTTAGTCCGCTTCTGCCTAAAGCAGAAATAATACCAGATGTCACAGTTTCACCAAGACCATACGGGTTACCTATAGCTACAGTATAATCACCAACTCTTAGAGAGTCAGAATCTGCAATTTTAATTGCACTTAAATTGTTTGCATTTTTTAATTGTATTAAAGCAATATCAGATCTTGGATCTTTTCCAATTACATGAGCTGCATAGCGACGTCCATCACTTAATTGTACTTGTATTTTATTTGCATTTTCTACAACGTGATTATTAGTAACAGCATATCCTTTTTCAGCATCAATAATAACACCTGATCCTAGCGCATGAAACTTTTCATTTGTATTATCGGAATTTGGATTAGAATGACAAAAAGGAGAATTCCGAAAAGGTGAATTACCTTGGCAAAAAGGAGAATTATCACCAAAAAATGGTTGAAATTGATGAGGTAATCGAGACGTTTGAATTGTATTATTACCTTCAATATTAATACTAATTACTGAAGGCATTACTTTTTCTAACATAGGTGCTAAACTAGGAATAATTTGTGTTGAGGATATATTATTAGAAGTAACATTTGCATTTCCCCAAGACATTCCAAAACTTAGTAATAGAGTTAAAATAAATACTGTCCCGCGTAATACTATATTTATTCTTTTCATTATTTCTTTCTCATAAATTACAATCTAATCTTGATAAAACGAATAACAATTAAAATTATCAATTGAAATAAAATTTTAGTATACACTCCATCATCCATTAACTCCATCGATCGTTATCAGATAAATAAAAAAACTTTTAATAAACAATTAAAAATTTGTAATTTTATAAATATTTATTTTTTATGTAAATTTATAAATATTTATATAAAATAAATTAAATTGTATTTTTTCTATATAACATTTTTTGTTTAAAAAAAATGGTTTTATAATTATGATCTTAAATAAGATAATTAAAATCTTTTTATATTGCTTGATATTTTTTTATATCGTTTGTAAAGATTATCAAAACGAAAAAAAAACACAAATAACAAAATTACAAGGAAAAACAATGGGAACATACTGGCAGGTAAAAATTCCCAATATAAAAATTAAAAATATAAAATATATAAAAAAATTAATACAAAAAAATTTAGATATAGATGAACAATTATTATCTCCTTGGAAAAAAAAATCTTTAGTTTATCAATTCAATCAATTAAAAAAATATAAACTATTAAAAATTAATAAAAACTTTCTAAAAATTATTTTAACAGCACAAACAATTCATAAGAAAACTCATGGAAAATTAGATATAACTATTGGCACCTTAATTGATATATGGGGATTTGGAACTCAAAAAAAACCTCATAATTATCCTTCAAAAAATATAATAAAAAAAAATATCAATCTTACAGGTATTCAACATTTAAAACTTATTAATAACGTACATGGAATATATTTACAAAAAAATATAGATGGTATAAAAATCAATCCTTCTACATTAGCTGAAGGATTTGCTGTAGATCATTTATCTTGTATTTTATCTAAAAAAGGAATAAAAAATTACACTATTTCAATAGGAGGTACAGTTTTAGTTAAAATAGAAAATAATAAAAAATCAAAACTTATCGCAATTCAAAAACCTACTGATAAAACAAAAGCAATTCAATTACTTATTCATCTAAAAAATCAGTCTATTAGTACAGCTGGAACTTATCTTAATTATTATTTTCTTAATGGCAAAAATATTGCACATATTATTAATCCTAAAGATGGAATTCCTGTAAAAAATAATTTAATATCTGTAAGCGTTATTTCTTCAACTGCGTTAGAAGCAGATAGTTGGGATACTGGATTGCTTTTATTAGGTTTGAAAAAAGCTAAGGAATTATCTATAAAGGAAAATTTAGCTGTTTGCATTATATCTAAAGAAAAAAATAAATTATCAACATGGACATCACCACAATTTAAAAAATTTTTGATAAAATAACAACTATTCTAAAAAATATTTAATTTTGTATAGAATATATAATGGTTTAATTTATTTCAATTTATTGATAATATTTAATATATTTGTAATAATAAATTAATTTTAATTTAAAACATCAAAAATACTAAAAAATATTTAAATTTTTATTTTTTAATTATCAATATTGTTCTTGCTTTATCTAGATAAACTATCAGGATAAACTACAAATAAAAAACTAGGAATAAAACTAATAAAATAGCATCCTGGAGGAAAAAATGGAAATATTATCAGGAGCCGAAATGGTTATTAGATCATTAATTAATCAGGGAATACAACATATATTTGGTTATCCTGGTGGTGCGGTACTAGACATTTATGATGCCCTAAAAACCGTTGGTGGAATTGAACACATTTTAGTAAGACATGAACAAGCAGCTACTCACATGGCTGACGGATACGCAAGATCTACTGGAAAAACAGGTGTGGTATTAGTGACTTCCGGACCAGGTGCTACTAACGCAATTACTGGAATTGCCACAGCTTATATGGATTCAATTCCAATGATAGTAATTTCAGGACAAGTAGCATCATCATTAATTGGGTATGATGCATTTCAAGAATGTGATATGATTGGTATTTCTCGACCAATAGTAAAACATAGCTTTTTAGTTAAAAAAACTGAAGATATACCTAATATCTTTAAAAAGGCTTTTTGGATAGCGTCTACTGGACGTCCTGGTCCAGTAGTTATTGATTTACCTAAAGATGTTTTAAAACAAAAAAGTAAATATGGATTTATTTGGCCTAAAAATGTGCATATACGATCTTATAATCCAACTACTAAAGGTCATCACAGACAAATTAAAAAAGCGCTAAGTATATTATTAAAAGCAAAAAAACCTGTTATATATGCTGGTGGTGGAGTTATTAGTTCTAACAGCAATCATGAATTATTAAAATTCGCAGAAAAAACTCATTGTCCTGTCACAACATCTTTAATGGGATTAGGAGCTTTTCCCGGTAATCATCCTCAAAGTATTTCAATGTTAGGTATGCACGGTACTTATGAAGCTAATATGGCAATGCATAATGCCGATGTTATTTTTGCTGTTGGTGTTCGATTTGATGATAGAACAACAAACAATTTAACAAAATACTGTCCAAATGCTACTATTTTACATATTGATATTGATCCTACATCTATTTCTAAAACTGTTTCTGCAGATATACCAATAGTTGGAGATGCTAAACATGTTTTAAGAGAAATATTAGAACTAATAAAAAAAGAACCAAAAATTCACTCTTTAGAAAATTGGTGGAATAATATAAAAGAATGGAAACAAACTAAAAGTTTAGAATATAATAAACAAAGCATAAAAATAAAGCCTCAAAATGTTATACAAACTCTATTTAAATTAACTAAAGGCACATCTTATATTACTTCCGATGTTGGTCAACATCAAATGTTTGCAGCACTATATTATAAATTTGACAAGCCTAGACATTGGATTAATTCCGGTGGATTAGGTACTATGGGATTTGGATTACCAGCAGCACTAGGTGTAAAATTAGCAATACCTGAAGCTACTGTAATTTGTATTACTGGTGATGGTAGCATTCAAATGAATATTCAAGAGTTATCAACTGCAAAACAATATAATTTAGCTGTTTTAATATTAAATTTAAATAATTCTTCTTTAGGAATGGTAAAACAGTGGCAAGATATGATTTATTCTGGAAGACATTCTCATTCATATATGGAATCACTTCCAGATTTTGTGAAATTAGTAGAATCATATGGACATATTGGATTACGTATAAGTAAAACAGAAGAATTAGAAAAAAAATTAATATTTGCTTTAAAAAAACTATCTGAAGGCAATTTAGTTTTTTTAGATATTCAAATAGATAATTCAGAGCACGTTTATCCTATGCAGGTTCAAGGAGGAGGTATGAATGAAATGTGGTTAAGGAAAAAAGAGGGCTAATAAAATATGCGAAGAATTTTATCTATTCTTTTAGAAAATGAATCAGGTGCATTATCACGTGTAATAGGGCTCTTTTCACAAAGAGGTTATAATATAGAAACAGTTACAGTAGCACCTACCGAAGACCCTTCTCTATCAAAAATGACTATACAAACAGTAGGAAATGAACAATCTATTGAACAACTTGAAAAACAATTACATAAATTAATTGATGTTTTAAGAGTTATAAAAATTGAACAAACATCTCATATAGAACGTGAAATTATGTTGTTAAAAGTACAAAAAAACAATTGCAAAAATGATATTAAACATATTACTGAAGTTTTTCGAGGACAAATTGTAGATATCACTTCTACAACATATGTATTACAACTTTCAGGTACTACAAAAAAGTTAGATTCTTTTCTTAAAATAATTAGAAATATATCCGAAATTATTGAAATGACTCGTTCTGGAATAGTAGGAATTTCTCGAGGATAAAAAAATATAATATATTTATAATATGTTTTTAGACAAAAATTAAAAACATATTTATAAGCATTTTATTAATTATTAAACATGATCATTTAAAATACGAATGATCATGTTTATTTTTCATTGATATTATACAATTCTACTATGAACCAAAATATAAAACATATTCCTGTTATGACAGAAGAGATAATTGAATCATTAAAAATTCAAGAAAATGGTATTTATATTGATAGTACATTTGGCATGGGTGGGCATTCTATTGAAATTTTAAAAAAACTAGGAAAAAAAGGAAAATTATATGCTATTGACAAAGACTTAAATTCTGTATTAATAGGAAATAAAATTCAAGATCAACGTTTTTGTATAATTCATGATACCTTTTCAAATATTTTAAATTATGCTAAATCTAAACAAATTGTTGGAAAAGTAGATGGAATATTATTTGATTTAGGAGTTTCTTCATTACAAATAGAAGATTATCAAAGAGGTTTTTCATTTAAAAAAAATGGACCTTTAGATATGAGAATGAATCAAAATTGTGGAATTACAGCTTCAGATTGGATTTTTAAAAGCGATATCAAAAAAATTATTTGTGTTTTAAAAAATTTTGGAGAAGAACGTTTTGCAAAAAAAATTGCATATGCAATTAAAAATTACAATAAAAGAAAAAAAATAACAGAAACTTTAGAATTAGTAAATATTATAAAAAGATCAATACCAATAAAAAATATATTTAAACATCCAGCTAGACGAACTTTTCAAGCAATTAGAATTTATATTAATCAAGAATTAGAAGAAATAAAAAATGCACTAAAAGATACATTAAAAATATTAAAACCAGGAGGTCGTATTATTGTTATTAGCTTTCATTCATTAGAAGATAGAATAATCAAAAAATTTATGATAAAAAATAGTGTTAAAGAAATAATACCATATGGTATGCCTATCACAGAAAAAGAAATTGAAAAACTAAAAATATGTAAATTAAAAATTATAAATCGATTATTTCCAAGTTTCGAAGAAATTAAAAAAAATCCTAGAGCTCGAAGTTCTATATTACGTACAGCAGAATTAAAATAATATGAATACAAAACAACACTATGATCTACCAAATATTATTAAAAATGATTTTCTTTTATATTTTAAAATTCATCTAATTTTATTGTTTGCAATAATATTATCTGCTAATTCTATTGTAATTATAGTTTATAAAACTAGAATGTTAATTAATGAAGAAGAACAGTTACATATAGAAAAAAATAAAAAAAATGATGAATGGAGAAATTTAATTATTGAAAAAAATACTCTTGATATTCCTGAAGTTAATTGATCAAAAAATTTAATTATTTCAAAGTTAAATATAATAAAATATAAATTTTATTAATTTGTTAAAATTCTCGAAACATAAGATAATTATAAAATGTATACAAAAAAAAATATAAAATTATATCAAAATAAAAAAATAAAAAAAACAATTTATATCAATTGGCGTTTTATCGCATTATGTATTATTGTTTTTTCATTTTTGATTATCTTAACATTACGTATAATATTTCTTCAATTTATTGATTCTGAAAAATTATCGCATGAAGGAGATCGTAGAACGTTGAGAATACAATCAGTTATGAACACTAGAGGTATTATCAATGATCGTATCGGATATCCATTAGCCGTAACTGTTCCAGTAAATGCAGTTTTTATAGATCCTAGTATAGTTCACAATGATATAGAAATTGAAAATAATATAAAATGGCAAAAATTATCTCAAATTCTTTCTGTTCCATTAAAAAAATTTATTTTTCATCTTAATTTTAATAAAAATTTCAAATTTATTTATTTAGCACGTCAAATTAATACTAACCTTGGTCAATATATTAAAGATCTTAAACTACCTGGTATTTATTTAACAACAGAAGCAAAACGCTATTATCCTTCTGGTAAAATTGCTGCCCAACTTATTGGAGTGAATAATATAGATGATCAAGGGATTGAAGGTATTGAAAAAAATTTCAACGATCACTTAATAGGAAAACCAGGTAGAAGACAAATAAGAAAAGATAATCAAGGTCATGTAATTGAAAATATGTCTTTGATTCACAAATCTAATGCTAAAAATTTAATATTAAGTATTGATAAAGAATTACAAAATATTACTTATCAAAAATTATATGAAGCAGTCGATAAAAATAAAGCAGACTTCGGAATAGCTATCTTAGTTGATATTAAGACTGGAGAAATATTATCAATGGCTACAAGCCCCGCATATAATCCAAATGAAAGACAATATGCAACATCTCAAAATTTTCGAAATCGAGCTGTTTCAGATATTTTTGAACCTGGTTCTACAGTTAAACCAATAGTTATTATGGAAGCATTAAAAGAAGGACTTATTAATAAAAATTCAATAATAAATACTAAACCTTTTTTTATTAACAAACATCAAATTAAAGATGTTTCATATTATGAAAAATTAAATATTGCAGGAATATTAAAAAAATCTAGTAATGTTGGAGTATCAAAAATTGCACTCACTATGAAAAGTCAAGATCTAATTCAAACATATTTAAAATTTGGATTAGGTCAACGAACTAATTTAAAATTAATTGGTGAACATCCAGGACTTATGCCTAAAAAGAAAAAATTATCAAAATTAGAAAAAGCTACTTTTTCTTTTGGATATGGACTTATGGTAACACCACTTCAATTAGCAAGATTATATACAACTATAGGAAGTTATGGAGTTTATCGACCACTTTCTATTGTTAAAATTAATCATCCATCATATGAAAAACGAATTTTTCCTCAAAAATATGTAAAAAATGTACTGAATATGCTAGAAAATGTAATTCAAACAAACCCAAACGATAAACAATCTGAAGTAAAAAAATATCGCATTGCGATTAAAACAGGAACAGCAAAAAAAGTTGGTCCTAATGGACGTTATATAAAAAAATATGTAGCTTATACTGCAGGTGTTGCTCCAGCAGATAATCCAAAATTTTCTTTAGTAATTGTTATTGATAACCCAAAGGGAAACAAATATTATGGAGGTGCAGTTTCAGCTCCAGTTTTTAATCAGATAATGGTATCAGTATTAGACAAAATGAAAATAAAACCAGATAATTTATAAAAAATAGCAAAAAATTTATATACAATTTTATGAAACAAAACAATTTAAAATATTTTTTATTACCTTGGATTAAAAATCTTCCAAATAAAAGTATTAATAATCTAGTTATAGATAGTAGAAAAATAAAATCTAAAGATATCTTTATAGCTATAAAAGGTAAAAAAAAAGACGGTAATAATTTTATTTGCGAAGCGATTTCTAAAAAAGCAGTAGCAGTATTATCTGAAATTACAGAAAAAACAGAGCATGGTAAAATAAATTATATTAATAATGTTCCTATAATCTCTTTTTTTAAACTATCTAAATATCTTTCAAGATTAGCTGAAAGATTTTATGATAGACCAAGCAGTAAATTAAAAGTTATTGGTATTACTGGAACTAATGGAAAAACTACAGTAACACAATTAATTAATCAATGGAGTGAATTATTAGGAAATAAAATTGCAACAATGGGGACTCTGGGAAATGGATTTTATAAATCATTACAATCAACATATAATACTACTTCATCAGCTGTCGATATAGAATCGTTTTTATATTCAGTATTAAATAAAGTTCAATTAGTTACTATGGAAGTTTCGTCACATGGTTTAATTCAAAATCGAGTTAAAAATATTGTGTTTTATATTGCAATATTTACTAATTTAACACAAGATCATCTAGATTATCATCAAAATATGAAAAACTATGAATTAGCTAAACTTTCTCTGTTTACTAATCATAGAGTCAAAAAAATAATATTAAATGCCAACGATAAATATGCAAAAAAATGGTTAAAAAAGTTTTCTAATAAATATACAATTGCAGTTACAATCCAAGATTGTACACAAAAAAAATATTCTACAAAATGGATAAATGCCATTTATATTCAAAGTAATGGTGAAAAAACTAATATAAAATTTGAATCTAGTTGGGGCAATGGAACCTTGTCTACTTATTTAATAGGCAAATTTAACATAGAAAATTTATTATTAGCACTAGCATGTATGTTGGAAATGAATTATAAATTATCTGATCTTATTAAAACAGCTATTCAACTTAGTCCAGTATATGGACGTATGCAAAAATTTAATATTGTTAAAAAACCAATTTGTATCATAGATTATGCTCATACTCCTGATGCATTAGAAAAATCATTAAACGCTATTAAATGGCAATATTCTAAAAAAAAAATATGGTGTATATTCGGTTGTGGAGGAGAAAGAGACAAACGAAAACGTTCTTTAATGGGTAAAATATCAGAAAAAATAGCAGATACAGTTGTTATTACTAATGATAATCCTAGGAATGAAAATCCAAATAAAATCATTAAAGAAATTATATCTGAATGCATAAAAAAAGAAAAAATAATAATTATTCCAAATAGAAAAAAAGCTATTTCTTATGTTTTTTTTCAATCGAATATTAATGATATAATTTTTATTGCTGGAAAAGGACATGAAAATTATCAAATAATTGGAAATCAATATATTCACTATTCAGATCAAGAAATAGTATTAAACTTATTGGAAAAAAAACATGATTCCGATTTCGTTAAAAAAAATTGCTAGTATTACAAATGGTTTTTTATACGGAAAAAATATAATAATAAATCATATTAGTATAAATACTAAAAAAGTAATACCGAATACCTTATTTATTGCTTTAAAAGGTAATAAATTTGATGCACATAACTTCATTAAAGAAGCTATTATGAAAGGCTGTTCTGCTGTAATAACTAATAGAAAAATAATATCATGTATTTCTTATATTATAGTTGAAGATACTGCGATTGCTTTAGGACAAATTGCTACTTGGGTTCGTAATATAACTAATCCAAAAATATTAGCTATTACTGGATCATGTGGAAAAACTTCAGTAAAAGAAATGACAGCTTCTATACTTAAAAAACACCATAATATAATATACACTATGGGTAATGAAAATAATCATATAGGAGTGCCTATTACTTTATTAAAATTAAAACAAACAGATAAATATGGAGTAATTGAATTAGGATCTAATAATCCTGGGGAAATTCATTATATTTCAAAAATTGCTCAACCAAATATCGCATTAATAAATAATATTTATTATTCCCATTTAGAAGGATTTAAATCGTTGTTAGGAATATCAAAAGAAAAATCAGAAATACTATCTTATTTAAAATATAAAGGTATAGTTATTATTAATTTAGATAGTCATCATCTTTCACAATGGATAAAAAAAATTCAAAATAAAAAAATATTTTATTTTTCTATTGAAAAAAAAAAGATAGTAATTTTTTTGCTACTGATATTAAAATGCATGCAAATCAAACATGTTTTGTTATGCATACACCATCTGGTAATATAAATATCGTTTTACCTTTTTTAGGGTATCAAAGTATATCTAATGCATTAGCTGCTAGTGCTCTTGCATTTTCTGTTCAAATACCATTGAAACAAATTCAAATTGGATTATTAGAAACTCCTATTATACCAGGACGATTAGAACCAATAAAACTAAGTGAAAATATAACTTTAATTAATGATACATATAATTCCAACGTTGCTTCTATGATTATAGCTATTAAAATTTTAGAAAAAATGCCAGGTTATAAAATATTAGTGATAGGAGATATGGCAGAATTAGGTGAAAAAAGTATTTTATACCATAAAATTATAGGCAATATTGCTAATTTATCAAATATTGATCATATTTTTAGTTTTGGAAGTTATAGTTATGAAGTTTTTAAAATATGTAAAAATGGAAAGCATTTCACAAAAAAAAATAAACATATATTAAAAAAAAAATTAAAAGAAATTATTTTAAAACAAAGTATAAGTACAATTTTAATCAAAGGTTCACGTAGTATGAAAATGGAAACAATCATACAATATTTAATAAAAGAGTGTAAAAAAAAATGATATTTTTAATTAACAAATACTTAAATTTTAAAATATTTACTTTTATTTCTTTTCGAATAATATTTAGTTTATTAACATCATTTTGTATAAATTTACTTGTTATACCATATTTTATATCTTATTTTAAAAAAATACAAAAATTTCAAATAATTCGAATTGACGGACCTATTAAACATCTCGATAAAAACAATATTCCTACTATGGGTGGAATATTTATTATTATTTCAATATGTTTATCTGTTTTACTTTATTGTAATTTACATAATATGTATATTTGGTATGTGCTTTTTATTATATTAGGATATGGTTTAATTGGCTTATTAGACGACTATAAAAAAATTAAATGTAATAATTCAATAGGATTAAAAATATTTTGGAAATTTTTTTGGTTATCAATAATTGCTATATTAATCATTTATGTAATGTATTCTAATGAAAAAAATAATATTTATATTGAACTGATAATTCCATTTTACCATGCAATACCTTTGAAAATAAATTTTTTTTATATATTTTTATCTTACTTTGTTCTGTTAGGTTCAAGTAATGGAGTAAACTTAACAGATGGATTAGATGGACTAGCAATAATGCCAGTAATTTTTGTATCGTTTGGATTAGGTTTAATTGCTTTTTTTAGTTCAGATCTTAATTTAATTAATTATATAAATATTTCTTACTCCGATAAAGCAAGTGAAATGAGTGTTTTATGTGCTTCAATTGTTGGTTCTGGATTAGGTTTTTTATGGTTTAATATTCATCCAGCTAAAATATTTATGGGAGATGTAGGATCTTTATCATTAGGTGGTGCATTAGGAATAATATCTATATTATTACATCAAGAACTATTATTATTATTAATGGGTGGAATTTTCGTTTTTGAAACCATCTCAGTAATATTACAAATTATTTATTTTAAAGTTAGAAAAAAAAGAATATTTAAAATGGCTCCCATTCATCATCATTACGAAATAAAAGGATTATCAGAACCTATAATTACTATTAGATTTTGGATAATATCTTTTATACTATTATTAATAGGCATTATATCTTTAAGGATACATGATGTCATATAAGTATTCGAAAAAAAAAATATTAATTTTAGGTATAGGACTAACTGGAATATCTTGTATTAATTTTTTTCTAAAAAGAGGTGCAATGCCTAAAATAATTGATGAATCTAATAAACCTTATTATTTAGATAAAATCCCTAAGAATATTCAATACAAATTAGGAAGTTTAGAAAAAAAATGGATTTTAGAATCAGATTTAATTATTATTAGTCCTGGAGTGTCTTCGTTTAAACCCATTTTAATAGAAGCTCGAATGTTAGGTATCGAAATAATTAGTGATATTGAATTATTTTCTAGAGAAGCAAAATCTCCAATTATTTCCATTACTGGAACTAACGGAAAAAGTACTGTATCTACAATGGTAAAAAAAATTTCTGAAAATTTAGGATACAAAGTCTATTTAGGAGGTAATATTGGATTTCCAGCATTAGATATGTTAGAAAAAAAATCTGATTTATACATATTAGAACTATCTAGTTTTCAATTAGAAAATATATTTAGTTTACAATCAAAAATAGCTGCAGTACTTAATATTAAAGAAGATCATTTAGACAGGTATCCGGGAGGTTTTAAACAATATAAAAAAACTAAATTATCTATTTATAAAAACTCAGAAATATGTTTAGTTAACGCAAAAGAAAAAAACTACTTTTTTAAAAAATCATGTAAAAAATGTATTACTTTTGGAACAAATGATAGTGATTATTATATTGATAATATACAAGATAAAGTATTTTTATACTGCAAAGAAACAAAAATACTTGATATATCAAAAACATCATTGTATGGATATCAAAATTATGAAAACGCTTTAGTATCATTAGCTATTTCAGATGCTATGTGTTTTCCTAGAGATAAAGCTATAGATGTACTTAGCAACTTTTCGAGTTTACCACATAGATTCCAAATAGTACATAAACGGAATAATATATCTTGGATTAATGATTCAAAATCCACTAATATTGATAGCACTAAAGCAGCTTTAAAAAACATTAACACTAAAGGAACAATATGGTTATTATTAGGAGGAGATAAAAAATCTGCTGATTTTAACATTCTAAAAAATTATTTAGAAAAATTAAAAATTAAAGTTTATTGTTTTGGAAAAGACGGTATGAATATAGCAAAAATATTTCAAAAAAAATCTATTTATGTTCAAAATTTAAAAGATGCTATGACTCTAATTTCTAAAGAAGTTAGATCAGGTGATATAGTACTTTTATCTCCAGGATGTAGTAGTAAAGATCAATTTAAGAATTTTGAAGAAAGAGGTAATCTTTTTATAACATTATCAAAGGAATTAAGTTAATGTTTTTAAAAAAAAAATAAAAAAAAATACAAAAAAGTATATCATATTATATGATAGATTAATAGTATGGTTAACTTTAGGATTATGTATTACCGGATTAATTATGGTGGTATCTACATCTATACCTATAGGGCAAAGCTTATATAAAGATCCATTTTTTTTTGCAAAAAGAGAAATATTTTATTTTATTTTAACGTTTTTATTATCTTTTTTATTTTTACGAATACCTATTGTTTTTTGGAATCAATATAGCAATATTATTCTTATATTTTCAGTTTTATTGCTTATTTTTGTACTATTAATAGGTAAATCAATACATGGATCACATCGATGGATAAGTATAGGTATATTACATATACAACCTGCTGAAATATGTAAAATTTCTTCTTTTCTTTATATCTCTAATTACCTTTCAAGAAAAATTAAAGAAGTACATAATAACTTTTGGGGATTTTTTAAACCCATGAGTATTATTACTATGCAATCAATTCTTTTATTAGTAGAACCTGATTTAGGAACAGTAGTTGTTTTATTTCTTACCTCTTTATCAATTTTATTTATTTCTGGGGCAAAAATAAAACAATTTTTTTTAATTATTGGCGTAGTTATATTAATAGTTGGATTTTTAATATTAATTAAACCATATCGTATTAATAGAATAATATCATTTTGGAATCCTTGGCAAGATCCATTCGGTAATGGATATCAATTAACACAATCATTAATAGCTTTAGGAAGAGGACATTTTTTTGGACAAGGTTTAGGAAATTCTATACAAAAATTAAACTATTTACCAGAAGCTCATAGTGATTTTATATTCTCTATTATTGGAGAAGAACTAGGATATATAGGTTGTTTTTTAATATTATTAACTATTTTTATTATTTCTTTTCGAGCTATGTATATTGGACAAAAATCTTTGGAAAAAAATCAAATTTTTTCAGGTTTTTTAGCTTGCTCTATTGGTTTGTGGTTTAGTTTTCAAACGTTAATTAATATTGGTGCTGTTACTGGAATATTACCTACTAAGGGATTAACTTTGCCATTAATTAGCTATGGAGGTTCAAGTTTAATTATTAACTTAATTGCTATTTGTATGTTATTAAGAATTGATTTTGAATTACGATTAAGTGAAAATCAAGCTTTACCTAAGGAAAATTAAATGAGTGCTAAAAAAATTATAATTATAGCAGGTGGTAGTGGTGGACATGTATTTCCAGCTATTACTATAGCTCAATATTTAATTAAACATGGATGGAATGTAAATTGGATAGGAACAAAAAATAAAATAGAGTCTGATATTGTTCCTAAATATAATATTAAACTTCATCTTATTCATATAAATGGATTAAGAAATGCTAAGTTAAAAACGTTACTTGCTTCTCCCATACATATATTAAAATCATATTTTAAAATAAAAAAAATTATAAATAATTATTTACCAAATGTTGTATTAGGCATGGGAGGGTATGTATCTGGTCCTGGAGGATTGGCAGCATGGACTTCAAAAATTCCTTTTATTTTACATGAACAAAATAAAATTCCTGGTATTACAAATAGATTACTTGCTAAAATATCTACAAAAAATATGCAGGCTTTTCCAGGTGTTTTACCCAATGCTGAAGTCGTTGGAAATCCAGTGCGTGAAAATATTATTAAAATTCCATCTCCTATGAAACGTTTTATAAATAGATCTGGTCCTCTACGAATATTAATTATTGGTGGAAGTCAAGGTGCATCTATTTTTAATAGTGTTTTACCTGAAATATCATTATTGTTAAAATCAAAAGTTATTATTTGGCATCAAGTAGGAAAATATGAATTAGAAAAAACAAAAAAAAAATATCAACAATATGGATTTGATCAGCATATAATTAATGCTTTTATTGAAAATATTGCATCTGCATACGAGTGGGCAGATCTAGTTATATCTCGTTCTGGGGCCCTAACTGTAAGTGAAATTACTACTGTAGGATTAGGAGCAATATTTATACCATATCCACATAAAGATCAACAACAATTATTAAATGCACAGGACTTACAAAATAATGGTGCTGCAAAAATTATTAATCAATCCGAATTTAATATACAAGTAATAGTGAAAATATTAAATTCTTTAAACAGAGAAAAATTACTTAAAATGGCAAAAAAAGCTTTTTCTCTAGGAGTAAGAAATTCTACAATAAAAATTTTTAAAATAATTAACAATATTTATAAAAAATAAATTTTTAACAATAAAATATATAAAAAAAATGAATATAATTAACGTAAAAAAAAATAACTTCTTTAAAAATAAATTATTCAATAAAATTCATTTTATAGGAATTGGAGGTTCTGGAATGAATGGAATTGCTTTAATTTTATTACAATTAGGATATAAAATTAGTGGTTCAGATATATTAAAAACATCAGTTACAAAAAAACTAATAGAATTAGGCGCAATTATTTATTTTCAGCATTCTAAAAAAAATGTTAATAATATTGATTTAATTATTATATCTAGTGCTATTCCATTTACCAATCCAGAGATTATAGAAGCAAAAAAAAAAAAATTCCTATATTATTAAGAGCAGAAATGTTACAAATACTAATGCAGTTTAAGTTTGGAATAGCTGTTTCTGGAACACATGGAAAAACAACTACTACAGCTATGATTTTTGATATATTTAACGAAAACAAATTAGATCCGACTATTATTAATGGTGGTTTAATAAAATCAATTAATTCTTATTCTAAACTAGGATATTCTGACTATCTTATCGCAGAAGCAGATGAAAGTGATAGTTCATTTCTTTATTTAACTCCAAAAACTATTATTGTAACTAACATTGAACCTGACCACATGAATTATTATAACAATAATTTTGATTTGTTAAAACAATCATTTTTAAAATTTATAAAAACAATCCCATTAGATAATACTGTTATATTATGTATAGACAACCCTGCTATACAAGAAATAATACCAAAAATACAATGTAAAATAATTACATATGGATTTAATAAATCTGCTACAATTCAAATTAATTGTTATAAACAAAATAATTTTATTTCAAATTTTAGTTTAGTTCGAAAAAATCAATCAAATTTAGATGTTGTTCTAAAAATACCTGGAAAACATAATGCTTTAAATGCAGCAGCTGCAGTAGCTCTAGCAACCAATCAAAAAATATCCGATCAAAACATTCTTAAATCATTAAAAAAATTTCAAGGTACTTGTAGAAGATTTGAATATCTTGGGAAAATATCAATAAAAATAAATAATACTATAAATAAAAATATTATGTTAATAGATGATTATGGACATCATCCTAATGAATTATCTGAAAACATTAAGACAATAAGAAGCAGTTGGCCTAAAAAAAACTTAATAATGATTTTTCAACCTCATCGATATACAAGAACACATAATTTATATAACGATTTTATTAAAGTTTTATCTCAAGTAGATACACTATTAATATTAGATGTTTATTCTGCAAATGAAAATATTATTGTTGGAGCAGATAGCAAATCACTATATAGGGATATAAAAAAAACAAAAAGTATAAATATAGTTCTAATTAAAAATTATAAACTAATATTAAATTCTATTGTTTCTTGTTTAAATGGAAATGATATTATTTTAATACAAGGTGCTGGTAATATAGAAAAAATAGCTAATAAAATTTTTGTTAAAAAAAATAAAAAAGTGATAATATGAAAAAAAAAGTAGCAGTATTATTAGGTGGAAATTCGACAGAACGTCAAATATCATTAGCATCAGGAAATGCAGTTCTACAGAGTTTAATTCGATCTGGTATTAACGCATATGCATTTGATCCACGTGATTTTCCTATTATGCATTTGAAAACGCAAGGATTTCATATTGCATATATTGCGCTTCATGGAAAAGGTGGAGAAGATGGTAGTATACAAGGAGTATTAGAATATTTGAATATTCCTTATACTGGTAGTGGAATTATGGCATCCTCTATTGCTTTAGATAAAAAAAGAACTAAGTTATTATGGAAATCTGCTGGTCTTCCTGTATTACCAGATATATATATACAAAAAGAAGATTTTTTAAAAAATTTCTATTCTATTTTAACAAAAAAAATTTTTAAATTAGAATATCCTCTTGTGGTAAAACCAAATAGTCAAGGATCAAGTATAGGAATAACATTAGTTCATTCAGAAAATCAACTAAAGAATGCAATTGAAATAGCATTTAATTATAGCAATGATATTTTAGTAGAAAAGTTTATAAAAGGAACAGAATATACAATTTCAATTCTTGATAAAGAAATATTACCTTCTATTCAAATTATCGCAAAAAATAATTTTTATGATTATTCTGCAAAATATCAATTATCTTCTACCAAATATTTATGTCCAAGCGGATTAAATTTACAACAAGAGCAAACATTAAAAAAAATAGCACAACACGCTTGGAATGCATTAGGATGTAACGGATGTGGTAGAATAGACGTAATATTAGATAAAAATAATAATTTTTGGTTACTAGAAATCAATACTATTCCTGGTATGACAAATCGTAGTTTACTTCCAATGTCTGCAAACGCTATAGGTATATCATTCGATGAATTAGTATTAAAAATTTTGAATAAAACTATTATACCAATTATTTAATTAATATTTTAATTTAAATATATTGAAAATTCTAAAGTGTTTTAAAATAAAACGTTTATTATTAATTAATAAATTTACATAAAATAAATATACTTTATTATTTTAATATTAATAATATTTTTATAATTTAACGAATTTACTTTTTAAAATAAACGTTATGAAATATTCTATAAGAAAAAATTTTTAAAAAATTTAGATTTTTAAAAACTTATTTCTGTCTAAATAAACAATTTTAAAAACATTGTTGATGTCAAACAACTATAATATAAAATATCAGAAATCCTGATTGATAATAAAATTAATAATTTAAAAAATATAGTATAGGCTAAGAAATAATGATTATATCAACAAATAAAAAATTGGTAGTAGGACTGGAAGTAGGAACTACTAAAGTGGTTACTTTAGTAGGCGAAATTTTAATAGATAATACCATAAAAATAATTGGAATTGGAATATGTAAATCAAAGGGAATAGATAAAGGTAGAATTAACAATTTAGATACAGTTGTTTCATGTATAAAGGAATCTGTCCATCAAGCTGAAATTATGGCTAATTGCAACATTACTTCTGTATATTTAGCATTATCTAGTAAATATATTAATTGTCAAAATGAAATTGGAATCGTTCCGATTTCTGAAGATGAAGTTACAGAAGAAGATATAGAAAATGTAATACATACTGCAAAATCGGTAAAAATTCTAAATGAACATCATATACTACATGTTATTCCACAAGAATATTCAATTGATCAACAATCTGGAATAAAAAACCCTATAGGTTTATCAGGGATAAGAATGCAAGTACGAGTTCATTTAATTACTTGTCATCAAAATATAGCTAAAAACATTATTAAAGCAGTAGAAACATGTAATATCAAAGTTGATCAAGTAATTTTTTCAGGTCTTGCATCTAGTAAATCTGTATTAACCGAAGAAGAATGTAAACTAGGTGTATGTATGATTGATATAGGTGGAGGCACAATAGATTTTACTACTTATATCGACGGATTTATACAAGATAGCCAAGTTATTCCATATGCAGGAAATATTGTTACTAAAGATATTTCATATGCATTTAGCAAATCTTATAATGATTCAGAAATTATAAAAATAAATTATGGTTCTTTATTAAAATCATCTATAGAATCATCAAATAATATTGAGTTTTCTGAGAAACATCAAAATGCATTTAAAAATATACAATTAGATATTGTATCAGAAGTAATTGAATCCAGATATAATGAACTATTAACTTTAATTAATAATAGAATTCTTTATATACAAAATCAACTTTATAAAGAAGGCAGAAAACATCAATTATCAAGTGGTATAGTATTAACAGGAGGTGCTTCAACTATTTCATTAATAAATAAATGTGCAGAAAAGGTGTTTCAAAATAAAGTTCGAATTGCTAAACCAATAAATATTTCAGGTTTAACAGAAAATATAACTGAACCACATTATTCAACAGTAGTGGGTTTATTACACTATGGAAAAGAATCTTACTTACAATCTAAAAATATAAAAAAAGAAAGTTCTTTTCTTGAAAAATGGTTTAAACAAATTAATAATTGGTTTAAAAAAGAATTTTAAACCAATTTTAAACATCTCTAAAATTTAAGATAGATAATGGAATTAAATTATGTTTGAGCCTGTAGAATTAAGTAATAATGCAATAATTAAAGTCGTTGGTGTTGGTGGAGGTGGTGGAAATGCAGTAGAATATATGGTTAGAGAACGTATAGAAGGTGTTGAATTTTTTGCTATTAATACTGATGCTCAAGCTTTAAGAAAAATAGAAGTAGGTCAAACTATTCAAATAGGAAACAATATTACTAAGGGATTAGGAGCTGGTGCAAATCCAGAAATTGGTCGAAATTCAGCAGAAGAAGATAAAGAACTACTAAAATCAGCGTTAGATGGTTCTGATATGGTCTTTATAGCTGCTGGAATGGGAGGTGGAACAGGAACCGGAGCTGCTCCAGTAGTAGCAGAAATAGCAAAAGAATTAGGAATTTTAACCGTAGCTGTAGTCACAAAACCTTTTAATTTTGAAGGTAAAAAAAGAATGATTATAGCTGATCAAGGAGTTGTTGAATTATCAAAACATGTAGATTCTTTAATTACTATACCAAATGATAAATTACTAAAAGTACTAAGTCGGGGTATTTCTTTACTAGATGCTTTTGGTGCTGCAAATAATGTATTAAAGGGAGCTGTTCAAGGTATTGCTGAACTAATTACAAGACCTGGTCTTATGAATGTAGATTTTGCTGATGTACGTACTGTTATGCTAGAAATGGGATATGCTATGATGGGTACAGGGATATCTTCTGGAGAAAATCGTGCAGAAGAAGCCGCAGAAATAGCAATATCTAGTCCTTTATTAGAAGATATAGATTTGTCAGGAGCTCGAGGTGTTTTAGTTAACATTACTGCTGGTTTTGATTTGAAATTAGACGAATTTGAAACTGTAGGAAACACTATTAGATCTTTTGCTTCAGATAATGCCACAGTTGTTATAGGGACATCTTTAGATCCTGATATGAATGATACACTTCGAGTAACAGTAGTAGCCACTGGTATTGGAATGGAAAAATACTCAGATGTGAGTCAAATTAAAAATAAATCTTCTAAAGAAACATTAATGGATTATCGTTATCAATATTTAAATATGTCATCTGCAACATTAGATAAAAAACATATAAAAAACGAAATCAAAGAAACAGAACATACTAAACGTAAAGAACCAGAATATTTAGATATTCCTGCTTTTCTACGTAAAAGATCTGATTAATTTTAAAATTTAAAATAACATACTTTAACCATACAATGTAAGTTAATCATATTAGTTGTTATATTTTCTATTATATAATTATAACCTGCGCCAATAAAAAAAATCTATCGGCGCAAGGAATAAGTGAATTATTATATAATAATTAATATATGTTATTTTATTTAAATTATTTATTTTGTGATAAGATAAAATATCTTATTTTTAACGATATCTAAATGTTTTGAGAATATATTTACAGTGAAAAATACTATAAATAATCATATTAAACTTACACAAAATGCTATTAATAAAATAAAAAATCTTACTTTAAATAAAAAAAATTTAAAATTAAGAATATACATTCTTGGAGGTGGATGTAGTGGATTTCAATATCAATTTATTTTTGATGAAAATATAAATAAAGATGATGTATTAATTAATAAAGAAAATATTTCTATAGTTATTGATCCTATTAGCTTGCAATATATAAATGGTGGGAAAATAGATTATATAGAAAATTTAGAAGGATCAAAATTTGTAGTAAATAATCCAAATGCAAAAAATACATGCGGATGTGGCTCATCATTTAATATTTAAGACAATTAAAATAATTGAAATTAATTCACATGAATATAAATATTGGAATCATCGGTGCTATAGATCAAGAAATTAAAACATTTAAAACAATTATAAACTATAAAGAAATACAAAATATTGGACAATTTCAAATTTATATAGGAACATTTAAAAAAAATAATATTTTTTTAATAAAATCAGGTATCGGAAAGGTTTCTGCTAGTATCGCATCTATGATTCTTATAAAATTTTTTAAACCTGATATTATTATTAATAGTGGTTCAGCAGGAAGTTTACATTCTCAACTGAAGATAGGAGATATTATTATTCCTAATTATTTATGTTATTATGATGTAAATTTAACAAACTTTGGATATTCTAGAGGGCAAATACCTCAATATCCAAAAAAATTTAAAATAAATAAAAATTTATATAATATTTTTATAAGCACAGCAAAAAATTTTAAATTTCAATTTATGACTGGACTACTTATTACTGGAGACTCATTTGTTAGCGAAAAAAAAATTATTAAGAAATTAAAAGTTCAATTTTCCTCTGCAATTGGAGTAGAAATGGAGTCTACAGCAATAGCTCAGGTATGTTATCAATTTCATATTCCATTAATAGTTATAAAATCAGTATCTGATTTATCTGATGAAACAGCCACATTAAATTTTAAAAAAAATATATCCATTGCATCATTAAAATCGTCTAATTTAGTTAAATTAGTATTAGAAAATAACAATTGTACAAATCTGTTGAATAAATAATAGCATTGTTATAACATTTTTGATAATCTTTATTAAATTCAATTATTTTTAAGTATTGTAATTATATAATATTTAAAATATTTTATAAAAAATCATTATCCTTCTTTAAAAAATCTAAAAATAAACTCTGTTATTTCAATATATTTACAATCAATTGCTAAATAATTTATTATTGATATTTAAGGGCAAAAATACCATGATTAACAAACAAATATGGCATGAAAAACTTCATTGTCATCTAGGACAATATTTTTTAATTGATAAAATATTATATCAAAAAAAAAATAAATACCATGATATTAAAATATTTGATAACTTAGTTATGGGTAAAATAATGACTATAGATGATATTGTTCAAACTACGGAAAAGGATGAATTTATATATCATGAAATGTTAAGTCATGTACCTATATTTTCTCATGGATTTATCAAAGATGTATTGATAATAGGTGGAGGCGATGGAGGTATATTAAGAGAAATATGTAAACATAAAAGTATTAATAGCATTACGATGGTAGAAATTGATATTAATATTATTAATTTATGTAAGAAATACTTTCCAAATCATAGTAATAATGCGTATGAAGATGCTCGTCTACAATTGATTATTGATGATGGACTAAATTTTGTTAAAAATACAAACAAAAAATTTGATTTAATCATATCTGATTCTACTGATCCAGTAGGATCTGGAGAAAGTTTATTTTTTCCAGATTTTTATTTAAATTGCAAAAAAAATCTTAAAAAAAATGGTATTTTTGTAGCACAAAATGGAATTTCTTTTTTTCAAATAAATGAAATTATATCAACTTATAAAAATTTAAAAAAATATTTTCATGATACTACTTTTTATCAAGCAACAATTCCTACTTATTATGGGGGAGCAATGATGTTTGCATGGGGTTCTGATAATATAAAATTACGATTGATTACTCTTGAACAATTAATATCTCGCATAAAAAAAACAAAATTAATTTTTAACTATTATAATCCTCAAATACACATAAGTAGCTTTGCTTTACCTCAATATATAATTAATACATTAGATAAAAGTTAAAAATCCTGTGATAGGAGAGTAATTAAATTGCAAAAACTAAAATTATATGGCTTTAATAATTTGACTAAAAGCCTAAGTTTTTGTATCTATGATATTTGTTATGCAAATACTAATAATTCGAGAAACAGCTACATTGAATATATTGATGAACAATATAACGCTGTTCGATTAACTAAGATATTAAAAAAAACATGTTCAATTATTGGTGCTAATGTTTTAAACATATTTCATCAAGATTATGATCCACAAGGCGCTAGCGTAACTATATTAGTATGTGAGGAACCAATAAATTTAGATACAGTCAATATTGAAAAAAAAAATAATAATATCATTTCATCTTCTGTTCTAGCTCATCTAGATAAAAGTCATATTTGTGTTCATACATATCCTGAAAGTCATCCTCAAAGTGGAATTTGCACTTTTCGTGCAGATATTGAAGTTTCAACTTGTGGAATAATATCTCCACTTAACGCATTAAATTATCTTATAAATCAATTAGAATCAGATATCGTAACAATTGAATATCGTGTTAGAGGATTTACCAGAGATATCGATGGAATAAAACATTTTATTGATCATAAAATTAACTCTATTCAAAACTTTATGTCTAATAATATTAAATCTATGTACGAAATGGTTGATGTAAATGTATACCAAGAAAATATTTTTCACACTAGAATGTTATTAAGGGAATTTCATTTACAAAATTATCTATTTAATATTAATGTAATGGATTTATCTCAAAAAGAACGTTTATATATTATTGATTTACTATGGAAAGAAATGAGAGAGATATATCATGGGAGAAATATTCCAATGATAGAATCAATATAAATTAATATAAATTAATATAATTTTATATATATTCAAGAACAATTTAATATTTGATATAATTCTTTTAAAAGAATTATATCAAATATTATTTGATAACATTTTTTTTTGTATTTAATAAATCTGTTATTGTTCCTCGAAAAATATCTGATGCTAAACAAATTGATTCACTTAAAGTAGGATGTGCATGAATAGTCAGAGAAAGATCTTCTGCATCACATCCCATTTCAATTGCAAGTGTAATCTCATTAATCAATTCCCCAGCATTTATACCTACTATAGCTCCCCCGATAATCTGGTGGTTTTGACTATTAAAAATTAATTTTGTTATCCCCATTGTACAATTTGAAGCATTTGCTCTTCCAGAAGCGTTCCAAGGAAAAATAGCTACTTCATAATCAATACCAGATTTTATAGCATCTTTTTCGTTAAGACCCACCCAAGCAATTTCAGGATCAGTGTAAGCTACTGAAGGAATAACTTTAGGTTCATAATAATGATTTTTACCAGAAATTACTTCAGCTACAATATGAGACTGATGGATTGCTTTATGGGCTAACATCGGAAATCCTATTACATCACCAATGGCATAAATATTAGATATATTAGTTCGTAATTGATTATCTACTTGAATAAAACCAGAATCATTTAATTTAACACCAATATTATCTAATTCTAAATTTTTAATATTAGGACTTCTTCCTATTGCAACTAATATGTTATCATAGGAATTATTATGATATTTATTATCGCACTGCATTGAAACAATTAAAGCATTGTCTTTTGATTCCACGGCTTGAATATGAGTATTTAAAAATATATTAAATCTGTTATTAATAGATTTAATATACGTTTCAGAAATATCTTGATCAACTACAGGAAGCAATGTATTAAAACGATCTACAATATCTACATGTGATCCTAATGCACTATATATTGTTGCCATTTCTAAACCAATAATTCCTCCGCCTACAATTAAAAAACGATTAGGAATGTTTTTTAGTGATAATGCATCTGTAGAATCCCAAATTCTATCATCTTTAATTGGAAATGAAGGTATTTTGATTGGACTTGAACCAGTTGCAATAATTGCATATTTAAAACATACGTTTAATTTATTCTCATTATTTTCTACAATAATATTATTTTCATTTTCAAAATAACCTATTCCTTGAATAAATTTTATATTTCTTTTATTACTAATATTGTATAAACCATTCGTTAGTTTATCAATAATATGTTTTTTCCAACCTTGAATTTTTTGAATATCAATAGACGGTTTTTTAAAAAATACACCTGATTGAGATAATTCTTCTGCGTCTTTGATTACTTTAGCTATGTGTAACAAAGATTTTGAAGGAATACATCCAACATTTAAGCAAACACCACCTAGTTTTTCATAACGTTCTATTAAGATTGTATCTAAACCTAAATCAGCACATCGAAAAGCTGCAGAATAACCGGCAGGTCCTGACCCTAATACTACAACTTCTGCTTGAATTTTTTGATGCATTTGAGCCTCTTTAATAATTAATTTTATAAAAAATATTTTATTAGTATAAAATCACATAACTAACAATCTAATATCAGATAATAATTTTTTAAGAAAAGAAATAAAACGAGCCGCGTCTGCTCCATTAATAACACGATGATCATAAGATAAAGATAAAGGTAGTATTAAAGATGGAATAAAATTACTACCATTCCAAGTAGGTTTAATAATTGCTTGTGAAACTCCAAGAATTGCAACCTCAGGAGCATTAATAATTGGTGTAAACCAATATCCTCCAATGCCTCCTAAATTTGAAATTGTAAAACAACTATCTTGAGTATCTAACTTATTTAATCTATTTTTACGTGCTTTATTAGAAAGTAATATTAATTCAGATGATATGTTTATAATATTTTTTTTATTAACATTTTTTAATACTGGAACAAGTAATCCATTTTCAATCTCTACAGCGATACCAATATTAACGTATTTTTTTAAAATAATTGTTTTTTTATCTATAGATAAAGAACTATTAAAAATTGGAAATTTTAATAATGCATGCGATACTGCTTTTATAATAAAAACTAATATAGTAATATTATTATAATTATTATCTTTTTTAAATTCTTCATAATTATAATTTTTTCTAAATTCCTCTAATGTAGTAATATTGACTTCATCAAATTGTGTTACATGAGGTATATTTACCCAATTATTATGTAAATTATTCCCAATAACTTTTTGTAAATTATTTATTTTAATCTTTTCTACTTGAGGTTTCTTTGAATGATTTAATATACTTTTTGTATATAATTCAATATCATTCTTTAAAATACGATTTTTCCGGCCAGAACCTATAATATGATTTAAATCAATGTTTAAATCACGCGCTAATCGTCTTACTGATGGTGTTGCATGTACTATATTATTTTCAGTATTAATTATAGTATCAATAGTAGGTGATTCAATTTTAGAAACGTTAACATCTACTTTTTTTTGATTATTAGATTCAGTATCGCTAGTTTTAAAAATCATTATCATAGAATCAGTAACTACTTTATCTCCAACTTTTACTTTTATTTCTTTTACTATTCCAGATATAGGAGAAGGTATTTCCATAGAAGACTTTTCACCTTCTACACTAATCAATCCTTGTTCTATTTGTACTTCTTCATTTAACTTAACTAATATTTCTATTACTTCTACTTCATCTAAACCAACATCAGGCATTTTAACTTCAATATGCACTTTATTTCACCCCTTAAGCTAAACGTGGATTAATTTTATCTGCATTTATATTAAACTTAACAATTGCATCTTCTACTATCTGTTGATTTATGTTATTTGATTTAGCTAATAAACTTAAAGCTGCTATTACAATATAATGAGCGCTAACTTCAAAATGATCACGTAACTTATCACGGCTATCTGATCGTCCAAAACCATCTGTACCTAATACGTAATATTCCTTCGAAGGAATATAATGACGTACTTGTTCTGCGAATAATTTCATATAATCAGTAGCAGCAATAGTAGGTGCTTTATTCATAATTTGTTTTATATAAGGAATTTTCTTTTTTTTATTTGGATGCAGCATATTCCATCGTGTGCATTCCTCTCCATCTCTAGCTAATTCAGTAAAAGAAGTTACACTATAAATATCAGTAGTTATATAATAATCATTAGATAAAATCTCACCTGCTTCACATATACAACGTAAAATAGCTCCAGAACCTATTAATTGTATTTTTAATGCATTAGAATATAATGTTTTTAATTTATAAATTCCTTTGCAAATTCCTTCTTCTACTCCTTTAGGCATAGCTGGCATATAATAACTTTCATTAATTGTAGTAATATAATAATATATATTTTCTTGAAGAGAACCATACATTCTTCTTAAACCATCTTGTATAATCACAGCAACCTCATAAGCGAAGGCTGGATCATAAGAAATACAATTAGGGATCGTTAAAGACTGTATATGACTATGACCATCTTCATGTTGCAAACCCTCTCCGTTTAAAGTTGTTCTTCCTGATGTTCCACCAATTAAAAAACCTCTTGCTTGTTGATCTCCTGCAGCCCAAAAAAGATCACCAATTCGTTGAAAACCAAATATAGAATAATAAATATAAAAAGGAATCATAGGAAAATCATTAGTACTGTATGAAGTTGCTGCAGCAAGCCAAGATGAAGCAGCACCTAATTCATTAATCCCTTCTTGTAATATTTGTCCTGTTTTCTCTTCTTTATAATATGCTAATTGTTCACGATCTTGAGGAGTATATTTCTGTCCATTAGAACTGTAAATTCCAATTTGTCTAAACAAACCTTCCATTCCAAAAGTACGTGCTTCATCAGCAATAATAGGCACAATCAAATGTTTAATAGAATTATTTTTTAAAATTAAGTTTAAAACTCGAATAAAGGCAATAGTAGTAGAAATATGTTTTTTTTGTTCTTCTAACAATGATTTAAAATCTATTAAATTTGGAAGGTTTAATTTTTTTGTAAATTTAGATAATCGAAATGGAATATAACCACCTAGTTTTTTTCTTTGATTTTGAATATAGAAATATTCTTTAGAATTTTGTTCAAATTTCACATAAGGTAATTCTTCGATTTTCTCGTTAGATATAGGAATATTAAAACGATCTCTAATATACATAATTCCATTGATATTTATTTTTTTTATTTGATGTGCGATATTTTTACCTTCTGCAATAATACCCATACCATATCCTTTTATAGTATGTGCTAAAATAACTGTCGGTTTTCCTTTAGTTTCTTTAGCTTTAATTATTGCATTAAACATTTTTTTAGGATCATGACCACCTCGATTTAAATTCCATATTTCTTCATCTGTCATGTTTTTAACTAATTCTAATGTTTCTTTATATTTACCAAAAAAATTTTTTCTAACATAAGCTCCATTTTTTGATTTTAATGTTTGATAATCACCATCTATTGTTTCGTTCATTAATTGAACTAACTTTCCAGTTTTATCTTTTTTAAGCAAATTATCCCATTTTCCACCCCATATTACTTTTATTACTTCCCAGCCCGCACCATAAAAAAAACTTTCTAATTCGTTAATAATTTTACCATTTCCCATAACTGGGCCATCTAATCTTTGTAAATTACAATTTATTATAAAAATTAAATTATCTAATTTTTCTCGAACTGCAATAGAAATAGCCCCTTTAGATTCAGGTTCATCCATCTCACCATCGCCTAAAAAAGCATAAACTGTTTGGTGCTCTGTATCTTTTAACTCACGATTTTGAAGGTATTTTAAAAATTTTGCTTGATAAATAGAAAAAATAGGACCTAATCCCATAGAAACAGTAGGAAACTGCCAAAAATTTGGCATTAATTTAGGATGGGGATAAGAAGATAATCCATTACCATCAACTTCTTGTCTAAAATTATCTAATTGTTGTATAGATAATCTACCTTCTAAAAATGATCGAGCATAAATACCAGGAGAAATATGACCTTGAAAATAAACTAGATCACCTCCATCATGATTATTTTTAGCACGAAAAAAATGATTAAAGCAAACTTCATATATAGTTGCAGAGGATTGAAAAGAAGATAAATGTCCTCCTAATTCTAGGTTTTTTTTAGATGCACGTAATACCATCATGATAGCATTCCAACGAATAGCAGAACGAATTTTTTTTTCTAAAATTAAATCGCCAGGATATTCAATTTCATCTTCATCATTAATTGTATTAATATAATCACTCGTAAAAAAACATTTAAAAAAATCTGATTTATTTATTTTAGATTGCTTTAAAACTTTTTCGATTAAAAAACGAGCTCTTTCTAGACCTTCTTTTTGAATAACAGATTCAATTGATTGTACCCAATCATTAGTTTCAATTGGATCCACGTCATCATATAAATTTTCTGACATGGTATAAGTTCCTTATATATTATTTTATTATTTTCAATGATATAATTTATATTAAATTAAAAATATTATATTGATTGTTATTTTTTAATATAATAAAATATTTGCAAATAAAATTTATTATTTTTATAAAATAATTAATTATTAATTTCTAAAAAAAATCAATAAAATTAACTATAAAATAATTAATTTTATTGATTTTATTATTTTAAATTTTTTAAAATATATAATATAATTAATTTTAATATGTAAAATTATTAAAAACACAATTTTCTTGCTCGTTCACCTTAATAAATGTAGTTCTTTTAGTTAACTCTTTTAATTTTTGAGCACCTACGTAAGTACAAGCAGATCTAAGACCACCTAAAATATCACGTATAGTTATATCAACATTTCCACGAAAAGGTATTTTTACTGTTTTTCCTTCTGAAGCTCGATACCCTCGAATTTGACCAGAATAACGCTTCATTGCAGAAGTTGAACTCATACCATAAAATAACATAAATTTTTTTAAATTTTCTTTAATAATTTTTCCAGAACATTCATAATGTCCTGATAACATACCTCCTAACATTACAAAATCTGCACCACCTCCAAAGGCTTTAGCTATATCTCCAGAAACGATGCAACCTCCATCGCTAATAATTTGTCCATTTAATCCATGTGCAGCATCTGCACATTCTATAATAGCTGAAAGCTGTGGATAACCTACTCCTGTTTTAACTCTTGTAGTACATACTGAACCTGGCCCAATACCAACTTTAACTATATCAGCTCCAGATAAAA
Source organism: Buchnera aphidicola (Aphis helianthi) (assembly GCF_005083845.1). Taxonomy (NCBI): domain Bacteria; kingdom Pseudomonadati; phylum Pseudomonadota; class Gammaproteobacteria; order Enterobacterales; family Erwiniaceae; genus Buchnera; species Buchnera aphidicola. Next base: position 221,078 of record NZ_CP034894.1, on the reverse strand, counting down.
TTAGTTCTTCAACCATTTCTCCAGTAACAACATTACCAGCACAAATAATTTTATTAGGAAATGTACTTCTTATCTTTTTTAAAAAAGAAACAAAATGTTCAGAATAACCATTAGCAACATCAATACAAATATATTTTAATTCTGAAGACAATGAAAAAATTTGTTGAATTTTTAAAAAATCTAAATCAGATGTTCCAATGGATACAATAACGTACTTTAATACTTGATTTGAAGATTTATTAACAAAATTCTTCCATTCATTAAAAGAATAATATTTATGTATTGCAGTTAATATGTTAAAATTTGATAAAGATGAAGCCATTGAAAATGTTCCAATAGTATCCATATTTGCAGCAATAATTGGAATACCAGACCATTTTTTATTAGAATATTTAAAAGTAAAAAAACGAATAAGATCAACTTCAGAACGACTTTTTAAAGTAGATCTTTTAGGTCTAATTAAAACATCTTTAAAACCTAATTTAATATCTTCTTCAATACGCATAAAATTAATGTCCTATAAAAAATATAAAAATCTTAATATAGATATATTTTATTAACATAATAAATATCTAATTTTCTTCAATATTAACTCGAATAAAATTATTATGACTTATATTGTAGCACTTACTGGGGGGATTTGTAGTGGAAAAACTACTATTTCTAATGGCTTCAAAAAAATAGGTATTAATATTATTGATACTGATATTATTGCAAAAGAAATAATAGAAAAAAATATAAAAATATTTAATTCTATTAAAAAAAAATTTGGAAAACGTATATTAAATTTTGATCATTCAATAAATCGAAGATTACTTAAACAATGTATTTTTAATAATAAGAAAGATAAGCTATGGTTAGAAAATATATTAATTCCTGAAATATACAAAGAAAGTAAACGACAAATTAAATTAGTAAAATCAATTTGGTGCTTATGGGTAGTTCCATTACTTGTCGAAAAAAAACTAGATAAAATAGCACATCGCATTCTTTTAGTTGATACCCCTGTAAGAACTCAAATAAAACGTATTATGATACGAGATAAAATTAATGTATATCAAGCAAAAAATATAATTTACCAACAAACTAGTAGAAATAAAAGAATTTTTATTTCAGATGATATTATCTTTAATAAAAGTAAAAATATTCAAAAATTAAATATATATGTAAATTATTTAAATTGTTTTTATACATATTTATTTAATATTTATAAAATTAAAAAAAAATCAAAAAAACTAATTTTAAAAAAAAATTATTTAACCAAACTATATTAAAAAATATAAATTTATATTTAGTGTATTCAAATTTTTTATAATAATATAATTAGCAGTTGGAAATTCATAAAATTTTAATTTTTTTAAGTGTACCCATTTATAATTATATCCTTCTTTACTATGTACCTTTCCTATCCATTTATTAATTAAAAAAAAATATAATTTATTATTTTTGCAATAAATTTTTTTATATTGAAAAAATTTAAAATTCAATGTACTAATTCCTACTTCTTCTAATAATTCACGTTTTAATGCACATATAATGTTTTCATTTTTTTTAACTTTTCCACCTGGAAATTCCCATACATTTGTCTTATATTTAATTTTATTTGCTTTAGTAATATAGACTTTATTTTTTTTTAGAATAATACCAATTGCAATTTTTATATAATTCATAAAATATTATTTAAATTAAAATTATAAAATTCCATGACAGTATTTATACTTTTTATTAGATCCACAAAAACATAATGTATTTCTTCCAATTTTAATCTTATCTAATGATTTATCTGAACTATTTTTTAAATCAAAATAATTTTTTGTATACGATACATTAAATTTACTAAGAAAAGATACAACTTCATATTTTAATAAATCTAACATGTTAGAGAACATATTAAAAGATTCCCTTTTATATTCTTGTTTAGGATCTTTTTGTGCATAACCACGAAGATGAATACCTTGTCTTAAATAATTCATAGCTGATAAATGATCTTTCCAAAGGTCATCTAATGTTTGTAACATAATAGATTTTTCAATTTTCCTCATATTAGAGCAACCGATAAAAATTTCTTTATTTGTATAGTTTGTTTTTGCAATGTTAATAATTCGTTCTATAATACTATCTAAATTTAAATTAGAGTCTTTTTTTATCCAATCTAAAATTGGCGCATATATATTAAATTCAATATTTAATTTTTTTTCTAAATCTAAAATTTTCCAATCATTTTTTTGTATTTTTTTATTTATATATTGTTTAATTGTACAGTTTAATACATCTATTAAAATATCATTAATAATATTTTTTATATTTTTTGAATTAATTAATTTATTACGTTGAGTATAAATTATACGACGTTGTTCATTATAAACATCATCATATTCTAATAATTGTTTCCTAATATCAAAATTTCTATTTTCTACTTTTTTTTGAGCATTTTCAATTGCTTTAGTAACCCAAGGATGTTCGATTGCTTCATTTACAGATAAACCTAGTTTACGCATCATATTAATGATTTTTTCAGATATAAAAATTCTCATTAATGAGTCTTCCATAGATAAATAAAAACGAGAAGAACCACTGTCTCCTTGACGACCCGAACGTCCTCTTAACTGGTTATCAATACGACGTGATTCATGACGCTCAGTACCAATAATATGTAAACCTCCAGATAATACAACTGAATCATGTTCTTTTTGCCATTTTTCTTTAATTATTTCAATTTCGTTTAAAGACATTTTTTTATTTAATTTCGCATCTATACTACCTCCTAAGACTATATCAGTGCCTCTTCCTGCCATATTAGTAGCAATTGTTACTGATTTAGATTTTCCAGCTTGAGCTATAATTTCAGCTTCTTGTGCATGAAACTTTGCATTTAAAACACTATGTTTAATATTTAACTCTTTTAATTTTTTTGAAATAACTTCTGATTTTTCAATAGATACTGTTCCAACTAAAACAGGTTGATTATTTTGAATACAATTTTGAATATCTTTTAAAATAGCATGTATTTTTTCCATTTCAGTCATATAAACTAAATCAGGTAGATCTTTTCTTATCATTGGTTTATTTGTAGGTATAACAATTGTATCTAAATTATAAATAGCACTAAATTCGAATGCTTCAGTTTCAGCAGTACCTGTCATGCCTGCTATTTTTTTATACAAACGAAAATAATTTTGAAAAGTAATAGAAGCTAAAGTTTGATTTTCGTTTTTTATAGCAACTTGCTCTTTTGCTTCTATAGCCTGATGTAATCCATCTGACCATCTTCTTCCCGGCATAGTTCTACCTGTATGTTCATCTACAATAATTACACTATTATTTTTTACAAGATAATCAACATCTCGAATAAATAATTTATTAGCACGTAAAGCTGATATAACATGATGCATTAATATAATATTCTTTGAAGAATATAATGATTCATTTTTTTTCATTAATTTTTTTGTAATTAATAATTTTTCAATTTCAATTAATCCTCTTTCAGTTAAATAGATTTGTTTTGTTTTCTCATCTACTGAAAAATGACCTTGACCTTGAAATTCTTCAGAATCTTCTTTTGTCTGAGAAATTAAAAGTGGTACTATTTTATTAATTTCTTTGTATAAGAAAGAACTATCTTCTGAAGGACCCGAAATAATTAAAGGTGTTCTAGCCTCATCTATTAAAATAGAATCTACTTCATCAATTAATGCATAATTTAATTGACGTTGAACTCGTTCTTCCTCAGAAAAAATCATATTATCACGTAAATAATCAAATCCATATTCGTTATTTGTACCATACGTAATATCACAAGAATAAGCATATTTCTTTTGAGGAAAAGACATTTCAGATAAATTTAATCCAACTGATAATCCAAGAAATTCAAATAATGGAGTATTTTTTTTAGCATCTCTTTCTGCAAGATAGTCATTCATTGTAACTATATGCACACCTTTTCCAGATAAAGCATTTAGATAAGCAGGCAGGGTAGATGTTAAAGTTTTTCCTTCACCTGTTCTCATTTCTGCAATACATTGCTTGTTTAAAACTATTCCTCCAAGAATTTGAACATCAAAATGACGCATATTAAAAACACGTTTGCTTGCTTCTCTAACCACAGCAAAAGATTCTACTAATAAATTATTTAAATGCTCCCCTTTTTCTAATCGTAATTGAAACAATTTAGTGTATTTTTGAAGCTGTATATCTGAATGTTGTTCAAAAGTTTTTTCTAAGTGATTAATTTCAGAAACAATTTTATTGTATTTTTTTAAAATACGATTATTATAATTCCCAAAAATTTTTTTTAAAAATTTAATTAACATGTTGTAATTCTCAAATTATATTTTTACTGAAAGTTAATAACATTTATAAAATTTATAATAAATAAATCAATTTAGTTTTAAACATTGATTAAATTTTAAATTTATTTATTTAAAATAATTAATATCAAAAAAAATTATATAAACAAACTTTTTATCCAAAGTAAAAAATTTTTTTTATATTTTTTATCTTCTTCGGAAAAGTTTTTTAAATACATGTTTTGGTTATATAAATTTTCAGTATTTAAAAACCATATTGGTAAAGGTTTTGTATATTCTTGATTTTTTTTATAGAATAGTTTTCCAGTTTCATTCATATAAAATATATGAATATTTTTAGGAGGATTTAATATCAATGGTGTTGGTTGTTGATATTCAAGATATTTTTGATATACTCGCATAGCACCAGAGGAACCATATAATTTAGTTGATTTATTATTATCTCGTCCTATCCAAGTAATTACAATTTGTTTTCCATCTACTCCTACAAACCAACTATCTACCAAATTATTTGTAGTACCAGTTTTACCAGCTAAAGAAAAATTTTTAAATAAAGCTCCTAAAGATCTAGCTGTTCCACAATTTACAACTTTTTGCATACCATAAATAGTTAAATATGATGCCTCAGAAGAAACTACATTTTCAGATTTTGGTAAACTTTGATATAATGTTTTACCATCATCAGATACAATAAATCTCACTGAAGACAACAATGATTTATAACCTTTATTCGAAATAATTTGAAAAATTTGAGCAACTTCAATGGGCGTTAAATTAATAGATCCTAAAGATATTGAAGGTAACGACATTAAATATTTTCTAGAAATACCTAGATGATCCCAATGTTTTATTAATGAATTCAAACCTATATCAATACTTAAATTAACTATAGGTATATTAATAGAATTAGTTAATGCTTCCAAAAGAGTTACTTGTCCATTAAATTGACTGTTATTATTTTTTGGAATCCAATATTTACCATTTTTTAATTTAATTGCAATAGGATAATCAGGTATCCAAGTGTTCAAATGATATTTTTTTGGATTAGATAAAGCTTTTAAATAAGTAACAGGTTTAGATAGAGATCCAATAGAACGACGTGCTTGTAAAGCACGATTATAACCATGAAATTTTGGATAAGAACTACCAATAATTGCGTTAATTTCACCATTAAATTTATCTACTACAATCATAGCAATTTCTAAATCATGCAATTTTTTTTTCTTATTTAATAAAGGCATACTTACTTGAACAGCTTTTTCAATAGCATTTTGTGACAAATAATCTAAAGTAGTAAATATTTTTAAACCTGATAAATTTTGAATTTTATTTTTTAATTTTTGTTTTATTTCCATTTGAACAAGCTGTAAAAAATCAGGGTAATCTGAAATTATAAATCCTTGTGGATGAATTTTTAAAGGTCTTTTAGATAATTTTATATAAGTTTTCTTCGTAATTAGTCTTTGATTATATAAAGTTAATAAAACTAAATTTCTTCTATGTAAAGCAAATTCTGGATTACTCCAAGGATTATATAAAGATGCTCCTTTTACCATACCAACTAATAAAGCGTACTCATCTAAATTTAATTCATCAATTGGTCTTCCAAAATAATAAAGACTCGCAAGTGGAAAACCTCGAATTTGCTCATTACCATCTTGTCCTAAATAAACTTCATTTAAGTATAATTCTAAAATTCGATCTTTTTTATAAAAGCAATCTAAAATTAAAGCCATGTACATCTCGTTCATTTTTCTCCATATTGAACGAGTATTTGTTAAAAAAAGATTTTTAACTAGTTGTTGAGTTAGTGTACTACCTCCTTGTATTGTTTTACCTGCCATAATATTAACTAACAGTGCTCTAAAAATAGATGTTATATTAATTCCATCATGTTTATAAAAATTTCTATCTTCAATTGCTAACAATGTTTTAATTAAAATCATGGGATATTTAGATCGAGGAAGAAAAATACGATTTTTTCCCTTAAAAGAATTTAACATGCTTATTAATTTTGGTTCTAATCGAAAAAAATTAAAATCCCTATAATTTTCAATATTTTGAATTTTTAATAAAGAATTTGCATTAAAAACTAATTTTACATGAAGTTCATTTTCTTTAATATCAGGAAAATCAAACGAACGACGTATAAATTCTATATTATTATTGTATACGCTGTATTCTCCAGGAAGCATAATGTTATCAACTTTTTTATACATTGTACTTTTTAAAAAAGTTTCAATTTCTTTTTGAGAAAATAAAGCACCTGGTTCTAAATTTATTATACGACTATATATTGAAGTAGGAAAATCCCACACTTTACCATTAATTAAATGACTTATCTTTATGTATAAAAAAAAACCATAAAAAATTATTAAAATCAATATTAAAATAAAAATTTGTCTTAATGATTTTGCTTTTTTTTTATTCATATACATTAAAGACCTTATTCATTAAATATTTATATTGAAAATTATATTTTATTTAAAACTTAAATAAATAGAAAATTTATTTAAAAAACACATGATTATATTTTAACAAAATATCGTCAGATATTGGTAAATTAAAACACGAAGGATATTGAACAGATAATAAGTACAAACCTTTAGCTGCAGCAGTAGGGCCTGCATATCTTCGATTTTTTTTTTTAATAAATCTTTAATAATATTTTCTTTTTTTATAGAATTAATTTGAATTAAAGAACCAACAATATTTCGAACCATATGATATAAAAAAGAATTTGCTGTAATATCAATAATAACGCAATTATTTATACGAAAAACATTTATTTTTTTTATTTCTCTATAAGAAGAATAAGATTGACAACCTAATGCTTGAAAAGAAGAAAAATCATGATTTCCTAATAAATGCTGTGCTTCAGAATGCATTTTAAAAACATTCAAATATTTATGAATATGATTCGATTGTTTATATAAAATACTAGAACGACAAATATCATTATATATTAAATAACGATAAGTACGTTGAATAGCACTATAACGCGCATTAAAATAATCAGGAACTTCTTTGGCCCATTTAATTGAAATATTTTTAGATAAATAATTATTAACTCCTACTGTCCATGCATATTCACTTCTAATAGAAGTCGTTTCAAAATGAACAACTTGTCCTATACTATGAACACCAGAATCTGTTCGACCAGCACAAATAACATTAATTTTATGATTTGCGATTTTAGATAAAGACTCTTCAACTTCTTGTTGAACGGAAGAACATGTTTTTTGACGTTGCCAACCATGGTAATATTCTCCATTATACTCAACTCCTAAAGCAAATTTTTTTATTTTTTTTTGTATCATCTGAAAATGTTCCTCACTTATACAAATACATTAATATTATAATCAAATAAATCTATAATTTTATAAAGCCTATTTAATTAAAGTTTGTGTTAAAATCAGTTATTAATAATTTAATAAATATACTGCGTATAAAATGAAAATTTTTATAAAAAATAAAATATATTACATATAAAAATATTTATAATTTATTTATAATATACTTATTAATTTAAAAAATAATAAATTTTATTATAAAATTTTTATTAGGAAAACATTATGGAAAAAGAAAAACAAAAAAAAAAATCTTCTTTAAATGTTCTTTCTATTGCTGGTTTAAAACCTTATCAAAAAACATTAGATGAACAATATATGAATCAAAAACAAATGTTACATTTTAAAAAAATTCTTGAAACATGGAAGAACCAGTTAAAATTTGAAATTAATCATACTCTACTATATATACAAGATAAATCTACTAATTTTCCAGATCCTATTGATCGAGCTACACAAGAAGAAGAATTTAGTTTGGAATTACGCAATCGAGATAGAAGTCGTAAATTAATAAAAAAAATTGAAACAACTTTAAAAAAAATAAAAAATAATGATTTTGGTTATTGTAATTCTTGTGGAATTGAAATTGGAATACGTCGTTTAGAAGCTAGACCAACTGCCAGCTTATGTATTGATTGTAAAACATTGGCAGAGATTAGAGAAAAACAAATGTCTGGGTAGTATGATATAGATTAGGATATTCGATTGATATATCAAATTATCTCGAGTATCCTTTGATAAATCTATATCACAATTAAATTGTTAAAAAATTAGGTTTAATATGCAATCTATTAATATCTCTACATTACAAAATTGGAAAAATAAAAAAAATAAATTTGCTGCAATTACAGCTTATGATTTTAGTTTTGCCAAATTATTTTCAAACCAAGGAATTCCAGTTATACTTGTTGGAGATTCTCTCGGTATGACAATTCAAGGTCACAATTCAACTATACCTGTAACAGTTGAAAATATTGAATATCATACAAAAGCAGTTAGAAAAGGTGCTCCTAATGTTTTTTTAATATCTGATTTGCCATTTATGTCTTATTATCAAATTAACCAGACATTACAAAATACTTCAAAAATTATTCAATCTGGTGCTAATATGATTAAAATAGAAGGTGGCAAATATTTAATTAATATTATCAAAGAACTGTCAAATCAATCAATATTAGTATGTGGCCATATAGGACTAACTCCTCAACATATAAATTATTTGAGTGGTTATCAAGTTCAGGGAACAACCGAAAAAGATGCAAATAGAATTATAGAAGAAGCTTTATCACTCGAAGATGCTGGAATTAAAATGTTAGTATTAGAGTGTATTCCTTCAAGATTAGCAAAAAAAATAACTGAAAAATTATCGATACCAGTAATTGGAATAGGAGCTGGAAATTATACAGATGGACAAATACTAGTAATGCAAGATCTCTTGGGAATTACTGAAGGAAAACAGATGAAATTTGTAAAAAACTTTCTTTTGAATAATGGAAGTATTCAAAATGCAATTAAAACATATATTAGTGAAGTAAAAAATGGTATTTTTCCTAATGAAAAATATAGCTTTTAAAAAAAATCAACTATTCTATAAATAGGAATATCATGTACATAATAAAAACAATAGATAATTTATATAAAAAAATTCAATTTTTTAAAAAAAAACAAAAAAAAATAGGATTAGTACCTACAATGGGCAACTTGCATTTAGGTCATATAAATTTAATTATACTAGCTAAAAAATATGTAGATATTGTTATAGTCAGTATTTTTATTAATCCTATGCAATTTGAAAACTCATTAGATTTTAAAAAATACCCTCAAACTTTTTTAAAAGACTGTTTAATATTAAAAAACGAAAAAATAGAAATTTTATTTGCTCCTAAAATATCTGAAATTTATCCTAATGGTACAAATATGCATACATATATTCAAGTACCTAAATTATCGAAAATTATTGAAGGAAAATCAAGACCTGGACATTTTATAGGTGTAACGACAATAATTGGAAAATTATTTAATTTAATACAACCTAATTTTGCATTTTTTGGCGAAAAAGATTATCAACAATTATTAATTATAAAAACTTTTGTTAAAGAATTAAATTATCCAATAAAAGTCATTAGCTCACCTACAATTCGATTAGAAAATGGATTAGCTTTTAGTTCGAGAAATAAATATTTAAATGATTTAGAACTTAAAAAAGCACCTTTTTTATATAAAACTATAAAAGATACAATAAATATTATTATTAAAAACAATGGAAATCAATTATATGAAACTATTAATTTTGCAAAAATGTCTTTAACAAAAAAGGGATTTCTAGTTGATATATTTAACGTATATAATTCTAAAACACTAGATATTTTTTATAAAAAAAATAAAAACAACATTATTCTTGCATCTGTATGGTTAGGTAGTACTCGTTTGATTGATAATAAAAAATTTATATTACCACATTAAAATAAATATCTTATTTTTTAAATACTACTTTACCAATATATGGTAAATAACGATAACATTGTGCATAATCTATTCCATAACCAACTATAAAATCGTCAGGTATAGAAAAACCTATAAAATCAACATTAATATTTACTTCACGACATTCAGGTTTATCTAAAAGTGTGCAAATTGATAAAGATTTTGGATTTCTTAATTTTAAAATACCCAATACCTTACTTAAGGTTTTTCCAGAATCAATAATATCTTCAACAATTAAAACATTTTTATTATAAATATCTTCATCTAAATCTTTTATAATTTTTACATCCCCACTAGATATAATTCCACGTCCATAACTAGAAGTAGTCATAAAATCAACTTCATGCTCAATTTGAATACTACGACATAAATCTGCTATAAATACAAATGAACCACGTAATAAAGCAATTAATATCATTTTGTTTTCGCTATTCTTGTATTTTTTAGTAATTTCTTGCCCTAATTCATGAACACGAATACCTAATTCTTTTTCAGAAAAAATAACTTTAATAATATGTTTCATAATATTAACTAAGTTTTTAATTTAAATTATAGTTATATTATACTAAAAATTATCTAATTGATCTGTAAGAAAAACAAAAAGTATATGTAATAGATAAGATTTTAATACAAAATTAAAAATTGAATATTTATTTTTTAAACTATTGCAATAATAATAATCATTATGTTATAAAAATTATTATATTTAATAACACTTATTCGGTATTTTATTTAAAATAATTCTGTTTTTTTTTATTTATGTTATATCTTTAAAATATGCATTTTAATATAAATATATCAATAAATAATTTTATTATTTAAAAATTATTTATAAATATAAAAAATTACTGATAATAAGTTGTTATGTTCTAAAATTATTTCAAAAAAAATAAACTAATTTTATGATAAAATTAATAACATATAAAATATAAGTTATACTAATGATAAAAAATTTAAATATATTTTCAATTACAAATCTAATTCTTATTAAAAAACTACCTAACAAATTAATTAAATTACTTTCATCATTGATTAGTTTTACCTCTCAAGGTATTACATAAGAATATTAATATCTATTTATAATCTTATCGCAATAGAATAACTGTTCTAGTTTACTATAAATAAACTCATATAAATTTAGGAGTGATATATTTTTAACAAAAAATAAATTGTAAACAATATAATTTTTTTATGAAATAAATTTAAGGATTCATAAAATATGAAACTATTAAAATTTGGTGGAACTTCGTTAGCTAATGCAGAAAAATTTTTATGTGTAGCTGATATTATAGAAAAAAATCAAAATAATGAACAAGTTGCAACAGTTCTTTCTGCTCCAGCTAAAATAACTAACTATCTAGTTAATATTATTGAAAATGATATCAATATTAATAAAATATTAGAACAAATTGATCTTGCAGAAAAGATATTTATTGAAATAATAAGAAATATCAAAAAAATACAATCTTATTTTTTATATGAAGAAACAAAACAAATAATTAAAATAGAATTTAACAAATTAAAAAAAATTGTACATGATTTTAAATCATTTAAAAAATATCCTGAAAATATACAAGCTATTATAATTTCTCGTGGAGAAATACTTTCTATTTGGATCATGAAAAATATATTAATATCTAGAAATCATCAAATTACTATTATAGATCCTGTTGAAAATATTGTATCTATAGGAAATTTTTTAAACTCTGCAGTGGATATAAATGAATCTAAAAAACGTATTAGTAAAATAAACATAAATAAAAATAATATTATTTTAATGGCAGGTTTTATTGCAGGTAACAAAAAAAATGAATTAGTAATATTAGGACGTAACGGATCAGATTATTCTGCAGCAATATTAGCTTGTTGTTTAAATGCTAATTTATGCGAAATCTGGACAGATGTTGATGGTGTTTTGACTTCAGACCCAAAAAAAATATCCAATACTTCATTACTAAAATCAATATCATATGAAGAAGCAATGGAATTATCATATTTTGGAGCTAAGGTATTACATCCAAAAACTATTGAGCCACTTAAAAACTTTAATATTCCATGCATCATTAAAAATACTTCGAATATTCAATCTCAAGGTACATTGATTTGTAAAAATAATGATTGTAATCAAAATAATATTTTAAAAGGTGTAACTAATTTAGATAATATTGTAATGTTTACAATGTCTGGTTGTTTATTAAAACAAAAAAATGATGTACTTCCACGTATATTTAATTTATTTGAAAAAGAAAATATCAATATTATATTAATTACTCAATCATCATCTAAAAATAATTTTAGCTTTTGCACTCTAGAAAAAGACTCGCAAAAAATTCTTTTTATATTAAATAAATTATTTAAATCTGAATTAAAAGAAAAACTATTGAATAGTATTCATATAATTAGTAATTTGTCTATATTATCTATAATCGGTTTTAATATTTCTCAAAAATATGATATTGCGTCAAAAATTTTTTGTGCTTTAGGAAAATCTAAAGTTAATGTTCTTGCAATTTCTCAGGGATCTTCAAAACATTCTATATCAGTAGTAATTAAAAAAGAAAATGTGTTAAAAAGCCTTCAAAATATTCATAATACATTGTTTTATAATAAAAAAATTATAAATGTTTTTTTACTTGGTATAGGTGGGGTAGGAAGAACATTAATAAAACAAATATTAAAACAAAAAAATTTTTTAGAAAATAAAAATATAGAAATAAAAATTCGTACTATCTCAAATTCTAAAAAAATATTATTTTTAAATGATTTAATTGATTTAAAAAATTGGGAAAAACATTTTCAAGAATCGAAAAAACAATTTAATCTTGAAATATTAAATAAATTATTGAAAGAGAATTCTTTTTTAAATTCTGTTGTAATCGATTGCACTTCAGATGAAATTTTATCTCAACAATATATTAATTTTTTTTCGAAAGGATTCCATGTAATTACATCAAATAAAAAAGCTAATACTAGCTCGTTAAAATACTATAACGATATTAGAAACACTACATTAAAAGAAAATAAAAAATTTTTATATGAAACTAATGTTGGGGCAGGATTACCTATCATACAAACATTACAAAATCTAGTTAATACAGGTGATAATTTAATTTGCTTTAAAGGCATATTATCTGGTTCTTTATCTTTTATATTCGGAAAACTAGAAGAAAATATTTTATTATCAGATGCTACTAAAAAAGCGAAAGATTTAGGTTTTACAGAACCAAACCCATGTGATGATTTATCAGGAATAGATGTTGCTAGAAAATTGTTAATTTTAGCACGTGAAGTAGGATATAAAATAGAATTAGAAGATATTGAAATTGAACCAATATTACCTAAAAATTTTCAAAAATGTAAAAATACTAAAGAATTTTTAAATAAATTAAAGGAAATAGATATTTCTTTCGTAGAAAGAGTGAGAAAAGCAAGAAATATAGGAAAAGTATTACGTTTTGTAGGAACAATAGAAAAAGGAGGAAAATGTTCAGTAAAAATTGAAGAAATAAATAGTGATAATCCATTATACAAAGTTAAAAACGGCGAAAACGCACTGACATTTTATACAAATTATTATCAACCGATTCCTCTCGTATTAAGAGGATATGGTGCTGGTAACGATGTTACTGCCTCTGGAGTATTTTCCGACCTACTACGTATAATATTATAAACGTCAGTGTGGAGTACAGTAATGATTAAAATTTATGCACCAGCTTCTATTGGTAATGTTGGAGTTGGATTTGATATTTTAGGTGCAGCTATTAAACCAATAAATGGTAGTTTATTAGGTGATTGTATCACAATAAAATTATCAGAAAATTTTCAATTAGTTAATAAAGGAACGTTTTCTCATCAATTACCTATAAACCACGAACAAAATATTGTTTGGAAATGTTGGTATAAATTTTGTAAATTAATAAAAAAAAACATTCCGGTTTCAATAATTTTAGAAAAAAATTTACCAATTGGATCAGGACTAGGATCTAGTGCTTGTTCTGTTGTTTCTACTTTAGTTGCAATAAATGAAATTTTTAACAACCCATTAAATTCAAAAGAACTACTATTACTTATGGGTGAAGTTGAAGGGGAAATATCAGGAAGTATTCATTATGATAATGTTGCTCCATCTTATCTGGGAGGTTTACAATTAATCATAGACGACTCTAAAATAATTAGTCAAACAATACCAAATTTTAAAAATTGGTTTTGGATAGTAGCTTGGCCAGGAGTAAAATTATCTACTGCAGAAGCAAGAAAAATTTTACCTAAAAAATACACAAAAGATATTTGTATTACAAATAGTCGTTATTTAGCTAGTTTCATTCATGCATCATATACTCAACAATCTCATTTAGCAGCAAGATGCATGAAAGAATCTATAGCAGAACCATATCGTAGTAAATTATTACCTAAATTTACTGAAAATAAACAAAATATTCAAAAATTAGGGGCTATAAGTTGCGGTATATCTGGTTCAGGACCAACAATTTTTGCTGTTGCAGAAAATATTAAAATTGCTAAAAAAATATCTGAGTGGTTAACAAAAAACTATTTACAAAATAAAACGGGATTTGTTCATATTTGTTATATAGATATAAAAGGTGCTCGAAAAATAGGATAAAAGATGAAACTTTATAATTTAAAAAATCATAGTGAACAAGTTAACTTTGAAACTGCTGTAAAACTTGGACTAGGACAACAACAAGGATTGTTTTTTCCAGTAAAAATACCAACTATTACACCTTTTGAATTATCAGAAATGCTAAAAATGGATTTTATTACAAGAAGTACTGAAATACTTTCTAAATTTATCGATTCTGAAATATCTAAAAATATATTATATAAACATGTAAAAAAAGCATTTTCTTTTAAAAAACCATTAAAAGTTTCAATTAATAAAAATATAAGTTGTTTTGAATTATTTCATGGACCAACATTAGCATTTAAAGATTTTGGAGCCCGTTTTATGGCTCAAATGATATTTCATCTAAATAAAAAAAATGAAAATTTTACTATTTTAACTGCAACATCAGGAGATACTGGTGCTGCAGTTGCACACGCATTTTATAAAATGAAAAATATTCGAGTAATTATTTTATACCCGAAAGGAAAAATTAGTTTACTACAAGAACAATTATTTTGTACATTAGGAGAAAATATAACAACTATATCAATTAATGGTAGTTTTGATGATTGTCAAAATTTAGTTAAAAAAGCTTTCGATGATAAAAAACTAAAAGAATTAATAGGTTTAAATTCAGCTAATTCTATTAACATAAGTCGTTTATTAGCACAAATATGTTATTATTTTGAAGCTTTTTCATTAATTACAGAAAAAAAGAGAGAAAATTTAGTTATATCTGTTCCATGTGGTAATTTTGGAAATTTAACAGCTGGATTGCTAGCAAAATCTCTTGGTTTACCGATTAAATCTTTTATAGCATGCACAAATGCAAATGATACTGTTCCAAGATTTTTACAAAATAAACAATGGAAACCCAAAAAAACTATATCTACAATTTCTAATGCTATGGATATTAGTCAACCAAATAATTGGCCTAGAATTGAAGAATTATTTCGTAGAAATAATTGGAACTTAAATGATTTAAGATTTGGAAGTGTATCAGATACAAATACTAAAGAAACAATTAAAGAACTTTTCCAACTTGGATATACTTCTGAACCACATGCTGCAATTGCATATAGATTATTAAGTGATCAATTAAAAGAAGATGAATACGGTATATTTTTAGGAACAGCGCATCCATCTAAATTCAAAGATACTGTTGAAAAAATTTTAAAAAATAGTGTTATTTTACCAAATGAACTTAAACATCGAATTAATTTACCTTTATTATCACATAATATAAATCCAGATTTTAATAAACTTAAAAACTTTTTATTAAATAAATAAATATAAATAATTAGAGAGGATAATTATTTTTTCCTCTCTAAAAAAATTGAAAATAAATGAATAAATATTAAGAGTTTATTTAAATATTTTAATTAATTTGAAACATTAAACAAAAAATTTACAATATCACCATCTTCAACTATATAATTTTTTCCTTCAATTTTACATTTACCCATTTCTTTAACTTGAATTTCACTTTTATATTGAATAAAATCTAAATACTTAATAATTTGAGCACGAATAAAACCTTTGCTAAAATCACTATGAATTTTATGAGCAGCTTGTATACTTGTGCTACCTTTAGGTATTGACCAAGCATGAATTTCTTTAATACCTACTGTAAAAAATGTTATTAAATTAAGTATTTTATAACCATATTTAATAATTTCATTTAGCCCTAAATTTTTTATATTAAAAGCTTTCATAAAATCTTTCTGTTCTTGTCTATCCATTTTAACTAAATCTAATTCTAAATTAGAAAAAATCGGAATAACTAAAGAATTATCTATTTTTGCTATTTCATTTAATTCATTTAAAAAAATTAAAGAGTCTTTATCTTCATTAATATTTGCAATATACATTGTTGGTTTTAAAGTTAAAAATCGAAAATCACTAATTAATTGTTTTTCTATTTTATTTAATTTTAATGTTTTTAACATCAAAAATTGCTTTAAATGATTCATGCATTTATCTAAAACATTTAATTTTTTTTCTATTTCTTTAACATCATTTTTTAAATTTTTTTTTAATCTTAATATAGATTTTTCACAAGTATCAAAATCAGATAATATAAGCTCAGAATTAATTGTATCAACATCATGTTTAGGTTTAATTTCATTGTAAATATGACTAATATTATCATCTTTAAAACAACGCACAACATGTGCAATGGCCTGAGTATCTCTAATATTACTTAAAAACTGATTTCCTAAACCCTCTCCTTTAGATGCACCTTTAACTAAACCAGCAATATCTACAAATTCTATATATGCATTTACTATTTTTTTAGGAGAAATAATTTTAGCAAGTTCGTAGATACGAATATCAGGAACGGAAACTATTCCAATGTTTGGTTTAATTGTACAAAATGGAAAATTTGCAACTGTAGAATTTCCTTTAGTTAAGGCATTAAACAAAGTAGACTTTCCAACATTAGGAAGTCCTATAATACCGCATTTAAAACCCATATTTATATACCTTAAAATAAATAATTTTATCGCATATTAAAAAAATAAAATAATTCATATTCAGTTAAGCAATATTACTTAATAGTATATAAGTTTCTTTTATAGCATTTTGAATAGATATGTTAATTAAATCAATTTCTTTTGCTATAGGCTCTGAAAGCACAAAAGATGATATTTCTTTTTTATCTTTTGGTCGACCAATTCCAATTCTAAACCTATAAAAATTTGTTTTATTATTAAAATTATTAATAATGCTTCTTAAACCATTATGACCACTATGTCCATAACTATATTTTAACTTTAATTTTCCAGACTCTAAATCTAAATCGTCATGTACTACTAATATCTCATTTAAATGAATATTGTAAAATTTAGCTATTTGATATACTGCACTACCATTAATATTCATAAAAATATTAGGTACAAATAAACGAATATTATTAGAATATATATTAATAGAAGTAGTAAAACCAAAAAATTTTTTTTCTTCTCTTAATAATTTATTCAAATGTTTTGATAAAGCGTAAATATACCAGGAACCTATATTATGACGTGTATTATGATATTTTTTTTTAGGATTAGATAACCCCACAATCATCTTAATAGTACTCAAAAATAACCCTTTAATATTTTTGTAAATATATAAAAACATATAATAATAAATATTATATGTTTTAAAGTATAAAATTTAAATATTATTTATTTAAATAATATAATTACTACTAATAAATCAATTCTTATTTTTGTAAACGACTATCAACTTTATTCCAATCTACTACATTCCAAAATGCTTTAATATAGTCTAATTTATTATTTTGATATTTTAAATAATATGCATGTTCCCAAATATCTAAACCTAAAATAGGTTCACCATAAGTATTTGAAATTAATTTTCCCATTAATGGATTATCTTGATTCGTAGTAGATACTATATTAAGTTTTCCATTTTGATTAACTAACCAAACCCAACCTGAACCAAAATGTTTCATAGCAACTTCTTCAAATCGATTTTTAAAAAGTTCAATACTTTCAAAACTTTTTTCTAATTCTAGTTTTATATTACTATTTAATACAGTGTTGATTTTTAAAGATTTCCAAAAAAAACTATGATTTATATGTCCACCTGCGTTATTACGTAATACATTCTTGTTTTCTAAACTTATTTCATTAAATATAGACATCAATTCTTCAATTGAAAGAGAATCAAAAGCAGTATCTTTTAATATAGCATTGGTATTATTAATATAATTTTGATGATGTTTTGTATGATGAATTTTCATTGTTTTTTCATCAAAATAAGGTTCTAATGCATTATATGCATAAGGTATAGCAGGTAAAAAATAACTCATTTTATTTTCCTATTAAAATATAAGGTATCATATGAAATTAAATTAAAAATTTCATCTTAAATATTATATTAAATTATAGTACAATTATTATGTAATAAACAAGAATCATAATAAATATACAAAATATAAAAATTAATTTTATAAAATGAAAACAATAATTTTTCAAATGAGATGTAAATGTCTACAACGCAAGAATTTAATTTATTAAGTAATCGATTCCGAAATTTTTATCCGGTAGTTATTGATATTGAAACAGCTGGGTTTAATCCGAAAACCGATGCAGTATTAGAAATTGCTTTAATCACATTGAAAATGGATAAATTAGGATGGTTGCATAAAGAAAATACACTTCATTTTCATATTAAACCCTTTAAAGGGTCTATTATTAACGCTGATGCTATTGCATTTAATAAAATTGATCCATTTAATCCATTACGTGGTGCTATTAGTGAAAAATTAGCAATTGAATCAATATTAGAAACAGTAAAGAAAGGAATTAAAATAGAAGGTTGTAGAAAGAGTATTATAGTTGCACATAACGCTAGTTTCGATCACAACTTTTTAATGGAGGTAATACAAAGAGTTAAAATTAAACAAAATCCATTTCATCCATTTGTTACATTTGATACTGCCACACTAAGTGCATTAGTTGTAGGAGAGACTGTTTTAGCAAAAGCATGCAAAGCTATTGGATTAACATTTGATAACAATCAAGCTCATTCTGCACTTTATGATACGTTACAAACTGCAAATCTTTTTTGTGAATTAGTTAATCGTTGGAAACGTTTAGGTGGATGGCCAATAAATATACGCAAATAAATACTATTTTAGATTTTATATATTTCTTCAATATAATTAAAGATATGACATTAATAATAAATTTATTTAAAATGTCATATCTTTTTCAAAACTAATTTTATAAATTAAATTCTATTTCTTATATTTTTTTATCGTTTTAGATATTAATTTTTGTAATTCTCCATTTTGGAACATTTCCATAATAATACTACAACCTCCTATCAACTCACCATCTATCCATATTTGAGGAAATGTAGGCCAATTTGCATATTTAGGTAGTTCTTGTCTAATATCTGTATTTTCCAAAATATCTACGTATGCAAATTTTTCTCCACATAATGATAAAGCTTGAACTGCTTGGGCGGAAAACCCACAACTAGGAGAGCTTGGTGTTCCTTTCATGTAAATTAAAATAATATTATCTTTAATTTGACGTTCTATTTTTTTAATTACGTCCATAATTTACTCCATGTCTAAAATTTATAAATCTACACAGCATTAAAAAATTTTAACTATAAACAATCTTAAAATATTTTATAGACAATTTTATTTTTTTTTGTAATACTAATAAATTAAATATTTATAATCAAAGTATGGGGCTGTTCTGGATTCGACAAAATTATCAAACAAATAAAGTGCATGCCGAGGAACGGTTTGCCTCGTAAAAAGCCGTAAAAAAATAGCTACAAATAATAAACAAAACTACGCATTAGCAGCTTAAAAAACTGTATAAAGCCCTTTATTCTCGAAATTAACTCTTTTATAACGAGAAATTTATTAAAGGTCATTTACTAAAGAGAAAACGTGAAAACAATGCTTGGTTGTCACACGATAATATTTATTCAAGCTATACTCCTAAAATGCGTTTTTCCAAATTAGGAGGAGAATATAATTAGAAAAGCTAAGCATGTAGGATCTTTATTTATAGAAATTTTGGACGCGGGTTCAAATCCCGCCAGCTCCAAAATTTTTAAATATTATACATTTACTCAATTTTTTCAATACTAAAATAAAAAACTTTATCTTTTTTAAAAAAAATATTTAATATTTTTTTTTGACATATATCTTCTTTAAATGGTTTACAAAAAATATAATGATAAGTATCACTAAAAGTATCAGAAATTATCGGGTTTCCAAAAATATAAATTATTTGTTCTCTTGTCATACCTTTATAATTTTTTTTAAACTTATTTAAACTCAAACAAAAATCATCTATATTATTAGAATTATAATTTTTATTGTCTAAAAATGAACAACTAGTCAATAAAAAAGTTATTAATAATATTTTAACTACAAATATTTGAATATTCATTAACAAATTTTTTCCTAGTACTTTATATAAAATATTATCAAAAAAAATATGTAATTTTTTAATTTTACACTAAATTATATTGATATATATTACATATTAAAAAATATTATATAATTTTTAAAAAAATTTTTTAGACCAATTTAACTTTGAAGTTAAAGTATCAAAATAATTATAGCTTTTTGGGTGAACAAGATTTAAATGATAATTACTTCTTTGAAGTACAACATGTTCATTTTTATTAACAGGTAAAACTATTTGACTATCACAACTAATTTTTAATTTTTTTTCTAAATTAGAAAACTTTAAACAAATAATACTATCACTTCTAATTACCAATGGTCGAGCTGATAAAGTATGAGGAAACATAGGTATTAATAGTATAGCTTCTAAAGAAGCTTCTATAATTGGTCCTCCTGCAGATAATGAGTATCCTGTAGAACCTGTTGGAGTTGAAATAATTAATCCATCTGAACGTTGTGAAAAAGCAAATTTTTCATCAATATAAACTTCAAACTCTATCATATGAGCTACATTTTTAGGATGTAACACAACCTCATTAACAGCTATACTAGATTTATAAATTTTTGATTTCTTATAAATTTTTACATCTAATAAAAAACGATTTTCTATAAAGAATTTTCCAGATAATACTTCTGATAATTTTTTAAATCGATTATCAGGATTTAAATCTGTTAAAAAACCTAAATTTCCTCGATTAATACCAATGATTTTAATATTAAAATATGATAAAATTCGAGCTGTAAATAATAAATTTCCATCTCCACCAATTACTATGGCTAAGTCACAAAGCTTACCAATTTCTATTAATGTAGCGGTTTTTGGATTTTTTAACTTTAATTTTTTAGCAACGTTATATTCAACAAAAACTTTATAACCTCTTTTAATTAGCCATTTATAAAGTATCTCGTGTGTTGTTAATGCATTAGAATGACGAGGACGTCCAACAATACCGATACAATTAAAATATTGCTTCATTGCATTAAAATCCCTAATGAATATATCTATTTAATTAATACATGAATCAACTTTGAAAGACATATTAAAAATTTATATTTAACTAATCAGTAATGTTTAAAACGGTGATATTATGGATACTGAAGAAAAACAATCAAAAAATATAAACATTGAAAAACAAGATATAAAAAAAGAAAAAAAAGAAAAACAAAATAATCATTCTGAAATTGAACAAAAAAATATAAATGAATTAAATAAATTAAAAGAAAAATTGTTAAATAATCAAAAAAAAATTCATGATATACAATTAAGACATTTAGCATTTATAGAAAATATCAAAAAAAACAATGAAATAGAAATAAAAAATATAAAAAATATAAAAAAAGAGGAATTTTTTAAAAAAGTTATTCCTATCATAGATGCATTAGAAGATACACTATATTTTTCTAAAAAATTAAATTTAGATAAAGAACCGTTAATACAAGGAATACAATTAACGTTGAAATCTTTATTAAAAATATTATATAAATTTGGAGTAAAAATAGAAGGAAAACAAAATGAAATTTTTAATCCAAAAATTCATGATATTATATTAACCGAAAATTCAACAGAAATACAACCTAATCATATTATTTCAGTAAAACGAAAAGGTTTTAGCTTCAAAACTATTATGCTTCGAAAAGCATTAGTAATAATTTCTAAAACTTAAAAAAATCTATATTTCTTAAATAAAAATTCATCCTATTAATTTAGATAAAAATAGAAAAAATTATTTAAATTTTTTCTATTTTTATATATTAATTTAAATATCAAACCAATTAATTTCTTTTTTTTTACATTTTATTAATATTTTATTAGTTTTAGAAAAATGTCTACATCCAAAAAAACCACGATATGCTGATAATGGAGATGGATGTGATGCTTTTAAAACATAGTGTTTACTAATATCAATTAAATTGTATTTTTTATGGGCATTATTTCCCCAAAGCAAAAAAATAATAGATTTTTTATATTTACTAATGCAAAAAATTACTTTATTAGTAAATATCTCCCATCCTATATGATTGTGAGATTTTGGCTTTCCTAATTCTACAGTTAAAATAGTATTTAATAAAAAAACACCTTGTTTTGCCCAGTTTTCAAGACAACCATGATTAAATATATAATTTTTTTTAAAATCACTATTTAATTCTTTATATATGTTTTTTAAAGAAGGTGGTATATTTTCATTTTTTGGTACAGAAAACGCTAATCCATGGGCTTGATTATTTGAAAAATAAGGATCCTGTCCAATAATAACTACTTTTATTTTATCAAAAGAAGTTAATAAAAAAGCATTAAATACATCTTTTGAAGAAGGATAAATTATTTTTTTTAAACGTTCTTTTTTAATATAATTAATAATATTAAAAAAATATTTTTTTTTTTCTTGAGATAAAATATCTTTCCAAGTTAAACTATTGCTCATAAAAAAACTCTTTTTTTAATTTAATTAAATAAAATATTTTTAAAAAATATAACTTTAATTCTAAAGGGGAAAAAAATGATTTTAGTTACAAAAAAAGCACCAAATTTTATAGCTCCAGCAGTTTTAAGTAATGGTGAAATCATTAATAATTTTGATTTAAAGAAATACTCTAATGGTCAATCAGTTATGTTATTTTTTTGGCCTATGGATTTTACTTTTGTATGTCCTTCTGAAATTATGGAATTTAATAAATCTTATGAAAAGTTTCAAAAACGAAATGTAAAAATTGTAGGTGTATCTATTGATAGTGTTTTTGTACATCAGGCATGGCAAAATACTCTCCCTAAAAATGGAGGAATCGGAAAAATTAAATTTCCCATGATATCTGATATCAAACATGAAATTCAAAAATCTTATGGTATTGAACATCCAGAATTAAATATAGCATTAAGAGCTTCGTTTATTATTGATAAAAATTGGATAATACGTCATCAAGTTATTAATGATCTACCATTTGGACGAAATATAAATGAAATAATACGAATGATAGACGCTATAGAATTTCATAACCAATATGGAGAAGTATGCCCTGCAAATTGGGAACCAGGAAAAGATGGAATAACTACTTCTTTAAAAGGAATTTCTTCATATTTAAATAAACATTTTTCTTAAAAATTATTATTATGTTTAAAGTCAGCAAAAAAATATGCTGGCTTTATTTAAATTTTTAAATTTAAAAAAAATTTTATATCAAATATTTTATTTTAAATAATTAAATAAAATTATCATCATTAATGTCATCCATATCATCGTTTATACCGCTAATTTCATTAATATGATTATCATCAAAATTAGATATATTTTCATCTGCATAAGGATGATGTTGATCATTGTAATCAATTAAGTTGTGTTCATTATCTGTATGAAATTCATTTGCTTCTATATTAGATATAGAAGATTCATTAATGGTATCGAATATTTCTTCTTCAGGTTTGCTATGATTAAAAACATTCATTAACATATTACCTAAAATCATTCCTCCTGCTACACCAGTTGCAGTTTGCAAAGCATTTTTAATAAACCCACTATTACTACCACTGCTATTACTATTACTTATAGCTGAAGAAGATGCTGGTAAGGGATTATAAGAACCTGAAATATTTTGATTTTTTCCCCAAATATTATTAGATGTTTCTGAAGAAATAGGTTCTTTTCTAAAAAAACTAGATAAAAAACTAGGTTTTTTAATAACCTTATTTGAATTTAAGTTCGATATAGTATTATTTAATTCTTCAACTTTTAAACTTAATTTCTTTATTGCTGTTTCTTGGATTAATATTGTTTGTGTCATATAATAAGGAGAGTATGGTTGTTTTTTTACTAAATCTTGTATTAAACTATTTGCTTCATCATCTCGTTCAGAAGAATTTAATTCAGTATTTTTTAAACGATGAAACAAATTTTCTATTAATTTTTTTTCTTCATCTTTCATAAAAAGATCTCATATTTAATTAAAATAAAAAATATTATTTTTAATATTGTTGAATATTAATAAAATAGTTTTAATAAACTATTATTTTAATACTTTCATTTAAAATAAACAATATAAAAAATATTTTTAAATATTAACTAATTAATTAAAGTATATTTTTAAATATAGAATTTATTTCTTTCAATGCATCTAATATATTAATTATGTTATAATTTTTACTTAATTATTTTATTAATTCAAAAAGAGACAATAGTTATTATGAAAGAACTTGCACGAGAAATCATACAAGTTAATATTGAAAAAGAATTAAAAAGCTCATATTTAGACTATGCTATGTCCGTTATAGTCGGTAGAGCTTTACCTGACGTTCGAGATGGTTTAAAGCCAGTTCATCGAAGAATACTTTTTGCAATGTATATATTAAATAATGATTGGAATAAATCATATAAAAAATCTGCTAGAATTGTAGGTGATGTAATTGGTAAATACCATCCACATGGTGATTCTGCTGTATATGATTCAATAGTACGAATGGCTCAAAATTTTTCATTAAGATATATGTTGATAGATGGTCAAGGCAATTTTGGATCCGTAGATGGAGATGCAGCAGCAGCTATGAGATATACAGAAATTCGAATGTCTAAAATAGCTCATGAATTATTAGCAGATCTCGAAAAAAACACCGTTGAATTTGTTCCTAATTATGATGGAACTGAGTATATTCCTGAAATATTACCATCTAAAATACCAAATCTTTTAATTAATGGATCATCTGGAATAGCTGTTGGAATGGCAACAAATATTCCACCTCATAATTTATATGAAGTAATTAATGGATGTTTAGCCTATATAGAAAACAACAACATTACGTTACAAGAATTAATAAAATACATTCCAGGACCAGATTTTCCAACAGCTGGGATTATTAATGGAAAAACAGGTATTGAAGAAGCATATCGTACTGGAAAGGGAAAAATCTATATTCGTGCACGTAATAAAATTGAAAAAAATAAAAAAAATAATAAAGAAACAATCGTTTTTTATGAAATCCCTTACCAAGTAAATAAATCACGTTTAATAGAAAAAATAGCTGAGTTAGTAAAAGATAAGAGAATTGATGGTATTACAGCTTTACGTGATGAATCTGACAAAGATGGAATGAGAATTGTAATTGAAATTAAAAAAGAAGCTTTATCAGAAATAATTTTAAATCAATTATATTCTCTTACGCAACTACAAATTTCTTTTGGAATAAATATGGTTGCATTATGTCGTGGACAACCAAAAACATTACCTTTAAAAGAAATAATTCAATATTTTATATCACATAGAAAAGAAATAGTCACACGTCGTAGTATTTTTGAGTTAAAAAAAGCGCTTAAACGTACTCATATTCTTGAAGGATTAAGTGTTGCTTTAACAAATATCAATCTTATTATTGATTTAATTAAAAATTCTAAAAATTTAATAGAAGCAAAAAAAAATATTATAGAAACAAAATGGATGTATAAAAATATACAATGTAACACTCAAAATATTACAGCAATAAAAAAAATAAACGAAAAAAATAATTATTACTGCTTTAGTAAAAAGCAAGCGCAAGCTATTTTAGATTTAAAATTACAAAGACTAACTAATTTAGAGCAAAATAAAATTGTTTTAGAATATAATAATTTAATAAATAAAACTATCGAATTAAAAGAAATATTAAAAAACCCAAATCGTATGCTGGAAGTTATTAAAGAAGAATTACTTTTAATACAATGTAATTTTAATGATAAAAGAAAAACAGAAATCAATGAACATCATAATGATATTAACATTGAAGATTTAATTACTCAAGAAGATGTAGTAGTTACATTATCTCATTCTGGATACGTTAAATATCAACCTATTTCTGATTATAACGCACAAAAAAGAGGAGGAAAAGGAAAATCTGCTGCTAAGATTAAAGAGGAAGATTTTATACAAAATTTAGTAATTGCAAACACACATGACACTATATTGTGCTTTTCTAGTCGAGGTATTTTATATTGGATGAAGGTATATCAGCTACCAGAATCTAGTAGACATGCAAAAGGTAGACCTATAGTAAATTTATTACCATTAAATAATAAAGAAAGAATTACAGCAATTTTACCTGTTCATGAATATAAAGATAATCTTAATATTTTTATGGCTACTTCGCAAGGTATAGTTAAAAAAAGTTCTTTAAAAAAATTTCAAAAACCTAGATCTGCTGGAATTATCGCTATTAATTTAAAAACTGATGATGAATTAATTGGAGTAGCACTAACTAATGGAAAAAATAACATTATGCTATTTACCCAAAATGGGAAAGTAGTTCAATTTTCAGAGAATAGTGTTAGAGCTATGGGTAGAACTGCTTCTGGAGTAAGAGGTATTAAAATACTAAAAAATGATAAAGTAGTCTCATTAATTGTACCTAATGAAAAAACAAGTATTTTAATAGCGACTAATAACGGATATGGAAAACGTACAAAAATTTCTGATTTTCCAATTAAATCACGTGCAACACAAGGAGTAATTTCAATAAAAATAACAAAAAAAAATGGAAAAATAATTGGTGCTATACAAGTAATAGATAAAGATCAAATTATGATGATTACTAACGCAGGAACATTAGTTAGAATTAGAGTCTCAGAAATAGGAGTATTTAAAAGAAATACACAGGGTGTAATTTTAACACGAACATCAAAAAACGAAAAAGTTGTTGCTTTACAAAGAATTGTCGAACCTATTGTAAAATCTATATAATCAAAATATATTAATCATTTAAATTACATAAACTAATACTTTTTTTAAATTCAAAAAATTTTTATCTAAAAAATTATGTCTGTACAACAGGTTAAGTAAATATGAAAAATAGTCTATTCGTGACTAAACGTAACGGAACACAAGAAAAAATAAACTTAGACAAAATTCATAAAGTTTTAAATTGGGCAGCTAAAGGACTAGAAGATATATCTGTTTCTCAAGTAGAATTACGATCACGTATTCAATTTTATAATAACATAACAACCATTAATATACATGAAACAATTATTAAAGCTGCAGCAGATTTAATATCTCAAGATACACCTGATTATCAATATCTTGCCGCGAGACTTGCTATTTTTCATTTAAGAAAAAAGGCTTATGGTCAATTTGAACCACCAGTACTATATAATCATGTAAAAAAATTAGTAAATTTGGGGAAATATGATAAAAACTTATTACAAGATTACTCTTTTAAAGAATATGTAATAATGGATTCTTTTATTGATCATCGCCGTGATATGAATTTTTCTTATGCCGCTGTCAAACAATTAGAAGGAAAATATTTATTACAGAATCGTATTACTGGAAAAATTTACGAAAGTGCACAATTTCTATATATTTTAATATCTGCATGTTTATTTTCTAAATATCCTAAAAATATTCGCATGAATTATATTCAAAGATTTTACAATGCAATTTCTACCTTTAAAATTTCATTACCTACACCAATTATGTCAGGTGTAAGAACACCAACTCGTCAATTTAGTTCTTGTGTTTTAATTGAATGTGCAGATAATTTAAACTCTATTAATGCCACAGCTAGTTGTATTGTTAAATATGTTTCTCAAAGAGCTGGTATTGGAATTAATGCTGGTCAAATTAGAGCTTTAGGAAGTCCAATTCGAAATGGAGAAGCATTTCATACAGGGTGTATTCCTTTTTATAAACATTTTCAAAGTGCTGTAAAATCTTGTTCACAGGGAGGTGTTAGAGGAGGAGCAGCGACAGTTTTTTATCCAATCTGGCATCTTGAGATTGAAAATCTATTAGTTTTAAAAAATAATAGAGGTGTTGAAGAAAACAGAGTACGTCATCTTGATTACGCTGTTCAAATTAATAAACTAATGTATCAAAGAATGTTGATAGGTGCAAATATTACATTATTTAGTCCTTCTGATGTTCCAGAGTTATATGAAGTTTTTTTTTCTGATCAAAAAAAATTTAAAGAAATATACATTGATTATGAAAATAATAAAAATATAAGAAAAAAAACCATCAAAGCAATTAATTTATTCTCTCTAATTATGCAAGAAAGAACTTCAACTGGACGAATTTATATACAAAATGTAGATCATTGTAATTCACATAGTCCCTTTAATCCTAAATTAGCCCCAATAAAGCAATCTAATTTATGTTTAGAAATTACATTGCCTACCAAGCCATTAAATGATATTTATGATAAAAATGGAGAAATAGCTCTTTGTACATTATCAGCTTTAAATTTAGGATCAATTAAACATTTAAAAGAACTTGAAGAATTATCTATATTGTCTGTTCGAGCATTAGATGAAATATTAGAATATCAAAACTATCCAATAATATCAGCAAAAACATCCTCTATTTCAAGACGTTCTTTAGGTATTGGTGTAATTAATTTTGCATATTATTTAGCTAAAAATAAAGTTCGTTATTCAGATGGTAGCGCAAAAAATTTAACACACAAAACTTTTGAAGCAATACAATATTATTTATTACAAGCTTCTTGTGAATTAGCTAAAGAAAAAGGATCATGTCTATTATTCGATCAAACAAATTATTACTTAGGAAAATTACCAATAGATACATATAAAAAAGATATAGATATAATATGTAATGAACCATTACATTTAAATTGGAACTTATTACGAAAAAAAATTAAAAAGTATGGTTTAAGAAATTCTACTTTATCTGCTTTAATGCCGTCAGAAACATCTTCTCAAATATCTAATGCAACCAATGGTATTGAACCGCCAAGAGGATTTATTAGTATAAAAGCATCAAAAGATGGAATGTTAAAACAAGTTGTACCAGAATATAAAAAATTAAAAGCACAATATGAATTACTTTGGAATATACCAAATAATACTGGATACTTAGAACTTGTAGCTATTATGCAAAAATTTATTGATCAATCTATTTCAGTAAATACTAATTATGATCCCAAAAAATTTGAAAACGAAAAAATACCGATGAAACAACTATTATATGATTTACTTATAGCATACAAACTAGGAATAAAAACTTTATATTACCAAAATACAAGAGATGGAGCTGAAGATAATTATAATTTTAATAAATATAAAACAAATAAAGAAGATAATTGTACAAGTGGTTCTTGTATTATATAATATTTCGATAAACTACATAAAATGTAAAAAATTTATTTTTTAGGTATAAAAAGTGTCCTATACAACATTTTCAAAAAAAAAGAATAATCAGTTAATAGAACCTATGTTTTTCGGACAATCTGTAAATATAGCTAGATATGATCAACAAAAATATAATATTTTTGAAAAATTAATTGAAAAACAACTTTCATTTTTTTGGAGACCAGAAGAGATAGACTTGTCACAAGATCGTATAGATTTTCAAAACCTTCCTTCACATGAAAAACATATTTTTATTAGTAATTTAAAATATCAAACATTACTCGATTCAATTCAAGGACGAAGTCCAAACATTGCTTTTTTACCTATTATATCTATTCCTGAATTAGAAACATGGATTGAAACATGGTCATTTTCAGAAACAATTCACTCTCGTTCTTATACTCATATAATTAGAAATATTATTAATAATCCATCAATCATTTTTGATGATATTATAAGTAATAAAAATATTAATGATAGAGCAAAAGATATTTCTAATTATTATGATGAATTAATCCAAATGACTAGTTATTGGCATTTATTAGGAGAAGGACATCACATAGTAAATGAGAAAAAAATTTATATTAATTTACATTTGTTAAAGAAAAAATTATATCTGTGTTTAATTAGTGTTAATGTGCTAGAAGCAATTAGGTTTTATGTAAGTTTTGCTTGCTCATTTGCATTTGCAGAAAGAGAAATTATGGAAGGAAATGCAAAAATTATTAGATTAATTGCAAGAGACGAAGCATTGCATTTAACAGGTACTCAACACATTTTATATCTTTTAAGTAATAAAAAAAATAATGAAAATATGCACAATATTGTTAAAGAATGTCAAGAAATAGTAATTAAAATTTTTATATCAGCTTCAGAGCAAGAAAAAAAATGGGCAGAATATTTATTTCGAGATGGTTCAATGTTAGGGTTAAATAAAGATATACTATGTCAATACATAGAATATATTACTAATATTCGTATGGATGCAATAGGTTTAAAAATGCCTTTTCAACAAAAATCTAATCCTATTCCTTGGATTGATTCTTGGTTAAACTCTGATTATATACAAAATGCTCCTCAAGAAACCGAAATTAGTTCTTATTTAGTAGGTCAAATTGATTCTAAGGTATCTAATCAAGAATTTAAAAAATTTAAACTATAAAATGAGCAATTCTACTATTGAAATAGTAAATAAAAAAATAATTTTTTACACACAAAATATTTCGTTATTATCTACTCTAGAAAAAAATAATATATTTATAGGATATCAATGTAAGTCTGGATATTGTGGAACTTGTCGTATACAAATAATAAAAGGAAAAATAAGTTACCCAATAAAACAGCCTATAGCTGCTTTATTTAAAACAAATGAAATTTTTCCATGTTGCTGTCAGCCAAACGGTAATATTATAATTAAAATCTAATTAAAATATATTATGACTGAATCGAAGTCAAAGCAATAGTATAAATAATATCTTCAATTGATGCGCCCCTGGATAAATCATTCACTGGTTTTCTTAATCCTTGTAACATAGGTCCAATACAAATTAAGCCTAAAGAACGTTGTATTGCCTTATAAGTGATATTACCAGAATTTAAATCTGGAAAAATAAAAATATTTGCAGATCCTTCAATCAATGAACTTGGAGTTTTTAACTTAGAAACTTTTTTTGAGATAGCAGCATCATATTGAATAGGACCTTCAATAATTAAATTAGGTTGTTTTAATTTTACAATAGAAGTTGCATTCCTTACTTTTTCTACTTGTAATCCGTTTCCAGAATATCCGCTAGAATAAGATAACATTGCTATACGTGGTTCTATACCAAAATTTTTAGCTGAATTAGCAGATTGAATTGCAATTTCTGCTAATTCTTCAGCAGTTGGATCAACATTAATTGCACAATCACCATAAATTAAAACTTCTTGAGGAAATAGCATAAAAAATATTGAAGAAACTAAAGAATAAATAGAATTAGTTTTAATAATCTGTAACGCTGGACGTATAGTATTAGCTGTTGTATTTATCGAACCAGATACTAATCCATCAACTTCATTAGATTCTAGTATTAAAGTTGCTAAAATAGTATTATCTTGCAATTGCTTTATTGCAGAAAATTCAGTCATTCCTTTATTTTTTCTCAATTCTAGTAATCTTGAAATATAATTATTTCGTATTAAATTAGGTTGTATTATTTTAATATTTTTACTTAAATGAATCCCTTTATCATGAGCTATCTCGTAAATTTTTTTTGGATTTCCTAATAATATACATTCTGCAATTCCTAAGGAATCAGAAATTGAAGCCGCTTGTAATATACGAGGTTCATATGCTTCAGGAAGTATAATTCGTTTTATATTTTTTTGAGATAATTTTTTTAAACGATAACAAAATTCTTTAGGTGAATATTTTCTTTTATAATTAATTTTTTTATTTTGAAACAAAAATAAATTAATATTGTTAAAATAACTAGAAATATATTTTAATATTTTATTAATGTATGTCTTATTATAAAAATTAATATTAAAATTAAATTTTTCTAATTGAGACAATGTCATTATTGTATTTTTATTAACAAAAAATATAGGAATATTACTATTTTTTAAATAATCAATTAAGTTTAAAACGTTTTTTGTATATTTAAATGTTCCTGTTAAAATAATACCACTAATTTTATTTACTTTTGATTTGAGAAATAACTCATTAATAAATGTTTCTATACGATTTAAACAAATTAAAAATAAAGCATTACTATAATTTTTTTTTATTATATTTTTATAATTTTCATCAAATATTATTATTTTCTTAACAATAGAATTCTTTATATTTTTTGTATTAATAATACTTGCATTTAAAAAGCTACAAATCTCTATTACAGACGGTTTTAATAAACTTTTGTTCCAAGGAATACAGGCTAAGGTAGAAAAAAATCTATTTTTTAAAAAAATATCTTTTTTAATTATATCAATATGTGCATTTTTTTTTAAATTATATAAAATATTTAATTTTTCTGTAAAATTATATTTTGATTTTATAAAAGGAGAGCTAATATTATTAAAAATAAAACCTAAAATATTTTTATATTTACTATATTTTAAAAATATTTTTATTTTATTTTCTTTTTTACTGATATATTCAAAAGCATATTCTCTTAAATTTTCTAAAAATATTACTTCAGCATTTATATTTTGTGAAACTTCATAATTTATTTTATCAGCATCAATATGATCTTTTTTATTTATACCTTTAATAAAAATTAATCCATTTATATTTTTTTTATTATAACATTGTTCAATAACTTGATTAACAAGAGTATTATATTGACTCGAATTAAAATATTGTTCTGAAAAATCTATATTTTCTAATGTAATTATATTCTTTGAAAAATATTTATTAATAATAAATTTAGTTTTATCTTTTAAAGGATCTATAAGAGAAAAATAAAAAAAATATTTAAAAAAAATATTTGTTGTTTTTTTATCAATTAAAGAAATTAAACTTAAAGTAATAGTAGTCATACTAACATTTTCATTTAAAGGAACTAACATTATAATACGTGACATAATATTCTTATTATCTTAAAATATATAAAAAAAATTAATAAATAATTATATTTAACTAACTATTTTAATTGTATCTTGTGCTATCAACAATTCTTCATTTGTAGGAATAACAAAAACTGGAATAGATTTGTCGATTGTAATTAATCCACTTTTTCCGTTTTTAATTAATAAATTCTTTTCTATATCAATTTTAAAACCCATTAAATATAATTTTGATAAAGTTATTTCTCGAATTAATGATACATTTTCACCAATTCCACCAGTGAATACTACTGCATCTAGTCGCTTATCCATAAGACACATATAAGAAGCAATATATTTAGATAATCGATGACAAAAAATATCTACAGATAACTGTACTCTTTTATCAGTAGAGTAATGTTTTTCAAGATAACGAAAATCACTACTTTTTCCACTTAATCCTAACAAACCAGATTCTTTTGTTAATATTTCATGAATTTTATCTATACTTATTCCCATTTGTTGATGCATAAAAAAAATAATTGAAGGATCTATATCACCGCTCCGAGTCCCCATAACCAAACCTTCCAAAGGCGTCAAACCCATAGAAGTATCTACACATACTCCATTACGAATTGCAGAAACAGAAGATCCATTACCTAAATGGCATGTTATAATATTTAATAAATTAAAGTCTTTATTTAACATAATAGATGCTTGATATGAAACATAATTATGGCTAATTCCATGTGCACCATAACGTCGAATATAATATTTTTTATAAAAAATATAGGGAATAGCATACAAAAATGAAGTTTTAGGCATTTTTTGATAAAAAGAAGTATCAAACACTGCTACATTTTTATTCGATAAAATAGGTAATTTTTCAATTACCATTTTAATTCCTATTAAATTTGCAGGATTATGCAATGGAGCAAAAGGAATAGCTTCTTTAATAAAATTTATAGTTTCAGAATTTATTAAAATAGATTTATTAATTTTTTTTCCACCATGAACAACTCTATGACCTATCCCTATGATATTATTCAATATATCTTGTTTTTTTGATAAAACTTTATCAAAGATAAAATTTAAAGCATCTTGATGAGATATATAAGATCCTATGTTTTTTTTATATTCTACTCCTAAATATTGCCATCTAATATATGTTTGTTTTAAAAATAAACATTCTACCAAACCAGATAAATATTTTTTTTTACTTTTTGGGTTTAATATAGAAAATTTTATAGAAGAACTTCCACAATTTAATACAAAAATTAAATTATTCAATATTGTTTACCAGTATGTTATTAAAATTAAAAAGTAAAAATAATTATTTTTAATATATGTTTTAAAAATTATTATATTTAATATATAATAATTACTTTATTAAAAAAAGATAATTTGATAAAAATAAATATTTTTATTAATATTTTCATCAATGTAAAGTTAAAAAAACATGATACTACAAAAAAAAATTATTAAATTACTTCATGTAAAACCAAAAATTATACCAAAAATAGAAATTGAAAATCGTATTATAGAATTAAAAAAATATTTACTTCAAAATACTAATTTAAAATCTTTAATTGTAGCTATTAGTGGGGGGCAAGATTCAACGTTAACAGGAAAACTATGCCAAATAACAATTGAACAATTACGTAGAGAAAAAAATAACAACTCTTATCAATTTATTGCATTAAGATTACCATATGGTATTCAAAAAGACGAACAAGATTGCAAAGAAGTAATTAAATTTATTAAGCCAGATAAAGTTTTTACAATTAATATCAAAAATTCTGTTTTAAGTAGTGAATTATCATTAAATATAGCAGGAATTAAAATTTCAGATTATGTTAAAGGAAATGAAAAATCAAGAGAAAGAATGAAAGTACAATATAGTGTTGCTGCAATGACAAATGGAATAGTTGTAGGAACAAGTAATGCGGCAGAAATT
This sequence comes from Buchnera aphidicola (Aphis helianthi), assembly GCF_005083845.1. Classification (NCBI taxonomy): domain Bacteria; kingdom Pseudomonadati; phylum Pseudomonadota; class Gammaproteobacteria; order Enterobacterales; family Erwiniaceae; genus Buchnera; species Buchnera aphidicola. The sequence goes on along the minus strand of NZ_CP034894.1, from coordinate 185,771 downwards.
ATTACAGGTTTCTTTACTAAATACGGAGATCATGGGGTAGATATAAATCTAATATCTAAATTAAACAAAAGACAAGGTCAATTATTATTAAAACAACTTAATTGTCCTCAGAATTTATATTTAAAAACACCAACCGCAGATCTTGAAGATAAAAATCCACAAAAACCAGACGAAATTGCTTTAGGTATTAAATACAATATAATTGATTCTTACCTAGAAGGAAAAGAAATAAACATATCAGATAGAAAAATTATTGAGAAACTTTATTTACATACACAACATAAAAGAAATACAATTAATATTGGATAAAATTTAAAATATTTTTAATGCAATATCATTTTTTTTTGTTCAATCGAATGAATTTGAACTTTAATGATTTCACTAATAGGATCTTCAGGACAGTTTTCAACAAAATAAAGTAAATCTGTTAAAGCAACGTGATTACAATCTAAATGAGCATAAATTAATCCTCTATCACGAATTTCATATGGATCATTAGGATCAATTTGCAAAAGAACGTTACTAACATTTAATGCTAACTCCATGTTTTTTTCCTCCATTAAAGCTGATTTTAAAGTGTTTAACATTTTACGAATAATAGTAACAGATTCTGCTTGATATAAATCGTTTTCATATAATTCTGCTGTAGGACTAATATTTCCTTTTAACCAAACTTCTAATGTATGTTGATCTAATATTTCACCATTAAATGGATTAATTAACCATTTATTTTTATCTGACCAATCCGCTCGTAATATTAATTGAGTAGGAAATGCTACGGGATTTAATGGTAATCTTAATTCTTTTGCAATATGTAACAAAAGGATTCCTAAAGATACTGCGGTACCTTGTCGAGTCTTCAAAACATTATCAATCCATAATACGTCTGAAAGTTTATAAATACCGCTAGCTCCACCAAAATTCCAATGTTTATAAAATAAATTTAATAATTTTTTTAATTTTTCATTTGGTTCAATTTCAGATGAAATATAAGATTTTGCTTCTTTAATTTTATTACACATATCTAAGATTATAGAATCTATAGGAAAATCTTCTCGAATAAACTGAGAAGCTGATATAATAGAATCAAAAAGTGATAATTTAGATAAACTATTTTTTGAAAAAGATTTCATATTTTTATACTAATACTTTTAGGTAATCAAGACATTGAAATTTATTTTTGTATTTTAATAAATGATATTTAATTATGTTTTTATAATTTAAAACTTTTTCTTTTTAAATTAAAAGAGTTGAAAATATTATTATTTTTTTTGACCAATAGTAATACGATCATTACCTCCATAATCTTTATAAGATGTTATATTAAAAAAATTATATTTTTTAAATAAAAACCGAACTTTGAATTTCTGTTTCCATCCATGTTCAATAAAAAGCCAACCTTTACAAAATAAATAATTTTTTGATTGTTTTATAATTAACTCAATATCTTTTAAACCATTATTTTTGGATACTAATGCATTAACCGGTTCAAAAATAAGATCTTTTTTAAAAAAGTGCATTTCTTTTAAACTAAGATATGGAGGATTACTTACAATAATATGAAATTTTTGATTTATGTTTGAAAACCAATTACTATAAAAAAAAACAATATTATTTAAGCTTAATTCTAGAGCATTTATTTTAGCTATTTTAATAGCTTTATTTGAATTGTCAACAGCAGTAATATTAAAATTTTTACAAACACTCGCAAGCGCTAATCCAATCGCTCCACAACCAGTTCCTAAATCAAGAATATATATTTTATTTCTATCAATTTTAGACAATACTTGTTCAACTAAAATTTCTGTATCAGGCCTAGGAATTAAAGTATCTTGAGAAACACGTAAAGATAAAGACCAAAATTCTTTTTTTCCTAATATATAAGCCATTGGCTCTCTTATAGATCTTCGATAAACAAATTTTTTTAATATTTTTTGATTTAATTCATTTAACTCTGTTCTATCAAAAGCTATAATCCAAGAACGTGAACGTTGTAAAACATGACATAATAATATTTCTGCTTCGTATTTGGGATAGTCAAGATGCGAAAATATTTTAATTGTTTTATCTAACCATTCATATATTTTCATAATTTAAACGTAGATAAAGAAGACAGAATATCAGCTTGATATTCTTGAACTATTGGTTTAATAAGTAAGTCCAACTTTCCTTCTAATACTTCATCTAATTTATATATAGTTAAATTAATTCTATGATCTGTAATTCTATTTTGAGGAAAATTATATGTTCTATTTCTATCTGATCTTGAACCGCTACCTAACAAATTTCGTCTCATAGAAGAATTTTCTTGTTGGTTTTGTGCTAATTTTTCAGTATACAATCGAGCTGATAAAATAGATAAAGCTTTTGCTTTATTTTTATGTTGTGATCGTTCATCTTGACATTCTACTACATTCCCAGTAGGAAGATGCGTAATTCTAATAGCTGAATCAGTAGTATTTACATGTTGACCACCAGCACCAGAGGAACGAAATGTATCAATCTTTAAATCAGATAGATTAATTTCTTCTTTTTCTGTTTTAGGAAGAATCGGCATTACAGCAATAGTACAAGTAGAAGTATGAATTCTTCCTTGTGATTCAGTTTCTGGAACTCTTTGAACACGATGCCCTCCTGATTCAAATTTTAATTGACCAACAGCTCCTTTACCTGTAACTTTAACTATTATTTCTTTAAATCCTCCTTTTTCATTTTCACTTGAACTCATTATTTCTGTTTTCCACATATAACTTTCAGCATATCTTATATACATTCTGCATAACTGACCAGCAAAAATAGACGACTCATCTCCACCTGTAGCAGATCTAATTTCAATTAAGCAACTATGCTGATCATTAGGATCTTCTGGTAATAATAATATTTTAATTTTTGTTTCTATTTTTTTTTTTTGTTTTTTAAGTATATAATATTCTTCTTTAGCTATATCGTACATTTCTTTGTCATCAAATAATACATTAATATTTTTAATATCAGATTCTACTTTTTCCCAACGAATAAAATATTTAACAATTTCAGAAAGTTTTAAATATTCTTGAGATAAATTTTTTAACTTATCTTGATTTGAAATAATATCGTTTTGAGTAAGTAATACTTCAATTTCTTGATGACGATATTTTAAAGATTTTAATTTATTAATAATAGAAGCATTCATATAATATTATCCTTTTGCAAATTCAAAAAAAATAAAACTCAAATAATGTTAATATATTTTCAAATAAATAAAAATATTATATTGCTAATAATAATTAAAAAAAAAATTAAAATCTTTCAATTAAAATGATTATATCATTTTTAATAATTTTCAGTATAATTTTAATAAATATTAACATAAAATAATTTTTAAAAATAAATACCAAAATGATATATACATGGCCTTCTCCTGCAAAAATTAATTTATTTTTATACGTTACAGGTATTCGTTCAGACGGATACCATTATATACAAAGCTTATTTCAATTTCTTAATTATGGTGATACATTAAAAATTATTCCTAATAAAACTGGCAACATTGAACTATTTACAGAAAAAAAACTTTTTCTAAAAAAAACAAACACTATTATTGAAGCTGCTAAACTATTAAAATCAAAAGCATTATATTATGAAAAGACAAATTGTACTACTCTTGGTGCAAAAATATTTTTAAATAAAAAAATACCTATAGGAAGTGGACTAGGAGGAGGTTCATCTAATGCTGCGACAGTATTAGTAGTATTAAACAAGCTCTGGAGAACAAAATTTACATTACAAGAGTTAGCCAAATTTAGTCTTAATATAGGATCAGATATTCCAGCATTTATCATGGGAAAAACATCTATTATTGAAGGAATAGGAGAAATATTGCACCCTATTGAAAGAGAAGAAAAATGGTATCTAATTGTATATCCTGAAATTCACGTTTTAACAAAAAATATATTTTCTAGTTCTCTGCTGAAAAGTAAAACACAAAAAAAACCAATTCAATTACTATTAACATCTCCATTTAGTAATGATTTTGAAAATATAGTAAGTAATAAATTTAAAACAATAAAAAAATTACTATCTATATTATCTCTCTATGCACCCACTCGAATGACTGGAACAGGATCCTGTGTTTTTGCTGAATTTAATGATAAAACATCTGCTCAAAAAATATTTTCTTTACTGCCTAAGAATATGAAAGGATTTATTGCTAAAAGTGTTAATACTTCTCCATTACATCATGTTTTTTATAAACAAAATAAGCATATTTTCAATTAAAAAATCAACATTTAAATAAAAAACAAGGTTTTTTATGCCAGATATGAAATTATTTGCTGGAAATTCTATTCCAAAACTAGCAAAATTTATTGCTCGTCGACTTTATATCAATTTAGGAAACGCATCTGTAGGTAGATTTAGTGACGGTGAAATTAGCGTTCAAATCAATGAAAATGTTAGAGGAAGCGATGTATTTATTATTCAATCAACTTGTTCTCCAACTAATGACAACATTATGGAACTAGTTGTGATGGTAGATGCTTTAAGAAGAGCTTCAGCTGGTAGAATTACTGCAGTAATTCCATATTTTGGATACTCACGTCAAGATCGTCGTGTACGATCTGCACGTGTTCCAATTACAGCTAAAGTCGTTGCTGATTTTTTATCTAGTATTGGAGTTGATCGTGTATTAACAGTAGATTTACATGCTGAACAAATTCAAGGTTTTTTTGACGTACCTGTAGATAATGTATTTGGTAGTTTGATTCTTTTAGAAGATATGTTGCAAAGAGAATTAAAAAATCCTATTGTCGTATCACCTGATATTGGTGGAGTAGTGAGAGCAAGAGCAATTGCTAAACTGCTTTATGATACTGATATGGCAATTATAGATAAAAGAAGACCTCATCCTAATATTTCTCAAGTGATGAATATTATCGGAGATGTAGCAAATAGAGATTGTATTTTAGTTGATGATATGATTGATACGGGAGGAACACTATGTAAAGCTGCAGAAGCACTTAAAGAAAGAGGTGCAAAAAGAGTTTTTGCATATGCTACACATCCTATTTTCTCAGGTAAAGCATCGGAAAATTTAAAACATTCTGTTATTGATGAAGTTGTTGTATGTGATACTATTCCTTTACAAGAAAAAATTAGACTATTACCAAATGTACGAACTCTTACATTATCTGGAATGTTAGCAGAAGCTATAAGACGAATCAGTAATGAAGAGTCTATTTCTGCTATGTTTGAACATTAATAAATTAATCCTAAGCACACTATACTTTTTAAAATAATGTGCTTAGTATTTTAAAAAAATTTTAATAAAATATTAAGTTTTATTATATAAAACTATTCAAAAAATAAATCAATTAAAAAAGATTTATTTATTAAATTTAAATAAATAGCATCACTATATTTACTAATACCAAAAAATATAAAAAATACTAATATTATTCCACGAGACAAACCAAAAATACCTCCTAAAACAATATTAATATATAATAATTTAAGTTTTTTAATTATTTTGTTTAAAACAAACATCAATAGTATTTTTGTTGTAAAAAAAAAATAATAATAATTAAAATTACTAAATAGTTGTCATTTTTTACAATGATATCATCATAAAAAACACTAAAATATTTGTAATTAATAAAAAAATATAAAATAAAAAACCAAAATACAGTAGATATGAACTCTTTTAAAAAACCTCGAAATATTCCTAAAAAAGTAGAAAATAAAATAATAATAAGAATGATATAATCTATCAAAAGCATAGTCTTTCCAAAAAAAATAATATTTTTATTATTTTATTCTATTTCTTTTGTTTTATAGAAATGAATTCTGAAACAGTAATAAACGATCCAAAAACTAATACGATATCTTTTTTATTTAATATTTTTTTTAAATTATTCCAAGCATTAGAAATGCTATTAAAAAAAAACGTTTTTTGAATAGGTAAATTACTTTTTAATTGATCAAGACTAGCACTTCGATCTACAGATAAAGTAGAAGTATACCAATAAGAGATTTTATTTCTTAATGGAGCAACAATTGATGAAATATCTTTATCTTTTAATACACCAAATATAGCATATATGTTTCCTTGTATATCCATTTGATCAATTTTTTTAGAAAGATATAAAGCAGCATGAGCATTATGAGCAACATCGACAATTATATGAGGAAAACAAGAAATAGTTTGAAATCTACCTGGTAATTGTATTTTAGCAATTGCATGTCTTAGTTTTTTTTTATTAATATCAAGATCAGAGTAAAATAATGCTGATAAGGCAATTGCTGCATTTGGTAATGGTATTTTAGGTATTGGTAAATTATACAATGCTATTTTTGAATGAATTAAATTCCAGGTATTATTATATTTTTCCCAATACCAATCTTTATTGATTATTTTTAATATTGTTTTAGTTGTTTTAGCTTCTTGATATATAGAATCTGGAATATCTTTTTCGCCAATAACAGAAATTTTATTTTTTCTAAAAATACCAGCTTTTTCTCGAGCTATATTAAATCTATTTACACCTAAAATTGAAGTATGATCAATACCTATATTAGTAATCACAGATAAATCTGAGTCTATAATATTAGTAGCATCTAATCTACCTCCTAAACCAACTTCTAATATAATAATATCTAATGAATATTGTTTAAATAAAAATAAAGCTGCAAGTGTAATAAATTCAAAATAACTTAAAGAATAATTTAATTTTGCAGAATGTATATTAAGAAACGCAAAAACATATTGCATTTCAGTGACATATAATCCATTAATTTTCACACGTTCTACAAAATTTAATAGATGTGGAGATGTATATAAACCAACTTGATATCCTGAATCTAATAATAATTTTTCTAACATAGCACATGTTGTTCCTTTACCGTTTGTTCCTCCTACAGTAAAAAAAAAAGATTTTAAATTTAATAAATTTAATTTTCGTGCAATATGTTTAATATCTATTAAATTTATTTGATTTTTCTTTTTCAATTTTTCTAAGTATTTAATCCACATAGAAAAAGAAAATTTGTTTTTACACATATTTCCAACTTATTTTAAAACAGTTTTGTATATTGATATAAAATTTATATAAATTTTAAAAAGTATTAAATATAAATAACTAGTATAGTATTATTTTTTTTTAATAAAGATAATATTTATTATAAACGTAATCACTAAAATTATTGATATAGCACTAAAAGTAAGAAAAGTTGAAATAATTATAAATTTTTCAAATAATATTTTAAATCCTATAAATATTAAAATAAATGATAATGCATATTCCAACATAGAATATTTATTTATCACCGATGCTATAAATAAATACATAAATCTTAAACTTAAAACTGCAAAAATATTAGATACCAAAATAATAAATAGATTATGAGTAACAGAAAAAATAGCAGGAATACTATCTGCTGAAAAGATAATATCACTCAATTCTATAAGAATTAAAGATATAAATAAAGGAGTAAAAAATATTTTATTATTTATTTTTAAAAAAAAATTTGAAGTATTAGTGTTATCACTTATTCTAAATATTTTATACATCCAAGATAAACTTATATTTTTTTTATCATTTTGTATTTGATTTGATACACAAAACGTTTTAATTCCAATAAATATAAATAATATTCCAAAACAATATAATATCCAATGCCATTTAGAAAATAAAAAATAACCAAAAAAAGAAAAAATACAACGTAATACTAAACCTAATAACAACCCATACAATAAAACTTTTTTTTGATAAATCGTTGGTATTTTAAGTGATTTAAATACTAAAAACCAAACAAAAACATTATCTCCAGAAAGTATAATTTCTAATAAATAACTAGTTAAAAAACAAATAATATTTTTATTAGCATAATTAATTCCAGTGGAATTATACAAGAAAATCCAAAATATAAAAATAAATAATAAAAAAGCAAAACAATAAATAAATACCCAAGGATATAAAAAAAAACTCTGTTTTATTTTTTTTTTAATACTATATTTGTTAAAAATGAATATGATTAAAATTAAAAAAAAAAGACTTCCAAAAATTATCGAGTTAAAAAAAAAATACTCATTAAATATCTCTTTATTTAATTAAAAATTGATTTCAATAAAAACTGTGAATAATATTATGAATATTTGTATTAATTAAATAATATAAAATTATTATTTATTTGTGATTAATAAAAACTATTTAATAAAATGTATTAAATTAATTAATGCGTTCGGATACAATCCTAATATTAATAAAAATATTCCAGAAAATAATATTAAAATTTTAGACGAAATATGAATCCAAGAAGTAGATATAACTTTACTATTGGTAAATAGTTTATTAGGTGGTTTCAAATATAAATTTATAATTAATCTAAAATAACCATAAAAACCTAATATACTTCCAAATAGAAAACCAAAACCAATTAACCATAAATGATGTTTAATTATCATAGATAAAATATAAAATTTTCCAATAAAACCTAACGTTATAGGGATTCCTGCTAAAGAAAGTAAAACAATCGTAATAACACTACTTAAAACAGGTTGAGACCAAAATAAACCTCTATATGAATCTATTAAATCTATGTCATTAGATGCATTGGAAAATAATTGAATAGCACCAAAATATGATATATTAATAAATAAATAGTTAAATAAATAAATTACTACTGTTTCCAAAGAAAAAATATAATTATTTTTTAAAACAAGCAATATTATTAATAAATAACCTAATTGTGATATTGATGAATATCCAAAAAATCTTTTAATATTCTTTTGGAAAATTGCCATCCAATTACCAAATAATATTGAAAGAATACTAACTAATGATAAGATTACGTATAATATTTTATTATTTAAAATAAAATTATATGAAAATATATGTAACAAAACACTAAAAAGAGCTACTTTTCCAGAAACAGAAAAAAATGATAAAATTGAAGATGGTGTTCCCTGATAAATATCCGATGTCCATAAATGAAAAGGAACTAGTGACAATTTAAATAGAAAAGAAGTTAATACCATAACTACACCGAATAGTAAAACTAATTTTTCATTATTAGATGTAAATGATAAAACATAATTTATAGACGAAATACTAAGATTTCCAGAAATAGCGTATATCCAAGAAATACCAAGTAATAAAAACGAAGAAGATATCGCTGATAAAATAAGATATTTAAATGATGCTTCTAAAGAATAATATACATAATTTGAATATGCAATCAAACCAAATACTGGTAATGACATTAACTCAATACTAATAAAAATTGATGATATATGACTAGAAATAGTCAGACAAATTGCACCTAATGTTGATAGAAGAAGAAGTAAATAAAATTCCTCTTTATTAAAAGGATAGTTTAATAACCATGAATACGAAAAAATACAAGTAGCAATGCTAGAAATTAAAATAATACTAATATATAAAATAGAATATTTAGTAATATAAAATAAACTAGTAATATGAATAGGAACGATTGAAATTAAAAAATATAATGTAAATAAGGTTATAATTAAACCAAATATGCTAAAAAAAGCAACAATAGAATGATTTCGATTATAAGAAATAGACAATATAACTGTTACTGAACTTACTATTAAAATCAACAAAGGGAATAAAGCAGTTAATTCTTGTAAATTTATTATCATTATTTGTTATAACCTTGTCTTTAAAATAGAATTAATAAATTCTTTTTGAAAATGATATATAGAAGATATAGTATCTTGTGCAATATTTAATATTTTTTGAGGCATTACACCTAAAAAAATTAATACTAACATTAATATTATTAATATCCAAAGTTCTTTGATATTAGGAAACAACGTTAAACAACTTTTTTGAGAAGGTCCATAATAAATCCTTTGGATCATATATAAAGAATAAATAGAAGAAAAAACAATGCTTATTACAGCTATAATGGATATCATTGAATATGTTTTGAATGTCCCAAATAAAATAAGAAATTCACCAATAAAATTTCCCGTTCCTGGAAGTCCTAAGTTTGATAAAGCAAAAAATAAAGAAAAAGCAGGTATCCAATAAATATTGGACCAAAAACCTCCCATTTTAAGAATATTTTGAGTATTAAAATATTTATAAATTTGACCTGAGATAATACATAAAGCAGCAGTTGATATACTACTAGATATTATTTGTATAATTACTCCCTGAAAAGCAATTTCATTATTACTATAAATAGCAATTAAAATTAACCCCATATGAGAAATTGAAGCATAGGCAATTAAACGTTTAATATTTTTTTGAGAAAAAGCTAATAAAGCACCATAAAATATACTAAATAAACCTAAAAACATAGCAATTGGAGCAATTTTTTGTATTGTATTTGGAAAAAGTGTCATACTATAACGAAAAAGTCCATAAGGAGCAATCTTTAATAAAGAACCAATTATATCTACTGCACCACAATATGAAGATTCAGCATGAAAATCTGATAACCACCCATGAAATGGAACAATAGGCATTTTTATAATAAAAGAAATAAAAAAACCTAGCATAATAATGTATTCTATTTTTGAATCAATAGTATTAAAAAGTAATAAGTTATAATTAAATGTTAAAATATGAGTATTTTGATAATAACTAAAAACTAATAATAAAATTGATACTAACATTACTAGTCCAGAGATTTGTGCATATATAAAAAACTTATTAGCAGCATTTATAGAACTGCTCTTATTTTCTCTATTATTTCCCCATAATGAAATTAGAAAATACATTGGAACTAATATAATTTCCCAACAAAAGAAAAATAAAAATAAGTCACAAGCAATAAAAATTCCAATAACTCCAGTTAGCACTAACATAAAATTAAAATAAAAAAACCCTTCATTTTCTTTAATTTCATTCCATGCGCATAAAATAGCAATAATTCCTAAAAAAAAAGTTAAAAATAACATAATAATTGAAAAACTATCAATAGCTAAATGAAATTCTATTCCAAATCTAGGTATCCAAGGTAATATTAATTGATAATTCCAATTAGGATAATGATCTAAGTGATGCGTATAAAAATTGCTAGAAAACCATATTTTAATAGTAACAAAAAGTATTAATATTATACTAATCAAAGAAATATAACGAGGTGCACACTTATTTAATTTAAAAGATAAATAGGAAACAAAACTACTACAAAATGGAATGATAACTAATAAAAAAAGCAACATCAGACATATATTCCTATGATTTATAAAAAACTATTTAATTAAAAAATTTTTAAATAATCCATAAATTAAATTTTTATAAAAATAAAATTAATATAAAAATAAAATTAACACCAAATAACATTGATTCTATATACCATTTTACATCTCCATTAACAGTTTTTAATAAAATAAAATTGAATTTTTTAGTAGTATTAATAAAAAAATTATTAATTTTATTAAATGGGTCAGAGGATAATATATTACAAACAAATAAATAAAATCTTACAAAAACTAAATTATATAATGAATCAAAATAAAATCCATTTAGTAAAAAAGAATGTATAAATCGAAAAATTTTTAATTGCAATACTTTAACAATTAAATATGTATTCTTGATCCATAAATAATATGCAATCCAAATCCCTAAAATTGATATACAACTAGATATACATTCAAATAAAAATTTATTATTTATAGCATAGTGCAATGTAGGAAATACAAAAGATAAAGAAGGTATAATATAAATACCTAGTACACTAGAAAATAGTAATAAAATTAATAATGGTATATTATGTGTTAATTTTTCTTGATATAACAAGTTAGAAAAACTAAACTTATTAAATAAAATGAAAATCATTCTAAATGTATAAATAGATGTTAATAATGATCCAAATAAACTCAATAAAAATAAACCAATATAACCGCTTTCTAATACACTAAATAAAATATTACCTTTACTATAAAAACCAGCTGTAATTAATGGAAATGAAATTAAAGATGCGCCGCCAAAAATGAAACTAACATATAAAATAGGACATTTTATGTTCATTTTAGACATTTTAAATATATTTTTTTCATTTTTACAAAATGCAATTAAAGAGCCAGCAGATAAAAATAATAAGGCTTTAAACACAGCATGTATCATTAAATGTGTGATTGCAGCAGACCATGCTTGTACGCCTAGTGATAAAAACATATATCCTATTTGACTCATAGTAGAATATGCAAGTATACGCTTTATATCTGTTTGAACTAATGCACAAAGACTCGAAAGTAATATGGTTAAAATACCAATACAACTTATAAGATATAATATATGTGGAGTTAGTAAAAATAAACAATGTGTTCTAGCTATTAAATATATACCAGCAGTTACCATAGTTGCAGCATGAATTAAAGCTGAAACAGGGGTTGGACCAACCATAGCGTCTGATAACCAAGTTTGTAAAGGAAATTGTGCTGATTTACCAATTACGCCAATGAATAAAAAAAATGTTATTAAGCTTGTATTAAAATCATTTGTATAAATAAAATTTGATAAAAAATTAATTTTTTGAAAATTAAAAGTTCCATATTTTTGATATATTAAAAACATTGAAATTATTAAAAATATATCTGAAATTCGCGTTAAAATAAAAGCTTTTAAAGCATATTTATTATTATTACTACTACGATAATAAAAACCAATTAATAAATAAGAACATACACTAACACCTTCCCAACCAAGATACATAAATATAAAATTATCTGCTAATACTAACAAAGACATACTTGCTATAAATAAATTAGTATAAGCAAAAAAACGTGAATATCCTTCTTTGTTTTGCATATACCAAATCGAAAAAATATGTATTAGTAGACCTACTCCTGTAATTACTACTAACATACTTAAAGATAATCCATCTAAAATTAAACTACAATCTATTCTAAATGTATTAATATTTATCCAACACCATAATTTTTGCATCCAAACTTGAGAAGTATTATGCATAGAAAGTATTCTATAAAAAACAGTAATAAAAAATGAAAAAAATATTGAAGCAACTCCTATAATAGATATACTTTTTTTTGAAAGTATTCCTTGTGTACAAGACAAAACAAAGAAACTAATTAATGGAAATAAAATTATTAAAAAAATAATATTCATCCATTCATCTCACTTAACACATTAATGTTTAGTGTTTTTTTATTTCGATATAATTGAAGTAATAATGCTAATGCTATACTAGCTTCAGAGGCAGCTAAAGTAATGGCAAGTATATACATTATATGACCATCTGGTTGCTTCCAATATGTACTTACTACAACTAATGCTAATGCAGCGGCATTCATCATAATTTCTAAACTAATTAATATGAATATCACATTACGACGAACTATAAGAGATGTTAAACCTAAAATAAACAATATTAATGATAAAAATAAACCATGAAATAAAGAAATCATAAATTGTTATCCTTATAAATTTAAGAAGTTATGATCATTTTTTTTGATTTAATTTTTTTTCTGTACCAATATGAAAAACTACAACTAAAGCAGATAATAAAAGAAAAGAAGCAAGTTCAATTAATAATAAATAAGGACCAAATAAACTAATACCTATAATTTTGGTATTGGTTATAAAAAAGTCAATTTTTTTTTCTTTAAGAAAAAAAATAACATATGTCATTGATAAAAATAAAATTAGTGTTAAACAACTTGGCGCTAACCAAAATATAGGATGTAAATACTTTTTTTCTTGTATATCATCTTTCTGACCAAGATTAAGTGTCATAATGATGAAAACAAATAAAACTATAATTGCTCCTGCATATATGATAACTTCTAAAGCACCTGCGAAAAAAGCACCAATTGTAAAAAAAACACCTGATATTGATAAAAGAGAAATTATTAAATATAATAAAGAATAAACTGCATTTTTTTGAATAATTACTAAAAAAGTTGAAACAATTGCTATAAAAGAACATATATAAAAAACTAAATTCATTTAATGGTCTCCTTTATGGTAATAAAGTTTTTACATTAACAGGTGGTAATTCCATATCTAATTCACCTGTTTTTTTACCACTAATAACTACACCAGAAAAATGATAAAAATTATAATCAGGATATTTACCTGGACCAGAAATTAACAAATCTTGTTTTTCATAAACTAAATTATACCTTTTAAAATCTGATAATTCAAAATCTGAAGTTAATTGAATAGCAGCAGTAGGACAAGCTTCTTCACACAAACCACAAAAGATACAACGAGAAAAATTAATTCTAAAAAATTTAGGATACCAACGACCACCTATTTTTTCAGATTTTTGTAAAGAAATACAATCAACCGGACAAACAACTGCACATAAATTACATGCAACACAACGCTCATCTCCATTGGTATTTCTAGTTAATATAATACGACCACGATATCGAGGAGGTAAATAAACCTTTTCTTCTGGATATGATTTAGTTTCAGATTTAGAAAATATGTTTTTAAAAACCATCCACATACTTCTTATTTGTATAAAAAATCCAATAATGATTTTTTTAAATTTCATAAATAAAATCTCTTTTAATATAATTTATATTAATATACAAAAAGCTGTGATTAGTAAATTGAATAACGTTAATGGTAAACATATTTTCCATCCAAAAGATAATATCTGATCATATCTAGGTCTTGGTAAAGATGCTCGAATTAAGATAAATAAAACTATAAACACCATCATTTTCAAAAAAAACCATAAAAAACTAGGTTCTCCAAAACCAAAATATCCACCGAAAAATATTGCTGTTATTAATGATGAAATTGTAACAATTGAAATATATTCTCCAATAAAAAAAAATCCAAATTTCATACCAGAATATTCAATATGATAACCATCAGCCAACTCTTGTTCAGATTCTGGTTGATCAAAAGGATGTCTATGACAAACAGCTAATCCAGCGATGAAAAAAGATAAAAATCCAAAAAATTGAGGTATAATATTCCAAAGTTCTCGTTGTTGATTTATAATATCAAGTATTCTAAATGATCCTGATTGAGCTATAACTCCCATTAATGATAAACCCAAAAATACTTCATAACTTAAAGTCTGAGCTGAAGCTCGAATCGCTCCTAATAGAGCATATTTATTATTACTAGACCAACCAGCAAATAATATTGCATACACAGATAAACCCGCCATCATTAAAAAAAATAAAACTCCTATATTTAAGTTAATTATTGGATTATTTGGAATAAATGGAATTATTGGAAGTACAAATAATAAAGAAACAAAAGATATAATTGGAGATAAAATAAAAATAAATTTTTTACTAAATTTTGGTATCCAATCTTCTTTAAATAAAATTTTAATCATATCTGCACATAATTGTAAACTACCAAAATAACCTACCCGATTAGGACCGTGTCTATTTTGAAAAAATGCTAACAATCGACGTTCAAAAATACTAAGCATTGCTGAAAAAAATATAACTAAAATAACGCATGATATTATTTTAAAAAACCCTAAAAATATTTCTAATATATCTATTCCAAAATATTTCATTTAATGAATTCCCTTATATATTTAATTTCTTTTCCAACTAAAGCAATAGGAAATCCTTTTCTTCCAATAGGTAATCCAATTTGTTTTTTATATAAATTTTTAGATAATCGTATATTTAAACGAAAGTTTTTATTTAAACAATTAAATTCTACTATAGAATCTTTTTTTAAACCTATTTCTAACGCATCTAAATTACTAAGTAAAACATATGGTAATGGTGTATTTTTTTGAATAACAGATGAATTCTGTGTTAACTCTTCATTACCAAAGATATGATAGTACGGAATTATATACCAATATTTTTTTTTAATAGTATTTATATACGGAAAATAAATATCTGTATTTTTTTTGTTATCTTTAAACAAATGAACACCTGATTCTTCAGCAATTAATTGTTTTCCAACTTCTACTTGAAACTTATTCCACGCTTGTGGTGAATTCCAGCCAGGAAACCAAGCAAATGGAATGTATGAAAAAGATTTATTAGGTTGATTAAACCCTTCCATAGAAAAAGAAAACATAGTATTAACATCTTCAGGTTGAGAAGATTCGTGAATATTAATATGAGATTGTAAAGCAGTTCGACCGCTATAGCGATTAGGAGAACGAGCTATTTTTTGATTATTAATTCTAAAATCAGAATGTGGTAAAAATTTTAGTATTTTTTTAAAAATAGGATATTTATTACTATAAGAAACAATAATATCATCTAAATTTAACCAAGATATTTTTTTATTTAAAAACTTACATTGAATGAAATGTAACCATTTCCAACTTTCATAAAGACAATTTTTTTTATCAATAAACATTGGATCATAAACTTGAAAAAAACGCTGCGCTCTACCTTCAAAGTTAATTATTGTACCAGAACTTTCTGAAAAGTTAACACAAGGTAAACTTAAATTAGAATTTGTATAAGTTTTGGTATATTGATGATCTATTGATAAAACATTATTTCTATTTTTTAAAAAAATATCACAATCATATTTAGAAAGATAACGATATAAATCGTATTCCATAAATATTATAGCATCTGCTTCTTTTTGATTTAATCGTTGGACCGCTTGTTCTATAGAAATTCCGCCAATCAATCCTACTCCTAATGTATTTGAAGAAGACGTTAAAAAAGTAAGAGCAACATGATTAACTTTTTTCTTTTTAATAGATATAGCTAAATTAATAGCTGTTTTTATAATAGATGTACTGAAAGAGCTTGTTCCAGAAATAATTAATACTTTTTTTGCATTAAATATTTTTTTTGCAATTAAAGAAGCTTTTTCAAGCAAAAAAGGACTGAAATCTTGCGCAAAAAGTGATTTTGAATCTAAAACATGTGCTATTGCTGAACCAAACTTCGACTGGTCGTTAATTGATGCAAAATAAGACCAATCAGAAATATCATCTAGTTTAGTTTCATGTGTATGAGTAATATATAAAGAATTTTTATGATTTTCTGAAATACTAGATATAATAGTAGCATTCCATTTAGGTATTCCATTTAGTTCAGCTATTTTTTTAGCTTTATTTTTCATAGCTTGACGTACTGATAGTGCAATACGAGGTGATGTTTGTGTTACATCTTCTCCAAGGATGACAATGACGTCATAACTTTCAATTTCTTTTAAAGATGGAATATATAATTCATTATTCTCAAAAACATTTAAAATTAATTTAACACAAGACGCTTCTTTAATTGACATACCATGAGAAAAATTTTTTTCTCCTACTAATTCTTGCAATGCAAAATTATTTTCTATACTAGCACGTGTTGAACCAATACCAATTATATTTTTATAACGTTGAAGAAAATTTACTCCTTTTTTTATTGCGTCGTTAAAATTTAATATATTTAACTTTCCATTAGCAATATAAGAAGGGTTTCTAGGACGTCTTTTTAAAGAATTATGTGAATATCCAAAACGTCCTAAATCACAAATAAAATAATTATTGATATTTTGATGATATCTATTTTCTATGCGACGTATTTCACCATATCTTTCACCTATACTAATATTACAACCTACACTACAATTTTGACATATACTAGGAGCATATTGCATATCCCATTTACGATTATATTGTATTGAATGTATTTTATCAGTAAAAACTCCAGTAGGACATATTTCAATTAAATTACCTGAATGTTCGTTTTCTAAGACTCCATCTTCTATGCGGCCAAAATAAAGATTATTATTAGCACCATAAACATTTAAATCAGTACCATCAGCATAATCTTTATAATATCGAATGCAACGATAACATCCAATACAACGATTCATTTCATGTTTAATAAAAGGACCTAAATATTGATTTTTATGTGTTCTTTTTGAAAATCGATAATTTCGTATATAATGTTTATTCATAACTGTCATATCTTGAAGATGACAGTTACCACCTTCCTCACACACAGGACAATCATGTGGGTGATTGGTTAATAAAAGTTCTACTATATTTTTTCTGAATGTTTTTGACATATGATCATTAGTAGAAATAATTATGCCATCTACTACTGGTGTCATACAAGACATTACTAATCGTCCTTGAGAATCTGATAAACTATTATATTGAGTTACAGCACATTGTCGACAAGATCCTACACTACCTAACTCAGGATGCCAACAAAAGTAAGGAATATCTAATCCATTCGAAAGACAAACCTGTAATAAGTTGTCAGATTCACTTGCATAATATTTTTTATTATTTATATAAATTTTAGACATAATAGAAAATTCCAAAACTTTTTTAAAAATAAATTTACATTTATGATTAAATATTTAAATTAAATTTATTATATTGAATCTTAATTTTCTTTTAATTTAAATTTACTTTTTTATAGAATTCCATTTTCAAATTCTGAACGAAAGTATTTTATAGCACTTTGTAATGGTGCAATTGCTCCTGGTGCATGAGCACAAAATGTTTTTCCTGGACTTAAAGATATACATAAACGTTCTAAATTTTCTATATCATTACTTTGACCTTTTTTATTTTTTAAAGTATGTAGTATTTTTACAATCCAAGGTAATCCATCTCTACAAGGTGTACATAAACCACAAGATTCACGTGCAAAAAATTTTTCTATATTATGAACAAGTGAAACCATATTAATTTGATTATCAACCGCCATAGCAAGTGCTGTTCCTAAACGACTACCTGCTTGTGAAATAGTAGAAAAATCCATAGATAAATCCAAATGTTTTTGAGTAAAAAAATCTGTTCCTGCTCCTCCTGGTTGCCATGCTTTTAAAGATAAACCTGACTGCATACCTAATGCGTAATCTTCTAAAATTTCACGCGCACTTATACCAAAAGGTAATTCCCAAACACCAGGATTTTTTACCTTTCCTGAAAAACCCATTAATTTAGTACCAGTATCAGAACTTTTAGATAATTTTTTATACCAATTAGTACCATTTAATACAATAGATGGAACGTTAGATAATGTTTCCACATTATTAACACAAGTAGGTTTTCCCCATAATCCAAAAGTTGCAGGAAATGGAGGTTTAAATCTAGGATTAGCTCTTCTACCTTCTAATGAATTAATTAAAGCTGTTTCTTCACCACAAATATAACGACCAGCACCAGTATGCAAAAACAAATCAAAATTAAAACCACTATTTAAAATATTACAACCAATATAACCAAAGTGAATAGCCTCCTGTATAGCTTGCCTTAAAATATGTTCTCCTTTAACATATTCTCCTCGTAAAAAAATATATCCACGAGTAGCTTTTATTGCAAAAGCTGATAATAATATTCCCTCAATTAGTTGATGAGGCAAATATTCTATTAATAATCTATCTTTATAAGTGCCTGGTTCCATTTCATCTGCGTTACATAATAAATAACGATGTTCCTGATTATTAGTAATATTAGGCATCAAACTCCATTTTAAACCTGTAGAAAAACCAGCTCCGCCTCTTCCTTTTAAACCTGATTCTTTAACTAAGCTAATAATATCTTCCGGAGTATTTTGGTGTATAGCTTTTTTAAAAGCATTATAACCATTTTTATTACAATATTCTTTAATCCAAATAGTTTTTTTATCATCTCGTATCCTCCATGTTAATGGATGAGTTTCTTCCATACGAACAATTTTATTATTCATTTATATGAGTCCAGTAAATTTGGTATAGATTCTGGAGTTAATTTAGAATATAAATCTTCATTAATCATTATAGTCGGACTTTTATCACAATTTCCTAAGCAACAAACTGGTAATAAAGTAAATCGATTATCTAAAGTTGTATCACCTGTTTTAATTGATAAAATATTTTCTAAGACTTTTGTAATTTCTTGATAGCCTGTCAGATAACAAACTACGCTATCACAATAACGAATTATATTACGTCCTACAGGTTGGCGATAAATTTGACTATAAAAAGTTGCTACACTTTCTATATCACTTGGACTAATATTAAGTATTTTAGAAATTTCAATAACAGCTTGATCAGAAACCCATCCACGTTGCTTCTGAACAATTTTTAATGCTTCTATTGTAATTGCTCTATAATTTTCATAATATTTTTTTTGATTTTCTATTTCATTAATTTCGAAGGAACTTAATACAAATTTTGTAGAAATTTCTCTTAATTTTCTTTTTTTTTACACATAATTTCATCTATCCACGTCTGACATAACAAAATCTATACTTCCTAAGTATACAATTAAATCTGATATTAAACTTCCACGAATAACTGATGGTATTTGTTGTAAATGTGGAAAACTAGGTGTACGTATTCTGGTTCTATAGCTCATGGTACCACCATCACTAATTAAATAATAACTATTAATACCTTTAGTAGCTTCAATCATTTGAAAACTTTCATTTGCTGAAATTACAGGACCCCATGATACTTGTAAAAAATGAGTAATCATACTATCAATATCTTTTAAAACATTTTCTTTAGGAGGAGGAGTAGTTAATGGATGTTCCGCTTTAAAAGGACCTTCTGGCATATTATTCAAACATTGTTTTAAAATTAAAAGACTTTGATATACTTCTTCTACTTTAATCATTACTCTAGAATAACAATCACTTATTCCATTACCAATAGGTACTTCAAAAGTATAATTTTGATATCCAGAATAAGGTCTCTTTTTTCTTACATCAAAATCCAAGCCTGTAGCACGTAAACCAGCACCTGTTACACCCCATTGTACAGCTTCTGTTTGAGAATATTTAGCAATACCTTTAGATCGATGAATTAAAATAGTGTTTTTTAAAGCTACATCTATATAATATTTTAATCTTTTTGGCATCCATTCAAGAAAATTTTTTAATAAAATATTCCATCCTTTTGGAAGATCATGTGCCACACCCCCAATACGAAACCAAGCCGGATGCATTCTTGCTCCAGTTATTGCTTCAATTAAATCGTAGATTTTTTGTCGATCAGTAAAAGCAAAAAAAACAGGCGTCATACATCCCACATCTTGAATAAAAGTAGAAATATATAATAAATGACTATTAATTCGGAATAATTCTGATAACATTACTCGAATTACTTCTACTTTTTCTGGAACAGTAATATTAACTAACTTTTCTACTGCTAACACATAAGGCATTTCGTTAACACAGCCACCTAAATATTCAATTCGGTCCGTATATGGAATATAACTATGCCATGATTGACGCTCTGCCATTTTTTCTGCACCTCGATGGTGATATCCTATATCAGGAACACAATCAACAATATTTTCGCCATCTAATTGCAAAACAATTCTAAAAGCACCATGCGCTGATGGATGATTTGGACCTAAATTTAAAAACATAAAATCTACGTCATCATTTTTTCTTTTCATCCCCCATAATTCAGGTTTAAATTTTAAACTTTCCATTTCTACATCTTCTTTTTCTTCATTTAAGAAAAAAGTTTTAAACTCAGTAGCTCTAGCTGGAAAATCTTTTCTTAATGGATATCCTTTCCATGTGTGAGGCATAATAATACGTGTTAAATTTGGATGATTTTTAAAAACAATACCAAACATTTCCCATGTTTCTCGTTCATACCAGTTAGCATTCGGAAATAAATCAGTACATGTCAACAAAGTTAAATCATTTTTTAATAAAGGAACCTTTATCATAAAATCAGTATTATATTTAATAGATATTAAATGATAAAACACTGAAAAATCAGATTTGGGTAAATTTTTTCGATTTAATCGAAAACGTTCATCAACACCATGTAAATCAAACAGCATATTATAAAAATATGGTGAATTTAATAAAAATTTAATAACTTGTATTAATAAAGTTTTATTTACCCAAATTATTGGAAAACCTGTTTTAGTCTTTTGAATACTACAAAAATCTTTACCAAAGATATCAAATAATTTTTTAAAAATTAAATCATTTAAATTATCTTTACGAATATTTTGGTTTAAAAAATCACTTTTACTTGTAATTTCATCTATCATGGATTTCTCATTATAATTCATTCTAAAAACTTGAACATTTTATTAAATTCTCATTATATTTAAAAAATTATATTATTTTTTTTTGAGTTCATTACTAAATTTTTTCTACTGTTGGAAGATTGATAATTGAAATCCTTTTGCTTCTTTTTTTAACTTTTTCTGATAATTTGTCTTTTCGATATATTCCTTGTTCTCCAATTACCCAAGATAATGGTCTTCTTTCTTCGTTAATTGAATTTTGAAGCAATGTCAAAGCATGTATATATGCTTCTGGTCTAGGTGGACAACCGGGGATATAAATATCTACTGGTAAAAATTTATCTACTCCTTGGACAACAGAATAGATATCATACATTCCACCTGAATTAGCACATGCACCCATGGAAATAACCCACTTAGGTTCTAACATTTGATCATATAATCTTTGAATAATAGGAGCCATTTTAATAAATGGTGTACCTGCAATTACCATAACATCAGCTTGCCTCGGAGAAGCTCTCAATACTTCAGATCCAAAACGAGCGACATCATGTATAGAAGTAAAAGCACTTACCATTTCTACATAACAACACGATAATCCAAAATTATAAGGCCAAAGTGAATTTTTTCGACCCCAATTTACTAACTTATGAATTAACTGATTAATTTTACCTATGAAAATATTTTTTTTTAAATAACTTTCAACAGGATCTACCACAAAATGACTGACTTCTTTCGGATATTTTTTATTAGAATCCTTTGTTTCTGCTCGAGTTAAAACATAGTTCATTTTATGTTTCATTAAATTATATCCTAAATATAACGAATTTAAATATTTTATTTATGCGTCCAGTTCAATGCTTTAATACGAATCAAATAAAATAATGATAGCAAAAGAAATAAAATAAATATAAAAGCTTCGATGAATCCTATCCAACCAGATTCAACTATACTAATAGACCATATATATAGATAAAGAGCTTCAACATCAAATATTACAAAAAACATTGCAACTAAATAAAACTTAATAGAAAAATGCAAATAAGTATCTCCTACTGGAGCAATACCTGATTCAAAAGGAGTATGTTTATATCTTGATGATGATTTTCCACCTAATAAAGAACTTGTAAATAACATGAATAAACAAAAAATTAAAGAAAAAAAAATAAAACAAAAGAAAGATAAGTATTCTCTAGTATCAATTGCATTTACTACTGACATAAGATGACCTCAAAAACTATTTTAAATAATAATAAATATTTTATAAATATAATTTTTAAATCAAAGAATAAAAATTTAATATACATGAAAAGTATAAAATAATAAATTATGTTTCGTAAACAAAATCATATTCTTTTTAAACTGAATGTGAAAATTCATTTTTTTTAGACCTAGACCTTGATGACTAAAAAAAAGACCCCATCTAATAATCACAACACGATAGATAAATATGAAAATACAATCCTATGTAGCTAATAGCCAAAAAAATGGCCGCATAAAGGTTGAAAACCCAATTTATCAAAATAGGAGAAATACAATGGGTAAAATTATTGGTATCGACTTGGGAACAACCAACTCTTGTGTTGCCATTATGGATGGCAACAAACCCCGTGTTTTAGAAAATTCAGAAGGAGATCGTACTACACCTTCAATTATTGCATATACTCAAGAAGGCGAAGTTTTAGTAGGTCAACCTGCTAAACGTCAAGCTATTACGAATCCAAAAAATACTTTATTTGCTATAAAACGTTTAATTGGTAGAAAATTTAAAGATGAAGAAGTTCAACGTGATATAAAAATTATGCCATATAATATCATCAACTCTGAAAATGGAGATGCTTGGATTGATATTAAAAGAAAAAAAATGGCTCCTCCTCAAATTTCTGCAGAAGTTTTAAAAAAAATGAAAAAAACTGCAGAGGATTATTTGGGAGAATCGGTAAAAGAAGCTGTTATCACAGTACCTGCATATTTTAATGATGCTCAGCGACAAGCAACAAAAGATGCTGGTAGAATTGCTGGATTAGAAGTTAAAAGAATTATTAATGAACCTACAGCCGCAGCGCTTGCATATGGTTTAGATAAAGGCAAGGGTAATCGAACTATAGCTGTTTATGATTTAGGTGGAGGAACTTTCGATATATCAATTATCGAAATAGATGATGTAGACAAAGAAAAAACATTTGAAGTACTTGCTACAAATGGAGACACTCATCTAGGAGGAGAAGATTTTGATAGCAGATTAATTAATTATTTAGTAAATGAATTTAAAAAAGAACAAGGTATTGATTTAAGAAACGATTCATTAGCTATGCAACGATTAAAAGAATCTGCGGAAAAAGCTAAAATTGAACTATCATCAGCACAACAGACAGATGTAAATTTACCATATATTACAGCAGATTCTAATGGTCCAAAACATTTAAATATTAAAGTTACTCGTTCTAAACTTGAATCTTTAGTCGAAGATTTAGTATTAAGATCTATTAAACCACTCGAAGTGGCTTTGAAAGATGCAGGATTATCAATTTCAAATATTAATGACGTTATACTAGTAGGTGGTCAAACAAGAATGCCTATGGTTCAATCTAAAGTAGCAGAATTTTTTGGAAAAGAACCTAGAAAAGATGTTAATCCAGATGAAGCAGTCGCAGTTGGAGCCGCTGTTCAAGGAGGGGTTCTTTCAGGTGATGTTAAAGACGTATTATTACTTGATGTAACTCCATTATCTTTAGGAATTGAAACTATGGGTGGTGTAATGACTGCTCTTATTAATAAAAATACTACAATTCCTACTAAACACAGTCAAGTTTTTTCAACAGCAGAAGATAATCAATCAGCAGTAACAATACATGTACTACAAGGTGAAAGAAAAAGAGCTGTAGATAATAAATCTTTAGGACAATTTAATCTAGATGGAATTGAACCAGCACCTAGAGGAACAGCACAAATCGAAGTCACATTTGATATTGATTCTGATGGAATTTTACATGTTTCAGCAAAAGACAAAAAAACTGGAAAAGAGCAAAAAATCACTATTAAAGCTTCTTCTGGACTTAATGAATCAGAAATCAAAAAAATGATAAATGATGCAGAAGCAAACTCTGAAGCAGATCGTAAATTTGAAGAATTAATTCAAATACGTAATCAAGGTGATCAATTAATTCATAGTACAAAAAAACAATTAGATGAAAATAAAACAAAAATTGAAATTCAAGATCAAGAAAAAATAAAATCAGCTTTAGATGACTTAGAGAAATCCTTAAAAGGAGAAAATAAGTCTGAAATTGAAAAAAACATACAAAATCTATTAACACTTTCATCTAAACTGACAGAAGTTCATCAAACCAAGTCAGATGAAAATCTGAAAAATGAAAATAAATCCTCTACATCCCAAAAAAATGAAAATGTTGTAGATGCAGAATTTGAAGAAATAAAGGATCCTAAAAAATAATTATTAAATTAAAAATAAATAATTTTAACCGTCTAAAGCTAGCACGGGCGTAGAAAAAATCTACGCCCGTGTAATTATTTTAAAAGTTAGGAAGAGTAATAATGGGAAAAAAAGATTACTATCAAATTTTAGGAGTCTCAAAATCAGCTGAAGAACGTGAGATTAAAAAAGCTTATAAACGATTAGCAATGAAATATCATCCTGATAGAAATCAAGGAGATAAAAACGCTGAAAATAAATTTAAAGAAATAAAAGAAGCTTATGAAATCTTAATTAACGAAGAAAAAAGAAATGCATATGATCAATATGGACATGCAGCTTTTGAAAACGGTAATAATCAAAATACTACTTATAGCACCTTTACTAGTTCTACAGATTTTGGTGATATTTTTGGAGATGTTTTCGGTGATATTTTTGGAGGAAGTAGGAATCAAAGAGTAAAAAAAGGGGCTGATTTATGTTATAATATGAAAATTTCTTTAGAAGAAGCAGTAAAAGGGGCAATAAAAGAAATACGTATTCCAACGTTCCAAAAATGCAAACATTGTTATGGAACAGGAGCAAAAACAGGAACTAAACCTCGAAATTGTTCAACTTGCCAAGGTAGAGGTCAAATACATATAAGAAAAGGATTTTTTACAGTACAACAATCTTGTCCTACATGTAATGAAAAGGGAACAATAATTCAAGATCCATGTCGTATCTGTCAAGGTCAAGGAAGAATTAAAACTAATAAAACACTGTCAGTAAAAATTCCACCTGGTATAGATAATAATGATCGAATTCGTCTTAATAATGAAGGAGAAGCAGGAATTAATGGTGCACAATCCGGAGATCTTTATGTACAAATTGCAGTAAATACACATCCTATATTTGAAAGAGAAGAAAATAATCTTTATTGTGAAGTGCCAATAAATTTTACCATGGCTGCATTAGGAGGAGAAATTGAAGTTCCTACATTAGATGGTCGAGTTAAATTAAAAATCCCATCTGAAACACAATCAGGAAAACTCTTTCGTATACGAGGAAGAGGTGTAAAATCAGTTCAAAATAGAAATCAAGGTGATTTATTGTGTCGTGTAGTAGTAGAAACACCAGTTAATCTTAACGAACAACAAAAATATCTTTTAAATGAATTAGGAAAAAGTTTCCATGGTTTTAGAGGTGAAAAAAATACACCTCGTTCAAAAAGATTTTTTGATGGAGTAAAAAGATTTTTCGATGATTTGACCAAATAAAATATTATAAAGTATTGCTTCTTAATAAAATTAGAGGCAATACTATATAAATAAATTTAGTTTTAATTTAATTTCTTAATTTGCAATGATAAAATAGATTTATGTCTTGCAGCTTTATTTTTATGTATTAAACCCTTAGTTGCATATTTATCAACAATAGGTTGCATATTCTTAAAAGCATATTCCGCTTTTTGTTTGTCTCCAGAAATAATAGCTAATCTAACTTTTTTGATAAAAGTACGAATTTTTGAACGTTGACTTGTATTGCTTTTTCGACGCTGTTCAGATGCTATAGCATCTTTTTTAGATGATTTAATATTCGCCAATTTTAACTCCTAAACCTTAAAAAATTACAATATATATAAAATATGGTGCAAGAAAAAATAACAATTCATAGAAAATCTAATAAATTACATATTAAAACCTTTGCGAACAATTATTATATAAATATAAATTATATGATATATTACTTTATTTAATTAGGTTAATATAATAATGAGGATTATACGAGGTATTCATAATCTAAAAAAAATCAATTCTAATTCAGTTGTAAGTATTGGCAATTTTGATGGAGTTCATTTAGGACACCAAAAATTACTATCTAACGTATATAATATAGGTAAAGAAAAAAATTTACCAACAATAATAATTTTATTCGAACCACAACCATTGGAATTTTTTAATCATCAAAACCCTCCAAAAAGAATTACAAAATTTCGTGAAAAAATCAAATATATTCAATTATATAAAATTGATATTGTTTTATGTATTCAATTTAATATTTTTTTTTCAAATCTTAGTGCTGAAAAATTTATTATACAAATATTAATTAATAAACTAAATATAAAATTTATTATAATTGGAAAAGATTTTAAATTTGGTTCCAAAAGAAATGGAAACATTTCGCTTTTACAAGAAATTAGTAAAAAATATAAATTTAATATTATCGAAATCAAACCACTATATAAAGATAATATTAAAGTAAGCAGTACTAATATTAGAAAATATTTATTAGAAAATAATTTCAAATTAGTGCAGGCATTACTTGGAAGACCATTTAGTCTTATTGGTCGCGTTATTTATGGTAATCAAATAGGTAAGACACTGGGTTATCCAACAGCCAATATAAAATTATATGATAATTTTCCTTTAAATAATGGAGTATATGCAGTTCAAGTTCATTTTAAAAAAATATATTTAGGAATATGCAATATAGGCATTAAGCCTAGTTATATTTATATACCAAAAATAAAAATTCTTGAAGCTCATTTATTTAATACAAATATTAATTTATATAATAAAAAAATAGAAGTTTTTTTATATAAAAAAATAAGAAATGAATTATTTTTCTCGTCAACACAAAAACTAAAAGACCAAATTAGTAAAGATATTAAAATTGTTACAAAATATTTTAATACTTTCAATTATGGACCAAAAAAATAAAGATAAAATTATGCATGATTATAAAAAAACTTTAAATTTACCTAAAACAAAATTTTCTATGCGCGCTAATTTAACTCAAAAAGAACCTCAAATTTTAAAAAATTGGTATGAAAATAATCTTTATCAAATAATTAGAAAAAAACAAGAAAATAAAAAAATTTTTTTTCTACATGATGGCCCTCCATATGCTAATGGAAATATTCATATTGGACATGCAGTTAATAAAATTTTGAAAGATATAATAATTAAATCAAAAAATTTATCTGGTTTTGATGCTCCATATATACCATCATGGGATTGTCATGGATTACCTATTGAACAAAAAATTGAAGAAAAATTAGGTATACATAAAAACACAATAGATACGTTAAAATTTCAAGAAAAATGTAGAAAATATGCAGAAAATCAAGTAAAAAAACAAAAAAAAGACTTTATTAGACTAGGAGTAATTGGAGATTGGGACAATGCTCATCTTACAATGGATTACAAAAACGAAGCAAATATAATAAAAACACTTGCTAAAATTATTGAAAAAAAATACTTATATAGAGATTTTAAACCTGTATATTGGTGTTTAAAATGTCAATCATCTTTATCTGATGCAGAAATTGAATATTCTAATAAAACATCAGACGCAATTTTTGTTGCAATAAAAAGCAATGATAAAAATTTAAAAAAAATATTTAATATACATATATTAAATAATAAAGAAATATATTTACCTATTTGGACAACTACTCCATGGACACTTCCATCTAGCCAAGCTATTACAGTACACCCTAACTTTAGGTATGATGTAATTGAAACTGAACAATATAATTTAATTATAGCTAAAGAGTTGGTTAAAAATACACTTAATATTTTAAAAATAAAAAATTGGAAATATTTAGTTTCTATTGAAGGTAAAAAACTAGAAGGAATAAAATTTTTACATCCATTTTTAAAAAATATTAAATTACCTGTAATATTAGGCAAACATGTTACTCTTGAAGCAGGTACAGGTGCAGTTCATACTGCACCAGATCATGGACAAGATGACTACACTATTTGTCAAAAATACAACATCAATACAATAAATTTAATTAATTATAAGGGTGATTTTAAAAAAAATGTACACCCGAAATTAGATGGTATCAATATTTTTAAATCTAATGAAATTATTATTAAATTATTAATTGATTCTAATTGCTTATTACATCATAACTCTTTAAATCATAGTTACCCACATTGTTGGAGACACAAAACTCCTATTATATTTCGAGCTACTCCACAATGGTTTATTAATATTAACAAAAATAATTTTCGTTTCAATACTATTAAAGAAGTTAAAAAAGTTTCATGGATTCCTCAATGGGGCAAGTCTAGAATTGAAGAAATGATAAAAAACAGACCTGATTGGTGTATTTCAAGACAAAGAAAATGGGGTGTTCCAATGTCTATTTTTATACACAAAAAAACAGGTCAAATACATCCTCAAAACTCTTTAATAATGAAAAAAATAATTAAAAAAGTGGAACTAGAAGGTATTCAGGTATGGTGGAATATTGATTTAAAAGAAATATTAGGTATAGAGTATAATCTATACGATCAAATTTTTGATATATTAGATGTCTGGTTTGAATCAGGAAATACTCATACATCAATAGAATATAAAAACAAACAAAATATAATAAATCGTGCAGATATGTTTTTAGAAGGTTCTGATCAACATAGAGGTTGGTTTATGTCATCATTGATGATATCAATGTTAATTACTCAAAAAGCACCTTATTCAGAAGTTTTAACACATGGATTTGTAGTTGATGGAAAAGGACAAAAAATGTCTAAATCTATAGGTAATACTATTAGTCCTAACGATATAATCAATACGTTAGGTGCAGATATTTTAAGGCTTTGGGTGGCTTCATCAAACTATTCTAATGATATTTCTATTTCGAATGAAATTTTAAAAAGAACATCAGATATTTATCGAAGAATCAGAAATACAGCACGTTTTATGTTAGCTAATATAAATGATTTTAATCCAGATAAAAATATTGTGTCTCAAAAAAATATGATTCATTTAGATCAGTGGGCTGTTTCTCATACGAAAATAGTACAAGAAGAAATTATTACATTTTATAACAAATATAATTTCCATGGAGTCATACAAAGATTAATGCATTTTTGTTCTATTGAAATGGGGTCTTTTTATCTTGATATTATCAAAGATAGACAATATACTTTACAAAAAAATAGTTTAGAACGAAGAAGCTGTCAAACAGCAATATATTATATAATTCATGCGCTTGTTAGATGGATATCACCTATATTATCATTTACTGCTAATGAAATATGGGACTATTTACCTGGAAAACATTCGAAATATGTATTTACAGAAGAATGGTTCGATAAATTGTTTGATTTAAATATTAATACTGTATTTAATCATCAATTCTGGAATGAAATAATAGCAATTAAAAATGAAATAAATAAATTTATAGAAGAAGAAATAAAAAATAAACAAATAAATAATTCATTAGAAGCATCTATTATATTATATGTAAGACCCGAAATAAAAGAAAAATTAAATCTTTTAGGAGATGAATTAAAATTTATATTTCTAACATCTCATGTTGTAGTTGAAAATTACGATGTAGCTCCAAAAAATACAAAAACAAGTCTTTTATTTTCTAAATTTAAAATTTCTTTAAAAAAAAGCAAAGAAAAAAAATGTCAAAGATGTTGGCATTATAACATTTCAAATCTTAATCAAAATAACCATGAAATTTGTACACGTTGTATTTCTAATACTCAAGGAAATGGTGAAAAACGAATTTTTATATGAAAAAAATATATAAAAAATATTTTTTAATTACAATATTTCTCTTAATGATAGATATTTTTTCTAAGTATTGGATTTTAAATAATTTAGATTTATATGAAATAAAAAAAATTTTATCAGTACTTAATTTATTTCATGTACATAATTACGGTGTTGCTTTTAGCATTTTATCGAATAAAACATTATGGAATAGATGTTTTTTGTCCATATTAAGTACAATTATTGTATTATTAATATTTCAAAAAATTTTAAAATCAAAAAAAAGATATAAAAAATTAGCTTATTGCTTTATTATTTCAGGAGCTATAGGAAATTTAATAGATCGTATTTATTATGGCTTTGTTATAGACTTTATTGATATACATATTAATAACTGGCATTTTGCAACGTGCAATATATCTGATTTTAGTATTTTTATTGGAATAATTATATATATAAAAAATAAATATAAACTTATTTAAAACAATAAATATATTATTTTTTAGATGTTTAATAATAAAATATATTACTTTAATATAAATATGTTTCTGGAGATCTTTTTATAAGTGGATATTTTATTAGCTAATCCAAGAGGTTTTTGTGCAGGTGTTAAAAGAGCTATTTTAATAGTTGAAAACGCTTTAAAAATTTATAAAAAAACTATCTATGTCAAACATGAGTTAGTACATAATAAATATGTTATAAACAAGTTACGTCAAAAAGGAGTAATTTTTGTTGAAAAAATCTCAGATATTCCAAATAAATCAATAGTAGTTTTTTCTGCTCATGGGGTTTCAAAAAAAACCAAAGAAAAGGCTATAAAAAAACAATTAATTATTTTAAATGCAACTTGTCCATTAGTAATGAAAGTACATAAAGAAGTTTCAAAAGCAAGTCAAAAAAATATAGAAACTATTTTTATTGGGCATAAAGGACATCCAGAAGTTATTGGAACAATAGGCCAATATAATAATAAAAATGGAAAAATACATCTTGTTGAATCAATAGAAGATATCAATCAACTATCAATCAAACAAGATACAAAATTGAATTTTTTTACCCAAACAACATTATCTATTAAAAATACTCAATCAATTATTCAATTTTTAAAAAAAAAATTTCCAAATATTTCGGGGCCTAAAAAAGAAGATATATGTTATGCAACAACTAATCGACAAAACGCAATTATTAAATTATCAAAAATGACTGATATGATACTTGTAATAGGTTCTAAAAATTCCTCTAATTCTAATCGTCTTTCTGAATTAAGTAAAGAAACTGGAGTTTTCACTAAACAAATTGAATCATTTTTAGATATTCAAGAAGAATGGATAAAAAATATAAAACATATTGGTATTACAGCAGGTGCATCTGCACCTGAATTTTTAGTAAAACAAGTAATTGTACATTTACAAAAAATGGGTGCTAAAAAATCAAAAGAAATTATTGGAACTGAAGAAAAAACAGTTTTTAATATACCTAAACATTTAATATTTCCATCACATTAAAAAAATTATGAATAAAAAAATAACTCGTATTGCTATTACTGGGGCTTTAGGCCGAATGGGGAAGATGTTAGTTAAGGAAATACACAAAAATAAAAACACTTGCTTAACTACAGCTATAGTAAAAAAAAATCATCCATTAATTAATCATGATATTGGACAAGAAATTGGTATAGGAAATATAGGAGTACTGATAAAAGATGAATTAGATATTAAAAACAACAATTTTGATATTTTAATTGATTTTACAAGTCCTAAAGCAACATTACAATATTTAAAATATTGTCATAACTTTCAAAAAAATATTATCATTGGTACAACTGGGTTCTCAAAAGAAGAAATCAAGATAATTAACTCATATTCAAAAAATATTGCTATATTAATAGCATCTAACTTCAGTATAGGCATAAATTTACTATATGAATTAGTAGAACAAACCACTCGAATTTTAGGTGATAATTCTGATATTGATATTTTAGAATTTCATCATCGTAATAAAATTGATATTCCTTCAGGTACAGCAATAACTATTGGCGAAAGTATATCAAAAATTATGCAATGGGATTTAAATAAAAATTCATTGTATTATAAAAAAGGTCTAACAAAGATTAGAGAATGTAAAAAAATTGGGTTTTCTAGTATAAGATCAGGTAATATTGTTGGTAAACATTCAGTGCTTTTTACAAACTCTGAAGAAGAAATTAATATTACGCATACAGCATTTGATAGAAGATCTTTTGCTAAAGGCGCTATTCAATCAGCTCTTTGGGTCTGTTTAAAAAATAAAGGATTATTTAATATGAAAGATTTTTTAAAAAATATATATTAAATTTTTACTTAAAAAAATAAGTTATTACATTTATATCTTTAAAAAATTAAATCTTTTAAAAAATTAAGATACACAAAATATTTATTACGATAAATAGACAAAAATATTAATTTTAGTTAAAATAAAATTTAATTTTTCAAAATATTTTACTTATTATTTTAAATTGAATCAATATTAAAAAATTTTTTGGAGGGTGCTTTGGGCCAATCAGCAGTATTAGTTTTAGAAGATGGCACTAGATTTCACGGACGTTCTATTGGAGCTAACGGAACCACAGTAGGAGAAGTTGTTTTCAATACATCAATAACTGGGTACCAAGAAATAATCACTGACCCTTCTTACGCAAATCAAATTGTAACACTAACACATCCTCATATCGGAAATATTGGTACTAATCATAACGATGAAGAATCATCAAAAATTCATATAAGAGGTTTAATTATTCGTGATATGTCTCCAATATCTAGTAATTATCGCAGTGAAAAAAGCTTTTCTTCTTATTTAAAAGAAAATAATATTATTGCAATATCTGATATTGATACAAGAAAATTAACACGTATTTTACGAATGAAAGGATCTCAAAATGGATGTATTATAGAAGATAAAAAAGAAAATTATATTATAGCACATGAAAAAGCAAAAAATTGTTTAAGTTTACAAGGACTAGATTTAGCACGAAAGGTAACTACTAAAGTTATTTATAACTGGGATGAAAATAGTTATGTAATTAATAAACAACAATTATATTCCAAAAAAAAATTTTTATTTCATATTATTGTATATGATTTTGGTGTTAAACGAAATATCTTACGTATGCTAGTAGATCGAGGCTGCTATTTAACTATAGTACCTGCTACAACTAGTGCAAAAAAAGTATTAGATTTAGCTCCCGATGGAGTTTTTTTATCTAATGGACCAGGTGACCCAAGACCATGTTACTATGCAATTAAATCTATTCAAAATTTTTTAAAAATTAATATTCCAATATTTGGAATATGTTTAGGACATCAATTACTTGCATTAGCTAGTGGAGCTCATATTATTAAAATGAAATTTGGACATCATGGGGGGAACCATCCAGTTAAAGAATTAAAAACAAATCGAGTAATTATTACATCTCAAAATCATAGTTTTACTGTTGATACAAAACATATGCCAAATAATATTTCTATAACACATACTTCTCTTTTTGATGGTACGCTACAAGGATTATGTTTAACTAATAAACCAGCTTTTAGTTTTCAAGGACATCCAGAAGCCAGTCCAGGACCACATGATGCTTCTCATTTATTTGATCATTTTATAAAATTACTTAATCAAGCAAAATTCAGTAATTAATTAGGAAAAAAACATGCCTAAATCTACTGATATAAAATCTATCTTAATTCTTGGTGCAGGTCCTATCGTAATTGGACAAGCATGTGAATTTGATTATTCAGGTGCACAAGCATGTAAAGCACTACATGAAGAAGGTTATAGAATTATTCTCGTTAATTCAAATCCTGCTACTATTATGACTGATCCATATATGGCAGATGCTACATATATTGAACCTATTCATTGGAAAATAGTAAAAAAAATTATAATTAAAGAACGTCCGGATGCATTATTACCAACAATGGGCGGTCAAACTGCACTTAATTGCGCATTAGAACTAAATCGAAGAGGAATATTAAAAAAATTCAATGTTAAAATTATAGGTGCTACTATTGATGCTATTAATAAAGCAGAAGATAGAAAATTATTTGAATTTTCAATGAATAAGCTTAATCTAAAAACTGCAAAATGTGGTATTGCACACAATCTTAAAGAAGCATTATCAGTATTAAAAAATGTAGGATTTCCATGTATTATTAGACCTTCTTTTACTATGGGAGGAAATGGTGGCGGGATTGCTTACAATCAAGAAGAATTTGAAGAAATTTGCGAAAGAGGATTAAAATTATCTCCTACTACTGAACTATTAATCGACGAATCATTAATCGGTTGGAAAGAATATGAAATGGAAGTAGTTCGAGATAAAAATAATAATTGCATTATTGTTTGTTCTATTGAAAATCTTGATCCTATGGGAATTCATACAGGAGATTCAATTACTGTAGCTCCAGCACAAACTTTAACTGATAAAGAATATCAGATTATGAGAAACGCATCTATGGCCATTTTACAAGAAATTGGTGTAGAAACTGGAGGTTCTAATGTGCAATTTGCAATTAATCCTAAAGATGGTCGTATGATAGTTATTGAAATGAATCCGAGGGTTTCTCGTTCTTCTGCATTAGCATCTAAAGCTACAGGATTTCCAATTGCTAAAATAGCTGCAAAATTAGCAGTGGGATATACATTAGATGAACTTGCTAATGATATTACAGGTACAAATACCACAGCATCTTTTGAACCATCTATAGATTATATAGTCACCAAAATTCCTAGATTTAATTTTGAAAAATTTTTAGGATGTAACGATAGATTAACTACTCAAATGAAATCTGTCGGAGAAGTAATGGCAATAGGCAGAACATTTCAAGAATCAATACAAAAAGCGATTCGAGGATTAGAAATTGGAGCAAGCGGTTTTAATTCTAAAATATCTCTATTAGATCCACAATGTTTAATAAAAATTAGACACGAATTAAAAGAAGCTGGTGCTGATCGAATTTGGTATATTGGTGATGCATTTAGGTTAAGAATGTCTATAGAAGAAGTATTTGAATTAACATCAATTGATCCTTGGTTTCTTGTACAAATTCAAGAAATAATTAATCTAGAAGAAAAAATCAAAAAAAATGGATTTATTGGATTAAATTATAAATTTTTATACTTTATTAAAAGAAAAGGTTTTTCCGATTTACGTATAGCAATATTAACTAATACAACAGAGTATAATATACGTCGTCTTAGATATAAATTAAATTTACATCCTGTTTATAAAAGAATTGATACATGTTCAGCTGAATTTTCCACTGAAACAGCATATATGTATTCTACTTGGGAAGATGAATGTGAATCTAATCCAACTAAAAATAATAAAAAAATTATTATAATAGGAGGAGGTCCTAATAGAATAGGACAGGGGATAGAATTTGATTATTGCTGTGTGCATGCAGCTCAAGCATTAAGAGAAGACGGCTTTGAAGCAATTATGATTAATTGTAATCCAGAAACAGTATCTACAGATTATGATATATCTGATCGACTTTACTTTGAACCAATTACATTAGAAAATATTTTAGAAATAGTTAAAATCGAAAAACCTAATGGAGTAATTGTCCAGTATGGAGGACAAACACCATTAAAATTAGCAAAAGAATTCGAAAAAGAAGGAATTCCTATTATCGGTACTAAACCAGATGCTATTGATAAAGCAGAAGATCGAAATCGTTTCCAAGAAATTGTAACAAAATTAAATTTAAAACAACCTTTAAACGCTACTGTATTAACTTTAAAAGAAGCTCATCAAAAAGCACTAAACATTGGTTATCCTATTATGGTTAGACCATCTTATGTTCTAGGTGGTAGAGCAATGGAAATTGTTTATGAACCATCTGAATTAGATAAATATTTTCAAACAATGTTAAAAGAAGATAAAAATACTCCCATTTTACTAGATCAATATTTAAATTATGCTACAGAAGTAGATGTCGATGCTATCTGCGATGGAAAAACAGTTTTAATTGGAGGTATAATGGAACATATTGAACAGGCTGGAGTTCATTCTGGAGATTCAGCATGTTCTTTACCAGCATATACCTTAACAAAAAAAATTCAAGATAAAATTAGGAAACAAGTAAAAAAATTAGCATTTGAATTATCTGTAAAAGGATTAATGAATGTTCAATTCGCAATTAAAGACAATGAAATATATATTATTGAAGTAAATCCAAGAGCATCTAGGACTGTTCCATTTATATCAAAAGCAATAGGATTAGCACTTGCAAAAATATCTGTACGTGTTATGTATGGTAAAACATTAGAAGAACAGGGGTTCATGAAAGAAATTATTCCATCATTCTTTTCAGTAAAAGAAGCCGTTTTGCCTTTTGATAAATTTCAAGGTGTAGATCCTATATTAGGACCAGAAATGAGATCAACAGGAGAGGTAATGGGTATTGGAAAAAATTTTTCAGAAGCATTTTCTAAAGCAATGCTTAGTGCTCATACAA
Organism: Buchnera aphidicola (Aphis helianthi); assembly: GCF_005083845.1. Lineage (NCBI taxonomy): Bacteria > Pseudomonadati > Pseudomonadota > Gammaproteobacteria > Enterobacterales > Erwiniaceae > Buchnera > Buchnera aphidicola. The sequence goes on along the minus strand of NZ_CP034894.1, from coordinate 148,463 downwards.
ATATGAAAAAATCAGGTCGTGTATTACTTTCAGTAAGAAATAACGATAAAAAAAATATTGCAAATTTAGCAGTAAAATTACAAAAATTTGGTTTTAAAATTGATGCCACTAAAGGTACATCTATAGCTTTAAAAAAATCTGGAATTATATCTAGATTAGTAAATAAAGTACACGAGGGTAGACCTCATATTCAAGATCGTCTAAAAAATGGAGAATATGTATATATTGTAAATACCACATCTTGTCGTCAAGGTATAAAGGATGCAAAGCTCATCTGTCGAAGTGCTTTACAATATAAAGTTCACTATGATACTACTATTAATGGAGCATTTGCAACAGTCATGGCATTAAATGAAGATCCAACAAAAAACATTAGATCACTACAAGAAATTCATAAAAAAATAAATTTAAAACATTAAATTGATCTTCACTCACTAAAGTAATTTTTATAAATATGTTGTAAAACATATTTATAACTCTTAACAAAAATTTTAAAATATGAATATTAGTCTAATTGCAGCCATTTCTAATAATCTAGTTATTGGAAATAAAAATAAAATACCCTGGAATCTTCCAGAAGATTTAAAATGGTTTAAAAAAAATACAATTTATAAGAATATTATTATGGGACGTTTAACTTGGGAATCCATTGTAAATTTTTTACCTATGCGAACTAATATAGTTATTAGCCGGAAAAAAATTGTTAAAAAAAATATTATATGGGCAAACTCAATTCAAAACGCTATAATTTCTACTACATATTCGAAATACAATCAAAACCAAGAAGTAATGGTTATTGGAGGAGGTGAAATATATAAACAAATGTTGTTTTACGCTAATAAATTATATTTAACTCACGTTAATTGTAATATTATTGGAGATTCATATTTTCCAAAATATAAACTATATAAAAATTGGAAAACAATATTTAAAAAACAATTCTTTAAAGATAAAAAACATTCTTACGATTTTTATTTTGAAATATTAGTAAGATGATATTTATTAATAAATTTTTATATTCATATTTATATAATATATCTTATTTTTGATAATCTTGATAAAAATATTTTTTATCTTCCCATCTTAACATTAATAATTCTCCACCCCAACAACAACCTTGATCTAATGGGAAAAATTGATTAGGAACATTTGTACCTTTTAAAGAAGACCAATGTCCAAAAATAATAGAATATTTTTCTATAAATTTATTTGATATAACAAACCATGGCAATAATGGATATTGAACAACATTAGGAGATTCTTTACATATAAGATTTAATTTTCCATTGGGATAACAATATCTCATACGTGTAAAAACATTAATACTATATCGTAATCGATTAATTTTTTCAAAATGATCATCCCAATAATCGATCTTATTATTAAAAACAGAATCTAAAAATAAAGGATAATTTTTACTTAATAAAGCTTTTTTAATTTCTAAAGAACATTTTTTAACTGTTTCAAGATTCCATTGTGGACTGATTCCTGCATGTACCATAATAATTTTCTGAATTTCATCAATTTGTAAAATAGATTGAGAACGTAACCAATTTATTAATTTATGACTATCTTTAGCCGATAAAAAATCATCAAAACAATTTTCTTTTTTATTTTTTTGAACACCAGAATAAACTGCAATTAAATTTAAATCATGATTTCCAAGTGATATCTTTATTCTATCTTTTATAGAATATAGATATCTCATTACTTCTAATGAGTTTGGACCTCTAGAAACTAAATCACCTGCAATCCATAAGTAATCTGTTTTTATATTAAAATTTGATTTTTTTAAAAGTAGTTTAAATTCTTTGTAACAACCGTGAATATCACTAATAAAATAAATACTCATTTCATTTCACTTAGAATATAAAAAGATATATTAAAATTAAATATAATTTTGATAAATATTGTTTTCTATCATATAATTAGATAACTTACAATATTGCAGTATAGAAATATTTTCTGGTCTTAATCTTGGATTGATATCCAATGTTATTAATACTTTTTCAGAAAATATTTGTCCTAAACTATGACGTAATATTTTTCTTCTCTTTTGAAAAGCCAAATTTGTAATATAACTCAAAACTCTTACATCATGAGTAAAATAAGGGTAATAATTAGTAGCATAAGGTGTTAAATTAATAAATATCGAATCGACTTGAGGAACTGGTCTAAAACATTTTGGAGAAACATTTAGTAATTTTGTCATATTACAATAATATTGAGCAATAATACTTAAACGACCATATGATTTACTGCCTGGAGAAGCAATTAAACGTTCAGCAACTTCTTTTTGTAACATAAAATTCATATCTTTAATTATTTGAATTTTTTGAAATAAATATAGTATTAAAGATGTAGAAATATTGTATGGTAAATTTCCAAAAACTCGAATTAATTGATTTTTTTTATTAAACAACTCTAAATAATCAAATGTTAACGCATCTTGATGAAATACTACTAATTTTGAATAAAACGAAAATTTTTTTAATCGTTCTAATAAAGAATAATCGATTTCAACAATAATTAGCTCATTTATTAAATGACAAATAGGTCGAGTTAATGCAGCTAATCCAGGTCCAATTTCAACTAATGTTTCGTTTAATTTCGGATTAATAAATTCAATTATTTTTTTTATTATATTAGAATCTATAAGAAAATTTTGACTAAATTTTTTAAGAGGAATATGTTTTTTCATTTGAATTTTTATTAACTTAAAATATTATAAAATTTTTAATTTTTAAAAGTACATTATTTACTTTTTTAATTACTTGATTATTTACATCTTTTCTAAATATTTAAAAAATATTTATATATGATAATTGTTTAAGTTTATTAATCCAATTTGTTTTTTCTATTTTTATTTTATGTTGTAATAAATTTTTATAAATTTTTTCTTTTTCTATTTTCCATGTTTCATCTATTTGACGTTTTTCTAACAATTTAATTATATGCCATCCGATACTAGATTTAATTGGTTTACTAATTTCTTGTTTATTTAAATGTTTTAAAACATTTTTAAAAACACCATCAAATGATTTGTTTGATATCCAACCTAAATCACCTTTTTTATGGGATGAATAAACATCATGAGATAAATTTTTAACAGCATATTGAAAACTATAATTTTTTGTTTTTATATTATTGTATATTTCAAAAATATCTTTTTTTGCCTGTATATTATTTAAATAAATTGAAGGACGTATTAAACAATGCTGAATATGAAATTCAGTTATTATTTTTTTAGAACTATTATTTTCAATATCATCAACTTTTATAATATAAAAACCTTTTGGACCTAAAATAGGGCCTAATATTTTGTTTTTTTGGGTAATATGAATTTTATTACAAAACAATTCTTTAAAATGCTTTAAAGGTTTTGATGATGCATTTTCAACTAAAAAAATATTTTTATTTTTTTTAAAAATTCCATAAAAGTAATCAAAATTAGAATGATCATTAATTATTTTAATAAGATTATTAATTAGTGTTCTTTTGTTTTTAATTGTTTTATTATTTTCTATTTTTGAAAAAGGTAAAATAATAAATTTTAAATTAATTTTTTTTAAATCATTTCTTTGTTCTATTCGTTGTTTTAATAAATAATATATTTCTTCTTGAGATATATGAATATGATTATTTAATATGTAATCTTGTAACATTTTAATTTTTAATGATTTTTTAAAGTTATTTATATAATCTTCATAAGTAAAAAAATCATTAGTGTTATTTAATATAATACTATCTTTTAATTCCTTTAAAGTAATATGTTTTTTAAAAGCAATCTTTCTAAGTATAATATCCACTTGAGCATCAGAAACTGTAATATTAAACTTATTTGCTTCTTCTAAAATCAAGGTATCTACAATTAATTTTTCTAATATTTTATCTCTTAAAAAATTAATTTTTAAAGGCAATGTAATGATATTTTTTTCTTGTTTAAGATAAAAAAGAATTTGGTTCACATCGCTATTTAATATAGCTTGATTATTTACAACAGCAAGAACTTTGTCTATTTCTAAAGTTTTAGAAAAACAATTTGAAAAAAAACTTGAAAAGACATAGAAAATTAAAATAAAAAATACTCTCATTTTTATTCTTCTTTAAATTTTAAATTTTTTATTATGATGATTTTTACATTATAAATGATATTTTATATTATAATGATATTCTATATTATAATGATATTCTAATATAGAATCTTTTAATTTTAATTAAAAAATTTTTGAATTTATTTAATTTAAATAAATTTTTTAAAATATTTTCTTGAGATTTTTTTAAAAAAAATATAAAGTATAAAATAAAAAAATTTAATTTTAAAAAATATTACAACTTAATTTCAAATTATCATAAATATAACAAAATAACAATTTAATGGATATTTTATGGAATATTGGTTAACATCTTTAATAACACATTCTTTAATATATTCACTATTTATAGTAGGTATAGTGTCTTTTTTAGAATCTCTTGCATTAGTTGGACTATTACTTCCCGGAATAGTATTAATGGCAACATTAGGCACATTTATAGGTAATGGAAAATTACCTTTCTATCCTGCTTGGATTTCCGGAATTATCGGGTGTTTATTAGGAGACTGGTTGTCATATTATGTTGGACTATACTTTAAAAACTGGTTGCATAATCTTTCTTTTCTAAAAAAACACTATAAAATACTTGAAAAAACTAAAATATTATTACATAAACATAGTATGTTAACAATATTAATTGGTCGATTTATAGGACCAACTAGACCATTAATTCCTATGGTTTCTGGTATGTTAAAATTACCATTAAAGAAATTTATTTTACCTAGTTTAATAGGATGTATATTATGGCCTCCAGTATATTTTTTTCCAGGAATTATTGCAGGTATCACTATTAATATACCTACAAATTCCGATAATAACTATTTTAAATGGTTTTTATTAATTATTGCTGTTTTAATTTGGATAGGGATATGGTTGACATCAAAATGGTGGAAAATAAGACATATAAAGAACAAAGATAACATGAATATTATCCAAAAAAACATTGGGTTCATAGCATTAACGGTTTTATTATTTGGGATTATTGGGTTAGTATTAATACAGTTTCATCCTACAATGTTAATTTTTAGACAAGTACTATCGACTATATTGTAATTTATAGTTATATTTTATTATTTGAATTTATTTTTAAAAAAATTTGTTATTAAACATATAAAAAATCAATATGCAACAATTTTAATTTAAACGCGTGTCGTTGTATACATTGCACTTTAACTTTGTATTTTTTATCTTTAATCAATAATATTAATATATCATTATAAAAATCTATTTTTTTTTGCAAATTAAAAACAGGATCATGATCTAATATTAAAGACATAGGCGTTTTATTTAAACCATATAAAATAGCTGGAAATTTATTTTTAATACGTAATTTTCGACTAAAACTTTTTCCTTTTTTATCTCTTATTTCTGCATTGATAATTAACATGATATTTTCTCTTATATAATAATATATATATTTAAAAAGTAAAAATAAGTATTATTTTCTTAACGATTTTAACCAATCAATTTCTTTCGACCATATCTTAGGATTGCTCGTTTCTAATATCATTGGAATATCAAAAAAATGTTTATTTTGCATAATCCATTCAAATACTAAAACTCCTATTTTACCTAAACCCAAACTTTCATGTCGATCAATACGGCTATTAAAATCTCTTTTCGAATCATTTAGATGAAAACCTTTTAAATATTTTAATCCTATTAAATCAAAAAATTTATTAAAGGTATTTTTACAATTTTCTTTTGTTCTCAAATCATATCCTGATGCAAACAAATGACAAGTATCAAGACAAACTCCGACTCTAGATTGATTATCTATTTTATTAATAATTGTAGATAAATGCTCAAAACAATATCCAACATTAGTACCTTGACCTGCAGTGTTCTCTATAACAGCTATTATATTTTTAGTTTTTTCTAAAGCTATATTAATTGATTCAGATATTCTTGATAAACAATCTATTTCGGATATTTTATTCAAATGACTACCTGGGTGAAAATTTAAAAAACGTAGACCTAATTCATCACAACGTCTTATTTCATCTATAAATGCTATACGAGATTTTTTTAATAAATTATTATCAGGATGACCTAAATTAATTAAATAACTACTATGAGGTAAAATTTTTTCAAAAAAGAAATTATATTTAATACAAGCTTTTTTGAAATCATCTATATTTATTTTACTTAATGGAAATGTAGACCATTGAAGCTGATTTTTAGTAAAAAATGAAAAAGTTGTAGCTTTTAATTGAAACGCTCGAAAAACTGCTTTTTCTACACCACCTGCAGCACTAACATGCGCACCAATATATTTCATATTCACTTTTCCACAAAATTTAAAAGAATTAAATGTTAACTTTATTTTATTAAAAATTTATTTAAATATCAAAATATTTATAAATTTAAAATCATATAATACTGAGAAATAATATTTTAATCAATCAAATAAATAGAATATATATATTCTTATATATTATTCTTATAAAAAAATTCATCACGAATACTTTTTTCATTTTTAAATACACCTTGTAAAGATGAAGTTATAGCTGTACTATTAACATCACAAATGCCACGTGCTTTAACACAAAAATGATTCATATAAATAACAATCGCAACATTTTCAGTATTTAATAAAACTTGTAATACTACCAATATTTGTTTAGTTAAACGTTCTTGAATTTGAGGTCGTTTCGAATAAAATTGAACAATTCTATTTATTTTAGATAATCCAATAATTTTATCTTTAGGAATATATGCAATAGTAGCTTTTCCATGCATAGTAATAAAATGATGTTCACAAGTACTCATTAATATTATATCACGAACAATAATCATATCATTTGATTTAATGGTATTTTCTATTAATGTAATTTTAGGAAAGTTTTGATAATCTAGACCTGAAAAAATTTCATAATTATACATTTTTGATATACGAGTTGGAGTGTCTTTTAAACTATCATTTTTTAAATCTAAATTTAAAATATACATAATTTTATATATATATTTTGCGATTAACAATTCCCTTTTTTTTTCTTTTATGCCATTGTATTCGTTTAAAATAGGATTTTCTAATCCTTTTAATATTAAAGCATTACGTGCTAATTTAGCTTCTTTGCTAATTTTAGTCATATTTGAACTTCTCCTATTAAAAAAATTATATTTTATATACAATTTTTTATCTATAAAATATATAGATTAAAAATATCATTATATATAATATATATGTATAAATACTATTCTTCTTAAAGGTATAAAATGAACAATTATTACAATACTTTTTATAATTTAATTCAAATTTTAAAAAAATACTGGATAGAACAAGAATGTATTATTTTCCAACCATTAGATTTACCAATGGGAGCAGGTACATTTCATAATATAACATTTTTAGGAACGATCGGCCCTAAACCCATTAAAGCCGCCTATGTACAATATTGTCGACGACCAACTGATGGAAGATATGGAAAAAATCCAAATCGTTTACAAAGTTATTATCAATTTCAAGTAATTATTAAACCGCCAGTTAAAAACATTCAAAATATGTATTTAGAATCGTTAAATTTACTTAAAATAGATGAAAAAAATAACGATATACGTTTTATAGAAGATAATTGGGAAAACCCTACTTTAGGTGCATGGGGAGTTGGATGGGAGGTACGGCTTAATGGAATGGAAATTACTCAGTTCACTTATTTTCAGCAAGTTGGCGGAATAGAATGCAATCCTGTAACCATAGAAATTACATATGGCTTAGAAAGAATAGCAATGCATATGCAAAATCAATCAAATGTATATAATTTAATTTGGCATTCAAATAAATTTCAAACAATCACTTATGGTGATATTTTTAAACAAAATGAAATAGAACAATCTAAGTATAATTTTGAATATTCAAATATTGATTTATTATTTGAATATTTTGAAAAATATATGCTTGAAGCAAATAATTTAATCAATTTAAAAAAACCATTACTATTAGTAGCATATGAAAAAATGTTACAAGCCAATCATATATTTAACTTATTAGATGCAAGAAAAGCAATATCTTCTAGCGAACGCCAAAATTATATTTTAAAAATTAGAAAATTAAATAAACAAATTGCAAAAAAATATTTAAATTCCTAAGACAATTAAAATATGATTTATATTAAATGTAAAAGAGAAAAATAATGAAAAAAACATTTGTAGTTGAAATAGGAACAGAAGAGTTACCTGCTAAAATACTATATCGTTTGATTATTTTATTTTATGAAAATTTTATAAGCGAGTTAAAGTTATATAATATTAAATATAAAAAAGTTAATTATTTTGCAACTCCTAGAAGATTAGCATTAAAAATTTTAGATATTGATATCTCTGAAAATGTTAAAAAAATTCTTAAAAAAGGACCTTCATTAAAATATGCTTTTAATCAAGATGGAAGTCCAACAAAATCTGCACATTCTTGGGCTAAACATATTGGTATCGAAGTAGACAAAGCAAGTTATTTAAAAAATAAAAAAGGTGAATGGCTCGCATATTACATAAAACAAAAACAAGAAAATATTGAAACATTACTTCCTAAAATAACAGAAATATCATTAAAAAAAATTAGTATTCAAAACTTAATGCGATGGGAAAAAAATAATACTAAATTTTTTCGCCCTATTCGAAATATTTTAATGATGTTAGATGATCAAACAATTAATTATAAGATGTTTAATGTTAATTCTACAAATAAGCTTCACAATCATATTTCTTATAAAGAAAAAAATATTTGTCTTAATCATGCCCAAGAATATCCATTTTCTTTGTTAAAATATAGTTATATAACAGCTGATTATGAAACTCGTAAAAAAATAATTAAGACAGAAATTAAAGAAATTGCTAATAAAGTAAATGGATACACAAAAATAAACTATTCACTTCTCGAAGAAATAAATTCAATGGTAGAGTCTCCTAAATGTTTTTTAGCTACTTTTGAAGAACAATATATTGAATATATACCTAATGAAATATTAATTTATGTTATAGAAAAACAACAAAAATGTTTTCCAATATATAATAATGAAAAAATTTTACCATATTTTATTTTTACAACTAATATTAATTCAAAAAATAATAATCAGATAATATTAGGAAATGAAAATATTATGAAAGCTAAAATAGATGATATTATATTTTTTTTAAATAAAGATAATAAGATGAAATTATTAGACTATCTTCCATTACTAAAAAAAGTTTTATTTCATAATCATTTAGGTACATTATATGATAAAACTATACGATTACAATTACTTGTAGGTTTAATGTCAAATGATAGTAATAAGATAGATTTAATAAAATCAGCAACATTATCAAAATGTGATCTTATTACAGATATGGTATGTGAATTTCCAGAATTACAGGGAACAATTGGGATGTATTATGCTTTAAAAAACCAAGAAAAACATGAAATTGCTATATCTATAAAAGAACAATATTTACCATCTTTTTCTGAAGATAAACTTCCATCTAGTATTATTGGATCTGTATTATCAATAGCAGATAAAATAGATACCTTATGTGGTATGTTTTTAATTAATCAAATACCATTATCAAACAAAGATCCTTTTGCTTTAAGAAGAGCTGCATTAGGAATAATACGTATTATTATTCATCAAAAAATGTCTTTAGATTTAAAATATTTAATTTTTAATAGTCTTAAAAATTATAATAAAGAAAAATTAAATTATGTATTTATATCTAATAAAATTATAGATTTTTTTAAATTAAGATTATTATCTTTTTATAAAAAAAAAGAATATGATATTAAAATAATTCAATCAGTATTAGCCTGTCAATTAACAGAAATTTTAGATATAGATATGAGAATTAAAGCAATATCAGATTTTAAAAAAACAGAAGAATTAAAATCAGTTACTTTAATAATTAAAAGAATATCTAATATATTAAAAACTCATAAAAAATATATAAACAACACTGAAATTAATATCAGTTTGATACAAAAAATAGAAGAAAAAAACTTATTTGAAGAAATAAATAATTTTAATCAAGATACAAAAAAATTATTTATAGAAAAAAAATATAAATCAATTTTATTAAGATTAAAAAAATTTGAAAATCCTATAAATAACTTTTTTAACCAAGTTCAAATAAATCATGATAATGCTGAAATTAAAAATAATAGATTAATTTTATTAAAAACAGTAGAAAAAATTTTTTTTAATATAGCAAACTTCTCTTTTTTATATTAAATATTTATCAAAATAAATTTGATTATTTTTTTTTAATAATTTGTTTTTTTAAAGATTCTAAAGTATTTTTAGGAAGTAATGAAACTATAAAATCTTTTTTTATAAAAATTTCATTTTGATCATTTAGTTCTAATAAAACATATTCATTTTCTGTGATATCTTTTACACGACCTAAAAAACCACTAGTTGTCATTACTTCATCACCTAATGTAATTAATTTCATGAGATTTTTTCGTTCTTTTTCTTTTTTTTGTTGAGGACGAAAAAGCATGAAGTAAAAAATTAATAAAAAAATTACCAGCATAATAACTAAAGAATAAGAACTACCTTCTATTGGTTGACCAACTGAAGCATTAGCATTTTCTATAAAAAAATTCATTTTATAAAATTCCTTAATGTATATTAATAAATACAAAATTATTTCTTTTGATTATAAAAATTCACTATAAAATCATCAAATCTTTTTTCTTTAATTGCATTTCTTATATTTAGCATTAATGTTTGATAATAATGCAAATTATGTATAGTATTTAAACGAGCTCCTAAAATTTCATTACAAGAATCTAAATGATGTAAATATGATCGACTATAATTTTTACAAGTATAGCAAAGACATGTTTTATCTAATGCAGATAAATCTTTTTTATATTTTTTATTTCTAATTTTTATTATACCATTAGTTACAAACAAATGTCCATTTCTTGCATTTCTTGTAGGAAGAACACAATCAAACATATCTACTCCGCGATATACACTTTCTACTAAATCTTCTGGTTTTCCTACACCCATTAGATACCTTGGCTTATTTATAGGTATTTTTGGAGTAATATAATCTAATATATTATACATTTCTGATTTAGATTCACCAACTGCTAAACCACCTAAAGCATATCCATCAAAATCCATTTTTATTAATTCATTCAAAGATATATCTCTTAAATTTGGATATATTCCTCCATGAATAATTCCAAATAAAAGATGGTTATTTTTTTTGTTTAAGTCGAAATATCTACGACATTTTTTTGACCAATCTAATGATTTTTCCATGGCATGTTTTGTCTTTTCCCAGTTTTTAGTATATGCAATACACTCATCAAAAACCATAATAATATTTGAACCTAGATTTAATTGAATTTCAATTGAAAGTTCAGGTGTTAAAAAAAATTTTTTACCATCAATATAACTTTTAAAAATTACTCCTTCTTTATTAGTTTTACAAAATTTTGAAAGACTAAAAACTTGAAAACCACCGGAATCTGTAAGTATAGGTCCGTTCCAATTCATAAAATTATGTAAATTACCATGCAATTTCACTACATCATATCCCGGTCTTAAATATAAATGTAATGCATTTGCTAAAATTATTTGACTTCCAGTATTTTTAATTTCTTTAGTACTAAGACTTTTTACTGTTCCATATGTTCCAACAGGCATAAAAACAGGAGTTTCTATACGTTGTTCATTAAAATAAAAAACTCCATGCCTTGCTTTTTTTTCTTGATTTATTAATTGAAATTTCATTTTTTTCCCATAAAATAAATATTTTTAAAATACAATCTTTTAATTTTTTATTTTTTCATAAGGAGCCAGTTTATTATATGTAATATACATCGCATCTCCGTAACTGAAAAAACGATACTTTTTTTTAATTGCTTCATAATAAGCATTAATAGTATTTTTATAACCTAGGAAAGAAGACACTAGCATAATTAGTGTTGATTCAGGAAAATGAAAATTAGTAATTAATGCATCAACAACATTATGTTGATAACCAGGATATATAAAGATATTAGTATTTTGTGAATAATTTTCTGAATTATTCCATGAAATTGAATTGTATGCACTTTCTAAAGCACGTAATGTACTAGTTCCAACAGCTATTACACGACCTCCCTTTTTTTTGCATATCTTAATTTTATTGATTAATTCTGAAGAAATATTAACCCATTCAGAATGCATAATATGTTTTTCTATTTGCATCGTTCTAATAGGTTGAAACGTTCCACTACCTATGTGTAATGTTAGAAAAGCTACATTTACTCCCTTTTTATATAGTGATTCTAATAAAGGCAAATCAAAGTGTAAACCTGCAGTTGGTGCTGCGATAGATCCTAAATTTTTTTTATATATAGTTTGATACAAATTTACATCTAATTTCATATTTTTTCTTTTAATATAAGGAGGTAATGGTATATGGCCAATTTTATTAAAAATATAAATAGATGAAACTTTCTGATTGTTAAATTTAATTTCATAAAATGGATTTCTATAACTAATTATAGAACCTCGAATTTCATTGTATTTTCCAAAAAAAAGATGAGAATTAATTTTAACTGGATTTGATGATTTAATATATGCAAGAATATTATTATTATTTAATATTTTTTCAAGTAAAATTTCAATTTTTCCCCCACTTTCTTTAATCCCATGTAAACGAGCAGGAATAACTTCAGTATTATTAAAAATAATTAAATCATCAGAATTAATTTCATTTATAATATTATAAAAAAATCCATGACTTATTTTACCGGTATAACCATTAATCATCATTAAACGACATTGACTCCGTATCCAAGAAGGATAAAAAGCTATTAATGATTTTGGTATCTCAAAAGAAAAATTACTAAGATTCATATTTTTTTTCTTTAAAAAAATTAAACTAAATATTAATATTTAGTTTTTATAAAACAATGTTCAACACGATTTTTTAATTTTTGACCAGCTTTAAAAGTAACAACTCGTCTTTTTGAAATAATTACTTTTTCTCCTGTTTTTGGATTTCTACCTGGACGTTCTTTTTTATTTTTTAGCTCAAAATTCCCAAATCCAGATAATTTAACATTTTCTCCTTTTTCTAAAGATTTTCTTACTTCTTCAAAAAAAAATTCTACGAATGCTTTTGATTCACGTTTAGTCAATTTTAATTTTTCAAATAAATTTTCTGAAATTTTAGCTTTTGTTAGTACCATAAGTTTACTTCCTTAAAATAATTTGAAATTTATCTATTAATGTTTTTATACAATAATCAAGCATTAAATTAATTTCATTTTCTTTTAAAGTTTTTCTTTCATCTTGAAAAGTAAAACTAATACCTAAACTCTTTTTATTAGAAAAATTTTTACATGAATAAATATCAAATATATTAATTTCTATTTGTTTATTTAACAAACAATTTTTACATACTTTTATAATATCAGAATAGGGAATATTTTCTGATATTAGTATTGAAATATCACGACGACTACTTGGGAATTTTGAATACTCTTCTATTTTAAAATCTTTAAGTTTTTTTACGTCGAAAATTTTATCAATTAGTAATTCAAATAAAAACGTATTATTATGTAAATCTAATTTTTTTTCTAAAATTGGATGTATTTTACCAAAACTACCAATAAACTCATTATTTAAAAAAATTTGAGCACTTTGATTTGGATGTAATCCTGATACATTTCTATTTTTTATTTCGAAACTATCTGTATCACATATGAATTCTAATATAGATTCTATATCGCCTTTTAAATCATAGAAATCTATTTTTCTTCTCTGAGAAAACCAATTTTCTTTATCACTAAAACCACTAATAACTCCTCCTAAAAACATTTGTTGATTAACTCCGAGAATTTTTTGATTATCTATTAAAAAACATAACCCTCGTTCAAAACAACGAATACTATCTTGTTTTCTATTTTTATTATAAGTAAGAGTTTTAAGAAGACCTGGCCATAATGATATACGCATACAAGAAAGATCTTTAGAAATAGGATTAGAAATAAATAATTCTTTACCATTCGTTGATAAAATATCATTTTGTAAAATTGGATCAATAAATGGATAAGTAATTACTTCATAATAACCTCTATGTGTAAGCAATGTCGATAATTGATATAATATATAATCTTTTTTAGAATCGTTTTGATGTTTATAAACACTAAAATTAAAATTTTCTTTTAATGGAATTAATGGAACTTTATTATAATCATATACACGAATAATATCACCTATAACATCTTCTTCTATTAATATATCAAATCTCCAAGTAGGAGGTGTAACATATAAATAATTTTTTTTATCTTCTATTTTATATTTAAGACGTAAGAGAATATTTAAAATAATTTTAGAATCAATAAAAAAACCAACTATTTTATTAATATTCTTATAATATAATTTAATCTTATTTATACATTTTAAGTGCGAATTATCTATATAATCGGTAATCAATCCTGCATTTCCACCACATATTTGAAGGATTAAGTTTGTCGCGTATTCTATTGCATATTTTTGAAGAGAAAAATCAATACCATAATTATGGTAATTAAGAATTTTATTAAAACCAACTTTTTTAGTAATATTAAAAAGAGATTCTCGATCTACTAAATATGAAATCAAAAATATATTTTTAGTATTGTTATCTATTTCTAAACAATGAGAATTTAAATTACCAGGAATAAATAATATCTTTGATTTATCGGAAAAGATAAGTGTATTTTTATCTAAAATTAATTGAAAATTATCTTTTAAATTCAAAATTTCTTTTTTAGTAGTTGTTTTAATTTGAATAAAGCTATCTATTATATCTGAATTTAATACATTTAAAGGTTGACCAATTTCAATTAAAACATAATTAATAATATTCATTATTATATTGTCAGATAACATTTCAGACATAAATAACTTTTTTTTCATCCAAAATGGCGTTTTAATATTAACATTTATGTTTTCAATTAATCTTCCAAAACAATTAATATCTGTGTTTTGAGTATTAACATAAATTGGAAATTGTTTTTTAATTGTAATTGGATTACTTTTATCTTTTAATGGAGTCATTTCTATATTATTTATAACAGCTATATTACGAGCTATTCCTATAATACTTAATCCATCTGGTCGATTAGGCGTAACATTTACTTTTATTAAATTATCTTCTAATAATAAATAATCATTAACATTAATTCCTATTGGTGTATTTTCAGGAAATTCAATAATTTCACTATTATTGGAATCAAATAAACCTAATTCAAAAAAAGAACATAGCATTCCTTCTGATTCTTGATCATAAATTTTTTTTAAATTAATTTTTACATTATTATTCAATATACTGCCAATAGTAGCTACTGCGACTTTTATTTTATTTCGACAATTTAATGCTTTACATAAAATATTTAATAACTTTTTTTTCCCTATATCTACTTTCACTATTTTTAAATTATTTAATGTAGGATGTATCATACAAGAAATTATTTCACCGACTACTACATTTTTAAATGAAGGAAAAAGTGTATCAATAGATTCGATTTCTATACCAGAATTGATAATTTGTTGAGTTAAAGTAATACTATCTATTTTAGGATTAATCCATTCAAGTAACCATTTTTCACTAAATTTCATTTTATCTCACTAAATATATTTAAATTGTTTTATAAATCTGAAGTCATTCTCAAAAAAAGATCGAATATCAGAAATTCCATAACGTAACATGGTCATTCGCTCTACTCCCAATCCAAATGCACAAGCAGAATAAATCTCTGGATTAATATTAACGTTTTTTAGAACCGATGGATGAACCATTCCACAACCTAAAATTTCTAACCATTTTTTAGAATCCGTCATAACATCAACTTCGGCTGAAGGAGTAGTAAAGGGAAAATAGGAAGGACGAAATCTTAGAGGTATTTTTTTATTAAAAAAATTATATATAAAATTATATATAATCCATTTTAAATTAGAAAAATTAATATTTTTTTCAACTATTAAACCTTCTACTTGATGAAACATAGGTGTGTGAGTAGAATCATAATCGTTTCGATAAACCTTTCCAGGAAAAATAAATCGCATTGGAGGTTTCTCTGATTTCATCATACGAATCTGCATAGTAGAAGTTTGAGTTCTTAACAATCTATTTTTATCTAGCCAAAAGGTATCATGATTATCACGTGCAGGATGATTTTTAGGTATGTTTAATGCATCAAAATTATGATATTCATCTTCTATTTCAAAACCATTAATTGATTCAAATCCTAATTTATAAAAAAAATGTTGTATACAACTAATACTATAATTTATAGGATGAATAGAACCGTTTTTAATATAACGACCTGGTAAAGATATATCAATTTTTTCTTTTTGAATACGTTTTTCAAAAATTAATTTATTTAATTCATTTTTTTTTATATGAATTTTAGATATTGTTTTTTTTTTAATTGTATTAAGAATAATACTGTATTTTTTTTTTTCTTCAAAAGAAAAATTTTTTATTTTTTTTATATAATTATTAAAAATTCCATTTTTTCCTAAGTATTTAATTTTTATTCCATCTAATATCTCTATACTATGAGAACTATTAATTTCATTTTTAATAACATTCCATAATTTTTCTAACATTAACATTATTAACTCTTTCTCTATGTTTTTATTAAAACTTATATTATTAAAATATTAAAAAGCTTCCATAAAGGAAGCTTGTTTTATTGAATTTTTAAATATATAAAAATATAAATACATTAATAATTTTATCTAAAATAAAAATTTAACTATTATTTAAATAGAGGGGAGATGAATTTCCCCTTCTTGGTTTATAAAAAATAATTTATTATACAAGTAAAGCTTCTTTTGATTTTTGTACTAAAATATTAAATGTAGATTTATCAAATATTGCAATATCAGATAATATTTTACGATCAATATTAATAGAAGCTTTTTTTAATCCATATATAAACTTGCTATAAGAAATTTGACTTTGACGAACTGCAGCATTGATTCTTGTAATCCATAATTTACGAAATTGTCTTTTTCTTTGACGTCTATCACGATAAGCGTATTGACCAGCTTTTATTACTGCTTGACATGCTACTCTATAAATACGGGAACGAGCTCCATAATAACCTTTTGCTTGTTTTAAAACTTTTTTATGACGAGCATGAGCAGTCACACCACGTTTCACACGAGCCATTGATATGCTCTCCTGTTCACACAATGTTAGTAAAAATAAATTTTATATATAAGGTAAAAATGACTTCACTTTGTCTATATCTCCTTTTGATACTAAAATCTTAGGACGAAGATGACGTTTTTTACTTGTTGTTTTTTTTGTTAAAATATGACGTAAATTTGCTTGTTTACGTTTAAATTTACCAGATGCAGTTTTTTTAAAACGTTTTGCTGCACTTTTTAAAGTTTTAATTTTTGGCATACAATGTTTCTTTTAAATTATAAAAAATTAATTATATATTTATTTTTGAACACGTTTAGTCAAAAATTGCTATTTTTTCTTTGGTGCTAATATCATAATCATTTGACGACCTTCAATTTTAGATGGAAATGATTCAATAGTAGCTAGTTCAATTAAATCATTTTTAACTCTATTTAATACATTTACACCTATTTTTTGATGAGCCATTTCACGACCTCTAAATCGTAAAGTAATTTTAACTTTATCACCATCTTCTAAAAAACGAATTAAATTACGCAGTTTAACTTGGTAATCTCCTTCATCAGTTCCAGGACGAAATTTAATTTCTTTTACTTGAATGACTTTTTGTTTTTTTTTCTGTTCTTTAGAAGATTTACTTTTTTCATAAAGAAATTTTCCATAGTCCATAATACGACAAACTGGAGGCTCTGCATTAGGGCTGATTTCTACTAAATCTAATCCTAACGATTCAGATTTTTCTAAAGCTTCACGTAAAGTAACTATGCCCATTTGATCGCCTTTAACATCTGTAAGACGAACTTTAACTGAACGAATTTCGTTATTAATACGATTTGGCCTTGTTAATTGAGTTCTTTTTCCGACTTTAATACCTTAATCCTCCATTTGAAAAAAACTACGAGTAAATATTTCTTTTTGTAGTTTTTTAATAAATAAATCAATATCTACAATTCCAAAATTATTTCCATTCCTACTTCTAACGGAAACTTTATTAGATTGAATTTCTTTTTCACCACAAATTAATATATATGGAATTCGACGTAAAGTATGTTCTCGAATTTTAAGACCTATTTTTTCATTTCTTAAATCTGATTCGACACGAATATTTAAAAGGTTAAATTTTTTAACTATTTTATTCACATAAATTGAATGAATATTTTTAATACTAATTATTACAACTTGTATTGGAGCTAACCATGTAGGTAATTTACCAGAACATTCTTCTATTAATATCCCAATAAAACGTTCAATCGAACCTAATATAGCTCGATGAATTATTATAGGAGTACTTTTTTCGTTATGTTCATTAATATAAAATGCATTTAAACGAATTGGTAAATAAAAGTCTAACTGAATTGTTCCACATTGCCAATGTCGATCTAAAGAATCTTGTAAAATAAATTCAATTTTAGGACCGTAAAAAGCACCTTCTCCTAATTGATATTCAAATTCTAAATTATTTTCTTTTAAGGAATCAGATAAATCTTTTTCTGCTTTATCCCAAATTACATCATTACCAATACGTTTTTTTGGTCGAGTAGAAAATTTTACTATAATTTTCTTAAAATTAAATATACCATATAAATCATATATCATTTTAATGCAATTATTTATTTCAGAATGTATTTGTTCGTGAGTACAAAATATATGAGCATCATCTTGAGTAAAATTTCGAACTCTCATAAGACCATGCAAAGCTCCTGAAAATTCATTTCTATGACAACTTCCGAATTCCGCCATACGAATAGGTAAATCTCGATAAGATTTTAATCCAATATTAAAAATTTGAACATGCCCAGGACAATTCATAGGTTTAATACAATATTCTCTATTTTCTGATGAAGTAGTAAAAATAGCATCCTTGTAATTATCCCAATGACCGCTTTTTCCCCATATTGATTTATCTATTAATAACGGCGTCTTTACTTCTTTATATTTATATTCTTTTAATTTTTCTCGAACAAAATTTTCTAGTTCATTAAAGATAATCCAACCATTATTATGCCAGAAAACCATACCAGGAGATTCATCTTGCATATGATATAATTTTAAATATTTATTAATTTTTCTATGATCTCTTTTTACTACTTCACTAATATAAATTAAATGTTTATCTAATTCTTCTTTGTTCAACCAAGCAGTACCATAAATGCGCTGCAACATTTGATTTTGATTATCACCTTTCCAGTATACACCTCCAATTTTCTGCAATTTAAAATGTTTACAAAATTTTATATTAAAAGTCTGCATACCAATATCAAAATCTATATAATTTTCATGATAATATAAAGAGATTATATCATTTTTTAAAAAATTGGTTTTTATAAAATTAATTTTATATGTCTCTAACCTTTCTTCAAATTCTTTTAACGCTTGATTAAAAGAAACTTTTTTATTTAAAATATCATATTTTTTATGTAAAAAAGTTTTCATTTTTTTTTCTATTAAAACAAGATCTTTTTCTAAAATTCTATTTTTTATATCTATATCACAATAAAAACCATTGCTTGTAATTTTACTTTCTACGATTTTACATAATGGCCATATTGTTTTAATTGAATAATTTAAAAGTTGTATACATGAACATCTAATAATATTTAATGCATAAAGATCTTTTTTATTAATAAACGATATAGAAGCGTCTTCTGTAATTACAGTATTTAAATTTGCAAAATCACCGTTAACAGAAATAGCGATAAGAGATTGATTTATATTAATATTTTTACATTTTAAAATTTCTTGTAATGAAATAGAATGCTTGTAAATTTCTTTACTTCCATCACAAAATTGTATTACAGGCATTCTGATATACCTTTTATTTAAAAATATTTGTTAATAATTTATAAAAATTTTAATTTTATAAAATTGAATTTATTTCATCAAATAAAGACATGCTAGTCAAAACTTTGACTAGCATATAAGCTAAAAACGAGTATCTACTGCATCTGCCAATTGTTTAATAAGTAAAACACTATCTTTCCAATTTAAACACGCATCAGTAATTGATTTCCCATATATTAATGGTTGATCTTTTGATACTTTTTGAAAACCTTCTTCCAAGAAACTTTCAATCATGACACCAAATATATTTTTTGATCCTGAAGCAATTTGACTTGAAACAGATGTAGCAACATTTTTTTGACGAATATGTTCTTTTAAACAATTACCATGACTAAAATCAATCATTAAATGTTCTATTAGATTAAATTCACGTAAACTTTTTATTGCCAAATCAATGTCTTTAGCGTGATAATTAGGAGTTCGACCACCTCTCATAATAATATGTCCATATGGATTTCCACTAGTATGATTAACAGTCATTTGTCCGTTTTTATTTGGCGCAAAAAACAAATGACGAGCTTGTGCAGCTCTTATAGCATCAATGGCGATACGTATATTTCCATCAGTTCCATTTTTAAAACCTACTGGACATGAAAGCGCAGAAGCCATTTCTCTATGAATTTGACTTTCAGTAGTTCTTGCTCCAATAGCTCCCCAACTAATTAAATCTGCAATAAATTGACCTACTACTATATCTAAAAATTCTGTTGCGGCAGGCATTCCCAATGTATTTATATCTAATAATAATTTTCGAGCAACAGAAAGACCATGATTTACTCGAAAACTACCATCTAAGTCTGGATCTGAAATCAATCCTTTCCAACCTACTACTGTTCTTGGTTTTTCAAAATATGTACGCATTATAATTTCAAGACGATCTTGATATTGTTTACGTAATTCATATAATCGATGAGCATATTCAACTGCAGCTATAGGATCATGAACAGAACATGGACCTATGACAACAAGTAAACGTAAATCTTCACCGGTCATAATTCGAGCAATATTTTGTCTTGTTATAATAACATTATCCATAATATCTGAAGTAATAGCATATTTTTTTGCTAATTCAGAAGGAGTTATTAATGGATCAATTCGTATTGTACGTAGTTCATCTGTTTTTTTCATTTTATTCTCTAAACGAATTTTTTATCCTAAAAAGAATATCAAAATGTGATAAAAATCACGATAAACTAATTAATCAAAAACTTATCTCTAATATATTTTAAATATAAAAAAAACATTATAATATTAGATGAAATAAGTATAATAGTATACTTTAAATATAATAAAAAAAGCTTAAAATAGGAAAGAAAATGAAGATAACATTCTAAAAATAATATAATTATACAAGATTATCAATATTCTGTTCAGTAAATATTAAAGATAATTAAATTATTTTTTATCATATCATAATCTTTTATTTATATTTTAAAAGTACTTATTCTATCTTTATATTATATAAACTAATATATTTTATAATTCAAAGTTTAAAAATTATAATACTATTAATTTAATATAATATTAATTAATTTTTGATTTTATATTTGTATTATTTAACAATGAATTGATAGAAATACCATGTATCCAAGATATTATTAATCTATATAATATTACTAATACTACTGGTCCAACAAATAAACCAATCATTCCAAAAGTTAAAAAACCACCTATAACACCTAAAAAAATTAAAAAAGTTGGCAAATCAGATCCCATTCGTATAAAAAAAGTACGAAGTATATTATCTAATATGAATACAAAAAAACTCCAAATTAACAATAATGTACCCCATGTAGTATTACTATTCCAATAAAACCATATAATAGATGGTATTAAAATCGGCAATGGACCTAATTGTATTAAACAAGAGAAAACAATTAAAATCATTAATAAAGTCCAATATGGAATACCTGAAATTAATAAACCTATTCCAGATAAAAAAACCTGGATTAAAGCTGTTACTACAACTCCCAATGCAACAGATCTAATAGCTTGAACTGCAAGTAAAACAATAGCATCTCCATTTTTAGAATTAATACGAAATGCAAATTGATGAATTAAATTACTAATTTTTTCACCATTCCAATAAAGTAAAATACTAAATAACAACATTACAACTAAGTGTATTATAAATAATCCACACTTTTTAGCTTGAATTATAAAAAATTCTGTAGTACGACCCATATAAGGTCTAACTTCTTTAATTAATTCGGCTCCATCACTATCTAATAATTCTTGATAGCTAATAAAAATTTTTTTTCCAATAAGTGGTATATCTCGAAGCCAAATTAATTCTGGAAAATCTAAGGTATTAGAACTAAACCAATGAAAAAAAGGAATACTTGTTGCAATTAAACTATTGACTAAAAGTACTATAGGAATAATAAATAATAATAATAAAATAACAATCATAGTAAAAACAGCAATAAAACGTCTACCTCCTAAAAATTTTTGTATCTTTAACATAATAGGCCAAGTTGCAATAACAATTGTACTAGCCCATAAAAATCCTAATATAAACGGTTTTATTGTTAAAAAACTTGTAATGCTTATAGCAATAATAAATATTAATGATAAAATAAACTGCGATAAATCCACTTTTTCTTTTGGATTTTGCATATAATTGTTTCACCTCAATATTTTATAAACATCTTTACATTACAGATGACAAATAAAAAATAATTAAAAATTCTATTATTAAAAAATTATAACATCAAATTTTTACAAACAATGAAAGAAAAAACTGAACTTTACACTAAAAGATATATAAACATAAAATTAATTATTATTTAAAGAATATTCTTATTATCAAAGGTAATAAAGAAAAAAATGAAAAAAAAACAAGAAAATACTTATTTATTAAATAAATATAAATGGAAAGGAATCAAAATTACTGAAAGTGCTATAAAACAAATACTATTTTTAATTAATCTAGATATAGCAAATAAAGGTATAAAACTGAGTATAAAAAAATCTGGATGTGCAGGTTTTCGATATATTATGGAATTAATTAATAAAGAAATGTCACAAAAGGAAGATGATATAATTTTTTTTTATGGAACTATTTTAATACAAATTTCTAAAAAAGATATACCATTTTTAGATGGTATTAAAATTGATTTTATCAAAAATAATATTAATAAAACATTTAAATTTTATAATCCTAAATTAGAAAAATTTTGTGGTTGTGGGGAGAGTTTTTCAATCAATTAATGATTAAATTAATATGTTGTAATATATAATTTACTTCCAATATATAAGACAATGATTTTTTTTACCTCTTGAAAGTAAAGTAAATTGATCAAATAATTTTTCATTATTATGAAAAACATGATTTTTATTTGTAATTTTATTGGTATTAATAGATATAGAATTAGATATTATCATGTTTTTTGCTTGTGTTCGAGAATCTGCTAACGAGCATAGTACTAATGCATCCTGTAAATCTTTTATTTGATATACTTCGATAGAAGGTATTCCATCTTTTTTTAATTGCTGTAAATCAGATTTTTTTATCTCATTAATATTTTTTAGAAAAAGAATATTTGTAATTCTTTCAGCAGCTAGTAAATTTTCTTCACCATGCACTAAATGAGTCATATACTTAGATAAATAAGATTTATCATTAATAATTTGATTATTTTTATATTTATTGATTTCTCTTTGATTAATTTCATTACAGTCTAAAAAGGTAAATAATCTTAAAAAATTATAAACATTAGAATCTTCTATGTTTTTCCAAAACTGATAAAATTTATACGGAGTTGTTTTTTTAGCGTCTAACCAAATAGTTCCAGATTCTGTTTTTCCAAATTTAACACCATTAGATTGTATTAATAAAGGCAGTGTTAAACCATAAACTTCTTTTTTAGAAATTCGATTTATTAAGTGCATACCTGCTGAAATATTGCCCCATTGATCTGAACCTCCTATTTGCAGGGATACTTGTTTTTTTTTATTTAATATAAAAAAATCATATGCTTGTAATAAATTATATGAAAATTCTGTGAAAGAAATACCTTGATCTAATCTTTTGATACGTTGTTTTACTGCTTCTCTATTAATCATAGTATTAACTGAAAAATGTTTACCAATATCACGTAAAAATGACAAGATGTTAATTTTTTCAAACCATGTTTTATTATTTAATATAACTGCTTTATTTGATGCGCAATTAAAATCTAAAAAATAAGATATTTGTTTACTTATTTTATTTGTCCATACATCAATTTTATTATCAAAATTTAATACACGTTCTTTTTCTTTAAAACTAGGATCACCAATAAGACTTGTAGCTCCTCCAATTAAAACAATAGGTGTATGACCTTTCATTTGAAATCTTTTAAGAGTAATTAAAGGTAAAAGATGACCTACATGTAAACTATCTTCAGTAGGATCAAATCCGCAATACAGTGAAATAAAATTATTATCAATATTTTTTTTTAATAAATTTTCGTTTGTGATATGAGATATTAAATTTCGTTGTTTTAATTCGTCAACTAAATTAGCATGATTCATAAAAAAAACCTTATTTTTTTAAAATAAAAAATTTAAACTATGTAAATAGTTTATTCTAATTTCTTTTGAACTTCAATAATATAAAATATATAAAATTTTTATTTAATTAAGATTAATTAATATCAAAATCTATAAACCATTTTACACAATTAAATATAGAAAAATGTTTTGAAATTTCAAGTGAAATTCGTAATATTTTTTGCAAATAAATACGTGAAGAACATTGTATTAATAATTTATAAAAGCATTTTTTTTGAGTGTTATAAAAAACAGGATCAGGACCTACAAACCATAATAAAACATTATCTTTTTTAGATTCGTTTTTTAATAAAGTATATATAAATTTTAAAAAATTATAAGTTTTTCTAAAATTTTTGCTTTGACAATATAAAATAACTTGACAATTCCATGGAGGTAACAAAAATTTTTTTCTTAAATATAATAGATTACGAGCACAAAAAAAATATTTTTCATTGCATATATTTATTAAATATTTATTGTGAGGAATTGTTGTTTGAATAAATATATTTAAAAATTTAGAATTTTTTTGCGTTAAATTAACTAGATTCAAATAAAACTGATAAAAATACTCAATATTATAAAACTTTAAAGAAAACAAATAATAGTCAATATTGACTAAACCAATTAATTCTACATTAGGAAAATAATAATTTTGAACTATTTTTTCTGTACTAATAATAATTCCTGAATGCACAATAGAAAAATTAAAAAGTTGTGAATTTAATTGTTTTCTTTTAATATCTTTTAAATTTATTAAAAACAACAGTGATATATTAGGAAATATTTTTTTAAAATTTTTTTTTATTTTTTTTATACCAAAATTTAATGTAGTTAATGGAAAAAAATTACAATTATAACAAAACGTAGGTTTTTTAAAATTAATTAAACAATTTCTACAAAATGCAATATTATTATATTTATTAATTTCATAGTAATCATTGCAAACATTACATTTAGGAATCCAATTACAATGACGACAAATAAGACCTAAAAAAATAAAATCAGATGGATGAAAAATTAACAGCACTGAAAAATTTTTTTTTATATTTTCAAAAATTTCATAAATTAATGTATCTGATAAACCGACCCTTATTTTTTCTTTTTTTATATCAATAATTTGATATTTTAACATTAAAGAACTATTTTTTTGAGATAAACTTATCCAAAAAAATTTTTTATGCATAATATTATATAACGTTTTTAAAGAAGGAGTTTTTGAATCTAAAATAATAGGTATATTTTCTTTATATGCTCGAAATATTGCTATATCTCTAACATTACATTTAAATTTATCTACATGTTTATAAGTTACATTATGCTCTTCATAGATAATAATTAAGCCTAATTGTAAAAAAGGAAAAAAAATACTCTTTTTTGTTCCTATAATAATAGAATTTTGATTATTTTTAGTATTAATCCATACTTTAAAAAATGTTTCATCAGTTAAATCGGAATGAATAATATCAATAGGAACATTAAAATACTGTTTTAAAAAAAATAGTATTTTATATATATATTTTTCAAAAGGTACAATAATTAAAATTTGTAAATTTTTCTTTAAAATTTGTTCAATTAATCCTAAATAAAATTTAATCTTTATATACAAATTAATTTCTGATATTAACCAAGATGCAAAAGAATTTTTAATTATAATTTTACTTATTTGTAATAAAATTTTTTTATTTAAAAAAAATTTTTTATTTGTTTTAAATTGATCTATTTTACTTATATTTTTATTTAAAAAAAAATTATTAATATTTTCATCTACTTCTATATTTTTAGATTTTAAAACATTTGGTAAAATTGAAAAAAATATACTTCCTATAGGATAATAGTAGTACTTACTAACCCATGTTAAAGTATTTAATAATGAAGCATTAAAAATCGGTTGATGATCAATAATACATTTAACAAATTTAAAATTAAAATGTTTTGCATTTTCTTTATGATTA
This sequence comes from Buchnera aphidicola (Aphis helianthi), assembly GCF_005083845.1. Classification (NCBI taxonomy): domain Bacteria; kingdom Pseudomonadati; phylum Pseudomonadota; class Gammaproteobacteria; order Enterobacterales; family Erwiniaceae; genus Buchnera; species Buchnera aphidicola. The sequence goes on along the minus strand of NZ_CP034894.1, from coordinate 121,912 downwards.
AATGCAACTACAATACCTATAACATTTTTTGAATTAAAAGGTACAACAACACGAGTACCGATTATAGGAGTTTTTGAATATGGTAATATATAACTAAAATAAGATCTAATTGAAAAAGGTAAAATAACGTCTATAATAATCACTTATATTCATATCTTATATGTTTTTATTAGTTAATTCACAAAATTTGCTTATCAAACAAATATCACATTGTTTTTTCCGTGCTTTACAAATGTAACGTCCATGATAAACAAACCAAAAATGAACGTTTTTTTTAAATATAGATGGAACAACTTTGATTAATTTTTTTTCAACTTGTATTACATTTTTTCCTGTGGCAAAACCAGTACGATTAGAAACTCGAAAAACATGTGTATCTACAGCAATAGTTTTTTGATCAAATAATAAATTTAAAATAATATTTGCAGTTTTTCTACCCACGCCAGGTAAGGACTCAAGTTCAATACGACTGTTAGGAATTTGATTATTATATTTATTAATTAATAAATAAGAAATTTTAATAATATATACAGCTTTAATATTATATAAACCAAGATTTTTAATATAATATTTTAATCTTTTTATACCCAATTGTAAAATACTTTCAGGAGTATTAGCTACTTTAAATAAAATACAAGTTATTTTATTTACCATTACATCGGTTGATTGAGCAGATAATATTAACGATATTAATAATTCAAAATCTGATGAAAAAATTAACTCTGTCATGGGATTAGGTTGGTTTATATAAAATAATGATAAAATACTATAACGTTTACTTTTATTCATATATTTTATGTTGTTCCTGACATTTTAAACTAATACATTTTAAACATTTTTTTTTATTTTTAATTTTATTTTTATCTAAATAATTTTTAAAAGCAATTAAAAAACCCAATATTAAAAATCCTCCTGGAGGAGATATTGCTAAAATTATTGTTGTATTTTTATTTAATATATTAAAAAAATAATTATTTCCTAAAACATTAAAAATTTTATTTATTCCAAATAAAAAAGTTCCATGACCTAATATTTCTCGTATTGAACCTATAAAAAACATTGCAAATGTTGATCCTAAGCCTATGAATAATCCATCTAAGACAGAAACCAAGATAGAACTCTTATAAGCTATAGCTTCTGCTCTGCCAATTACAATACAATTTGTTACTATTAGAGGAATAAAAACACCTAATGATTTATATAAATTAAATTGGTATGCATGCAATATCATTTCTATACAAGTAACTATTGAAGAAATTATTAACATAAAAATAGGAATTCTAATATTTTTAGGTATGATATATTTAAATATAGAAATAATGCCACTTGTAAAAATTAATATAAATGTTGTAGCTATTCCTAATCCTATTGCATTTACTACATTAGTTGTCATAGCTAAAACTGGACATAAACCTAAAAGTTGTACTAAAGAAGAATTATTAGTCCATAATCTATTTTTTAAAAAATTTTTCCATTCCATATATTTTATCTCTTTAAAGAAAATATTAATGGTATTTTTTTTATAAAAATCACTGTTCTTTTTACAGCATTAGTAACTGCTTGTGGTGTAATAGTTGCACCTGTAAATTGTTCAATTTGACCACCGTATTTTTTTAATAATACATGATTATCTTGTAAGTTCATAACACTTAAATTTGTAAATTTAGTGATCCAATCAGAAATAGATATATCAATTTTATCTCCAATTCCAGGAGTTTCTTTATGCGATAGTACTCTCACACCAATAATTTTACCATTTAAATATGCTGCTACTAATATATAAATTGAACCAGAATATCCATCTGGAGCAGTACTTTCAACAATAGCAACTTTTGCCACTTTATCTTGAAATAATAACCACAAGTTGTGTTTTTTTGAATCTCCTAATAGTTTATTATCTACTAAATATTTTTTTTCTTTAAAAGTAACATAAATCTTATAAGGTATTACTTGTTGAATAAACATTTTTTTTTCGTATTCTTTTTGATTTCTTATTTGATTTTTTGTAATATAATGTACGTACCCAACAATACATAAAGATAAAAAAGAAAAAAAGCTCATTGTAAATGAATTTTTTAATATTTTTTCAAAATCTTTCATATATTTTTATGTCCATATCCAGATGTTTTTAAAATATTATCTATTAATGGCACAAGCATATTTCCAAATAAAACTGCAAAAGCTACTCCATCTGGATAATTACTATAATTACGAATTATATAAACTAACAAACCAATTATTAAACCAAAAACTATTTTTCCTATATTACTATAAGAAGTTGTCACTGGATCAGTAGCAATAAAAAATGCACAAATCATTGTTCCGCCTGAAAAAAGATGAAACAATGGAGAAATAATAAAATCTATTGAAAATAAATAATTAATAGTAGAAGAAAAAAATAAAGAAAATAAAAAGCTAAATGGAATACGCCAACAAATAATTTTTTTATATAGTAAAAAAAAACCACCTAATAAAAAACTTAAATTAATATAATTCCAAGATGAAAAAATAGTTATTTTTTCATTTTTTGAAATGAAATTTTTTAAAGCATTATCATAAGACACATGAGAATGATTTTTAATGTTATTCAAAGGAGTTGCTTTTGTAAAATTTTCAATATCAGTATCTACTAAAAAATCACTGTTATTTGTTGTAAAAAAAATTTTATCTATTGAAGATTTTATATTGTTTATAGAAAAAAACTTGGTATTCTCTTTATTCCAAGAGCTCATATATAAAGGAAAAGATATTAATAAAACAGCATATCCAACCATAGCCGGGTTAAATATGTTTTGTCCCAGACCTCCATATAAATGTTTAGCAATAACAATTGCAAAAAAAGAACTAAACATTATCATCCACCACGTTAATGTACAAGGAATACTTAAACCTAGTAATACTCCAGTTACAACGGATGAATTGTCTAATATATTCTCTTTAATATTCTTATCACGTATTTTTAATATTATTATCTCAAATAATAAAGAAAATAATACAAATAATAATATTTGTATTAATATAACTATACCAAAAAAATAACATTCTGTTAATATAGCTGGAATAGATGCTATAAGAACAAAAAACATCATTTTTTTTACACTATAAGTTTCATATATATAAGGAAGATTCATTTTTATATTATTATAAGATAAGATTATAAGTTTTTATTTTTTAGTTTTATACGTTCTATTGAAGACCGTAATATTTCTTTTCTAATATTTTTTTCTATTTGTTTCTTATTAACAAATGCTTCGTTTGATACTTTTTTTAAAATATTAGAGTCTATTAAGCTTTTATTATCAAAATAATTTTTATTTTTATAAACAATTTTTTTTTGATTTATCATTCTTTCTTCTCGTAATTGAAAACGTTCAAAAAATATTTTTTTTCGATATGTTTCTATATTTATTTCATGTTGATTTTTTTTTTCTTTCTTAAAATATTTAACTAATGGAATATTACTAGGACAAATTTTTTCACAAATTTTACATTCAATACAATCCATAATATAAGATTTTTTTGTTTGTTCGTGATTATTATTTTTAGAATATAAATATAATTTTTGAGGAAGCAAATTAACTGGACATACTTGAGCACAATAACCACAATTAATACATGAATAATTAATAGATTTTTTTAGTTTTTTTATTTTTTTTTTTATTAAAATAGAATTAATATTTTTCGAGATCGAATAATTAAAATTAATTAATAAATCTTTCATAAATATACCTCCTATATATACCATGTAATCTGAATTATTTTGAATTTTAAAATAATTTAAAAAAAAATTTATAGGAGTTCCTATTTTAATTAAAAAATTTTTAGATAAATGATTTTCATAATTATATACACTAACAATTCTCTGAATTAATGGTTCTCCATTAATAATAGCTCTTTTAATAGCATATACAGTTGAAATATTAAAAATAAGATATCCTATATCTATAGAATGTTTACCATATGGAATTTCTTTTCCTGTTAAAGATTTAATAATTATTTTACTACTTCCGCCAGGATATTTTTTTTTTAAAATACATATTTTAAATAATGTTTTTTTACTAATTAATAATTGAATTTTAGAAATTAATTTAATTTTATCTTCTTGAATAACAATTAAAATCTTTTTTACTTTAGATATCCAAGATATAATTTCACATCCTATTAATATTTCTTCTAAACAATTATTTATTAAACAATAGTCAGAAGTTATACAAGGATCACTTTCAACTGCATTGACAACTAATGTATGTACTTTATTAACACTTAACATTAATTTTTTAGAAGACGAAAAATGAGCACCTCCAAGTCCTACAATGCCTGATTGATAAATAATTTTTATTAAGCTTTTAGCAGAATATAATTTATAATTATTAATTTTTTTTAATCTAATCCATTGATCTAAATAATCAGATGAAATAATAATTTTTATATTTGCTTTATTAAAATTAATATGGTGAGAATTAAATTCTATACTTTTAATCTTACCTGAAGTAGGAGAATGTATAGGAACACTAAAACAATCACCAAAAGTCAAGGGTTCACCGCATAGTACTTTCTGATTAATTTTTACTCTTAACATACTTTGTTTTAAAGTATTATATTTAATATATATAAAAAATTCCTTTGGATAAGGAACATAATTAATAATATACTTATTTGGTTCTTCTTTTATTGGTATACATGTAATTCCACCTGAAAAATTATATTTTTTTTTTATTTATAAAATAACGTTTTAAACGTTTCCAAAAATTTAGACACAAATATTTTTTTAAAATAAGTTTAATTTTTAACATAATATATTATTCTTCAATTATTTTAATACAATTAGTTGGACAATGTGATACACAGATATTACAACCAGTACAAAACTTTTGTACTACCGTATGCATGAAGTTAGGAGCTCCAATTATTGCATCTACTGGACAAAAAATAGCGCATTTAGAACATCCTACACAATTGTTTTCATCAATTTTGACCGTTGTATATAAAATTGATTTATTTTGAACATTAATATCCTCTAAACTTTTATCTAAATTTAATAATTTACTAATTTTAAATATTAAATCACTTCCTCCAGGAATACATTTATTAATTTTTTCATTTTCATTGATTATAGCTTTTGCATAAGGGTAACAACCAGGATATCCACATTGTGCACATTGACTTTGAGGTAAAATATCGTTAATTTTATTTATAATAGGATCTATTGTTTTAGGAAAAATATAATCAGAATATGATAGTATTAAACCTAATAAAAAAGATAAAGAAGAAAAAATTAAAATAATCATTATTATAAACATAATTAAACTTTTATTAAACCTCTAAAACCCATAAATACAATGGAAATTAAACTTATAGTGATAAGAACAATAGGGGAACCTTTAAATACTATAGGAATATCAGATAATAATATACGTTCTCTAATGCTTGAAAATATAATCATTACTATAGAAAAACCAAATGATGCACTCAATGCATAAAGTATTGACTCTAAAAATGTATAATTTTCATATAAACAAAATAAAGGAATAGCTAAAACTGCACAATTAGTTGTAATTAAAGGTAAAAAAATACCAAGTATACGATATAAAAAAGGACTAGTATTACATAAAATAGTTTCTAAAAATTGTACAAAAAAAGAAATTATTAACATATATACAATAATTCTCAAGTAAACTAAATCGAATGGCGATAAAATTAAAAAATTAATACACCATAAAATAATAGTAGATATAAATATAACAAAAGTAGTAGCAAAACTAATTCCAATTGAGACTTCTAACTTATTTGATGCTCCTGTAAAAGGACATAAACCAAGAAACTTTACTAAAATAAAGTTATCAATTAATATATTTGATATAAAAAATAGAAAATAATTCTTCATTTATAATTTCCATTTATCAAAATAAAATATTATCAAATAATATATAAAAGAAAAATAAATTATTTATATGAAAGAAAAAAGTTTTTTTGAAGTAAACGCTCTGTTGTATCGACAGTAATTTGAGTATATAAATCAATTTCAATATTAACTAATTCTCCAATTTTTTTATGACCTATTATTGTTGAGGACAAAGTCTCTGGAATTATACTTACGCAAAATTCATTTTTAACAATATTAACAATAGTTAAACTGATACCATCTATGCAAATAAAACCTTTGTAAAAAAGATATTTCAGTAAAGATATATTATTTATTTTAAACCATATAATATAATTATTATCTAATTTTAATATTTTAGAAATTTCAGCTGTATTCATAATATGACCAGATACTATATGTCCTCCAATTTCATCACCGTATTTAACAGATCTTTCAATATTGATATAATCACCTATATCTAAATATCCTAAATTAGTATGTTGAAGTGTTATCTGCATGATATCAAAAGTTATATCAAAACGATTAATTTTTTTTACTGTTAAACAACATCCATTATGTGAAACTGAAGCTCCAAGTCGTAATTTTTTTAATAAAGCAGCTGGGAAATTAATTGTATAAGTATGTAATTTTTTTTTCTTATCTATAGATACAACTTGAGCAATTCCACCAACAATACCTGTAAACATAAAATATCCTTAATTTAATATTATCTAATAACATTTATTTTATTTAAAAATTTATTTAAAAATTAATATATATTTTAATAGATAAAAAATATTTTTATGATAAAATATAAAATAATTATTTAAAATTCACGTTCGTAGCTCAATTGGTTAGAGCACCACTATGACATGGTGGAAGTTGGTGGTTCAAGTCCACTCGAACGTAATAAAAATATATTTAATATCAGGCGATTTTAATTGATTCAAGATATTATAAAAAAATATAAATATAAATTATTTTTAATAGCTTATAGTGGTGGAATGGATTCTACAGTATTATTGTATCAATTATTAAAAATAAAACAAATTAACCCTAAAATTAGCATACGTGCTATTCATATTAATCATAACATTCATTCTAATTCAAAAAAATGGCAAGATCATTGTTACAATACTTGTAAAAAATATAATATACCATTAATTATTGAAAAAATAAGTGTAAACGTTATACAAAATATTGAAGAACAATTACGTATTAAAAGATATAACTTAATTTACAAACATTTATTTAATAATGAAATACTACTAACAGGACATCATTTGAATGATCAATGTGAAACATTATTTTTATCTCTAAAACGGGGCAGTGGTCCTACAGGATTATCTGCAATGTCTAATGAAACAATTTTTGGAAAAACTAAAATTGTTCGTCCATTTTTAACAAAAACAAAAAAAGAGTTAAAAAAATGGGCTAATTTAAATAATTTAATATGGATTGAAGATTTTACTAATTTTAATACAAACTATGATCGCAATTTTATCAGACATAACGTTTTACCAATATTAGAAAAAAAATGGCCTTTTTTTTTAAAAAATTGCTTTCGCACTACAAAAATATGTAAAGAAGAAACTAAATTAAAAAATATACTTTTACAAGAAAAAATTCAAAAATTTCTTCATTTTAACGAATCTTTAAATATTAAAAGTTTTGAAGATTTAAAAGAAGAAGTATGTAAAGCTTTAATTCGATATTGGATTTCTTTGAAAAACATTAAATCACCATCATATAAAACTATTCAACGTATATATAATGAAATTATATGCAGTCAAAAAAATATTAATCTAAAAATAATTATTCAAAAAAACGAAATTAGATGCTATAAAAAATCTCTTTACTTTATTGAAACAAAAAAAAATATCAAAAATATGATTGTATTTTGGCATGATACTAATCATAAATTAATTCTACCTAATAATTTAGGATATATTATTAAAAATAATACAGAAGGTATGAATATACCAAGACCCCAAAATAGTGAATTAATTAATATTCGATTTCAATGTGATGGTAAAATATTAATTTTAGGAAAACATAAACAAAAATATATTAAAAAAATTTGGCAAGAATATAATATTCCTCCTTGGTTACGCAATCAAATTCCTCTTTTATTTTATAATAATCAATTAGTTAGCGCATTAGGTGTATTTGTCGTTAATCAAAATATAAAAAAAGAAAATCAAAATGAATGGAATATATCTTGGATAAATAGTATTCAATTAAATTATTATGATAACTTTATATTTAATTAAAATTATTTATATATTTTAAAATATTTAAAAAATTATTTAGATAGCTTCAATAATTGTAATATTTTATCAGAACTTATTCTTTCATATAATCTTGGAAAATCTGTTATTTTTTGAGACAGTAAAGGTTTACTAATATCATTCCATATAAGATTTGACATTAAAAACAGCTCTATTTTTTTAGATAAAATAGGTATAATAGGTGTTAAAAAAGTCATAACTATTCTAAATAAATTAATACCCATAGTACAAATCATATGCAATGTATTATTTCTTTTTACATTTTCTTGAATTGTCCAAGGTTTTTTTTCATTTATATATTTATTTGCAACATCTAATAATTTCATAGAACTTCGAACAATTAAACTAAATTCTCTATTTTCAAAAAAACCCTCAATTTTTTTGCTTGCATTAACAAAAGAATCGTATAAATCATAATCATCTAACGTATCAGATAAATATCCATTAAAATATTTATTAATAAAACTAGCACTTCTTGAAGCTAAATTTATTAATTTATTTACAATATCGCTATTTATTTTATACATAAAATGATCTAAATTCATTTCAATATCATTAATATTGCTTGTTAACTTACTTGCATAATAGTAACGTAAACTATCAGAATCAAAATGTTTTAGCCAATCCGATGCTTTAATTAAAAAACCTCTAGATTTTGACAGTTTTAATCCATTTATTGTTAGATGACCATGTACAAAAATACCGTTAGGTTTTCGCAAAGAAGATGCTTCTAATATTGAAGGCCAAAATAATGTATGAAAATAAATAATATCTTTACCAATAAAATGATATAATTCACATTTTGAATTTTTATTCCAAAATTCATTAAAATTTATATTTTTATTTTTTAAACAAAGATTTTTAAATGCACTTATATAACCAATAGGAGCATCCATCCAAACATAAAAATATTTATTAGAAAAATTTGGGATTTTAAATCCGAAATATGGAGCATCACGAGAAATGCACCATTTTTTTAAACCTAATTGTAACCATTCTTCTGTTTTATTTATTACAGAATTATCTAAAACACCTGAATATATCCATTTATTTAACATATCTGAAAAAATTGGTAAATTAAAATATAAATGTTCAGTCTTTTTTAAAATTGGAGGTGTACCTGAAATTGCTGAAACAGAATTTATTAGATCTTTAGGTTCATAAATTGAACTACATATTTCACAAGTGTCTCCATATTGATTTTCTGTATAACAAATAGGACATGTACCTTTAATAAATCTATCTGGAAGAAATATTTTTTCTTTATTATCATAAAATTGAAAAATTGTTTTTTTATTTAAAAGATTTTTATTATTTAAAGAAGAAAATATTTTTCTAAGTAAAAATAAATTTTCTATACTATGTGTAGTATGATAATTATCATAAGAAATATTAAAATTCATAAAATCTGTTTTATGTTCTTTATGAATATTTCTAATTAACTGTTTTTCCGATATATTAAGATCTTTAGATCTTAACATAATAGCAGTACCATGTGCATCATCAGAAGAAACAAACCATACTTCATGACCTCGCATTCTTTGATAACGAACCCAAATATCTGCTTGAATATGTTCAAGCATATGTCCTATATGAATAGGACCATTTGCATATGGTAAAGCACAAGTAACTAATATTTTTCTCATTTTAATAGGCATAAAATAATATTTCATTAATCAAAATAAATAATATAATATACAAAAAAATAATCGTAAAGTATTTATATAAAAATCTCTAAATAAATTTTAAAGAAAACATCTAAACACTTAAAATACTTCTTCTTTATAAATACGACTAGGTACTACTCCAGTCTGCATTTTATATTTTGATTCATAACGAGCACTGTAAGGACGAATTACTGATTTATCAAGTAATTCAAAGCTTAACGCAGCAATTTTTATTTTTGGAGTTAATACTAACGTTAAATTCCCAGCATTAAAAATTTCTAAAACTATATTACCATTCCAACCAGGATCAATTCTATGGGAAGTTACATGAATCATTAATCCAAGTCTGGCTAAAGAAGAACGACCATCTAACCAACCAACTAAATTATCTGGTAAGGTAATACTTTCTAAAGTTGAAAATAATACTAAAGCTTTTGGTTTTAAAAAAAAAGGGTTTTGTTTAGAAAATAATTTTTCATTACTCATTACTTTTTTTAAATTCTTAGAAATTTTTTCTTGTGAACTACTTAAATCAATACAAGATATAGTATGATCACAAAAAATACGAAATGTATTTCCTAGATGTATATCCACAGTAACTCCATTAATGAGTTGTTTTTTAGGATAAGGTGTAATAATTAATTTTTTTGTAACTAACCATTTTTCAATATCTTGATCACATAAACGCATAATTTTTTCTCCTATCATATATATTTTATATTTATATCTAAATTATAAAATAATTAATAGCAGATAGATATGTTTGAACATCTTCTGCTATCTCATAATAAATTATATAATTAATTTAATTTTCAAAGAATTAAAAAACCGAAGATCAAATTACTTTTTAATTAACCAATCTGTATGAAAGTATCCTATTTTATCTGTTCTTTTATAAGTATGTGCACCAAAATAATCTCTTTGCGCTTGAATTAAATTAGCTGATGAAGAAGAATTGCGATAACTATCATAATATGATATAGCAGAAGCAAAAGCAGGAATAGGAATACCATATTTTATGCCATATACAACAACATTTCGTAAAGATTTTTCATATTCATTAGATATTTTTGAAAAATAAGGAGTTAATAATAAATTAGTTATATTATTATCAATATTAAATGCATCTGTTATTTTTTCTAAAAAACTAGCTCGTATAATGCATCCTTCTCTAAAAATTTTAGCGATTTTACCGTATTTTAAATTCCAAGAATATTTTTCTGACGCTTTTTTTAATTGAGCAAAACCTTGTGCATAAGAAATAATTTTACCTAAATAAAGAGCTTTTCGAACTTCTTCAATAAATTTTTTTTTATTCTCATGTGATATATGTTTTAAAGTAGGACCTTTTAATATTTTTGATGCAATAATACGTTGTTTTTTAAGTGAAGATAAATACCGTGAAAAAACAGATTCTGTAATTAATGTAAGAGGTTCTCGAAGCTCTAAAGCATTTTTACTGATCCATTTTCCAGTACCTTTATCTTCTGCTTCATCTAAAATAAAATCTAATAAATAACGATTTTTTTCATCTTTTTTAATAAAAATATTTTTCGTTATTTCAATTAGATAACTATTTAGCTCTCCTTTATTCCATTCTGAAAATGTGTTAGAAAGCTCTTCATTACTTAAATTTAATAAATTTTTTAAAATTAAATATGATTCCGAAATTAATTGCATATCACCATATTCAATTCCATTATGAATCATTTTTACATAGTGTCCAGAACCATCAGGACCAATGTAAGTCACACAAGATTCTCCTTGAAATTTAGCAGATATATCTTTTAAAATTGCAGAAATAAGTTTATATGCTTTTTTTGATCCACCTGGCATAATAGAAGGACCATATAATGCTCCAAATTCTCCTCCAGAAACACCCATTCCAATAAAATATATACCTTTTTCAAGAAGATCATTATTTCTTCTAATAGTATCTTTATAAAAAGTATTACCTCCATCAATTAATATATCTCCTTTTTCTAAATAAGGAAGAATAGACGCAATAGTATTATCTGTAGGAGATCCTGATTTAACCATTAATAAAATACATCTTGGTTTTGTCAATGAATTAACAAAATCTTTAATAGAAAAATATGGAAAAATATTTCTTTTTTTGTTTTTTCTAATTACTTCTTCTGTTGTTAATCTAGTTCTATTAAAAATAGATACACGATAATTTTTACTTTCAATATTTAATGCTAAATTTCGACCCATTACAGCCATACCTACAACACCAATTTGTTGCTTTAACATTTTTTTCTCCAGTATTAAAAATGTATTATTCATTTAAAATTATATTATTAAATTATATTTCTTATACAATAAATGATATTATAATTATTTTCAATTTGCATTTTAGAATAAAAATATTTTAATAAATATATAAAAAATAAAGATGGTTACAATGATAAAATTAATTGTATATCTTTTAATTATATAAATGTTTTATGTTATTTTTTATTAGATTTGATTTATACAATAAGAAAAATTTACATATATTATATATATGTTAATTTTATTGAAATTTTTTGAAATTAAAATAAACTTAAAATATTATAAGTAAAATATTGTTTTTATGAATTATTTTATAAAAAATTATTTAATTTAAGAATACAAATTTTATAATCTTGTTATTTTTCTTTGTTTTAAATTTTCAATAATTAAATTAAAATTTAAATTTTGATCATGTAATAATACAATTAAATGATAAATTAAATCTGAGGATTCGTTAATTAATTCGTTTGTATCTTTTTTCATTGCAGCTAATATTGTTTCTACAGCTTCTTCACCTACTTTTTGTGCTATTCGTTGAGTTCCAGATTTATATAAATTAGATGTATATGAATTTTGTAAATAATTATTTTTTCTATCTTCTATTATTCTTTCTAATTCAGCAAGAAAAGATAAATAATTATTTTGTAAAAAAAAGCAACTTTTTTTATTTAAATGACATGTTGTTCCGGTAGATTCAGCTAATACTAATAATGAATCATTATCACAATCTGTAGTTATTTCTATTACTCTCAAGAAATTTCCTGAAGTTTCACCTTTTGTCCATAATCGTTTTTTACTACGAGAATAAAAAGTAACAAAACCTTCTTGTTGTGTTTTTAATAATGATTCTTCATTCATATAACCGTGCATTAAAACTTCATTGGATAAATAATCTTGTATTATTGTTGGAATCATACCATTAGTTTTATACCAATCTAATTTTAATATTTTTTTTTGTTTATTTAACATTGTCGAATTTCTATTCCTCGTTTAATTAAAAAATCTTTTAATAATTTTATACTAACTATATTTTTATGAAAGACAGAAGCAGCTAATACACCATCAACATTAGCATAAAATAATGCTTCATAAAAATGATCTAAATTTCCAGCACCACCTGATGCAATTAAAGGTACTTTGCATATTTTTCTCATTTGCTTTAATTGTAATAAATCATATCCATTTTGCAATCCATCTTGATTCATCATATTTAAAACAATTTCTCCAGCGCCATTTTTTTGAACTTGTTTTATCCAATCAAATGTTTTCCAATTAGTTTGGTAAGTACGATTAATATTACCTGTATATTGTTGAACCATATAACATTGATTTAATTTATCAAACCATGAATCAATTCCTACAACTATACATTGTATACCAAAACGTTCTGCAATTCTATTAATCAAAGTAGGATTAATTAATGCAGCAGAATTAATTGATATTTTATCAGCACCAAAAGATAGTATATTTTTTACATCTTCTACACTTTTAATTCCACCTGCTACACAAAAGGGAATATTAATAACTTCTGCAACTTTTTCTATCCAACTTCTATCAACCAATGTATTGTTAGTTGCAGCTGTGATATCATAAAAAACTAATTCATCAATACCTTCTCTTGCATAACGTTCAGATAAAGGAATTATATCACCTACAATTTTATGATTTTTAAATTGAACACCTTTAACCACAACTCCATTGCTCACATCAAGACATGCTATTATTCTTTTTGCCAACATTTTAATGCCTCTTTTATCGTAAATTTTTTTTCTAACAAACTACGACCTATAATAATACTATTTACGCGTGTTTGTTTTAATGAAATTATGTCAGATAACGTTGATACTCCTCCTGATGCTTGAAATTTAATATTTTTGAACTTTTTTACAATTTCTTTATATAATGTAATATTAGGACCCGATAAAGTACCATCTTTAGATATATCTGTACAAAGTACATGTTTCAAATTTTCAGAAGAAAAAATATCGATTATTTCTTCTAATGTAAAATTAGTGTCTTGTAACCAACCATTAATTGATATTTTTTTGATGTTATTAATAATTTTAACGTCTAATGCTAAAACAATTTTATTAGAGCCATAAATTCTTAACCATTTTTTTACTTCTATTTGATTGGTTATTGCAGAAGAACCAATAACAACTCTTTTAAAACCTAATTTAAATAACATGTTTATATCTTTTTCGGTTCGTATCCCACCACCAATTTGAATAGGAATATTTGTGTAAGATATTATATCTTTTAAAAGATTCAATTGTCTGTTTTTTATATTTTTTGTACCATTTAAATCTACTAAATGAATAATTTTTACTCCTTGCTTTTTATAATTTATCAAATTTTGATATAAATCTATATCATAAAATTTTTTTTCTAAATAATTGCCTTGATGTAAACGAACTGCTTTTCCTTCTAGGAAATCAAATGCTGGAATAATCATTAAATGATATCTCTAAAAAATTTTTTAGTAATTGAGCTCCTACATCACCTGATTTTTCTGGATGAAATTGAACTCCGAAGAAGTTATTTTTTTGAATAACAGAACTAAAAGATATTCCATAATTACTTGTTGCTAAAGTATATTTATTGACTGGTACAATATAACTATGAACAAAATAAAATCTAGATTTTTTTTGAATGTTTTTAAATAATGGGTGTATTTTATTAAAAGTAATATAATTCCAACCAATATGAGGTAAAGACAAATTTAAATTTTTTAAAAGATGTGTTGAACAATTATTTAAAATCCCAATTGTATTTGTTCCATTACATTCTTCACTAAATTTACAAAAAATTTGCATTCCAAGACAAATTCCCAAAACTGGTTGTTTCATATTTTTAATAATATTTATAAGATTTTTTTTATGTAAAACATTCATAACTGCAGAAGCAGTTCCTACACCAGGTATTATAAGTTTTTTACATTTTAGCAATAAGTTAGGATCAGAAGTAATTTGAGGTATATATCCTAATCGTTTAATAGCTATTCTTATTGAAGTTAAATTAGCACAACCAGTATTTAATATAACTATATTCACTATAATAATCCTTTTGATGTTGGTAATGTTTCCCCTTCTATTTTTATTGCTTGACGTAATACTTTTCCAAATGCTTTAAATAAACTTTCAACACAATGATGATCGTTATTTCCTTTGAATGATAAATGTAAAGTAATTTGCATAGATTGACAAAGGGAATAAAAAAAATGTTCTACCATATCAGTACTTAAATCCCCAACTATTTGATGTCGGAAACAACCTTTAAAATTTAAATATGCACGATTTGATAAATCTATTGTACATTGTGCTACACTTTCATCCATAGGTAAAACAAAACCAAATCTAGATATGCCATTTTTATTTTCTAATGCTTGTGATAACGCTTCTCCTAAAGCAATACCTGTATCTTCCACAGTATGATGATCATCAACTTTTAGGTCTCCTTTAGCTTTTATATAAATAGAAATACCACTATGTACTGATAATTGTTCTAACATATGATCAAAAAAATTTATTCCTGTTTTAATATTACTGGTATGTTCAGAATCCAACCATACTTTTACATGTATACAAGTTTCTTTCGTTGTTCTAAATACTTCTCCACATCGATTATTCTGTGTAATTTTTGTTACAATATTTGGCCAATTAAAAGTTTTTTCTTTATATTGTATTCCCTGTAATTTCATATTTTTTGCTAAATCCATATCTGTTTTTCGATCACCGATAACATAACTATATTGACTTTTAATTTTATTTAACCATGATTTTACTAATTTAGTTTTAGGTTTTCTGCATTCACAGTTATCATTTTTAAAATGTGGACAAATTAAAATATCTTCAAATATTATTCCTTCTGATTTAAAAATATTTAAAATAAAAAAATGAGGTATATTAAACTCCTCTAATGGAAACGATTTGGTTCCTAATCCATCTTGATTTGTAATCATAACAAATTTATAACCAAGTTTCATTAATTTAAGAAGTGAAGAAATTACATTTTTTTTAAATACAATTTTATTAATTTTATCAATTTGAAAGTTATCTTTAGGCTCATCAATTAACGTGCCATCTCGATCAATAAATAATATTTTTTGTTTCATTTTAAACAACCTTATGATTAAAATATTATCTGTTAGATAAAATTTTAATTTCTTTAATTAAACGTACACATTCAGAATAAGATCCTATTGATATCCTTAAGCATTTATTTAAATAAATCTTATGATTTTGATTTCTTAAAATTATACCATTTGTCCATAGATGCTGAAATATTTTTTCAAACATATGAAATTTAACTAAAATATAATTAGCATTACTATAAAAAACTTTTTCTACCAAAGAAATATTCGATAGTTCATTAACTAACCAATTACGATTTGAATTAATTTTTAACACTCTATCTTGCATATTTTTTATTGAGTTTTTATTTAAAGACTGTACAGCAATATCAGCAACAATAGTAGAAATTGGATATGGACTAATTACTTTATGTAAAATATTAATAATCTCTTTATTCGCTAAAGTAAAACCACATCTTATACCTGCTAATGAAAATGCTTTAGATAAAGTTCGTAAAATAATTAAATTTGGATATTGTTGTAAAAAATCAATCATACTATTTTTAGGGGAAAATTCTATATATGCTTCATCTATTACAACTAAAGCACATTCTAAAGTTATTTTTAATAAATTTATAATATCTTTTTTTAAAATAATATTTCCAGTAGGATTATTTGGATTACATATATATATTAATTTAACTTTATTAAGATTAGATTCAATCTTTTCTAAATTTATTTGCCAAGTATTTCTAAAGGTAGGAATTTCTTTTATTTTAACATTCGCAATTCTAGCATTTATAGCATACATATCATAAGTTGGAGGACAATAAATAATTGCATCTTCTCCTGGATTACAAAAAGCTTTAATTAATAATTCTATACCCTCATCAGCGCCTCTAGTTACTAAAACTTGATCATTTAACAAACCAACATAATCAGCATAGGAAGAAATTAAATTCTTAGGTTGACATTCAGGATAACGATTAAATAATGTAATGTTAGTTGTAAATGAACTGGGTATAGGAGATTCATTTGCATTTAACCATATTTTACCGTTACCTCCAATACGTCTTGCTGATTCATAAGGTTGTAAATCTTTTATATTTGACCTAACTAAATGTATTATTTTATCCTTCATAATTTATCCTGGAAAAAATTTATCCGAATTTTAACAGCATTATTATGTGCCTCTAATTTTTCTGATTTAGATAAAACTTGAAGAGTATGTGATAAGTCCATAAATCCTTGAGATGTTAATTCTTGTACTAATATACGTTTTTTAAAATCAGATAAACCTAAAGCAGAACTTGAAATAGATTTACCATATGTTGGCAAAACGTGATTAGTCCCAGAAGCATAATCACCTGCTGATTCAGGAGACCAAGGCCCTAAAAAAATTGAACTAGCATTCAATATATGAGGAAGTAATGATCTTGGTTCTTTTGTATTAATAATTAAATGTTCTGGTGCATATCTATTAGATATATAAATAGATTCAAAAACACTTTTTGTTAAAATTATTGCGCTATTTTTTAAAGCAATATATATATCAGATGATCTAAAAAAATTCTTTAATTGCTTATTAATAGATAAAACAACTTGTTTAGCTAATTGAGCACAAGAAGTTAATAATAGTACTTGAGAAGATATTCCATGTTCCGCTTGAGATAATAGATCAGCCGCAATAAAATCTGCATTAGAAGTTTCATCAGCAATAATTAATAATTCTGATGGACCTGCTAACATATCTATTTCTGGGCCATTAAATACAGAACTAACTTGTAATTTTGCTTCAGTGACATAAGCATTACCTGGTCCAAAAATTTTATCTACTTTAGGAATACTTTCAGTTCCAAAAGCTAAAGCAGCAATAGCTTGTGCACCACCTATTTGAAATATTTTATTAATTCCACAAGTATGCGCAGCATAAATAACTTCATGACTAATTGGTGGAGGAGAACATAATATAATTTCTTTACAACCGGCAATTTTAGCAGGTATCCCAAGCATTAATACTGTAGATAATAAAGGCGCTATTCCATTAGGAATATAAATGCCAATAGAATTTAAAGGTAAATATATTTGCTGACATCTTATTCCAACTTGTGTTTCAATATCAGTGTCCGGTAAAATTTGCGCTTTATGAAAAGATGTAATATTATTTTCTGCAACTGCAATTGCTTCTTGTAACACAGGATCAATTTGTAACAAAGTAGATGATATATATTCTTGGGATAATTGAAACTTATGTAATAAACATTTATCAAATAAATTAGTATAATTTTTTACAGCCTGATCACCTAAAGATTGGACATTTTTAATTATTTCTTCTACTTTTTTTTTAATAACATTATTTTCAAAATAAGCAGGTCTTAATAAAATGTTTTCTTGTTCATCAGAATTTAACTTATTCCAATCAACAATTGTATTAAAATATTTCATAAAATTTTACTCCATCATTTTCTCAATAGGTAAAACTAAAATTGAACTAGCTCCTAGTGATTTTAATTTTTCCATCGTTTCCCAAAATAATGTTTCACTACTGACCATATGCATAGCTACTCGATTTTCATCACCAGCTAATTTTAAAATTGTTGGTCTTTCGGCACCTCGTAACAAAGATATCACTTCATCAAGCTTGTTAATAGGAGCATGTAACATAATATACTTTGATTCTCGTGCTTTAATTACACCTTTAATACGAGTCATTAATTTATTAATTACTTCTTTTTTAATAATATTAATATCTCCTGTTTTACAAATAAGACATGCATGTGAACGAAATATAACTTTAACTTCACGTAATCCATTAGCTTCTAATGTAGCTCCTGTTGAAACTAGATCACAAATAGCATCAGCTAATCCAGCTCTAGGTGCTACTTCTACAGAACCGTTTAACATACAAGATTTAAAATTAATGTTTTTTTTATCTAGATATTTTTTTAACAAGTGAGGGTATGAAGTGGCTATTCTAACATTTTTTAAAGACTCTATATTAATATAAGAAGTATTAATAGGAATTGCAAGAGATAGTCTGCAAATACCGAAGTCAAGACGTCTTAAGGTAATATAAGAACTATCTAAATTTTGTGATTTTCGATTTAGTAACTCTTCTTCTAAAACATTTTCTCCTACTATACCTAAATCGACTACTCCATCCATTACTAAACCTGGAATATCATCATCACGTACGAGCATAACATCTAGAGGCATGTTTTCAGCAAAAGCTATTAATTTCTGCTGTTTTAAATTAATTTTTATTCCACATGATATTAATAACTTTATAGATTCACTGCTTAAACGACCGGTTTTTTGCATAGCTATACGTAGACGATTATTATTTAACATATTCAAAATCCTGAAATATTTTTATATTCAAAAATAAATTTATAAAATAGCTCTTTTAAAAAATAAAAAAACCCAAAAAATAAGGGTTTTAAAAATTTTTATTTTAAAAAATATTATTTATTAATAGTTTGTTTTATACGTATTTTGTTGAAATTAAAAAAGATATAATTTTTAAAATTACTATTTATTTTTAACATAAATTAGTTATATAAATTTTTTTAAGTTGAAAAATGTGAAATATATTTAAAAAAATATTCAAATTTATTTTTTTTAATTGTATATTTCAATAATAACTATAATAGCAGCATCATTTCCAAAAACTCTAGGTGCTTGATGAAAAGCAACTATGTCAGGATGTTGAGATAACCAAAAGGGTATTTGCTGTTTTAAAATATTTTTTCCATATCCATGTATAACATGAGCACAAAAAATTTTTTCTTTTTGACATATAGTAATAAGTTGACCTAATTTTTTTTGTGCTTGATATTGTGTTAACCCATGTAAATCAAGAGATATATCAGGTGAATATTTTCCTTTTTTTAATCGTTTTAAAATATTATTTGAATTTTTACTACGCATATAAGACACTGGATTTTCTTTAAAAAAAATTTTTTCATTCTGCAAACAAGAAAAATAATAACTATGAGCTTCTTGCTCAAAAATATTTCTTTTTGATATTATGTTTTGATTTACTACTTTACTTGTTCTTGAATGAAAAATTTTATCTTGTACTATTTCACGTGTATCATTTAAATATTGACGAAATGAAATATTTCTATTATTAGAATATTCTCGATTTTTATTCATAATTATTTATTACCAAATCGCAAATAAATATAAAGTGTTTAGAATCATTATTTTAATAAATATTTTTTTTGATTATATAATTTAGTTTTTATAAAAACAACAAATAAAAATTTTATCCTTAAGACTATTTAACAAAAAGATTATTTTTTTATTTTTTTTCTGTATAGTTGTATTATTTACAAATGAATAAAAAAGAAGAAAAATATGGCTGGAAATACAATCGGTAAGATATTTTGTGTAACAACTTTTGGTGAATCACATGGAACAGCATTGGGGTGTATAGTAGATGGTGTTCCACCAGGTTTAAAATTATCTTCTAATGATTTACAAAATGATTTAAATCGCAGAAAACCAGGTAGTTCTAGATATACTACACAAAGATCTGAATTAGATCAAGTAGAAATACTTTCTGGAGTATTTAATGGTTTAACAACAGGTACAAGTATTGGTTTAATTATTAAAAATATTGATCAAAGATCTCAAGATTATAAAGAAATAAAACACTTATTTAGACCAGGACATGCTGATTATACTTATGAAAAGAAATATGGTATTAGAGATTACCGAGGAGGTGGAAGATCATCAGCACGTGAAACTGCTATGCGAGTTGCAGCTGGAGCTATTGCAAAAAAATATCTTAAAAATAAATATGGCATAATAATTCGAGCATATTTATCAGCAATAGGTAATATTCAATGTTCATTTGATTCATGGGAAGAAGTAAATAAAAATCCTTTTTTCTGTGCTAATCCAAAAAAAATTGAAGAAATAAAAGAATTAATTAAAAAATTAAAGAAAATAGGTGATTCAATTGGTGCCGAAATAACAATTGTTGCTGAGAATGTTCCTATAGGACTTGGAGAACCGGTATTTGATCGTATAGATGCAGATTTAGCACATGCATTAATGAGTATTAATGCAGTTAAGGGAGTGGAAATTGGCGATGGTTTTTCAGTAGTAAACCAAAAAGGAAGTCAAAACCGAGATGAAATGACTCCTAATGGATTTAAAAGTAATCATTGCGGTGGAATTTTAGGGGGTATTAGTAATGGTGAAAATATTATATTAAAAGCAGCTTTTAAACCTACTTCAAGTATACGAATCCCAGGCAAAACAGTGGATATTAATAATAAAGAATCTGAAATTATTGTAAAAGGTCGACATGATCCATGTGTAGGGATCAGAGCAACACCAATAACTGAAGCAATGGTTGCAATTGTAATTATGGATCATATGCTCAGATTTAGAGCACAATGTAATAAAATAATGAATATATAAAATTTTATAAAATGATTTCTTTTTACTCATATTAGTACGTTTAGTTATATATAAACATTTTAATAAAAGTATAATAGTATTAATATTTTATTTTTTTATATTTTTAGATCTGTAAAAAAAAATTAAGTATATTTTTACTAAAAAAACTAAAAATTCTATTTTTTAAAATAGATTTGCATAGTACACTTTATAACGTGTAATTGAAAAAATTATACTTTTAAAATAAAAAAATAATATTTTTTAATAATTTAATAAATGTTATAAAATATAAATATATTCTAAAATTAAAATTAATTCTTTTTAAATAAATTTTAATATTAAGAATATTAATTGAATATGGAATACAAATTTTTTAAAATATATTAAAAATAATATTATATATGATATAAATAAAAAAAATATACAAAAATTATAGAAATTTATTAAATAATTAGAAATATTATATTTATAATTTTTATTTAATTAATTTTATATTTTGAACAAAATATACCATAAAATATTTTTTATGGAGGAAAATAAAACTAATGTTCACAGGAAGTATTGTTGCTTTAATTACACCAATGAATAAATCAGGAAAAATTTGTCATTCTAGCTTAAAAAATTTAATTGACTATCATATATTGAACAAAACAACAGCAATTGTTTCTATTGGAACAACTGGGGAATCAGCAACTTTAAGTCAAGAAGAACATATTAAAGTTGTTATGTCAACATTAGAAATTGCAAATAAAAGAATTCCTATTATTGCAGGAACAGGTGCAAATGCAACAACTGAAGCTATATCTTTAACAAAAAGATTTGAAAATTCTGGAGTTGCAGCCTGTTTAACTGTAACCCCATATTATAATAAACCTACTCAAGAAGGATTATATCAACATTTTAAAGCTATTTCGGAAAACACAGAATTACCACAAATTTTATATAATGTTCCTAGTCGTACAGGATGCGATTTACTTCCATCAACTATTGCCCGTTTATCTCGGCTTAATAATATTATTGGAATTAAAGAAGCAACTGGAGATTTATCAAGAATTAATACAATAAAAAACATAGTAAAAGATAATTTTTTATTAATTAGTGGTGATGATGCAACAGCATTAGATTTTATTCAATTAGGTGGTCAAGGAGTAATATCAGTTACCGCAAATATTGCTGCGAAAGAAATGATGAAAATGTGTTCATATGCATTAAAAGGTGATTTTATGAATGCAAGATATATAAATAAAAGATTATCTTTATTACATGAAGCATTATTTGTAGAACCAAATCCAATTCCAATTAAATGG
The DNA here is from genome assembly GCF_005083845.1 of Buchnera aphidicola (Aphis helianthi). Classification (NCBI taxonomy): domain Bacteria; kingdom Pseudomonadati; phylum Pseudomonadota; class Gammaproteobacteria; order Enterobacterales; family Erwiniaceae; genus Buchnera; species Buchnera aphidicola. The sequence continues at coordinate 99,020 of NZ_CP034894.1, read as the reverse complement.
CTAGCGAAAAAAATGGGTTTAATAAAACATGATACGCTTCGTTTACCAATGACTCCAATTTCATCTAATGGACAGGTTCAACTTGAAAAAGCACTGAAATATGCTAATCTTTAATAAAAACAAATTTTGTTTTCAAATAAAAATAATCATTTTAAAAATTTTTATTATATTTTTAATGACTTCTTGTAATTTAGATATTTCAGAAAATCATAATTTTTTATTTAATAAAAATAATCAAAATCAATTTAATAAACTAGTTATTCCGAAAGGAATAAATATTCCGACTGAAGATCAAGAATATAAAATACCTTACACGGAAGAAGATTTAAAAAAAGAAAAAAATAATATATTTCCTCCTGTATAAACTAATTAGGCTAAAATATATAAAAAAATTATTTATATTTTAAATATATAGGTGCAGATTATCTTAATAGATATTCTGCATCATTTATAATAAAATATGTTATACATCATTATTATTCTATATTAATAACTTTGTCATAATATTTTCATAAATTAAAGTTAATATTTTTAAATCTGATATTTTAACGTGTTCATCAACTTTATGAATAGTTTTGTTAAGTAATCCTAATTCTATTATTTGTGCATTAAGTTTAGTGATAAAACGTCCATCTGAAGTTCCACCTTCTGTAGATAATATTGGTTTTAATTTAGTAATATTTAAAATAGATTCCATTACAGTGTTAGTTAATAATCCTGTTTTTGTAATAAAAGGAAGTCCCGATAAATTCCATTTTATGGAATAATTAACATCATTTTGATCTAATATTTCTATAAATTTTAATTTTATTTGATTTTCAGATATTTCATTACTGAACCGAAAATTAAATTGTATAAATAAAGTATTTGGAATCATATTATTACTTCCATCACCTGCATGAATATTGGAGATGTTTATACTTGTTGGAGCAAAAAAAGAATTACCTTGATCTAATGGCATTGATAATAATTTTAAAATAATAGGTAAACCCTTATGAATTGGATTATCTGCTAAATGAGGATATGCGATATGTCCTTGAACACCAAAAATTTTTAAATCAGCTGTTAAAGAACCACGTCGACCATTTTTTATACAATCACCAATGTTAGTATAACTAGTAGGTTCTCCTATTATACAATAATCAATTATATCTTTTTTAGAAATTAAATAATCGACTACTTTTTTTGTACCATCAATCGCAGAAGATTCTTCATCTGAGGTAATTAAAAAAGATAAACGACCTTTATAATTAGAATATTTTGTTATAAATCTTTTCGATGCAATTAACATAGCAGCTAAAGCACCTTTCATATCTGATGCCCCTCTACCAAATAATAATCCATCTTGTACTGTAGGATCAAATGGATTATTACTCCAATTTTTGTATTCTCCAGGCGAAACTACATCTGTATGACCTGCAAATGTTAAAGTTTTGCCTATTCCTCTAGTAGCCCAAAAATTTTTTGTTTGATTAATATTGATTGTTTTTATTTGAAATCCAAGATTAGATAAAAAATTTATCATAATATCTTGGCAACCCAGGTCTTTTGGGCTAATAGATGGAATGCGAATTAATTCTTTAGCTAATTCAGTCACTGAACAAATCATATTTATCTCTTTAAAATAATTTTTATAATTTTAGCTTTTTTATAATTTTCTTAAATGGGGCTAAAAAAGCCCCTTATAACTATATAATAGTTAAAAATTAATGTTTTAAAAAAATTTTTGATTGATCAACTATATTTTCTACAGTAAAACCAAATTTTTTAAATAAAACATCGGCTGGAGCTGACTTGCCAAACGTGTCCATACCAATAATTAAACCATTTATTCCTACATATTTATACCAAAAGTCTTTTGCACTAGCTTCTACTGCAACTCTTTTAGTAGCGTAAGAAGGTAATACAAACTCTTTATACGCATTTTTTTGTCGATCAAAAACATTAGTAGAAGGCATAGAGACTACACGTACAGAATAACCTAAGGAAATCATTTTTTTTGCAGCATGTAATGTAATTTCAACTTCTGATCCAGTAGATATAAAAATAATATCAATCGGTTGTTTAGATTCATATAAAATATATGCTCCATATGTAATGTTATTTATTTGTTCTTTATCTCTGTTAAATTGAAATAAATTTTGACGTGATAAAATTAATGCTGTTGGTCCTTCTTTTTTTTCAATTGCAAATTTCCAAGCGATTGCAGTTTCTACTTGATCGCAAGGTCGCCATACATCTATATTTGGAGTCATTCTTAAATTAGCTAATTGCTCTACTGGCTGATGAGTAGGACCATCTTCTCCTAAACCAATCGAATCATGAGTATACACAAAAATATGTTTAGTATTCATTAAGGCAGCCATACGAACAGCATTTCTTGCATATTCAACAAACATTAAAAATGTTGAAGTATATGGAATAAATCCACCATGATGTGCAATACCATTAGCAATAGCAGTCATTCCAAACTCACGTACACCATAATGAATATAATTTCCAGATGGATTATCTGTTATAGAACTAGAAGACGAACAAATGGTTAAATTACTAGGAGACAAATCTGCTGATCCACCTATTAACTCAGGTAATAATTTTACAAATTTTTCTAAAGTATTTTGAGAAGCATTTCGACTTGCAATATTTTTAGGGTTATTTTGTAATTCAAGAATATATTCATTAGTTTTTTTATACCATATTATAGGCAATTCTTTTCTAAACCGTCTTAAATATTCTTCTGCAAGTTTAGGGTATTCTAATTTATATAAAGCAAATTTTTTATCCCATTCTTTTTCTAATTCTAAGCCTTGTTTAATAAAATTCCATTTTTCATAAATTTCTTTAGGAATCTCAAAAGGTAAATATTTCCATTTTAAGTTTTTTCTTGTTAAATTAATTTCAAATTCCCCAAGCGGAGCACCATGAGACTCTGATGTACCTGATTTATTCGGTGATCCAAAACCAATAATAGTATTACAAATAATAATAGAAGGTTGATCTTTGATACACATTGCTTGTTTAATGCTATTCATAATAGACTTTGAATCATGACCATTAACTTTATCTATTACATGCCAATTATAAGACTTAAAACGCATTACTGTATCATCTGTAAACCAATTTGATATTTTTCCATCTATTGAAATACCATTACTATCATAAAAAACAATTAGTTTTCCTAATTTTAATGTTCCTGCTAAAGAACAAACTTCATGTGAAATTCCTTCCATCAAACACCCATCACCTACAAAAACCCAAGTGTAGTGATTCACTATATCGAAATTTAATCGATTAAAATAAGCACTTAATGTTTTTTCTGCAATAGCCATTCCTACAGCGTTAGCTAAACCCTGGCCTAGCGGACCAGTAGTAGTTTCAACACCAGGTGTTTCTTCTATTTCAGGATGTCCTGGAGTTTTAGAATTAAGTGTTCTAAATTTTTTAATTTCTTCTATTGATAAATCATATCCAGTTAGATGTAATAAACTGTAGAGCAACATGGAACCGTGACCATTAGATAATACAAAACGATCTCGATTATCCCATTTAGGATTTTTAGGGCTATGTTTTAAAAAATATCTCCATAATACTTCTGCAATGTCAGCCATTCCCATAGGCATGCCAGGATGACCTGATTTCGCATTTTGAACGGCATCTATACTTAACATACGAATTGCATTTGATAATTCTTTGTCTAAATACATAGATTTTTCCATATTTAAATTTAAAAAATAAATTAATTTTTACATTAATTTTAAAATAATTTTTTCTAAAAGAAGTTGATCCTTGCTAAAATTTCGTATACCTTCTGATAATTTTTGAACAGACATTTCATCTTGATTATGTTCCCATCTAAATTCTTCTTCAGAAAGAGGATTAGGTGGTGTAATATAAGTAGAAGGTGGAATTAATTTTCTATCAAATACTGTATTATTTGACTCAAGTTCTTTTAATAATAAAGGAGAAATAGTTAATCGATCACATCCAGATAACAATAAAATTTGATGGATATTTCTAAAGCTAGCACCCATAATAATAGTTTTATAATTATGTTTTTTATAAAAATTATATATTTTACAAACAGAAATAACTCCTGGATCTTTATCGTAAGAAAATTGTGATATCAAGTTCTGATCTATATACCAATCATAAATACGACCTACAAAAGGAGATATTAAAAATACTTTTGATTCTGCGCAAGCACGTGCTTGAGCAAAAGAAAATAAAAGAGTTAAATTACAAAAAATTTTATCTTTTTTTAATTCTTCTGCTGCTTTTATACATTCCCATGTAGCTGCTAATTTAATTAACACTCTATTTCTAGAAATACCTTGCTCTTCATACATTTTAATTATTTTTTTTGCTTTTAAAATACATTTTTCTGTATTGAAAGACAAACGAGCATCTACTTCACTAGAAATATAACCTGGTATATATTTTAAAATTTTTATACCAAGATCAACTAAAATTTTATCACTTGCATTTATTAATTGTTCTGCTTTTGAACCACCTTTCTTTTTTGCATATTCTATTGCTTTTATAAGTAACTTTTGATTGATATTTGAATTTACTGCTTTTAATATTAAAGATGGATTTGTAGTTGCATCTTCAGGTTTATATTTACGAATAGAATCTATATCACTGGTATCGGCAACAATTGTTGTGAATTTTCTTAATAATTCCAACTGATTCATATTATAATCCTTATTATTAAGGAGATAAAAGATAATAAATATAAAATATATTGTCTATTTATAAATCATACATATATTTATATATTATTTAAATAATATTTGTTTTTTAAAAAATTAATATTTTTTTAATATTAAAGAAACATTGGTTCCTCCAAATCCGAAGCTATTAGACATTGCAGTAGTAATTTTTTGGGGAATAGTTTTTTGAATAATATTCATATTTTTTGCAAACGGTTCTAATACTTCAATATTAATTGAAGGAGCTATAAAATTATATTGTAACATTAATAAAGTATAAATAATTTCATGAACTCCAGATGCTCCTAAGGAGTGACCGGTCATAGATTTTGTTGCTGAAATAATTGGTTTTTTTTCATTAAAAAAAGATTTTTTAATTGCTTGTAATTCAATTAAATCACCAATTTTAGTTGATGTTCCATGAACATTTAAATAGTCAATAGACAACTTTCTTTTACCTTTTGCTAAATTCATACATCTCAAAGCACCTTCTCCAGAAGGTACAACCATATTATCACCATCAGAAGTTGCAGCATATCCAATAATTTCAGCATAAATATAAGCAGAACGAGAAATTGCAGACTTCAAACTCTCAATGACTACAATACCTCCTCCTCCTGATATTACAAAACCATCTCTGTTTAAATCATATACACGAGAGGCTTTAATAGGAGTTTTATTGAAATTTGATGAAAGCGCTCTCATTGCATCAAATTCAGCAGCTAATTCACAACTTACTTCTTCACCACCACCTGCAAAAATAATATCTTGTTTTCCAAATTGAATTAATTCAAAAGCATTTCCAATACAATGCCCAGAAGTTGCGCAAGCAGAATTAATAGAATAATTTATTCCATGAATTTTAAATATAGTTGATAAGCAAGCAGAAATTCCAGATGTCATAGATTTAATTGCAGTATATGGACTTAAAAAACGAAAATTAAAACTATTTTTCGTAATATTTATATCTTTAATATAATCTTTACGAGAACCACCTCCAGAACCAACGATTAATCCAACACGAGCATTGTTTTGATAATCTTTATTTTTTAAATTAGCATCTTTAATAGCTTGTTCCATTGATAAAAAAGTATAGATAGAACCATCAGTCATAAAACGAGATATTTTTTTACTTATCAAATTCTTATACTCTAATTTAATATTACCCCATACTTGACTACGTAGACCTAATTCTTTCATCTGTTCTGAAAATGTTATTCCAGAATAACCATTATATAAAGAACTAAGAACTTCGTCTTTATTATTTCCAATACTAGAAATAATACCAAGTCCTGTAATAACTACTCTTTTCAATTATATTCCTTATCAATAATAAATTTTTTAAATGCGATATAAAAAAGATTAAATTTGATATTATTTATATAATAAATAATTAATTGTTTTTCAGATAATTTATTTTCTATAAAAATAAATATAAAATATATTTGGACAAAAAAAGTGAGTTTATTAAAAAAAACTGGAATTCTTTATATTGTACCAACACCTATTGGTAATTTATTTGATATTACTTATCGGGCTTTACAAATATTAAAAGAAGTTGATCTAATAGCTTGTGAAAATATTAAACATACTAATATTTTATTAAAATATTTTAAGATTAAAAATACCTTAACATCTTTTAATAAAAATAATGAAGTTCAAAAAAATAATGATTTAATTAAAAAATTAAAAAAAGGCAATACAATTGCTTTAGTATCTAGTGCTGGAACTCCAGTAATTAATGATCCAGGATATTTATTAATAAAACAATGTCATGTATTAAATATTCAAATCATTCCTCTTCCTGGTCCGTGTGCTGCTATTACTGCATTGAGTGCTTCTGGTATATCTACTCATCGTTTTTGTTATGAGGGATTTCTTCCTTCTAAAAAAAAATCAAGATGTGATTTATTACACTCTTTAAAAAAAGAAAAACGAACAATGATTTTTTATGAATCAAAACATAGAATAATTGAAAGTATTAAAGATATAATAAATGAAATTGGAAAAAATAGACATATAGTAATTGCTAGAGAAATAACAAAAAAATGGGAGATAATTTATGGGAATAAAGCTGAATTAATACTTTCTTGGATCAAAGAGGATCAAAATCGTTATAACAAAGGAGAAAATGTTATTATTATAGATGGTTATAAAGAATTGAAAAACATTAATATTTCAGAAAAAATAATTAATACTTTTACAATATTAAGAAATATTTTATCATTAAAACAATCAGTATTTATTACTTCTAAAATTCATAAAATTAATAAAAATATTTTATATCAATATGCAATAAAAAAAGAAGAAAAATGACATTTTTATTTAAATAATATATAATGTTTTTAAGAAGTTGACTAAAACAGTCGCTGTTTAGTTGTTTACTAAAGAGAGGAAAGTCCGGGCTCCATAGAGCAAGGTGCCAGGTAATACCTGGAAAGTGTAAACTTATGACTAGTGCAACAGAAAAAAAACCACCATAATAAATATATAAAAATGGAAAGGGTGAAAAGGCGTGGTAAGAGCACACCGCATAATTGGCGACAATTTATGGCATGGTAAACTCCACCTGGAGCAAAGTCAAATATAGGTTATTAGGTATTGCTCGTACTACAAAAAAACCTGGGTAGACTGCTTGAATTAGCAAGTAATTGCTAATCTAGATAAATGACTGTTAAATACAGAACCCGGCTTATCAGTCAACTTCTTATATAAAATAATCATAATTATACAAGATAATAAAACTATTCAAAAGGTAATAAATTTATTACCTTTTTATTTAACTTACGTTTTAAAAAATAAAATAAAAAAATTATTTTCCTGAAATCTGCATTTCAGATATCAATATAGAACCACATTGAATGTTATTTCGAATATCAATATCATTACTAATGCTTAAAATATTATTCCATATATTTCTTAAATTTCCAGATATAGTAACTTCATTTACTGGATATTGAATCTTTCCATTTTCAATCCAAAAACCTATTGCACCTTGAGAATAATTTCCGCTAACAATATCTACTCCTTGCCCCATTAATTCAGTTACTAATAATCCAGTTTTCATATTTGCTAGTAAATCTTGAAATAATATATTTTGATTTGAAATTAACCAGTTATAAATACCTCCAGCATTTCCAGTGCTAATTAATCCTAATCTACGAGCATTATAACTATTAAGTAACCATGTTTTTAATATACCATTCTTAATGATATATTTTTCATTTGTTTTTACGCCTTCATTGTCAAATGGTTTACTACCTAATCCTTGTAGAATGTCAGGTTTTTCTATAATGTTTAACCAAGTAGGAAAAATTTTTTTTTGTAAATCATAAAGTAAAAACGTAGATTTACGATAAACATTATCACCACTAATTGCTGCAATAAGATAAGAAAAAAAAGTAGAAGCTATCTCTCTTGAAAATATAATTGAAGATTTTATAGTATTAATTTTTCTAGAACCTAATCTAGAAACAGCACGTTTAGCAGTTTTTTTACCTAAAATATCAGGTTTTTCTAAATTTTCTATCTTTCTAGAAGTAGAATAATAAAAATCCCTTTGCATTACATTATTTTCTTTTGCAATCATACAGTTATAAGCGGAATAAAGAGTAGATTTATATTTTTCTAGCATTCCTAAACTATTTCCAAAAACATTTATAGTAACATGATTGCTAAAAAAACTTCCTTCACTATTTACAATTCTTTTGTCAAATTTAAATGCTTCTTGTTCTACAAGAGAAGCGAAATTAATTCCTTTTTTTATATCTAGTTCAGAAGGATGAAATAAATCAAGATTATTAGCATGAAAACATAATAATCTTATATCTGGTAATCCTACAAAAAAATCAGAAGACGAATGTTTAGAAATATCAATAGCAATTTCTAACATTTTTTTAATACCATTAATACTAAAATCTCTAGATGAGACACTACCTTTAGAAAACTTATTATAAACAGTAATAAATAATGCTCCATCACTATTAAATTCTATATTTTCTACAATATTATTTCTAATATTAATATTAATGCCTATTGTTTTTTTAACAAAAACTTCAACAGAACAAGAAATTGTTTTTTTAGCTAATTGTAAAGTATTATTTACTGCATTTATCAGTAAATTTTCCTCAGTTTTAATCTGATTTATTAATTTCATTTGTAACTCCTTAATAATATATATAATATATCAGTAAAAGTAAGATATATTAATATTATTCTAGAAATAACTATATAAAAATAATTACTTTAAAATAAATTACTTTTTTAAAATAAATAATATTTATTTAATTTTATATATTTTATAAATAATGTTTATTAAAATTCAATATCAATAAAATATTTTTAAAATATAAAAAGGTAACTATTAATGAATTATAATAAAATTATTGCAGGTGATAATATACCAAATGATATATATGTTATCATTGAAATAGCATCTAATTCATCTCCTATTAAATATGAAGTAGATAAAAAATCAGGTTTACTTTTTGTAGATCGGTTCATACCTACACCTATGTTTTATCCTTGTAATTATGGATATATTAATCAAACGTTATCTATGGATGGAGATCCTTTAGACGTTTTAATACCATCACCATATCCCATACAATCTCATTCTGTTATTCACTGCAAACCTATTGGAATGCTTCAAATGAAAGATGAATCAGGAGATGATGCTAAAATTATCGCTGTACCAAAAAGTAAAATTTGTCAAACATATAAATATATTAATGATATCTCAGATATATCAGAATTGTTAAAAAAACAAATAGAACATTTTTTTAAATATTATAAAAAACTAGAAAAAGAAAAATGGACAAAAATTATAGGATGGGAAAATCATAAATCTGCAAAACTAGAGATTAGTTCAGCATATAATCGATTTAAAAATAAAAAAACTATTTAAATTTTTTAAAAAACAAAATTTTTTTCATTAATTTTAAAATAAAATAAAAAAGATTTTAAATATCCAATTAAATCATATTTAGATAAACAATAATGTAAACTTAATTGAGAAAACAAATTTAATTTAATATTTGGAAATATAAAAAAAAGCATTTGATTACTATTAAAAAAAATATTCCATTCTATAAAACTAAGAATATTACTTTTTGAATTGAAATGTAATTGAAATAATACATCTCCTTGCTTTATAAAAATTAATTGATTTATCTTTACATATTTAATTAAACTTAAAGAAGGATAAAAAAATAAAATAATATACTGTGATATCTTATTACTTTTAATGTAAAAATTTTTTAAATGAATATCAGCCAATATATGAGGCTGATATAAAGTTCCAGAAAATTTTATATTCCCGGTACATTTTCCTTTTACTTTTGTAGAATTTAAAATAAAAAAATTTAAAATAGAACAAGGAAAATTAAATAAAAAATATTTCCCTTTTATATTATTTTTATCAAAATAATTATAAATATTTAAAAATCCAAATAATTTATTATTTTTGTTTTTTAATGGATATATTAACCACTGAGTTAAAATTTTATTTTTTTTAAAATGAATATATAATTGTAAAGAAGATATTTTTTTTGTAAAAATTGTATCTTTTATTTTTTTTTGCAATTTTACATTACTATTATATAAAAAAACTTTTATATTAGAAGATTGTTTTTTTCTTGATTTAAAATTTATTTTGAAAAACAAATTAGTTTTAAAATTAATAGATGAATTAAAAACAGATGAAAGTACAGATTTTTTAATTTTATTTATTATAGAAAAAATATAGTTTTTATGTGTGTTTTTATTTTTTTTATTTATTTGCATGTTTTTATTATTATAAAAAAATACAACAGGATTTTGATTTATAACCCATTTTTTATTAAAACTTAAAATATTTATTTTATTAAAAGTTCCTCTCCAAATTCCTGTTCGATAATTTAATTTTCCATTCAGCATAAAATTTATACTTAAATTTTTATTTTTTAAAAATAAATAACATTTTTGGTTTGTATTATCCCAATTAATCTTTAATTTTAAAAAATCTAGATAATATTTAAAAAACTTGATTTTTTTAATAACAAGAAAAATATCTTTTTTACAATTTTTTTCCGAATTCATATTAATCAACATTTTAATACTATTTAAATATATCATATTTTTCCAATTTAATTTTTCTCCTAAAACTAAACCAGAAAAAATAGGTGAAAAATAAAGACCATATATATTTAATGTAGCTGTAATTGCTCCTTTTAAATTAGGTATAAAATAATCTAAATTATTAGCATTAATAGACGAATTAATATTAATTATTTTTGATATTGAACCTGATATAAATCCTTTATTTTTCCCTGAAAAAAAATTTATTTTAGGTATTTTAATATTATTTATTTGATTATAATATAAAGCCCCTAGTATTAATAATTTTCTATTTACTATATTTGTTTTTATATTAAAACTAGGAATGTTAATACTATTTATATTGTTATGAAAATTACTCGATATATTAATATTTCCTATTAATTGAGAAATATATCGATTATAATTTTCTTTTTGTAAATTAATTAATTTATTATTTTTAACTTTTTTTACAAATGGAATACAACAAATTTTATTTAAATAAATATTTGTTAAATGACCATTACCAAAAATATTTATAAAAACTGACGGCATATTTGAAATATTAATAATATTTTTTAATGATAAATAATAATTATTAAATGTTCCTTTTAAAATTAAATTAAATTTTTTTGAGGTAAATATTAAATTTTTTTTAATTGGAAATAAAAAACGATGAATATTTAAATTAATATACATAGGATGACTTAAACTATTTAATAATACTTTTCCATATAAACTAAATTTAAAAAAATTATTAAATTTTAATTTAAATATCAATTGATTATTAATAATACCTTGAAACAAAATATTGTTAAATTGATAATGAAAAAGTTTTATTTTTTGACATTTGATAGATGTTAAATTTAAATTTATTGGTAATAAAACTTTTTTATTATCTAAAAGACAAGATAAAAAATTGTTTATATGTTTTTTATCAATAAAATTTTTTTTATGTAAAAAATATTGTTGATGATGTTTTTTAAACTTTAATGTAATTAAATTAATATGGCTACGAAATATAGTTAAATTATTATTAATTAACTTTAATCCACTAAAAACATTAAATAAAAGTATATTCATATTATTTAATTTTAATAAAATTTTATCAGCATAAATTTTTTTTAAAATAATAGAATTATTAAAAAAAATATTTTTTTCTAATATATTTTTTTTTAAATATTTTTTTTCTGTAGAGAATAAATTATTTTTATTAAATGAAAAAATTAAATTTTTTGTTTCAATTTTTTTAAAAATTTTATTTACTTTAAATAAAGATATTGGATCAATTAATATATGAACATTAGTAGCTTTAATATATACTCCAAAAACATTACAAGTAATGTTTTTTAATGTAAAATCACGCCAATTACCTGATATTTCTTCTGTTTTTAATCCCCAGAAAAAATAATTAGTGACATTAAAAAATAATTTAAATCCAAAATTACTTTCTAGGAGAAATACTATTAAAAACAATATACTAGATAAAAAAATCAAAGATTTAGATAAATATCTCTGACATATATTCATATAAGAGATCCTAATTAAATATTGATTAATACTTTTAAATATAAAACTATATATTAATATAAATAAAAATTTTCGTATTTTAAAAAAATGAAATTCTAGGAGAAATTTTATATGTCTCGTATATGTCAAGTTACAGGAAAAAAACGAATGATTGGTAATAATAGATCACACGCTTTAAATGCAACAAAAAGAAAATTCTTACCAAATATTCAAAATCATCGTTTTTGGGTTCCAGAACAAAAAAAATTTATTAAATTGCGTGTATCTGTTAATGGAATGCGTTGTATTGATAAAAATGGAATAGAATCAATTATACAAAAAATGAAAAATAAAAAATAAGGGTTATAATATGGCAAAAAAAAGTAGAGAAAAAATAAAAATGATTTCTTCTTCAGGATCAGGGCATTATTATACTACTACTAAAAACAAAAGAAATACACCTGATAAGTTGGTATTTAAAAAATATGATCCAATTATTCGTAAACATGTATTATATAATGAAGGAAAAATTAAATAAAAAAATTTTAAATAAAATTTAACAACTAAACTAAAGTATAATTTAATATAAATTATACTTTATAAATAATTTAATATACTTTAAAGTATTGATAAAATTTCACAATATTAACTATAATAGTTAAAAAGTATAAAATAAAAATGAAGTTAATTGATGTAATAATTTGTTAAAAATAGGAAAAGAAATAGATATTAAATAATATAATACTACTAATCCTATTAATAAATTCAAAGGAAAACCAATAGAGAAAATAGATATTTGCGGAGACAAACGATTTAAAATACTCATTATTATATTAGATAATAATAAAAAAATCATAATTGGCAGCACAAACATTATGCTATTTAAAAAAATGCTACTAGAAAATTTTAGTAAAACAAAAAAAATATTACTTTTAAAAAAAATAATATTAATTGGTATACTGTGAAAGCTATTAATTAATATAGATATTAAATAAAGATGAACATTAATTGATAAAAAGAAAGATAACATTAAAATATTTAATAAACGAGATATAACAGAAATACCAATATTATTATTTGCATTAAAAAACGTGGCAAAAGATAAACCCATTTGTAATCCTATTAATTCTCCTGCAAAATTAATTGTAGCAAACAAAAATTGACAAGTAAATCCCAAAATAATACCAATTAAAATTTGTTCTAATAAAAGCAATAAACCAATAAAAGAAAATAGTTCTATATTTACTTTCGGTAAAAATGGTAATATTATCCAACTAATTAATATAGATAAAACTATTTTAGTTTTTCGATTTATATGCTGATCATTAAAAATTGGCACAGTTGAAAAAAATGCTAAAATACGTACTAAAGGCCAAAAAAAATTGCTTATAATCGTTATTAGTTGTAAGTTATTAAATGTTAACATTATTTTATAATTACTGGTATATTATTAAATAAGTTATGCATATAATCTAACATAACACCCAACATCCAAGGACCAAGTAAAGCAATTGTTGCTAAAATAGAAATTATTTTAGGAATAAATGAAAGAGTTTGTTCATTTACTTGTGTAGCTGCTTGTAATATACTAATAATCAAGCCACTTATTAAAGCAGATAACAATAATGGAGATGCAATCATTAATGCAACTTTCATAGCTTGACTAAATAAAACCATTATATATTCAGGAGTCATAAACAATTCCATTAAGAATTATATGTTGAAACTTTGCGATAGCGAAGTTACCAATAATTGCCAACCATCTACTAATACAAATAACATTAGCTTGAAAGGCAATGAGATTGTTGAAGGCGGAACCATCATCATACCAAGTGCCATTAAAACACTAGCAACAACTAAATCGATAATTAAAAAAGGTATAAAAATAGTAAAACCAATTTGAAATGCCGTTTTTAATTCACTTGTAATAAATGAAGGTAATAAAATACGCATAGGTATATCATTTTTATTTTTATAATAAGAAATATGTGCTATTTTTGAAAACACTTCTAAATCTGATGTCCTTGTTTGATTTAGCATGAATTTTTTCAATGGTATTGAACCTTTTAAAATAGCTTCATCCATATTAATTTTTTCTTTGCTAAATGGGAGATACGCTTCTTGATAAACTTTTTCAAAAGTAGGAGACATGATAAAAAAAGTCAAAAAAAGTGACAAACCCAATAATATTTGATTAGGTGGCGCATATGGAGTTCCCAAGGCATTTCTAAGTAATCCAAAAACAATAATAATTCGAGTAAAACTAGTCATCATTAAAAGAAAAGCTGGAAGAAAAGTAAGTGCAGTTAAAAAAACTAAGGTTTGTATCGGCAAAGACCAAGTTTGGGTGCCATTACTAAAATTATGAATTATTGGACCAGGTATATCAGCATAAACTAAGGGACAAAATAATAAAAAAAATACAAATGGAATGGTTCGATAGAAAATTATTTTTTTTAAAAAAATTTTAGTTAAATTTTTAAAAGAATCATGAAAATTTTTTTTTGGTAACATAATATTTTCTTCTTTATTAGGTAACTCGTCTTTTAATTGAGATTTTAATGTATATAGATGAGTAATTTTAGTTTTTGTAACCCCTAATATCAATTTTACCTCTTTTACATCTACTACAATAATAGATTCGTTAGATCCTATTGACGTTCTTTCTATAATGTTTATATAAGATTTTTTTTTATTGTTTTTTATAAATGAAATTTTTTTTGCTATCCAACTTAAAACTAATATTAGTAATATTATTTGTCCTAACGAACTAGCTATGTGAAAAAAATTTATACTATTAAATTCTAATGGAGAATTGTTCAATGCTAACTGTGATTCAATATTGTTTTTCATAAAATTTAAATTTTTAATTCATAGTATTTAAAGAGTTTTTGATACTAATAATTCGTATACCATAAGTATTATCTGAGATAACAACTTCACCAAATGCAACTAATTTACCATTCGCAAAAATTTTTAAAGGATCTTCTTTTTGTCTATTTAAGATAAACATACTTCCTTTAGAAAAATTTAATAGTTCTTTTATTTTTATTTTTGATCTACCTAATTCTATAGTTATATTGATTGGTATATCAAATATTATTTTTTTATTATTTAATATTTCTTCAGATTTAACAGATTTTTTTTCTTTAGAATTATCTATATCATTGTTATCTATATCATTGTTATCTATATCATTGTTATCTATATCATTGTTATCTATATCATTGTTATCTATATCATTGTTATCTATATCATTGTTACTACTTTGAATAACACGATCAATTTTGTCAAAATTAGGTTTTTTTTTTAGTTTATTCATTAAAAAACTCCTCATATTTATTCAAATCTAAATTTTTATGTATAAATTTTTTTAAAAAAATAACTGATTTTTTATCAAAATTTTTATAGTGACCTAAAAATATAGGTATTTTTTCTATATAAGCAAGTACTTTTTCAGGGCTTTTAATCATTAAAATATCTCCTATAGATAAACTGTTACAATTCACTTTAGAAGACATTATTAATTTTACAATAACATCTAGTTCAACATCATATAAATTACTAATAGCAATATCTTGTCTACAATTTACATTTTTTATTAAAGATTGTTTATTAACTTTTAAAGAATTTATTTGTTGAAAATTTTTTTCAATTATTGAAATAGGAAATAAAATACTAAAAAAAATACTTATATTATTTATACTAAAATTAAAATAATTAGTTATATAATTTTGATTTAAATAAGAAAGTTTTTTAATATCAACGATTTTTATATTAATAACTTTCATATCAATAGAATAAAATTTTTTAATAGCTTTACAATAAGCAGTACAAATTAACTTCATAAGTTTTTCAGAAATAATTTTTTCTGTATATGAAATATTTCTTTCTTTATTAATTTTTTCTATATAATTTCCATTACCTCCAAATAATAAATCTATAAAAACAGATAATAAATTATCAGAAAAAAATATAAAAGATTGTTCTTTTGAATTAGATATTTTTATTTCATTAGAAAATAAATATTTTATATCTGTATCATTATCTGTATAAGAATTTACTTTAATAGAAAAAAAATTTAATTTTATATGATTTTTAATAAATTTTGAAAAATATGTTATTGTTTTTTTTATAAAATTTTCATTAATTTTTTCTAATATTTTAATTCTATCTACACTTAAAATATTAAGTATCTCTTCTTTTTTATTAGTTTCTTTATTTATAACATTTAAATAATTACTTTTTCCCATTTATTATATACCTTATAGGTAAAAGTGGTTTTAAATTATTCTAAAACTTATTTATAAGTTTTAAATGCAATTAAAATTTTAAATAGACATTTTTTAAAATTTAAACATACATATCAATTAGTTGTTTTTGATTTAAATTTTTATAAAATTTTTTAAATATATTAGATTTGCTTAAATGACAATTGTCTGAAATAAACAAATTTTTATTTTTTTCTAAATTAAAAGTACTAGAAATATTAACATCTTTTAAAAAGATACCATTTTTAATTAAGGAATATTCTAAAAATGGTATACAATTATTTAAAAAATTTTTAATTCCTAAATTATCAGAAATTAATTTTAATTTAGCTTTATCATTTTCCATTTTAATTTTTATATATATTGAACCAAGATATTCTGGTTTTAAACGTATTTCCGCTTTATTTTCTTTGTTAGAAATAGATAATAAAACTTGTTGATTAATTGCTTGTTTCCATTTAATATTTTCTTTGCTATTTAAAACAAAAATTGATTTTTTATTTAATTTAAAGGAATTTTTTTCATTTATTTTTTTTAAAGAGTTTATTTCAGAAATAGAATATTGATTGTTCTTCATATTTTTAGAAGAAGATATTTCAGATATATTATTTTTATAATTTTTAAAATACATAAAATTTTTATTATCTCTAATAAAATTTTTTTTATTTTGTATATTTTTTAAATTACTGATTTTATTGAAGATACTTTCATTGTAGGATTTTTTAAATAAATTAATAGTATTATAATTACAAGATAAACGATATTTGTTTTTAATATATTTTAAATTTTTTAACATTTCATTATTTTTAAATATTTTATCTTTTGTATTATTTTCTTCTTTATTAATTTTTTCTTTATTTTTTAAAAAAATATGAGATGTTAATTTAATATTTTCGTGTAATTTTTTTTTTTGTTTTTTCTCAGTATTTTTATGCATATAAAAGTTATTCTTAACATTTTTTGTATTTAAAATATTTAATAAATTATTTACTATAAAATTAGTAGATATAATATTTTCATCATCTTTTGTTTTATGTTTCGTTGAAATATTATCAAATTTAATTTCTTTATTTAATAATTTTTTTTTACATGCATTAAAAATAAATCGATACAAATTAAAATCAGCAATATTATAATCTGAACTGACTGAAATATTTCGTTTTAATACTATATTATTAAGAGGATTTAACATTATAATAGTTGCCTTTTTCAAAAAATTTAAATTGAGAAAATTCGTCGTTAATAATGTTTTCTTCTAAAATTTTACGTTTTTTTAACACTATTTGATTTTTTTGATTTAAATAATTCCAAGTTTTTAATTTAACATGATTTTTAAACCATTGATCTAAATTTTTATTAATTGTTTTTTCATATTGCTTAATTACATTATTATTTTCTTCCACTGCAATATATAACATAAGAATAAAATTATTATATATTTTCCACTGATCTATACATATACCTAATTTAAGTTTAATATTTAATTTATTAATATATTCGTTTCGAAAATTAATTAATAGATTTAGTTGTTCAATATGTTTTTTTTTTGGTTATATAAATTTTTAATATGATTTTTTTTTTGTTCTATTTTTGTTTTCTCTATATTTTCTAAAATAGAAAATAAATTTTTTTTAAATTTCATAAAAAATCTCCTATTAGATCTTAAACCAACTAATAAATATATAAATAAAAAAATTTAAATAAATATTTTATTTAATTTTTCGCAAGAAACTAAATAATTGCTTTTTTCTGATTGTTTTTGTTGTAAAAATTTTTCTAAGTCTGGCCACTTGTCAATTGCATCATCTAAAATTAAATCATTTCCTTTAATATAAGCTCCAATGTTAATTAAATCTTTATTTCTTTGATAAGAAGCTACTAATTTTTTAAAATAACAAGCTTTTGAATATTGTGATTTAGTTATAATATCTGGCATAACACGACTTATAGAAGATTCGATATCAATAGCAGGATAATGTCCTAAATCTGCATAATAACGCGATAATACAATATGACCATCAAGTATAGAACGACAAATATGTGAAATAGGATCTTGTTCTTCTTCGTTTTCAGTTAAAACTGTATAAAATGAAGTAATAGATCCTTTATTATCTGTATTTCCTGATCGCTCTACTAAAATAGGAATTTTTGAAAAAACAGAAGATGGATATCCTCTAGAAACTGGTAGTTCGCCCAAAGACAATGCAACTTCTCTTTGAGCCATTGCGTAACGAGTTAAAGAATCCATAATTAATAAAACATTTTTATCTTTATCTCGAAAATATTCAGCTATGCTTGTAGCATATGAAGCAGCTTCAATTTGTAATAAAGGAGAATGATCTGCTGGAGCAGCAATTACTACAGAATTTAATAATCCATCCGATCCTAATATATTTTCTATAAAATCTTTTACTTCTCTTCCTCTTTCTCCAATTAATCCAATTACTACTACATCTGATTTTGTATATTTCGCCATCATTCCGAGTAAAATACTTTTACCAATTCCTGAACTTGAAAAAATTCCTATTCTTTGACCTCTCCCAATAGTTATTAATCCGTTTATAGCACGTATTCCTGTATCAAGGATTTCATGAATAGGTTTTCTACTTAATGGGTTAATATATTTCTTTTTAATTCTAGTAAAACATTTTGGATCTAATTCAGAACGTCCGTCTAATGGTTGACCTTTACCATTTAATACTCTACCTAATAAATTTATTCCTAAAGGAATTTTTTTACTAAATATGTCTAGATTTTTAGATGTTTTTAAAACAACTTTAGCACCAGGTAAAATACCATAAGTTTCTTGAAAAGAAAATAATAACGTTTTTTCTTGATTAAATTTAACAACTTCAGCTGAAATATTTAATATTTTACCATCTATTATGCTTTCAATAATACATTCAGCTCCAATAGGAGCTTTTAAACCAATGACTTCTAATATTAAACCATTTATACTAATTACATAACCATATGTAATAACATCTGAAAGATTATTAATCTTATTTTCAAAAAAATCAATTTTTTTAAATAATTCAGAACATTTCAATTTCATAAATGTTCCTCTTCTTTAAGAATAACACGATATACTTCTTTCCATCTAGAATAAATAGTAGAATCTATATTGCTATTATCAGATTCAATTTTAAAACTATTAATATCAATACTCTTATTACAAACTAATTCCCATTTATTATTTATAGATTGTTTTAAAATTTTTTCTAATATTTTTTTATTACTAGGATGAATAACTAATCTTGGTTTATTTAAGAAAAATTTATCGTCTTTAATAATTTTATTTATTTTTTTTAATAAAATTGATTTATTAATTAAAAATTTTTCACCAATAATATAAGAAGAAATTATTAAAACAGTCTTTAATAAACGTGAAAATAACGTTTTTTCAAATACAGCAATTGTAGATTCAAAATTTATACATAAATCTTGTAACTTGCTGTTTAGTAAGATGTATTTTTTTTCTTTTTCTTTAAGATTTTTTTTTATTTTTAAAAAATCTGATTTGCTATTAAAAGAATTTTGTTCAAATTCATCTGAGTTTTTCAGTTGATTAATTAATTCATTTTTTTTAATAATATAAAAATCTGTTTCTTTTAAAACATTTTTATTCCAAAAAATATTATG
Organism: Buchnera aphidicola (Aphis helianthi); assembly: GCF_005083845.1. NCBI lineage: Bacteria > Pseudomonadati > Pseudomonadota > Gammaproteobacteria > Enterobacterales > Erwiniaceae > Buchnera > Buchnera aphidicola. Next base: position 78,811 of record NZ_CP034894.1, on the reverse strand, counting down.
ATTTTTTTTTGGATTATTTAAAACAATTTTTTCTGGATACCATTTTTTCCATTCTTTTTTTACATTTAAATTAGACATAATATTTTCCTAAATTTTCTAGCGAAAATATACCATGATCTAAAATATTTTTAATCATCATCAAAATTAATTTTTGTTCATTTTCTATAGCAATATTAGAAATATAAGATTTTTTCTTTAGAAGTAGTAATAATCTTGTTGATTTTGTTTCATCCATATTGCTAAAAAATTTATTTCTTATGATGTTACTAGTACCTTGAAGTGCAATATACAATTTTTCTTCTTCTATATAATTTATTAAACATTTAATAATATCATCATTAACATTTACTATATTTTCAAATAAAAATATTTGTTTAATAATTTTATTAGATAATTCTTTATTAGAAAGTTTGATTTTTTCTAATAAATATTTTTCATTTTCTATCTTCATAGAACTTAAAATATTAGCAACAGTTTTAATACCTCCTTTATTTGAAAAAGCAAATTTTTTCTTTTCTAATAAATTATTAACAATATTTTTTAATTCAATAAATGTTTTTTCTTCAATACCATTAAATTCAGCAATTTTTATTATAATTTCAGTACGTTGTTCTTTACTTAAATAAGATAAAATTTGAGCTGATTGATTTTTATCTAAATATACAAGTATAGTTGTAATAATTTGAGTATGTTCTTCTTTTAATAAAGAAGCTAATTTATCAGGTTTCATTGAATTAAGAGATTCAATACACATTTTAATATTTCTTACTTCTAATGCATCACTTAATAAAATATTGCCTTTTTTATCACCTAATGCTTTAGTTAACATATCAGATATATATTCTTCATTATTATTATAAACTAAATTGTTATTTTTCATAAAAATATCATAACATTCAGTTAATACTTTATTTAATATTGTATTAGAACACTGATTAATATTAACCATAGAAGTAACCAATTCTTGAACTTCAAAAGGAGTTAAATACTTTAACACTTCTGACGCTTGATCAGATCCTATTGACATTAATAAAAGTGCACTTTTCTCAGTACCATTTAAAGTCATTTTTTATCACTCATCCATTGACGAATAATCGACGCTACAACACGTGGATTTTGATTAGATATATTACAAATTTGATGAATTAAATTATCTGTATTTTCATTATTTAAATTTTTCAAAACTTTTTTTTCAACATTATTAGCTAATTCATTTTCATTAGAATTTATAATTGCTTTTTTAATATTCTTCTTATCTAATTTTTTATCTTGACCCGTATTTTTAAAAAAAGAAAAAATATATTTTTTTAAAAAATATAACAAAAATAAAGCTAAAATACACCATGGTATAAAAATTGAAAAAGCATTAAAAATATTAGATTGATTAAAATTATTAAGTTTAATATAAGTATTTTTATTATTTTGTGCAAAAGATTCATTAATTATATGTATACTATCACCTCTAATCTTAGAATAACCTATTGATTCACATACTAAACGTTTAATATTTTTTATTTGTTCTATATTTAAAGGCACTGATTTTCCAGTTTTATCTTTAATAAAATTTATTACCACTGCAGCAGATAATCTTTTAACTTCTCCCATATTCATTTTTACATGCGATAAAGTATGATTTAATTCATAATTAATTGTATCATCATGATTAATCGTAGAATTAGAACTCATAATACTATCTTTCAGTGATTCATTAGTTTGATTTAAATTATATTTTTTAGTTTTACTACTATTAGTATTAAATGAATTACTTTGAGGAAACGTATTACTATGATCTTTTTCTTTTTTACTTTTTATATTATCATTAATAGTAGTTTGATGTGAACGTATTGACTGATCCTTATAGTTTGCATTAGGTTCATATTGTTCTTGTGTTTTTTCTTGAGAATTAAAATCAATTTGAGCAGTTACTTGAGCATGTACATTTCCAAATCCAAATAATGGTTCTAAAATACTTTGAATTTTATTAGCGTATCTTAATTCGACCTGCTCAGAATATTTTAATTTAGCATCATTTATTTGATCTGATACTAATGAAGAATTATTTAATAACTTACCAAATTCATCAACTATAGTTATATTATCTACGGATAAATCAGATATACTATTAGATATTAAATGTAATATAGCATTTGTTTGACTTGAATTTAATTTAGATCCAGCTTTTAAACTTAAGATAACTGAAGCTGATGCTTTTTTTTTATCTTGTAAAAATAAAGAATTTTTTTGCATCACTATATGTATTCTTGCACTTTTTACAATATTTATTCTTTCTATAGTACGTGCCAACTCACCTTCCAAAGCACGTTGATAATTAATTTGTTCATTAAATTGACTAATCCCAAATTTCTCTTTATCTAAAATTTCAAAACCGATTCCGCTACGGGGTATTTTTTGTTCTGACAAAGATAAGCGTAAATCATGTACTTTATTTTTTGGAACTAATATTTTTCCAGAATCTTCTGAAAATTGATAAGGAATTTTCATTTGATTTAAATAATCAGAAACAAATTCCCCATCTTCAGTAGATAGATTATTATATAAAACTTGATAATCAGAAGATTTTTTCCACATAGAAACTGAAATTGTAGTAATTACTGCTATTACCAACAAAATTATTAAAACACGTGCGTTTTTAAAAAAATAAGATAGAAAGTTATTAAGTTTTTTTTTCTCTTCTGAAATTGATTCTTCTATATTACTAAAATTCATGATATCTTCCTAATCTAGTAGATAATCTTAACTATAAATTGAGCAACAATTAAATTTAATTTACAAACATTTCCTAATAAATTATCTATAACATAAAATATTTATCTTTATAATTTATATTTATAAAAGATATGATATTATTTAAAAAGTCATAGTAAAAATTCTAGAGGAAAATATGGTTATTGATAATATTCATAATCAAAACGTTTATACCAAGATTAATTTTTTAGATGAAAAAACACAAAACATCAAAAAATCTAATAGTTTTGTTCAATTTTTTCAAAAAGCATTAGGCGAAATTAATAATATTCAAAATAATGCGAAAAAAAATATTGAAAAATTTGAATTAAATCCATCTTCTATGTCTTTAAATGACGTAATGATAAATTTACAAAAATCTTCTATTTCTATAGAATTAGCTATTCAAATTAGAAATAAAGTTATATCAGCTTACAAAGAAATAATGAGTCAACAGATTTAATTTAAAATGCTGTGCTGATTTTAATTTTGCACAGCATGTATATTGATTAAAAATATTAAATTTATCTAAAAAATAATATTTAAATTTTAAAAAATTATTTATTTTTTTGGAGCTAAGCGGAATCGAACCGCTGACATTTTGCATGCCATGCAAATGCTCTGCCCACTGAGCTATAGCCCCAAAATTATTACAATATAAAAACACATGAATTCTGTCAATTTATTTTTCTATAAAGTGCTGTTTATCTTAAAAAGTAAATCGTTGAAAAAATAGAAAAAAATTTAATTTTATTAAGATTTGAAAAAAACTATTTTCTCTAGAATTTTCTATTTTTTTCTATAAAACTCATCGATTTTTTTAATCTAAATAAAGTTTTTTCTTTTCCAAGTAAAAACATTACAGAACTTATATTCGGTGAAGATATATTTCCTGTTAATACTACTCGTAATAACATACTTATTTCTTTTATCTTAACATTTAATTCTATAGATTGATTATTAATAAATTCAGACAAAGTTTCAATTTGCCAAAAAGAAAATTTTTGTATTTTATTATAAATTTTTTTTAAAATATAAAAATTTTTTAAAACTAAATATTTATTAGCAGATTTTATATCAAAACATTTAAATTCTTCATAAAAAAATCTAAAAGCACAGGCCATTTCTTTCAAGGTATGATAACGGTTTTTATACAAATGTAATAAAGATTCTAAATTAGGTCCACTTTCTATATTTATATTTTCGTGTTTCATATAATCTTTTAAAATATTAGAAATATAATTCAATGGCAAACTATTAATATAGTATTTATTTAACCATAATAGTTTTTTTATACTAAAAGCGCTAGCCGATTTACTAATAGAATCTAAATTAAACAATTTTTTTAATTCTAAAAGACTAAAAATTTCTTGATTACCGTGAGACCAACCTAATCGTATTATATAATTAATTAATGCTTCTGGTAAAAAACCTTTATTATAATACTCAATAATATTTTCAGAATTATCTCTTTTAGAAAATTTTTTTCCATTTTCATTTAATATCATAGAAACATGTGCATAAACAGGTATTTGTGCTTTTAAAGATTTCAAAATATTAATTTGACGAGGCGTATTGTTAATATGATCTTCTCCACGAATTACATGTGTAATATTCATATCTAAATCATCTATTACGACACAAAAATTATAAGTAGGAATTCCATTTGAACGCTGAATTATAAGATCATCTAATTCCATATTATCAAAAGTAATCTGTCCTCTGATTTTATCTTCAAATGTTACTATTCCAGAATTGGGATTTTTAAATCGTATTGTATATTTTTTATTAATGTTATATTTATTTTTTAAATTTCTACAAACTCCAGTATAACGTGGTTTTTTGCCTTCACAAAGTTGTTTAAAACGTTCTTGTTCTATTTCTTTTGGTGAACAAAAACATTTATAAGCGTTTCCTGTTTTTAACATAATTTCAATTACTTCTTTGTATCGATCTAATCTTTTACTCTGAAAATAAGGACCTTCATCCCAATCTAATCCCAACCATTTTAATCCTTGGAAAATAGATTGAACTGAAAATGATTTAGATCTTTGAAAATCAGTATCTTCTATACGAAGTATGAATTTTCCATTATAATGACGCGCAAACAACCAAGAATATAAAGCGGTTCGAATACTACCGATATGTAAATCTCCAGTAGGACTAGGAGCAAAACGAGTTTTAACTTTCATATATTCCTTGAAATATTTTAAAAATTTACACAAAAATTTTAAAATAAATTTTATATATTAATAAATATAGATAATTATTTCATCATAATGATTAAAATTACAACAAACAAATAATCTTTTTAAAAAAAAGATTGACTCTATTTTTCTTATCTTTACAATAGATATAGATAATTATATGGGTGATTAGCTCAGTTGGTAGAGCTCCTCCTTTACACGGAGGAGGTCGGCGGTTCGAGCCCGTCATCACCCAAAAATATTTCGGGTCGTTAGCTCAGTTGGTAGAGCAGTTGACTTTTAATCAATTGGTCGCAGGTTCAAATCCTGCACGACCCATAAAATAATTTAGTTCATATTCTTCATTAACAAAATAAAGTCTTCTTCATTCATCATTTTAATATTTAGTTTATTTGCTTCTAAAAACTTACGACCAAATTTTTCTCCAAATATTAATAACTCTGTTTTTTTAGAAACTTTATTGCTAACACGAGCACCTAAATTAATTAAAATTTCCTGTAGTTCATTTCTTGAATAATTTCTAAATATACCTGTTATAACAATATTTTTATTAAAAATACTCGGTATTTTATCATTAATAATATTTTGATTATATGGTAAAATATTTAATACTTCTGTTAATTCTTCAACTAATCTTTTATTTTCAGGAATAGAAAAATAATTAAATATATTATGTGCGACTACTGATCCTATTCCATCTATTGATTCTAATTCTTCTTTTGATGAATTAATTAAATTATTAACAATATGAAAATAATTAGAAAGCTTTTCTGCAATAACTTCACCTACAGAAAAAATTCCTATAGCACAAATAAAACGATTTATAGTAGTTCTTTTAGATAAATAAATAATTTTGATAATTTTAGCACTCTTTTTTTTACCTATATTTTCTATAGTTTTCAATTGATCTTCTTTAAGATAAAAAAAATCTATTAAATTTAAAACAATTTTTTTCTGAATTAATTTATTAATAATTTTAGGACCTAATCCATTTGCATTTAATCCATATTTTGAAAAAAAATGACAAAATAATTTTTTTTTCTGAGCATTACACATTAATCCAGCAAGACAACGTATTGTTTTTCCTTTTTCATGTATTAATAATTTTGAATTACAAACTGGACAATAAATAGGAAAAACTATTTTTTTAGTATTTTTAAGACGTTTATTTTTGATAACATTTATAATTTTTGGTATAACATCTCCAGAGCGTTGTATAGTAATATAATCATTAAAATGTAAATTTAATTTGTTCATTACTTGTCTATTATATAAAGAAGCTTTTTTAATAATAACTCCTGAGATACAAACTGGATTAAAATAAGCTACTGGCGTAATAACTCCTGTTCTTCCAACTTCAAATTTTACATCATTTAACTTAGTTATTTCTTCTTTAGGAAAATATTTAAAAGCAATAGCCCATCTTGGTGATTTATTATTAGAACCTAATTTTTTTTGATAATAAAGTGAGTTCACTTTTATAACAATACCATCTACGTCAAAATTAAATAATAATCGGTTTTTTTCAAATTTCTTATAAAAATTAAATATTTCTAAATGACTAGAACAAATTAATATTTCCTTATTAATAGGTATACCCCAATTTTTAAAATGTATAAGCGTTTCATAATGAGTTTTAAAAAATTTTGTTTCTTTAAAAAAATTAAATCCATGACAAAAAAACATTAATTTTCTTTTAGCTGTGATTTTAGAGTCAATTTGTCTTAATGATCCAGCAGCTGCGTTTCTTGGATTAGAAAAATATTTTTTTTTATCCGAACAAGATTGAATGTTTAAGTCTGAAAAATCAGATTTTAACATAAAAACTTCACCTCGTATTTCCAACCTTTTCGGTATATTCAATCCTTTTAATTTTAATGGAATAGATTTAATTGTTTTTACATTTTGTGTAATATTTTCTCCAAAATAGCCATCACCTCGAGTTGCAGCACGAATTAAAATTCCTTCTTCATAAATTAAACTAACAGCTATTCCATCAATTTTTAACTCACAGCAAAAATCTATTTTAGAATCAGTTATAAAAACTTTTTTAATTCTATTTTCAAATTTTAAATATCCATTTAAATCAAATGTATTTTCTAAAGATAACATAGGAAAAAAATGTCTTATTTTTTTAAATTTATCAAGTAAATTTGAACCTATTTTCTGAGTAGGTGAATCAGGGGTAATTAATTCTTTATATTTTAATTCCAAATTATACAATTGATTCAATAAATAATCATATTCTGGATCAGAAATAATTGGTTTATCTAAAGTATGATAAAAATAATCGTATTTTAAAATTTTTTCGCGTAGTTTATTAATTTGATATTGAATTTTTTTCATAAATATATTAGATAAAATTAATGTAAACAATAGAAAATTCATTAAAAATTTTAATTTAAAATATTAATATTTTTTATAATATATTATTACGATACAAAAATATTTTATATTTGAATAACAATTAAATTATAAACAAATAATACTTTATTATAAATAAATACAAAGAAAATTGTTTTATATATTATTTTATATATTAAACATATATAAAAAATAAAATAGTATAAAAATTAATATCTAAAATATACTATATGTTAGATAAGTAAAATAAAAAAATTCTTAAAAAATAGAATAAAATTAAATTTTATCAATTTATAAAAATAGATTTTTCTAATAATTATTAAACAAAGTATAATAAAAAAAAACATGAACTTAACAAGTTTTATAAAATAAAAAAATCAAGTATAAATAATATTATGTATTATAAATTTAAAAAAATGGAAAAAAATGAGTAAAATATATCAAGATAATTCATTAACTATTGGTAATACACCACTTGTTCGTTTAAATAAAATAGGAAATGGTAAAATTTTAGCAAAAATTGAATCTAGAAATCCAAGTTTTAGTGTTAAATGTAGAATTGGTGCTAATATGATATGGAATGCAGAAAAAAAAGGAAGTTTAAATAAAAATATTAAATTAATTGAAGCTACAAGTGGAAATACAGGTATAGCTCTAGCATATGTTGCAGCTGCTAGAAATTATAAATTAGTTCTTACGATGCCTGAATCCATGTCGATTGAGAGACAAAAACTACTCAAATCTTTAGGTGCTAAGTTAATTTTAACAGATAGCAAAAAAGGTATGAAGGGAGCTATTGCTAAAGTTAATGAAATTGTATCTTTAAATAAAAAACAATATTATTTATTAAAACAGTTTGAAAACCCTGCTAATCCAGAAATACATGAAAATACTACTGGACCAGAAATTTGGAATGATACCAATGGAAATATAGATATATTAGTTTCAGGAGTAGGTACAGGAGGAACTATAACAGGTATTACAAGATATATAAAAAATATTAAAGGAAAAAAAGATTTTATTAGTGTTGCTGTAGAGCCTTTAGAATCACCTGTAATTACACAATTTTTATCAGGAAAAAAAATAACACCTGGATTACATAAAATTCAAGGCATTGGAGCTGGTTTTATTCCTATAAATTTAGATTTAAGTTTAATTGATAAAGTAATTACAATATCAAGTGAAGAATCCATGTTATATGCTCAAAAAATAATGAAACAAGAAGGAATATTAGCTGGTATTTCTTCTGGCGCTGCTATTGCAGCAGCTTTAAAAATACAAAGTCAAAAACAATTTTCAAATAAAACAATAGTCGTAATATTTCCTTCTTCTGGAGAACGTTATTTAAGTACAGAATTATTTTCTAAATCATTTCAAAATAGAAATACATATTAAAAAATACAACTTCTTTAATAAAAAGTAAAAAAAAATTTATTATAGAAGTTGTATTTTAATATTTAATATAAAAAAAATTTCTGAAATTTAATATTAATAAGGAAAAAAAAATGTTTCAAAATGAAATAAAAATTACTGCTGTGCATGGATTACATACTCGACCTGCAGCTGAATTTGTAAAAGAAGCAAAAAAATTTATTTCTGATATTCAAATTATTTATAACGGAAAATCTGTGAATGCAAAAAGTCTTTTTAAAATTCAAACACTTGGTTTAGTTCATGGAAGTTTAATTACGTTATCTGCAGAAGGAAAAGATGAAAAAAAAGCTATTGAACATTTATCTAAAATAATGACAGAATTAGAATAAATCATAATTAAAAAAATAATTTATGAATTTTTATAAAAATACCGGAGGGTTAATACTACTTCCGGATTTCTCTTATAAAAAAAAATATATTCGCCTGACATTCAATGTTTTCCTCTCTAAAACAAATATAAAATTTATAGTTAAAGGTAATGTTATGATTTCAGGCATTTCAGCATCACCGGGTATAGCTTTTGGCCATGCTCTTTTATTAAAACATGAAGACATTGTCATTAACCGGAAAATAATTTCTGTTAAAAATATTCAAACAGAAATAAATAAATTTTTTAATGGAAGAAAAAAATCAGTAAATCAATTACAAGAAATCAAACTAACTATAGGAAAAAAATTTGGAAAAAAACAAGAAGATATTTTTGCAAGTCATATTATGCTTCTTGAAGACGAAGAATTAGAAAAAGAAATAATAGACTTAATTCAAGAAAAGAAAATATCAGCAGAAGAAGCAACTCAATATGTTATTGAAGAACAAGCAAAAGCGTTAGAAAAAATACAAGATGAATATTTAAAAAATAGAGCAATTGATGTAAGAGATATTGGATTACGTTTATTAAAAAATATACTTAACATTAATATTATTGATTTAAATAACATAAAAGATAAAGTAATTCTAATTTCAAAAGATCTCACTCCTTCAGAAACTGCACAAATTAATTTAACATACATTTTAGGATTTATTACAGATTTAGGTGGTTTAACATCGCACACTTCAATTATGGCAAGATCACTTGAAATACCTGCAATTGTAGGAACTAGTAATATTACAAATATAGTCAAGAACAATGACTATATTGTTTTAGATTCAATTAACAATCAAATTTTTATCAACCCTTCTACTGAATTAATAAATAAAAAACGAGAGGTTGAAAAAAACTATTTTATTAAAAAAAATAGTTTTAAAAAATTAAAATATTTACCAGCAACCACAATTGATGGACATAATATTAAAATTGGTTCTAATATTGGCAATATTCAAGATGTCGAATCAGCAAAGAAAAATGGTGCTGAATGTATTGGTCTTTATCGAACAGAATTTTTATTTATGGGTCGTAATACATTTCCTACTGAGCAAGAACAATTTCAAGCATATAAAAAAATTGCAGAAACTATGGAAAATAAGTCAGTTATCATAAGGACTATGGATATTGGAGGCGATAAAGATCTTCCATATATGAATTTACCAAAAGAAGAAAATCCATTTCTTGGATGGAGAGCCATACGTATTTCAATGGATAGAAAAGAAATTTTACATGCTCAGTTAAGAGCTATACTTAGAGCTTCTGCATTTGGTAAAATATATATTTTATTTCCTATGATTATATCTGTAGAGGAAATTAGAATATTAAAAATAGAAATTAAAAAATTAAAATATCAATTAGATCATAATAATATACTATTTGATAAAAATATTAAAATTGGAATTATGATAGAAACTCCTGCATCAGCTATAATAGCAGAATATTTAATCAAAGAAGTAGATTTTTTTAGTATTGGTACTAATGATTTAACGCAATATACTTTAGCTGTTGACAGAGGTAATGATTTAATTTCACATTTATACAATCCTATAAGTCCATCTGTATTAAAATTAATTAAAAAAGTTATTGATGTTTCACATAATGACGGAAAATGGACTGGTATGTGTGGAGAATTAGCAGGAGATGAACGCATTACTGCTCTTTTATTAGGTATGGGTTTAGATGAGTTTAGTATGAGTTCAACAAGTATTCCTAAAATCAAAGAAACAATTCGAAAAATATCTTTTTTAAAAGCTCAAAAATTAGCTAAAAAAATATTAACTTTGCCTACAACACAAGAAATATTTAATTTATTAAATACATTTAATTAAGGAGTCATTTGATTTTTTTTATATAAAAAATTTAATGATAGAAGTACTTAGGAGAATAAAATGGGTTTCTTATCGAATTTTTTTAATAGTAAAAAATCTAATTCTTTAAAAAAAATAGATATTTTTGCACCTGTATCAGGTGAAATAGTCAATATTGAAGATGTACCAGATGTAGTTTTTGCAAAAAAAATCGTAGGTGATGGTATTGCAATAAAACCATCAGGTAATAAAATAATATCACCAATCAATGGAACTATCGGTAAAATACTTGATAGTAAACATGCTTTTTCAGTGCTATCAGAAGATGGAGTTGAATTATTTGTACATTTTGGAATAGATACAATAAAACTAAAAGGAGAAGGTTTTAAACAAATAGCAAAAGATAATCAAAAAGTAAAAATAGGAGATATTATTATCTTATTTGATTTAAATATATTGGAAAAAACAGCACGTTCTATTTTAACACCTGTAGTAATATCTAATATGGAAAAATTTAAAAAAATAGAAAAATCATCAGGTTCTATTATTGCTGGTGAAACAATAATTATGTCTTTATATAATTAATTTCTAAAAAATAAAAACGGTGCTATTATTTAGTACCGTTTTATTTAAAAAGAGAAAATTTATGTATATATATCAAACAATTATTTCTATGATTATTGGAATAGTAGAGGGAATAACAGAATTTCTTCCTATTTCATCAACAGGACATATAATTATTATTAGTCATTGGTTAGGTGTATCAAATAAACATGCAGATATATTAAAAATATTTGTTCAATTTGGATCTTCAATAGCAATATTAATGTTTTTTTTTAAAAAAATAATAAATTTAATAAAATTTAAAAAAGGAAAAAAAACAACAAAAAATATACATATTTTAATATCTCTTATACCTACAATATTTTTAGGTTTTATTTTTTATAATAATATTAAATTATTATTTAATCCTAAAAATGTTATGTACTCATTAATTATTGGAGGTTTTTTTCTTATTGTTTCTGAAAATTTAAAACCTAAAAAATCTACAATAAATTCTATTAATGATATAAAATTTTTACAATCATTTATTATCGGATGTTTTGAAGCATTATGTTTATACCCAGGATTTTCAAGATCAGGTGCTACTATAGGAAGTGCAATATTATTAGGTATAAAACGTTCTGTTGCAATAGATTTCTCTTTTATTACTTCCATTCCATTAACAATAGGAGCATCTTGTTTAGATTTAATAAAAAATATAAATAATATCAATATTAGTTATATACCATATTATTTAAGTGCATTTTTTATATCTTTAATAATTTCTTTACTATCAATTAATAAACTGATTAAAATACTTAATAAGATTTCATTAAATTTCTTCGGATTTTATCGTTTTATATTAGCTTTTTTAATTTATTTCATAAATTAATAAATCATACTTTATTTAGTTATACTTTTTTTAAGTTTTTTATTCTCCATAAATCTAATTTTTTAATTCTCAATCGATTTAATTCATATTTTATTTGATTTCCTATAAAACCTTTCTTTAAAATTGATTTAATAGATATATTTTGTATAACATAAAATGATTTTTTTAAAAATAAACCAGGTGCTAAACTAATATTAGAAATATTACTTAATTTATTATTAAAAAAATTAAAATCAGTTAAAAATGCAAATTTCTCAATACGATCTGGTTTTCTCCAGGCATCTATCTTAGAAAAAAAACTAATAATATCCTCAGAAGATTGATAGTTTATTGCATGTAAAAAATTATAAAAACCAGCACTTAGTATCACTATTTCCTTGATATGTATAGGAACATTAAGACGATTACAAAAACTTTTTACAATAGATGCAGAAGTTTTATCATACAATTTTGTATTAGATATATAATTTATATTTAAAGAAACAAACTGAAATAAATAAGCAAAACGTATAGAAATATCTTTAGTTAAAATAGATATCTTAGATAAACCTGTTGATAAAAAATAATTATTTAAGTAATTAAAAATATTTGTAAAAAATAATTCTTTTTGATACAAAAAATATATTTCTGGAAATATTAAATTAAGTGCTTTACAAGAGTAAAGCACTTGAAAATAAACATGTGGATTTTTGGTTTTAAATGCTTTTTCAGTTTCATTCCAAATTCTATTTATAGTTAAATATAATAGCTCTTTTTTATTGACGATTTCACACATTAAAAGCATAGTTTCTTTAGCAACACGAAATCCTAAATGCATTAATTTAGCTGCAAATCGTGCAGTTCGCAAAACACGTAATGGATCTTCAATAAAAGATTCCGAAACATGACGTAATAAACGATTTTCTAAATCTATTTTACCTTGATACGGGTCAATATAATTACCAAATTTATCTTGAGCAATAGCATTAATTGTTAAATCACGCCTAACTAAATCTTCTTCTAACGTTATGTTAGAACTGAAATTAGTGCAGAAATTAGTATAACCTTTTCCGAATTTTCTTTCTTTTCTTGCCAAAGCGTATTCTTCATGTGTATCTGGATGCAAAAATACCGGAAAATCTTTACCAACTTGTTGAAAATTTTTCTTTAATAATATTTCTTTAGTAGCTCCGACTACTACCCAATCTCTATCTTTAATAGGTAAATTTAATAATTTATCACGTACAGCACCACCAACTAAGTATATTTTCATAAAAATTTTCTCAAGATAAAAAAATAAAGTTTTATTTTAAATGAAAAATATAGAATACTTAAATGTTTTAAGATTATTTGTAATAATTAAATGTTGTGATATTTTTAAAGGTAATATTAATATATAAAAAAATATAATAATTATTTTAATAACATCTTAGGGTATTCTTAATGAAAAAAGAAATCATTGATTTTAATAATGCACTTGTTCTCGTAGTAGGAGATTTAATATTAGATTGTTATTGGTATAGTAAAAATTACTATATGCTATCCGAACAATCAATGCCAGTTGCATTAATTAAAAAAATTAAAAATCAACCCGGTGGAGCGGGTAATGTAGCTAAAAATATTGCAGAAATAGGTGGTCAATGTAAAATAATTGGCTTAATTGGTGAAGATAATGAGGGAATAATATTAGATAAACTTCTTAAACATATAAAAATTTATTCCGATTTGATAATTATTAAAAATACTAAAACAATTACAAAAATTAGAATTATATCGGAAAAAAACCAACTAATGCGATTAGATTTCCAAGAACAATATATATTTAATAATTTTAATTTATTACATGAAAAAATTATTAATTCGTTAAAGAATTATAAAGTTTTAGTTCTTTCAGATTATGCAAAAGGAACACTATTGCACATTAAAAAAATTATTAATCTCGCAAAAAAAATGTCTATTCATACGCTTATAGATCCAAAAGGAGTAGATTTTAAAAAATATTCTGGAGCCAGTTTATTAACACCTAATCTTTTTGAATTCGAGCAAATAGTAGGAAAATGTTATGAAGAAAAACAAATATTAAAAAGAGGAATAAAATTAGTATCTGAATTAGATCTATCAGCGTTATTAGTAACTCGATCTAAAAATGGTATGACATTATTTCAACCTGAAAAAAAACCAATACATTTTCCAGCAATATCTAAAATAGCATCAGATGTAACAGGTGCAGGTGATACAGTTATTTCTATTATTGCTGCTTCTTTGGCTACAGGTTATTCATTAGAAGAATCATGTTTTTACGCTAATATCGGAGCAAGTATAGTAATACAAAAAATAGGAACAGAAACTCTAAATATAAACGAATTAAATACGGTATTAAATATGTAATTAAAAATATTTTTAAATAAATATTTATATTATTTACATAAAAAAATAAATTTTATATCTAAATATCATATTTAATACTTAGATATAAAAGTATATAAATCTTTTATAATCATGTAGTTCTAGATTGCTCTTGATTTTTATTCAAGTTATAATATACGACAATTATATGTCTTTAAATTATGCTTCATATATAAAAAATTTTAAATATTATTCGTTTAATAGTTTAATTTAATAAGGTTTTCAAAATGAATCAAAAACTACTTTATGAATTTGGAAACCCTATACAACGTGTAGAAAAAGGAATATTAGCTTTAAAATCTGGACAAGGTATTATTATACTAGATGATGAAAATAGAGAAAATGAAGGAGATCTTGTATTTTCATGTGAAAAAATGACAGTAGAACAAATGGCTTTAGCAATTCGTTATGGTAGTGGTATTGTATGTTTATGCATCACAGAATCTAAACGTAAAAAATTAAATTTACCTATGATGGTTCAAAATAATACAAGTACATATCGAACAGGATTCACAGTTACAATAGAGGCTGCTAAAGGTATTTCTACTGGTGTTTCAGCTAAAGACAGACTCAAAACAATAAAAACAGCTATAGCAGATAATGCTAAACCAAGTGATTTAAATCGGCCAGGTCATGTATTTCCTTTAAGAGGTAATACAGGTGGAATTTTAGCACGAGCTGGCCATACAGAAGCAGCTATTGAAATAGTATCCCTTGCTGGTTTTAAACCAGCTGGAGTAATCTGCGAATTAACTAATAAAGACGGATCAATGTCTCGAACACCTGAAATTATTAAATTTTCAAAAGCAAAAAATATGACGATATTAACTATAAAAGATTTACTTTTATACATGCATAAAAATCACAAAAAAAAATAAATTTATATACAAATTCTAATTATTATAAGATAACGATAAATTATCTAAAGACCACTTTGGTTTTATTACAATCTCTAAAGAAGAAATATTTGTTTTATTATAATGTAAAGATCCTAAATGAGCAATCATTGCACCATTATCTGTACATAATTGAGGGGATGAATAAAATGTATTACCATTAAATACTTCTTTCATCATAATCTTTGATTTCTTACGTAATAATTTATTTGCACTAACACCTCCAGCTATTACTAAATTATTCCATCCTTGTTGAAGTAAAGCTTTTTTAGTTTTAATCAATAATATATCAATAACTGCATCTTCAAAAGCTTTTGCAATATTTGCTTTTTGTTGAAAATTTAAAATGTTATTTTTAATAATATTTGAAGCAAATGTTTTTAAACCTGAAAAACTAAAATGTAGATTAGAATGATTTTTCATAGGACGAGGAAAATACAAATTACTCTTGACACCTTTTTTTGCTAAATTAGATAATTCTTTACCATTTGGATATTTTAAACCTAATAATTTTGCTGTTTTATCAAAAGCTTCACCTGCAGCGTCATCTAAGGAGGTCCCAAGAATTTTATATTTTCCCAATTTATAAGCTGCAATAATTTGAGTATGTTTGCCAGATACTAATAATCCAATAAATGGAAATTTCATTGACTTATACTCTAACATTGGAGATAATAAATGAGCTTCCATATGATTAACAGCTAATACTGGAATATTTAAAGAAAAACCTAAAGAACATGCAAACGTAGCTCCAACCAATAAAGAACCAGATAAACCAGGCCCCGCAGTATATGCAATAAGATCAATTTCCTTCTTTACATTTATTTTTTTAAAAATTTTATCTATCAAAAAAATTATTTTATTAGCATGTTCACGGGATGCTAACTCCGGTACAATTCCACCATAATTAGCATGTAGTCTTTTTTGATTATATAATTCATTGATTAATAAACCTTGAATATTATCATAAACAGCAATTCCAGTATCATCACAAGATGTTTCAATACCTAATACTTTCATTTTAATACCTATTTATCTAAAGTTAAATAATTATAAATAAAATTAAATTTAATCAAAAAATAACCATATTTAAATAATGATACTTTACAACATAATATTAATTGAGATAGGATTCATTCTGTAATAATTAAAAAATACTATTAAAAATTAGAGAATAAATTTAAATTATACAATTATAATATACAATATAAATTAAATAATTAAGGTAAATATTACATGCCAATAATAAAAGTACGAGAAAATGAACCATTTGATGTAGCACTACGTCGTTTTAAAAGATCTTGTGAAAAAGCTGGTATTTTAGCGGAAATACGTAGAAGAGAATTTTATGAAAAACCTACTACTGAAAGAAAACGTGCTAAAGCTTCTGCTATAAAACGTTTAGCAAAAAAACTTACACGAGAAAACTCAAAACGAATCCGTATGTATTAAAATATATAAAAACATTTTAAAAAAAAAACCGTTCTTTTAAAAGAACGGGATTATACTAAAAAATCTATGTCTGGAAAAATACCTAAATATTTTATTAATGATTTATTATATCGAACTAATATTGTTGATCTTATTAACACTCGAATAAAATTAAAAAAAAAAGGTAGAAATTATCAAACTAATTGCCCTTTTCACCACGATAAAACACCATCGTTTACAGTAAGTTTTGAAAAACAATTTTATTATTGTTTTGGATGTAACATCCATGGAAATGCAATTGATTTTTTAATAAACTATGAAAATTTAACTTTTATAGAGAGTATTGAAGAACTTGCTTTAATACATGGACTGTTAATTCCATTTGAAAAAAATATAATATCTGAAAAAAATGACTATTTTAAAAAACAAAAGTTATATTTATTAACAGATCAAATATCTAAGTTATATCAAAAAAACGTAATATTAACTAATTCTGCTTGTGAATATTTAATTCAAAGAGGAATTAGTAAAAATATGATGAAATATTTTTATATTGGATTTTCAAGTTTTACATGGGATTTATTTTCTAAAAAACTGAATATAAAAAAAGAATTTGAGAAAGAATTATTAGATTATAAAATTATTTCTATTAATAAAAATAATCAAATATACGATTCTTTTCAAGGAAGAATAATATTTCCTATACATGATAAATACGGAAGAACTGTAGGGTTTGGAGGTAGAACAATCAAAAATATTTCGCCAAAATATATCAACTCAACTGAAACAAATATTTTTTATAAAAGTGAACAAATTTATGGATTGTACCAAGTAAAAAAGAAAAACTCAAAACCAAAATATCTATTAGTTGTAGAAGGATATATTGATGTTATTATATTAACACAAAATAAAATTGATTATGTAGTTTCATCTTTAGGAACGTCAATTACAAAAGAGCAAGTAAAAATACTTTTTCGAAATACTGATACAGTTATATACTGTTATGATGGTGATAACGCAGGTAAAAATGCTGCTTGGAGAACTTTAAAAATTACATTACCATATATATCTGATAAAAAAACCGTAAAATTTATCATATTACCTGAAAATGAAGACCCGGATACTATTATTAAAAAAGAAGGAGCTGAAAATTTTCAAATACGTATTCAAAACGCTCTTACAATGTCTAAATTTTTTTTTAAAAATATTTTAAAAGGAATTGATTTATCATCTAATGATGATAAATTTTATTTAAGTGTGCGTGCTTTACCTTTAATAAATTGTATATCTAGTGATACAATACGAATTTATTTAAGACAAATATTAGCACGAATAATAGGAATTTTAGATGATTACCAATTTGAAAAATTTTTGCACCAAAAAAAGAACAATAATAAAGTTTTACAATATAAAAGTAAACAAACTCAAATGCAAACTCTTATAGCTTTACTTGTTCAAAACCCTAATTTATCAAATTTAGTAACTTCTATAAATAAATTTAAACATTCAAAAATAAAAGGAATTCCTATTTTTTTAGAAATCTTAAAAACATGTTTAGAAAATCCAAAATTTAATACCGGTCAATTACTAGAATTTTATAGAGATAGTAAAATAATTAATATTTTAAAAACACTATCAACATTAGATCATATGATAGTTGAAGATAAGATTCAACCTATGTTTTTAGATTTATTAAAAAGTATATATAAAAAAAATCTTGAAAAAAGACAGGAATATCTACTCGCAAAAGAAAGAACGAACGGATTAACAATACACGAAAAAAAAGAAATTTGGTCTATTAATAAAAAAATAAAAAATAGCTGAATAGTACACCTTAAAATTACAATAATTCTATATATTCATTATTGACGATACAGTCAATTAATATTCATTATATTAACAGAATTTGGATATTTTCCTATGGAGCAAAACCCAAAGTCACAACTTAAGCTGCTTGTTACACATGGTAAGGAGCAAGGGTATTTAACCTATGCCGAAGTTAATGATCATCTTCCAGAAGATATTATTGATTCCGAACAAATCGATGACATTATTCAGATGATTAATGATATGGGAATTCAAGTCGTCGAAGAAGCACCTGATGCAGATGATTTAATTTTAAACGAAATAAATACAGATACAGATGAAGATGCAGTAGAAGCAGTGACACAAGTTTTATCAAGTGTTGAATCTGAGATAGGTAGGACAACTGATCCTGTTCGCATGTATATGCGAGAAATGGGAAGTGTTGAATTACTTACAAGAGAAGGTGAAATTGATATAGCAAAACGTATCGAAGAAGGAATTAATCAAGTTCAATCTTCAGTGTCAGAATATCCAGAAGCTATTACTTATCTTTTAGAACAATATGATCGAATTAAAACTGGTCAAATAAGATTGTCTGATATAGTAACAGGATTTGTCGATCCTAATGCAGAAGAAATTTTACCTCTTTCTAACAATATTCATCTAAGATCTGAACTTTTAGATGATGATACTAATACTGAAGTTCATAATCAAGATGAAGAAGATGAAGACAACGAAGAAGATGAAGAAAATGAAGACAACGAAGAAGATGAAGAAAATAGTATTGATCCAGAGTTAGCAAACGAAAAATTTTCTGCATTACGAGAACAATATACTAATACAAGTAATACAATTAAAATTAAAAATAGAAATCATAAAGATTCATTATTAGAAATTTATAATCTTTCAGAAATTTTTAAACAATTTAGATTGGTTCCTAAACAATTTGATCATTTAGTTAATAATATGCGCGATATGATGGAAAGAGTAAGAACACAAGAAAAAATTATAATGAAATTATGTATCGAAAAATGTCATATGCCAAAAAAAAATTTTATGAAAATTTTTTTAGGAAATCAAAATAATATAGATTGGTTTATTAAAGAAAAAAATTCAAAACAACCATGGTCTGAAAAATTACAAGAAGTTGAAGAAAAAATTTTTACAAGTATAAAAAAATTAACTAATATAGAAAAAGAAACAGGTTTAACAATAAAGGAAGTAAAAGATATTAATAAACGAATGTCTATTGGAGAAGCGAAGGCTAAAAGAGCTAAAAAAGAAATGGTAGAAGCAAATTTAAGACTAGTTATTTCTATTGCTAAAAAATATACTAATAGAGGATTACAATTTTTAGATTTAATTCAAGAGGGTAATATTGGTTTAATGAAAGCAGTAGATAAGTTTGAATATCGTAGAGGATATAAATTTTCAACTTATGCAACTTGGTGGATTCGTCAAGCAATTACTCGTTCTATTGCAGATCAAGCACGTACTATTCGTATTCCTGTTCATATGATAGAAACTATTAATAAACTTAATCGTATTTCTAGACAAATACTTCAAGAAACAGGACGTGAGCCAACACCTGAAGAACTTTCTGAAAAAATGTTAATTCCAGAAGATAAAATTAGAAAAGTTTTAAAAATAGCTAAAGAACCTATATCTATGGAAACTCCTATAGGAGATGATGATGATTCTCATTTAGGTGACTTTATAGAAGATACTACATTAGAACTTCCACTAGATTCAGCTACATCTGAAAGTTTAAGATCAGCAACACATGATGTATTATCAGGACTTACAGCTCGAGAAGCTAAAGTTCTTCGTATGCGTTTTGGAATTGATATGAATACCGATCATACTTTAGAAGAAGTAGGAAAACAATTCGATGTTACTAGGGAAAGAATAAGGCAAATAGAAGCAAAAGCATTAAGAAAACTACGTCATCCAAGCAGATCAGAAGTATTGCGCAGCTTTTTAGATGATTAATATCATATTATATAATAACAAATAAAACTTCTGTAATAAAATAATAATAACATAAAAATTATGTTTTTAATAAAACACAGGAGTTTTAAATCTAAGTTTTACTAAATACCATCTCCATATTGAAATTCTTCTATACTATCTAAAGAGATACTTTGGCTTTCTTTAGAAAAAGTATTTACATTATTTTTTATTTTTTTTACAATCTTAGCTGGCACTCCAGCAACTGTAACATATGGTGGAATATTTTTTAATACTACTGAACCAGCACCGATTTTTGTTTCAGAACCAATTTCAATATTTCCTAATATTTTAGCTCCCGCACCTATACTAACTTTGCTTCTAATAATTGGATGTCTATTTTTACTATTATTTTTTCCTGTTCCGCCTAAAGTAACAGAGTGTAAAATAGAAACGTTATCTTCTATAACAACTCCTTCCCCAATAACAATACCAGTTGCATGATCTAACATCACTCCAGAACCAATATATGCAGCTGGATGAATATCAACTGAAAAAACAGTAGAAATTCTACTTTGTAAATACATTGATAATGCATATTTTTTTTGATTCCAAAGATAATGACTTATTCTATATGATTCTAATGCATGAAAACCTTTAAAATATAAAAACGGGATTAAATAATTATTTACAACTGGATCTCTTTGTAAAATAGCTTTTAAATCTTTAACTACTAGATCTAACATAAAAAAATTATTTAAATATATTGTATCAAAAATATTTTGCATATTTTTTCTAGAAACTATTGAACTAGATAATTTAGTTGATAATATATAACTTAATGCATAATTTAATTTCTTATGTTTTAATATACTTTCTTTATATAATCGATATAAAATTGGTTCTTTTTTTGATGCAAGTTTAGCTTCATATATTATTATATTCCATAGTTCTAAGATTTCTGTAGAACACATAGTTTTTCCTTAAAATAGTCTTTAAAATACATCATTTATTATTAAAAATATAAATATCAATTGATGTCGATATTATCTTTTTTTAAATTTGAATTTTGATTTAAAATATCATCAAAATTAATCGGTGCAAGATTTAATTGTGGAAAACTACCATAAGAAACTAAACTAGATATACATGTTCTAGCATATGGAAACAAAATATTTGGGCAATATGAAGCTATACAATATTTTAACTCTTGTTCATTAAATTTAGAAATAAGAAAAATTCCTGCTTGATGTACATCGCATAAAAAGACTAAGTCTTTTTTACTTTCTACTATTACTCTAACTTGTAAAATAATTTCGAAAATATCTAATTTTATTTTTTTTACATCTGTGTTTATATTAAATTTCATCGTTGGAATACATTTTTTTTCGAAAATTGCAGGTGTATTAGGTGCTTCAAAAGAAATATCTTTTATATAAATTCTCTGAATTGCAAATACTTTTTTTTCTAATTGTTTTTCTATCATAAAATTTTCCAATGCTTAATATTTAATTAAAATTTTATTTTATCATATTTAATTATTATTTTTATTTGTAATCACAGGAAGATTTTCTGTATTCCAGGCCTCCATTCCATTTTTTAAAATGTAAATATTACTTATTCCATTATCAATGAATTTCTTAATATATTTGTTATTATTATTTGATGAATGTATTATAAGAATTACAGGTACAACAGTAGATAAATTTAACTCTTTAATTTTTTTAAAAGAAATATCATTTAATGGAATATGAATAGCATTTAAAATATGACCTGTATTATATAATTCTAAAGATCGTGTATCGATGATTGTAGCATTTTTTTCATTAATTAATTTTATTGCATCAAGATTATTAATTATTTTTTCTTTTAAATAAAATTGCTTATAAATTAAAACAACAATAATAATTAAGAAAAATAACCATATAGCACTAAGTGCTAAATTATTAGATATAAAAAATAATATATTATTCACGAAATAAACATCCTATTTTTTATAGGTTAAAATAATAATATATCTAGGTAGTGTTAATTTTGGCATTTAAAAAAACTTTAAATGCCTAAAAATATAAAATTGAAATACTATTATAATTTTTATATCTTAAAAGTTATACAATATTTAATCGAATTTTTTCTTTTATAATTGCATCTTGGACTTCATTTAACGAAACCCCACCTTTTGATGTGCGTTTTTTAATACATGCTTCTAAAGTAATATGATCATATATATCGTTTTCTATAAGATTATTATATTCCTGAAATATAAACAAATCTAAATCTTTTAAAGCTTTATTTTCATTTATAGCTCGTAATACTATTTTCCCAGATATATTATGCGCTTCTCGAAAAGTAATTCCTTTTTTCACTAAATAATCTGCAACTTCTGTAGCATTAGAGTATCCTTTTTCTGCAGCTTGATAGCAAGATAAACGATTTACTTTTATATTTTTTAAAATTAAAATAGCCATTAACAAGGAATTATTCCATGTTCTAATTGCATCAAAAAGACTTTCTTTATCTTCTTGCATATCTTTATTATAAGACAATGGTAAACCTTTTAAAACAACTAAAATAGAAAACAAGGATCCATATACACGGCTACATTTTCCACGTATTAATTCTAAAGCATCTGGATTCTTTTTTTGAGGCATTAACGATGACCCTGATGCAATAGAATCAGATAATTCGATAAAATTTGCTTCACTAGAATTAAAAAAAATTAAATCTTCAGAAAATCTAGATAAATGCATCATACTAATGGAAGCAGAAGATAATAGTTCTACAACATAATCTCGATCTGAAACACTATCTAATGCATTATTAGTAGCAGATCTAAAACCCATAGATAATGCTAATTTGTCACGATCAATATTCCATCCTGTACCAGATAAAGCTCCTGATCCTAATGGACTAACATTTAATCTTTTTAAAGTATCTTCTAAACGACTAAAATCACGTTTAAACATTTCTATATATGCTAAGCACCAATAAGAAAAAGTAATAGGTTGAGCGCGTTGTAAATGAGTATATCCAGGCATTATAACATCATAATATGATTCGGCAGTTAAAATAAGTATTTTTTGAAAATTTAAAATACTTTGTGATAAAATTTGAATGTTATTTTTACACCATAATTTCAAATCAGTAGTAATTTGATCATTACGACTTCTACCAGTATGTAATTTTTTACCTAGTTCTCCTATTTTTTTAATAAGATTAGATTCTATCCAACTATGAATATCTTCATAATCACTTTTAAGAATTTGTTCTGGATTTGTATAAATTTCTTGTTTTAAACAAATTAAAGCAACTTCTATTTGTTTTTGTTCTGTCTTGGTTAAAACACCAGTTTCTAGAAGAGATTTAGACCAGGCAATTGAAGCACATATGTCCTCTTGTGCTAAAATGTAATCAAATGATAAAGAAGCATTGAATTCTTTAAATAATTTATTAGATTCATCAAGGAATCTTCCACCCCAAAGTGACATATATTTTCTCTGATAAAATTAATTAATTTAATAATTATTTGTTTATATAATTATTTTAACTTATTTAAAGCACGTATTCTAGAAGAAAGAGAAAATAAACGAATAAATCCTTCTGCATCTGAATGTTTATAAACTTCATCTTTACTAAAAGTTGCATATTCTTCAGAATATAATGAACATAAAGATTTTTTTTGAACAGCAATCACACTTCCTTTATATAATTTTAATACTACTTTTCCATTTAATAAAGAAGCTAATGAATTAGCAGCACATTGTAAAGATTCACGAATTGGAGTAAACCATCTACCATCATAAACTACTGTAGACATTTCTAAACCAATTTTTTCTCTCCAATTAAAACTTTCTCGATCAAAAACTAACTGTTCAATTGCCCTTAAAGCGGTATTAACAATTGTACCACCTGGAGTTTCATAACAACCTCTAGATTTAATTCCCACAATTCTATTTTCAACAATATCTAATCGTCCTATAGAATGTTTAGAACCTATTTTATTTAATTCTTTAATGCATTTTAAAGGAGTTACATGTTCATTATTAATCGCACTCACAGAGCCTTGATTTATATTTAATAAAATATATTCTGGTTTGTCTGGAGCGTTTTCTGGATCGGTAGTCCAACTCCAACAATCCCTATTAGTTCTATTCCAAAGGTTTTCAAGTAAACCACCTTCTGTAGAAATATGCCAAGCATTTTCGTCTTTACTATAAATTTTTTCTAAAGTTGCTGTAGTATTAATATTTTTTTTATTTAGATAATCTAATAATGATTCTCTTGAATTTAAATTCCATTGACGCCAGGGAGCAATTACTGTCAGATGAGGAGCTAATGCTGCGTAAGCCATTTCAAATCGAATTTGATCATTACCTTTCCCAGTAGCACCATGACATAAAAACTTTGCTCCAATACTTAAAGCAAATTCTACTTGTTTTTTTGCTATAATAGGTCTGGCTAGGGCTGTTCCTAATAAATAAGTACCTTCGTATAAAGCACCTGTTTTTAATATAGGAAAAACATAATTTTCTATGAAATCATCTTTTAAATCAAAAATGTGACAACTAGATGCACCAGATTGTAATGCTTTTTTGTTAATATCGTTTAAATCATTTTTAGATTGACCAATATCTGCAACAAAAGCAATAACATCAAGTTTATAAGTTTCTTTTAACCAAGGAATAATTGCCGAAGTATCCAAACCACCAGAATATGCTAATACAACTTTTTCAAGATTACTTGTCATGTTAAATACCTATAATATAATTAAACTATATTAAAACTCGTGTTCCAATATTTACACCATTAAATAACAATTTTAAATCTTCTGTATTTTGCCAACTAGCAATATCTACTGAATTATGTAAAGTTTTAGCTGCATCTAGAGCGGCATTTACTTTAACAATCATACCATTAGTAATAATTCCTTGAGAAATTAATTTTTTAGCTTCAACATTATTAATTTCTTTAATTCTTTGTCCTTTTCCATCTAATATTGAACTAATATCTGATAATAAAATTAAATGAGCTCCTAAAGTTTTTGCAATTGCTGTTGCAGCTAAATCTGCATTTACATTCATTAATTTACCATCATTTGTAATACCTATAGAACTAATAATTGGTAAAATACCTTGCTCACATAAATTTAATAAAAAAACAGGAGAACCTGGTTTAACTTTACCTACATGACCTAAATCTTTATCTAATATTTCTATATTTGTACTTTGCCCATCAGATAAGCATAAACCTACAGCATTTATTTTATTTTTTAATGCCCACGCCAAGAGAATTTTATTAGCTGTTCCAGATAAAGCTCCTGTAATAACATTAATATGTTCAGAAGGCGTAATACGTAAGCCATTTTTTTTAGTAATAGGTAAAGATAATTTATTCATTAAATTATCTATTAATCGTCCACCTCCATGAATTATTAAAATATTTCGTTTATTAGATTTTTGATAATCATAAATGGCTTTAAACAAACCCATCATTGCGTTATCGCTTTCTAAAAGAACTCCACCTAATTTAATAACTAAGGAATTAATCATTAAAATACCTCATTAAATAATTGATTCTGTTTCATTAAATCCAAAACGAATATTAAAACACTGTATTGCTTGAGCAGCTGCACCTTTTAATAAATTATCTTCAGCTGTTACAATAACAAGATATTCATCTTGAATAGTAAATCCGATATCACAAAATGGTAATTTTACTATTCCTTTAATACTTGGAAAAGTATTTTGATACACTCTAATTAATGATTTATCTTTATAAAATATATTATATATATCATAAATATGATTTAATTTAACATTTGTTTTTAATTTACATGTAATAGTAGCAATAATGCCTCTTGCAAAAGGACCCAAGTGTGGAATAAAAATTATTGGAATTCCTAAATGTGCTATAATTTCTGGGGTATGACGATGCGTAAAAATATTATATGGAGATAAACTAACTTCACAAAAACTATTATTAATACTTGGCTTTCTACCAGCACCACTAACACCACTAATAGCATTAACTATAGGAATATATGATTTAGATAAAATATTAGATTCTAAAATAGGTTTGAGCGCTAATTGTATACAAGTAGCATAACACCCTGGAATAGCAATCAATTTTGCTTCCTTAATTTTTTTCTGGTTCCATTCAGCTAATCCATAAACAGATTTTTTTAAAATTTTTTTGTATTGATGAATAAAACCATAATATTCTAAATAAATACTAATATCATTTATTCTATATGCACCAGATAAATCTATTACAACACAATTGTGTTCTATAAAAAAAGGGACTAAGGTATGACTTACATTATGATCTGTCGCCAAAAATACCACATCTATATTATTTTTAATTAAAGCAAAATTCTCAATAGACTCAAATGATAAATTTATAATATTTGTATATTCTGGATGTAAATCAGAAAATAATTTTCCTATGTCAATACTATCTTTAGATAAAAAAATTTTTTTTATTCTAGCAAACTTATGACGATTAATATAATTAACTAACTCTGCTCCAGAATACCCGCTAGCGCCGACAATTAAAACATTTAACATAAATTGAAAACCTTAAAAATAAAAAATTATTTTAAAAATTAATTTATTATATTATTAAATATAAAATGCTTGCATGTTTAATTATATTAGTATTTTTACTTTATATGTAACATATGTTTTAATATATAAAAAATTTTAATAAGTTTGCTCAAATGAAAAGAAAAATACCTTCTTTTATACAAATGTATGAATCGTTTATTAAAATACCTACAATCAGTAGCGAAAAAAAAACAATAGATCAAAGTAATAAAGTTTTAATTGACTTATTGGCAAATTATTTTTCAGAGTTAAATTTTTTAATACAAATTATAAATATACCTAATACAAATAAATTTAATATGTTATCTTCATTGGGTATAGGTAATGGAGGATTGTTATTTTCAGGTCATACAGATACTGTTGATTTTGATGAAAATGCATGGACTAAAGATCCTTTTAAATTAACCAAAAAAGATGATAAATTATATGGATTAGGTGTAGTTGATATGAAAGGATTTTTTGCTTTTTTATTAGATGTGATATCTTCTATAAATATCAAAAAGCTTAAAAAACCAATTTATATACTTGCTACTGCTAATGAAGAAACAGATATGTCTGGAGCAAGATATTTTTCTCAATCTACAAATATTAAACCAGATTGTATTATTATTGGAGAACCAACGTCTTTAAAATTAATAAAAGCTCATAAAGGTCATATTTCATATAAAATTGACATTATTGGTAATACTGGACATTCCAGTAATCCCTCTAATGGTATTAATAGTATTGAAATTGCATACGAAGTAATAAAAAATTTAATTGATCTTAAAAAATATTTACAACAAAACTATTCACATCAAGATTTTTCTATTTCATATCCGACTATGAACTTAGGATCTATTAATGGTGGTAATGCAATCAATCGAATTTGTTCGTTATGTAGTATAACATTTGAAATACGACCTATACCCAAATTAAACTTAAAAACATTAGAAATTTTATTAAAAGAAAAATTAAAAAAAATTAATAAAAAATGGCCAAATCGAATTTTTTTAAAAAATCTTTTTTTTTCTGTACCTGCATATGAAATATCTAAAAAACATAAAATAGTGCAAAAAATAGAAAATTTTTGTAAAATTGAATCTACAACTGCGAACTATTGCACAGAAGCACCATTTTTAAATAAAATTGCACCTACATTGATTTTAGGGCCTGGTTCAATCGATCAAGCACATTATCCAGATGAATATTTACATTGTTCGTTTATCGAGCCTACAAAAAATATTTTAAAACAACTAATAATTAAATTTTGTTGTTAAAAAAATAATTTATATAATTAAAATCTTAAAAACCAAATAAACGACATATAGAATATACTACATCTGATTGATTTAAAGTATAAAAATGAAAGTTTTTTACACCTTCTTTAGATAAATTTTTTATAATATCTATAACTATACTAGCACCTATAATTCTTTGAGTAATTAAGTCATTAGTTAATCTATTAAAAATCTCAAACATCCAAGATGGAATATGAACATTAGTTAATTTAGAAAATTGTTTTAACTGTGAAAAATTATAAATAGGCAATATACCAGGTATAATTTCAACATTTATATTATTTTTAATACAATTATCTCGAAAACGTAAATAACTTTCAGTATTAAAAAAAAACTGAGTAATAGCTCGATTAGCACCTGCATCAACTTTCTTTTTTAAACTTAAAATATCAGATTGTGCGTTTTTAGCTTCTGGATGTATTTCAGGATATGCTGCTACAGAAATATCAAAATCAGCTATTTTTTTTAATAAAACAACTAAATCATAAGCATACATTTGATGTAGATGATTAGTATTATCAGAATCTCCTCTTAATGCAAATATACTTCGAATACCATTTTCCCAGTAAAATTTCGCTATTTTTTCTAATTCACTTGGTGTTGCGTCAACACAAGTTAAATGAGGAGCTGTTATAACACCTGTTTTTTCATATATTTTTTTTACAATTGTATATGTTTTTTTACGTTCACCACTATTTGCTCCATAGGTAACAGAAAAAAAAAATGGTTTTAATTTATTTAATTGAATTACAGAAGAAAATAATTTTTCTTCTAAATATATGTTTTTAGGTGGAAAAAATTCAAAAGAACATCGTATTAACTTATTTAGATTGCTCAATTTTTGATTAACTATATCTTGGTGATATTCATTTTTTAAAAAACTCATATTTAAAACTCCATTAAAATATTTTAATTTTAGTTATAATATCATAAATAAATATAGGACTTTTCTCCGAAAATAGTATATTTTTAAAAAATGTTAATAATATTAAAAATTTATATGCATAAAAATAAAATTTATCAAAAATCTTTAAAAGATTTAAACACATTTTCTATCGATGTAACAGCAAAAAAAATTATTTTTGTTCGAAGTATTCAATCATTAATTAATATTTGTAAAACATGCAATTTATCTAATATTCCTTATATAATTTTAGGGGAGGGTAGTAATGTACTTTTTTTAGAAAATTATAAAGGAATAGTTATAATTAATAGAATTAAAGGTATTAAAGTTAAAGAACAAATAAATGCTTGGTTATTACATGTTTATTCAGGAGAAAAATGGAACGACTTAGTTAAATATACATTAAGAATGGGTTTTTTTGGATTAGAAAACCTAGCATTAATTCCGGGCTGTTTAGGATCTGCTGCTATTCAAAATATTGGCGCATATGGATTAGAATTTAAAAATATATGTCAATATGTTGATATTATTTCTTTAGAAAATTCTAAAATAATAAGAATTAAAAAAGATTTATGTAAATTTTCTTATCGTGATAGTATTTTTAAATATAAGTACAAAGACAAATATGCAGTGCTTGCTGTGGGTATTAAAATATACAAAAAATGGAATCCTATTATTTTTAAAGCACTTTTAAAAAATATAAATATAACAGAAGTAAACCCTTATAAAATATATAATAGTATATGTCAAATAAGAAAAAAAAAATTACCTAATGTAAATAAATTAGGAAATGCAGGTAGCTTTTTTAAAAATCCTATTATTTCTAAAAAAAAAGCAAAAAAAATTTTATCTTTATATATTAATATACCGCATTATTTGCAAATTGATGGATCTATAAAAATTTCAGCTGCTTGGTTAATTGAAAAATATAATTTTAATAACATCCAAATTGGAGATGCTGCTATTTATAAAAAACAAAAACTTATATTAATTAATCGAAAAAAAGCTCATCCAAAAGAAATTTTAAAACTAGCTGAAATAATACAAAAATCTATTTTAAAAAAATTTAAAATATGGTTAGAACCTGAAATAGATTTTATTAATGCTATGGGAAGAATAAAATTATTAAAAAATATTTAATTTAATTATTCATAAGTTAAATTTTATGTATTTTATAAATATTATATTAAATAATAATATATTATTTAAAATTATTTTTTAAAAAACCTTGCATTAAAAACGAAAAAACATATAATATTAAAAAACAAAGTTTATTTAATGCCGGCTTAGCTCAGCAGGTAGAGCAACTGACTTGTAATCAGTAGGTCACCAGTTCGATTCCGGTAGCCGGCAAAAATGTTTTAATAGGTGGGATTCCCGAGTGGCTAAAGGGAGCAGACTGTAAATCTGCCGTCTGAGACTTCGAAGGTTCGAATCCTTCTCCCACCAAAAACATTACACATGCGGACATCGTATAATGGATATTACCTCAGCCTTCCAAGCTGATGATGCGGGTTCAATTCCCGCTGACCGCTTAAAAAAATGCTGCTGATATGGCTCAGTGGGTAGAGCACACCCTTGGTAAGGGTGAGGTCCCCAGTTCAATTCTGGGTATCAGCATTTTAAAAAAATATATTCTAATACAAAATTTCAAAAATAATATTCAATCCATAAAAAATCTCACCTTTAAAATTATCTAAATCCTGAAATGAAAATATACTCTAAATACAATTTTTATTTTTCAAAAAATTTGTAACATATGTATTATAAAAAAATTAAACTTTCAAGAAAGTCTAATATATTTCTTGAATTATTTAATTTTTTACAATTCTCAGGAGAAAACATGAGTATACAAATTTCTAACCAAAAAAAAAATAAAAATATAGAAAAAATAAAATGGATTTTTATACTTATAAATTTTATTTTATGTATTTTAATTCACTGTTATTTTAATAAAATAAATTTATTTATTCGAATTTCGTTAATAATTTTTTTAATTAGTTGTACAATTGCTATTTTAATTTACACAAAAAAAGGCAAAGCTATCCTAGCGTATATAAATGCATCAAAAAGTGAAATGCAAAAAATAATATGGCCTAAATATAAAGAAACTTTATATACTACATTTATCATTATTTTTGTAACAATATTTATGTCACTACTTTTATGGGGTTTAGATAGTATTATATTTCGTTTAATAGCATTTATTATTAGTTTAAGGTTATAAAAATGCACGAAAATCCAAAAAAAAAATGGTATGTTTTACAAGCTTTTTCTGGTTTTGAAAGTCGTGTTGCTCAATCAATACGAGAACATGTGAAATTAAATAAAATGCAAGAATTTTTTGGTGAAGTTATGGTTCCTTCTGAAGAAGTTGTTGAAATTCGAGGTGGACAGCGTAGAAAAAGTGAACATAAATTTTTTCCAGGATATGTTTTAATTCAAATGATTATGACAGATACAACTTGGCATTTAATGAGGAATATTCCTAGAGTACTAGGTTTTATTGGAGGAAAATCAGATAAACCATCACCAATCAGTGATAAAGAAGTAGAAACTATTGTTAATAGACTACGTCAAATTGGTGACAAACCAAGACCTAAAACTTTATTTGAACCTGGAGAAATGATTCGAGTTAATGATGGTCCTTTTGCAGATTTTAATGGAGTTGTCGAAGAAGTAGATTATGAAAAAAGTAGATTAAAAGTATCTGTTTCGATTTTTGGTAGATCTACTCCTGTAGAGTTAGACTTTAGACAAGTTGAAAAAAATTAAAAACATTTTTATAAGGAAAATCTTAATATGGCAAAAAAAATACAATCTTATATAAAACTTCAAGTATCTGCTGGTATGGCTAATCCAAGTCCTCCAATAGGTCCTGCATTAGGACAAAAAGGAGTAAATATCATGGAATTTTGTAAATTATTTAATGAAAAAACGGCAAATATAGAAAAAGGATTACCTATACCAGTAATTATAACAGTATATTCTGATCGTTCATTTACATTTATTACAAAAACACCTCCAGCTTCTATTTTATTAAAAAAAGCTGCTGGAATTAAATCCGGATCTAGTAAACCCAAAATCGAAACAAAAGGTAAAGTAACAAATTTACAAATTGAAGAAATAGCTAGAATAAAAGAAAAAGATATGACTGGTTCAAATATTGAAAATATCATTCAATCTATTAAAGGTACAGCTAAATCTATGGGTTTAATTATCGAGGATTAATTATGGTTAAAATTACTAAACGTATGAATACAATAAAGAAAGATATTAACGTTGAAAAGTCATATGACATTGATAAAATAATAACTTTATTAAAAAATTCATCAAAAGTCAATTTTATTGAAAGCATTGATATTGCTATTAATTTAGGAATAAACCCAAAAAAATCAGATCAAAATATTCGAGGAACTACTATATTACCACATGGCATAGGTCGTGTTATTAAAGTTGCTGTATTTACTCAAGGCAAAAATATTGAAATAGCAAAAAACGCTGGTGCAGAATATATTGGAATGGAAGATTTAGCGGAAAAAATAAAAAAGGAAGGTATTATATTCAATACTGTTATTGCATCACCAGATGCTATGAAAATTGTAACTCAATTAGGTCATATATTAGGACCTCGAGGACTAATGCCTAATCCCAAATTAGGTACAGTTACAACCAATATTGATGAGGCAATTAAAAACGCAAAAACAGGACAAATTTGTTATCGAAATGATAAAAATGGAATTATTCATGCTACTATCGGAAGAATTAACTTTAAAAAAGACCAGATTAAAGATAATTTCAATACTTTTTTAGAATCGATAAAAAAAGCCAAACCACCACAATCTAAAGGAATATATATCAAAAAAATTGTTTTATCTAGTACTATGGGAATAGGTTTAACTATAGATCAATCAAATCTATCTTAATTATAATAAAATGTTTTTACTTTACGATAGAAAAAAAATTATTTATAATGGTATCCCCTTTTAAAAATTCAAAATTTATTTTAATAAATTTTTTATAATCACAAAGAAACAATAATACTAATCCTAATTATTGCTTTAAAATTAATTAAAAATCTTTTCTCTAAATAAAAATGTAGGAGAATACGATAAAATGGCATTGAATCTTGATAAAAAAAAAATAATTGTTTCTAAAATACATCAAATTTCTAATTCGGCTTTATCAGCTGTAATTGCGGACTCTCAAGGAATTTCAGTAAATAAAATAAATCAATTAAGACAGTCAGGACGTAAATTAGGCGTAAAAATGAGCATTGTTCGAAATACCTTACTAGCTTTAGCCATTAAAAATACAGCTTTTGAATGTTTAAAAGAAATTGTAAAAGGTTCAACTCTTATAGCTTATTCTACAAATCATCCAGGTAGCGGGGTTCGATTATTTACAGAATTTGAAAAAAAAAACAAAAATTTTAAAATTACAGGAGCGGTTTTTGAAGGTAAACTGCTATCTAACTTAGAAATTAATCAACTTGCAGATATGCCAACTTATGAAGAAGCAATAGCAAAACTTTTATTAATATTAAAAATATCAGCTGCTGGAAAACTTATTTATACATTATCTGCTATAAAAAAGAAAAAAGAAACCTCTTAAAAGAGGTTATTATTTTTGATGTATTATTAACATCTAAAATAATTCTAATTGTTATTAGGAATTATTGTTATGTCTATTACTAAAGAACAAATTTTAGAAGCTGTATCAGAAATGTCGATAATGAATATTATTGAACTTATTTCAGCAATGGAAAAAAAATTTGGAGTTTCTGCAAATATGTCTATGCAGTCCAATAATAATAATGAAAAAAAAGCTGCTGAAGAAAAAACAGAGTTTGATGTTTTTTTAAAAGTTATTGGTCCTAATAAAGTATCAGTGATCAAAAGCGTTCGTAGTGCAACTGGTTTAGGACTTAAAGAAGCTAAAGATTTAGTAGAATCTGCACCAACTGTCATAAAAGAAAATATTAACAAAAAAGACGCAGAATCGTTGAAAAAAACTTTAGAAGATGTTGGTGCTGAAATCGAAATTAAATAAAATATTATATATTTTTATGTAATCAAATTCTGCATATGGCTGGTGTTTTCAATTCACCAGCCCTTTTATATAATAAAATATTTAAATGACTAAAATAAGTAATTAAAATTAAAAAATATCTCTTCTTCAGATCAAAAGACAATAATATTACCATTAATTTGTCTGTCAACAATCGCAGGAACTCTATGGTTTACTCTTACACCGAAAAAAAACGTATTCGTAAAGATTTTGGAAAACGTCCTCAAATTTTGGATATACCATATCTTCTTTCTATTCAATTAAACTCTTATAAAAAATTTATTAAAATAGACGCACAAGGACAACACGGATTAGAAGCAGCTTTTCAATCAGTTTTTCCTATACGTGGTTATAATGGTAATTCTGAATTGCAATATGTAAGTTACCGATTAGGTGAAGCAACATTTGATGTTAAAGAATGTCAAATACGAGGCGCTACTTACTCCGCTCCATTAAGAGTTAAACTAAGATTAGTTATTTATGAACGTGATATATCAGAACCTACAGTTAAAGATATTAAAGAACAAGAAGTATATATGGGTGAAATACCATTAATGACAAATAATGGAACTTTTATAATTAATGGTACAGAAAGAGTTGTTGTATCTCAATTACATCGAAGTCCTGGCGTGTTTTTTGATAGTGATAAAGGAAAGACACATTCATCAGGAAAGGTTTTATATAATGCTCGTATCATTCCTTATAGAGGATCTTGGTTAGATTTTGAATTTGATCCAAAAGATAATTTATTTGTTAGAATTGATAGACGAAGAAAGTTGCCAGTAACTATTATTTTACGTGCTCTAAATTATAATACAGAAGAAATATTAAATTTATTTTTTGAAAAAAATATTTTTAAAATAAATAATAATAAAATTGAATTAGAACTAGTTTCAGAAAGACTTCGAGGTGAAACTGCTTCTTTTGATATTCAGAAAAACGGAAAAATATACATTAAAAAAGGTCGTCGTATCACTGCTAGACATATTCAAGAATTAAAAAAATTTAACATTACGTCTATTATAGTCCCAGTAGAATATATTTTGGGAAGAATAGTATCAAAAAATTATTTACATCCAATAACAAAAGAAATAATTATTTCAGCTAATACAGAATTATCTTTAGAAGTATTAACAAAATTAAGAAAACTAAATTTTTTATATATCGAAACACTTTTTACTAATGATTTAGATCATGGTCCATATATTTCTGAAACACTTCGTATTGATTCATCAAATGATAGATCAAGTGCATTAATGGAAATTTATCGTGTTATGAGACCTGGAGAACCACTAACAAAAGAAGCTACAGAAAATCTATTTGAAAATTTGTTTTTTTCTGAAGATCGATATGATCTTTCATCTGTTGGACGCATGAAATTTAATAGATCTTTATCACGTGAAAAAATTGAAGGTCCAGGAACTTTAAATAAAGAAGATATAATTGATGTAATAAAAAAATTAATTGATATTCGAAATGGAAAAGGAGAGGTAGATGATATTGATCATTTAGGAAATAGACGAATTAGATCGGTAGGAGAAATGGCAGAAAATCAATTTAGACTTGGTTTAGTAAGAGTAGAAAGAGCTGTTAAGGAAAGATTATCAGTAGGAGATTTAGAAACTTTAATGCCACAAGATATGATTAATGCCAAACCAATATCTGCAGCTGTAAAAGAGTTTTTTGGTTCTAGTCAATTATCACAATTTATGGACCAAAATAATCCTTTATCAGAAATTACACATAAAAGAAGAATTTCAGCTTTAGGATTAGGTGGTTTAACTAGAGAAAGAGCTGGTTTTGAAGTAAGAGACGTTCACCCAACACATTATGGTCGAGTGTGTCCAATCGAAACCCCAGAAGGTCCTAATATTGGATTAATTAATTCTTTATCAGTATATGCAAGAACTAACTCATATGGTTTTTTAGAAACACCTTATAGAAAGGTAAAAAATGGATTAGTTACAAAAGAAATACACTATTTATCTGCAATAGAAGAAGGAAATTATATTATTGCACAGGCCAATACAAATATAGATCATAATAATTTTTTTATGGATGATTTAGTAACTTGTAGGCATAAAGGAGAATCAAGTTTATTTAATCGTAATCAAGTAGATTATATGGATGTTTCTACTCAACAAATTGTATCTGTTGGAGCATCTTTGATTCCTTTTCTTGAACATGATGATGCAAATAGAGCTTTAATGGGAGCTAATATGCAACGTCAAGCAGTGCCTACTCTAAAAACTGATAAACCCTTAGTAGGGACTGGAATGGAAAGAGCAGTAGCTGTAGATTCAGGAGTAACAATTGTAGCAAAAAGAAGTGGTATGATTCAATATGTAGATGCTTCTCGAATTATTATTAAAGTTAATGATAATGAAACATTTTTAGGAGAATCAGGTATAGATATTTATAATTTAACTAAATACACTCGTTCAAATCAAAACACTTGTATTAATCAAAAACCGTGTGTTCAATTAAATGAAAAAATAAACAAAGGAGATGTATTAGCTGATGGACCATCTACTGATTTAGGTGAACTAGCATTAGGGCAAAACATGCGAGTTGCTTTTATGCCTTGGAATGGATATAACTTTGAAGATTCTATATTAGTTTCAGAAAAAGTCGTACAAGAAGATCGTTTTACTACGATTCATATTCAAGAATTATCTTGTATATCTAGAGATACTAAACTAGGACCTGAAGAAATTAGTTCAGATATACCTAATGTAGGAGAAGCAGCTTTATGTAAATTAGATGAATCAGGAATTGTATACATTGGAGCCGAAGTAACTGGAGGAGATATTTTAGTTGGCAAAGTAACACCTAAAGGAGAAACACAATTAACCCCAGAAGAAAAATTATTACGTGCTATTTTCGGTGAAAAAGCATCAGATGTAAAAGATTCATCATTAAGAGTTCCTAATGGAGTATCTGGAACAGTCATTGATGTTCAAATTTTTACAAGAGATGGTGTAAAAAAAGATAAAAGAGCTTTAGAAATTGAAGATATGCAACTTAAGAAAGCAAAAAAAGATCTTACAGAAGAATTTAAAATATTTCAATTAAGCTTATTTTTAAAAATAAAAAAAACTCTTCTATCTTTTAACATTGAATTAGACTATTTAAATAAATTGCCTTTAGAACAATGGCTTACAATCAATGTTAAAGAACAAGATAAAAATAAAGAAATGGAGAAATTTATACAACAGAATAATGAACTAAAAAAAGAATTTGAAAAAAAAATAGAAATAAAACGTCGAAAAATTATACAAGGTGACGATCTTGCACCAGGAGTATTAAAAATAGTAAAAGTATATTTAGCAGTAAAACGTCAAATACAACCTGGTGATAAAATGGCTGGAAGACATGGTAACAAAGGAGTTATTTCTAAAATCAATCCTGTTGAAGATATGCCATATGATGAAAACGGTATACCAGTAGATATTGTTTTAAATCCTTTAGGAGTACCATCACGTATGAATATTGGACAAATATTAGAAACACATTTAGGCATGGCTGCAAAGGGAATTGGTGATCAAATTAATAATATGCTCAAAAAACAAGAAAAAATATCTCACTTAAAAAAATTTATTCAAAAAACTTTCGATTTAGGAGAAAACTTAAGACAAAAAGTAAATTTAGACAAATTTTCAAATGAAGAAATACTACATTTAGCAAATAATCTAAGAAAAGGTTTTCCTATTGCAACACCAGTTTTTGATGGTGCAAAAGAAAAAGAAATAAAACAAATGTTAAAATTCGCCAATTTACCTATATCTGGACAAATTTTTCTATTTGATGGAAGAACAGGAGAAAAATTTGAAAGACCTGTTACTGTTGGTTATATGTATATGTTAAAATTAAACCATTTAGTAGATGATAAAATGCATGCTCGTTCAACCGGTTCTTATAGTCTTGTAACTCAACAACCATTAGGAGGAAAAGCTCAGTTTGGTGGACAACGCTTTGGAGAAATGGAAGTTTGGGCGTTAGAAGCATATGGAGCTTCTTATACATTGCAAGAAATGTTAACCGTTAAATCTGACGATGTTAATGGAAGAACAAAAATGTATAAAAATATTGTAGATGGTAATCATCAAATGGAACCTGGGATGCCAGAATCATTTAACGTGCTACTAAAAGAGATTCGTTCACTAGGAATTAATATCGAATTAGAAAACGAATAAAACATTTAATATATTAGTGAATATATAGATTTAAAACCTTCAAAAGTTTCACTCCAATGAGAGCTCATGCGTGAAAGATTTACTAAAATTTTTAAAAGCCCAAACTAAAACTGAAGATTTTGATGCCATTAAAATTTCCTTAGCATCACCAGATGTTATTAGATCTTGGTCCTTTGGCGAAGTTAAAAAACCTGAAACTATTAACTATCGTACCTTTAAACCAGAAAGAGACGGATTATTTTGCGCTCGTATTTTTGGTCCAGTTAAAGATTATGAATGTTTATGTGGAAAGTATAAAAGATTAAAACATCGAGGTGTAATCTGTGAAAAATGCGGTGTTGAAGTTACGCAAAGTAAAGTAAGACGTGAACGTATGGGTCATATAGAACTTTCTTCTCCTACAGCTCATATTTGGTTTTTAAAATCCTTACCATCACGTATAGGTTTATTATTAGACATGCCATTAAGAGATATTGAAAGAGTACTATATTTTGAATCTTATGTTGTTATTGATCCAGGTATGACTAATCTTGAAAAAAATCAAATTTTAACAGAAGAACAATATTTAGATGCATTAGAAGAATTTGGAGATGAATTTTATGCAACAATGGGAGCAGAAGCAATTCAACTATTGTTGAAAAATATGCATTTAATAAAAGAATGTGAAAATTTAAGAATAGAGTTAAATGAAACCAATTCCGAAACAAAACGAAAAAAATTAACTAAAAGAATTAAATTGATTGAATCATTTATACAATCTAATAATAAACCAGAATGGATGATTCTTACTGTTTTACCAGTATTACCTCCTGATTTAAGACCTCTAGTACCATTAGATGGTGGCAGGTTTGCAACTTCTGATCTTAATGACTTGTATAGAAGAGTTATTAATAGAAATAATCGATTAAAAAGATTATTAGATTTAGCCGCTCCTGATATTATTGTTAGAAACGAAAAAAGAATGCTACAAGAAGCAGTAGATGCATTACTAGATAATGGAAGAAGAGGAAGAGCTATTACAGGATCTAATAAAAGACCTCTTAAATCTTTAGCTGATATGATTAAAGGTAAACAAGGTAGATTTCGTCAAAATTTACTTGGAAAACGTGTAGATTATTCAGGTCGATCAGTTATTACTGTAGGTCCTTATTTACGATTGCATCAATGTGGTTTGCCTAAAAAAATGGCTTTAGAACTTTTTAAACCATTTATATATGGAAAATTAGAAGTAAGAAGTTTGGCAACTACTATAAAAGCCGCAAAAAAAATGGTAGAAAGAGAAGAAGCAGTAGTATGGGATATATTAGATGAAGTTATTCGAGAACATCCAGTGTTATTAAATCGTGCTCCTACTTTACATAGATTAGGTATTCAAGCATTTGAACCTGTTTTAATAGAAGGCAAAGCCATTCAATTACATCCATTAGTGTGCGCTGCTTATAACGCTGATTTTGATGGAGATCAAATGGCTGTTCACGTTCCATTAACATTAGAAGCTCAATTAGAATCCAGAGCTTTAATGATGTCTACAAATAACATTTTATCCCCAGCTAATGGAGAACCAATTATCGTACCTTCTCAAGATGTAGTTTTAGGTTTGTACTATATGACTCGAGAAAAAATAAATGGAAAAGGAGAAGGTATGTTTCTAAATGGTTCTAATGAGGCAGAAAAAGTATATCATTTAGGAATTGCTGAACTACATTCTTTAGTTAAAATTAGAATAATAGAATACCAAAAAAATGCAAATAATGAATTTAGTCCTATAAAAAAAATAGTTAATACTAC
This sequence comes from Buchnera aphidicola (Aphis helianthi), assembly GCF_005083845.1. NCBI lineage: Bacteria > Pseudomonadati > Pseudomonadota > Gammaproteobacteria > Enterobacterales > Erwiniaceae > Buchnera > Buchnera aphidicola. The sequence goes on along the minus strand of NZ_CP034894.1, from coordinate 38,143 downwards.
TGTAGGAAGAGCAATTTTATGGATGATTGTTCCTAAAGGTTTACCATTTAGTATAGTTAATCAAACTTTAGGGAAAAAAGATATTTCTAAAATGTTAAATATATGTTATCGCATTTTAGGGTTAAAGCCTACTGTGACTTTTGCTGATCAAATTATGTATACAGGTTTTGCTTATGCTGCAAGATCAGGAGCATCTGTAGGTATTAATGATATGGTTATACCAGAAAAAAAATCAAATATTATCCACGAAGCAGAAATTGAAGTTGCTGAAATACAAGAACAATTTCAATCTGGTTTAGTGACAGCAGGAGAAAGATACAATAAAGTTATTGACATTTGGGCTGCAGCTAACGAACGAGTTGCAAAAGCAATGATGGAAAACTTATCTACAGAATTAGTTTTAAACAAACAAGGAGAATTACAAAAACAAACTTCTTTTAACAGTATATTTATGATGGCAGATTCCGGAGCTCGAGGATCAGCTGCACAAATTCGTCAATTAGCTGGAATGCGCGGATTAATGGCTAAACCTGATGGTTCTATTATTGAAACACCTATCACAGCTAACTTTAGAGAAGGTTTAAATGTACTACAATACTTTATTTCAACTCATGGAGCAAGAAAGGGATTAGCTGACACAGCATTAAAAACAGCTAATTCTGGTTATCTAACACGTCGTCTTGTAGATGTGGCACAAGATTTAGTTATTACAAAAAACGATTGTGGAACACATGAAGGAATTTTAATGACACCATTAATAGAAGGTGGAGATGTTAAAGAACCATTACGTGAAAGAGTTTTAGGTCGTGTAACTGCAGAAAATATATTGAATCCTAATACTAAGAATGTATTAATTGAGAGAAATACTTTATTAAATGAAGAATGGTGTGATCTTTTGGAAAACAATTCTATAGATACGATAAAAGTAAGATCTGTAGTTAATTGTGATACCGATTTTGGTGTATGCTCATACTGTTATGGAAGAGATTTGGCAAGGGGGAACCTAGTTAATAAAGGAGAAGCAATAGGAGTAATAGCAGCTCAATCTATAGGAGAGCCTGGGACTCAATTAACTATGAGAACGTTTCATATTGGTGGTGCTGCATCAAGAGTTGCAACTGAGTCTAGTATTCAAATTAAAAATAAAGGTATTATAAATCTTAACAATGCAAAATCTGTAACTAATTCTTCTGGAAAAATAGTTATCACATCAAGAAACGTAGAATTAAATATAATTGATAAATTTGGTAGAACAAAAGAAAGTTATAAAATACCTTACGGATCTATAATGGCCAAAAAAAATGGAGAAGAAGTTAGTTCTGGAGAAACTATAGCAAAATGGGATCCACATACTATACCAGTAATTACAGAGGTTAATGGATTTGTTCGATTTATAGATATGATAGATGGTCAAAGTATTACAAGACAAGCAGATGAATTAACAGGATTATCTTCAATAGTTGTGTTAGATACAGCTGAAAGAATGACTATTGGTAAAGATTTAAGACCCTCATTAAAAATTGTTGATGAGAAAGGAAACGATGTACTTATTTCAGGTACAGATATGCCTGCTCAATACTTTTTACCAGGAAAGGCAATTGTACAATTAAATGATGGTGTAAAAATTAGTTCAGGTGATACTTTAGCAAGAGTACCTCAAGAATCAGGAGGAACTAAAGATATAACTGGTGGATTACCTAGGGTGGCAGATTTATTTGAAGCAAGACGTCCAAAAGAACTAGCTATTCTAGCTGAAATTAGTGGTATTGTTTCATTTGGAAAAGAAACAAAGGGAAAAAGAAGATTAATTATAACTCCAGTAGATGGAAGTGATTCGTATGAAGAAATGATTCCCAAGTGGAGACAATTAAATGTATTTGAAGGCGAACGAGTAGAACGCGGTGATGTTATATCTGACGGTCCAGAATCACCGCATGATATTCTTCGTTTAAGAGGTGTTCAATCTGTAACTAAATATATTGTAAATGAAGTACAAGAAGTATATCGTTTACAAGGCGTAAAAATTAATGATAAACATATTGAAGTTATTATTAGACAAATGCTTAGAAAAGCGACAATAATTAAATCAGGAAATTCAGATTTCTTAGATGGAGAACAAGTTGAGTTTTCAAGAATAAAAATTTCAAATCGAATATTAAATAAAAAAAATAAAATACCAGCTACTTTTTCAAGAGATTTATTAGGAATTACTAAAGCTTCTTTAGCAACTGAATCATTTATATCTGCAGCATCTTTTCAAGAAACAACTAGAGTACTAACAGAATCAGCAGTAGCCGGTAAAAAAGATGAACTACGAGGATTAAAAGAAAACGTTATTGTTGGTCGTTTAATCCCAGCAGGAACTGGATATGCATATCATAAAGAGCGTTTAAATCGTCGTAAAACTATAAATAATAATCATGCATTAAGTAATAATAATTCGTCTTCTCAAGTTAGTGCTGAAGAGGCATCTGCAAGTTTATCTGAATTATTAAATTCTACTTTGACATAAAAATTATATATATACAAATTTTTAAAATATAAAAATAGAAATATGGCTGCTCTATAAAAGCAGCCTAAAACATTTGTAAATATTTAACATTTATTATTAAATTATATACTTAAATAAACAAAAATATAATTTTTTATAAAAACACACTTAAATTTATTAAAATACATTTAATATTATTTATTTTTTACCTTATTAATATAAACTTGCTAATTTCATTCTTTCAAAATTCTATAAATAAATTTTTATTTAAGTAAAAATATATGTTTTATTTATACTATCTTTTTATTTTTTTAGATATATTATATATTTTATTTAATTTAATAAATTAATCTTTTTTATTTTAAATCAATTTTTAAAGACGTAATATCAATTAAATTTAGATTTAAATTATATAAAATATTAACTGAAATTTGCTTTTTAAATTTTCTAAGAACATAAAATTTATACTCAGATAAGTTGTTCTTACTACATAAAATAGGTGCTTTTTATTAAAATTTATATCAATATAATTTAAATTAATTATTATTTTTTAAATAAAAAGGTAAGATAATGAATAAAACTCAATTAATTAATATTATTTCTAAAAAATCTAATTTATCAAAAATACAAGTTAAATCTACTTTAGAATCAACATTATCAACTATCATTGATTCTTTAAAAAAAGGTGAATCAGTACAAATAGTTGGTTTTGGTACATTCAAAGTCAATTTAAGAGCTGCTCGAACAGGAAGAAATCCACAAACAGGAAAAGAAATTATTATTCCTGCAACGAAAGTACCTAGTTTTATATCTGGAAAAACATTAAAAAATGCAATTAAATAAAAAATTATTATATTAAAAAAAATAAGGGGCACAATGCCCCTATAAAATTAAATATATAAAAATTTTTAAATAAATTTTGTTAATAATATTTTTTATATAAAAGAACTAAAATCATGTTATCAAACAATACATTAAAAAATGCTTTAGTCAGTTTATCTAATAAAAAACATTTATTAGAGATGTCAAGAATTTTATTAGAAAAAAAAATTAATTTATTTTCAACAGGAGGCACAGCAAAATATTTAAAAGATCATAATATACCTGTAGTTGAAATTTCAAAATATACAAACTTTCCAGAAATAATGGATGGTCGTGTAAAAACTATGCATCCTAAAATAATAGCAGGCATTTTAGGTAGAAGAGAAAAAGATCAAAAAATTATGGATTTATATAACATATTACCTATCGATATAGTAATTGTTAATTTTTATCCATTTGATGAAATAAATATTCAACAAGAATACAAAATAGAAGAAATAATTAACAATATTGATATTGGAGGTCCAACACTAGTTCGATCCGCTGCTAAAAATTATAAAGATGTTATAGTTATAGTTGATTTTTCTGATTTTAAATTAATTTTTAATTCAACAAAAAATAATTATATAAGTATCGAAAAAAGATTATATTTGGCAAGTCGTGCTTTTACCTATACCTCAAATTATGAGCAAAGTATTGAAAAATATTTTATAAATAAAAAAAAAAATAATGCCCAACATACCCATGATTTGTTTCCAAATCAAATAAACTTACAGTTCATTAAAAAACAAAATTTAAGATATGGAGAAAATCAACACCAAAAATCTGCTTTATACATAAAAGAAAATATTTTGCACTCTAGTACAGTTAGTTCATCATATCAAATACATGGAAAAAAATTATCTTATAATAATATATCTGATGCAGATATAGCGTTAGAATGTGTTAAACAGTTTGATAGACCAGCTTGTGTAATTGTTAAACACGGTAATCCTTGCGGAGTTTGTGAACATATATCTATATTTCAAGCATATATATCCGCTTATAAATCAGATCCTATTTCCGCTTTTGGAGGAATAGTTGCTTTTAACTCTATTGTAGATACAAAAACAGCTCAAGAAATTATTCAAACACAATTTGTTGAATTGATTATTGCGCCTGAAATCAACTATGAAGCATTAGAAATATTAAAACATAAAAAAAATATAAGAATATTAATTTCTGGAAAATTTCAAAAGAATGATGAAAAAATAGATTTTAAAAAAATAACTAATGGATTACTCTTACAAGAGTACGATAATAATGAAATAGATATTAAAAAATTTAATTTTGTTACAAAAAGATCACCTACTAATCAAGAATTACAAGATGCTATATTTTGTTGGAAAGTAGTTAAATATGTTAAATCAAACGCAATTGTATATGGTTATAAAAAAACTACTATTAGTATAGGTGCTGGACAGACAAGTAGAGTAGATGCAACGCAATTAGCAAACTTAAAAGCAAAAGATAGAGGATTTGATACTAATGCAGTTACTATGGCATCTGATGCATTTTTCCCTTTTATAGACGGGGTAGAAAAAGCCGCTTCCATTGGTATAAATTGTATTATTCAACCAGGTGGTTCAATTCGTGATAAAGAAATTATTAAATGTGCTAATAAACATAATATAGCGATGATTTTTACTCAACAACGTCATTTTAAACATTAATTTTCATAATATTTTAAATAATGAAAATATTAATAAAATATTACTATAGTTTTTAAATCATCGTTTAGATTTTATTTATGTAAAATAATCTAAAAGATGATTTAATTTCTTATAAAGTAGATGTTTTTAATAATAAAATGTTATATTAGATGTTTTTTTTAATTTTATTTCGCATTATCTTTGTGGCTTCTACCATAATTTGTAATGCAGATATCGTTTCATTCCAATTTCTTGTTTTTAAACCACAATCAGGATTAACCCAAATACGATCTAACGGTATATACTGCATTGCTTTTTTTAATAAAATATGAATTGATTTAATATTAGGTATATTTGAAGAATGAATATCGTACACACCCGGACCAACTTCATTTGGATATTTAAATTCTTTAAAAGATTCTAATAGTTCCATATCAGACCGTGCAGTTTCAATTGTAATTACATCAGCATCTAATAAAGCAATAGAATACATAATGTCATTAAATTCACAATAACACATATGTGTGTGAATTTGTGTAGTATTTTTAACATTAAAACAAGTTAAACGAAAAGAATCTGTTGCCCAAGTTAAATATTCATTCCATAAACTTTTTTTCAACGGTAAACCTTCTCGTAATGCAGGTTCATCTATTTGAATAATTTCAATTCCTGCTCTTTCTAGATCTAAAACTTCATCCTGTAATGCCAATGCAATTTGTTTAGAAATAACTTCTAATGAAATATCTTCTCTAGGAAAAGACCAAAATAAAATCGTAACTGGACCTGTTAACATGCCTTTTACTGGTTTTTTTGTTAAAGACTGAGCATATTTAATCCATTTTATAGTCATAGACTTTGGTCGACTAATATCACCTATTATAATTGGTGGTTTTACGCAACGTGATCCGTAACTTTGAACCCATCCATTATTTGTAAATACAAAACCATCTAAATGTTCACCAAAATACTCTACCATATCATTTCTTTCAGCTTCTCCATGTACAAGAACATCAATATCTAATTTTTCCTGTATTTTTATTACTTCTTTAATGCTTTTTCTAATACCTTTTTCATATTCTTCAAGATTTATTAAGTTTTCTTTATAATCTCTTCTTAATTTTCTTATTTCTATTGTTTGAGGAAACGAACCAATAGTAGTTGTAGGTAAAATAGGTAGATTAAATTTATTTTTTTGTTCTTTAGAACGAATAGAATAATTGTTAGTACGACTAAAATTAGTATTTAAAATACTATAAAAACGTTTCTGAACATCAAAATTATGAACTTTATTAGAAAATTCGCGTTTATAAATTGGATCACACCATTGTTCAATTAAATTAGTATTATTATTTTGTAGTGCTTTTAACAATAGTGTTAATTCACTACATTTTTGAACAGCAAAAGAAAACCATTTTTTCGTTTCTGTATCTAGATTTTTTTCTTGATCTAAATCAATAGGAGAATGCAATAATGAACAAGATGAACTAATTAATAAATTTTGACGTAGTTTGGTTATTTTCGAAATAACTTTAAACCATTTTAAAAGATCTGATTTCCAAACATTTCGACCATTAATAACTCCTAAAGATAAAGTCCATTCCTGAGGAATTTTATTATTAAAATCAAATAAGTTATATTTTCCAAAAATTAAATCAATATGAATACCATACACAGGCAAATGACGAATAAATTCTATGTTATGATTAATACTATCAAAATATGTTGTTAATAATATTTTAGTTTTTCCATATAAATATTCATAAGCATATGAATAAGCCTTTTTCCATTTTTCTGGAAGTTCTAAAACTAAAGCAGGTTCATCTATTTGAACAAAACTAATATTTTTTAGAGATAGCTCATTTAAAACATGTTTATATATAGGAAGTATAGCATCAAGTAAATCTAAACGATCAAAATATTTTCCTTTTACTTTTCCTAACCATAAATATGTAATAGGACCTAAGATAATAGGTTTAACTTGATAACCTAATAACAAAGCTTCGTCGGTTTCTTCTAAAAGCTGATTCCAAGAAAATTTTAATGTTCTATTCTTATTAAACTCTGGAACAATATAATGATAATTAGTATTAAACCACTTAGTCATTTCTGAAGCAGAAATATCTGGATATGAACCTCTAGCTATACGAAATAAACAATCTAAATCAATAGAAGAATTGAAATTATGATGTCTTTCCGGTATATTTCCTAACATCATAGTAGTATTTAAAACATGATCATACCAGGCAAAATCTCCAACTGATATATATTGAATACCAGCATTTTTTTGTTTTTTCCAATTATCTTTTCGTAAATTTTTTCCTATAAAAAATAAATCTGATTGTGTAATATCACCAGACCAATAAGATTCTTGAGCTCTTTTCAGTTCTCGATTTATACCTATTCTTGGAAATCCAAGTATATGATTCGAAATAACCATTATTTTCCCTTATAATTATTTTATAACTATTTAATAAATATTTACTAAACATAATTTAATAATTGATTTATTTAAAATAGATATCTTATAATTCTAGTATTAAATAAAATACGCAAGCGCAAATATTTAATTCTCGATATGAAGGAATCTCATGATCGAAATAAAACACTTACGAACGCTACAAATCTTAAAAAATAGCGGTTCATTAAGCTCTGCTGCAATTCAATTACATCAAACACAATCAGCTATTTCTCATCAATGTAATAAATTAGAAAAAAGATTAGGTTTTAAATTATTTATTAGAAAAACTAATCCTTTGAAATTTACAATTCAAGGAAAAATTTTATTAAAATTATCTAAAGAGATATTACCAAAAATAGATAAAGCAATTAAAAATTGTAAATATACTCATCAAACAGTTATCAAACTGGCAATTGAATGTCATAGTTGTATTCATTGGCTAACACCAGCATTAAAAATTTTTCGTAAAAACTGGCCTAAGGTGGGAATAGATTTTCATTCTGATATGATTTTTAGTCCGCAACCATCTCTTCGTCAAGGAAAACTAGATATTGTATTAACTTCAGAAGTTTTACCTAAAAATGACTTAATTTATATACCTATGTTTGATTTTGAAGTACGATTAATTTTATCCCCTAGTCATCCTTTAGCTCAACAAGAAAAAAAAATTGTTCCCGAAGATTTAGCATCTGAAATATTAATGACATATCCAGTAGAGCGCCATAGATTAGATGTATGGAAATTTTTTTTACAACCAGCAGGTATAGTACCAATATTTAAAAATGTAAATAATACTTCTCTTCTTATACAAATGGTTTCGGCAAAAATGGGAATTACTGCTCTACCACATTGGGTAGTAGATAGTTTTGAGAGACAAAATTTAATTGTAACGAAAAAATTAGGTGATGGAATATGGAAAAGATTATATGCTGCTGTAAGAAATGGTGAACAAGAAGAACTAACTATACAAAATTTTATTTTTTCAATATGTTCACATGCTAATACTCATTTAAAATTTATTCGTCATATATTACAACCCAAATTTTTTAAAAATTTTAAATATTAAAATCTTGATATAATTAATTATCAAATTTAATAAACATTTTATTTAAATAAACTGCTACACCATCATGTTTGTTATTACCAATAATTTCAGCATATGGCAAAGCATCTTTTAAACGCGAATCAGCATTTTCCATAATGCATGCTTTTCCAGAAATGTTTAACATATCGTAGTCATTCATTCCATCACCAAAAGTAATACATTCTTGTAAAGAAATACCTAACATATTAGATATTAATTGTAATCCATATCCTTTAGAAGTTTTTCCAGATATAACTTCTAAACATCCAGGAACAGAAAAGCTAATATTTACCTTCTTACCTAATAAAGTAATAATATGTTTTTTAAGCTCACATAATTTTTGGAAATTATTACTTGTATAAAAAATTTTACTAACTTCACTAAAATTAAATGTATCTGGATGAAAATATTCATATTTTAGTGATGATAAACTTGGGCAAAAATTATTTTGAATTTTACTATTATTTATATACCATTGATTATTTTGATACACTTGCGTAATAATATCTAAATCTAAATATTTTAAACAACTAAGTTTTAAAGCAATATCTGTGTCTAAATTACTTTCAAAAATTAATTTATTATCTAAATTATAAACTTTAGCTCCATTAGAAGTAATCATAAAAATTCTAATATTAAAATGATCTCGAATATGCATCATATCAATATGATGACGACCTGATGCAAAAATAATATAAAAACCTTTATTTATTAATAATTTTATGATTTTTTTAGTATATTTTGTTATTTTATTTTCTGGGGATAATAAAGTACCATCTAAATCTACAGTAATAATTCGATACATAAAAACACCTTAATATAAAAAATAATATATTTGATATGCTAAAAAACGCTTTAATAATTTATTTATATTTATAAACTGATAATTATAATTTTATAAATTTAATAATATATTTAGTAAATTAATTTTAAAAAAAGTTCATATGTTATATTAATATAAAATATCGGAAAAAGACATATATGTTAAAAAATAAAACAACTGTCATTATATTAGCGGCTGGTAAGGGTCTTAGAATGCAATCTAATTGTCCGAAGGTATTACATACATTAGGAGGGAAAACAATATTAGAACATGTTTTAAATACAGCAAAATCTATTCAGCCTAAAAAAATAATATTAGTTTGTACAAAATATATAAAGAAAATTTTATCTAAAAATCAAGATTTTTCTATAGAATGGGTAATTCAAAAACAGCAAAAAGGAACAGGAGACGCCATAATTATAGCATCAAAAAATTTTTCAGACAATGAAAATATTATCGTTCTTTATGGAGATATGCCATTTATTTCAAATAAATCTATAAAAAAATTACAAGAATCTAAAAAAAAATCAAATCTTAGTTTACTAACTAGTAACATAGAAAACCCAGAAGGATACGGAAGAGTTTTTAGAAAAAATGGAAAAGTAATAAGTATTATTGAAGATAAATGTGCTAATAGTAAAGAAAAATTAATTAAAGAAGTATATTCTGGAACGTTTATAACCAATGGAAAAGACTTAAAAAGATGGCTATTAAAAATTAACCAAAACAATATTAATCAAGAAATTCGTGCTACAGATATTGTTTATTTAGCTTATTTAGAGGGTAATACTATAAAAACTGTAGAACCTTCAAATTGTAAAGAAATATTAGGGATAAATAATCAATTACAATTGTCTATTTTAGAAAAAATTGTTCAAAAAGAAATAACTAAAAATCTAATGATTGCTGGTATTAGATTAAAAGATCCATATCATTTTAATTTAAGAGGCACATTAAAACACGGAAAAAATATAGAAATAGATACAGGTGTTATATTAGAAGGAAATATAGTTTTAGGAGATGATGTTAAAATTGGGGCAGGTTGTATAATTAAAAATAGTATTATTAATAATAAATCTCAAATTCAAGAATATACAATTATTGAAAATGTTAAAATAGGAAAAAATTGTATAATAGGACCTTTCTGTCATCTAAGAAACAACACTATATTAAATAACGAAACACATATAGGCAATTTTGTAGAAATTAAAGATAGTATTATAGAAAAAAAAACAAAAATAAAACATCTTAGCTATATTGGGAATTCTGAAATTGGTTCTCGAGTAAATATTGGTGCAGGTAGTATTACATGTAATTATGATGGTTATAAAAAATCTAAAACTATTATTGGTGATAACGTTTTTATAGGTTCAAATACAGAATTGATTGCACCTATTAAAATATCAAAAAATACGACTATCGCAGCAGGAACTACAGTAATAAAAAATGTAGATAAACCATGTTTAGTTTACAATACTAAGGAACAAAAAAATAAAGAAAATTGGATTTATTCTAATAAAAATATTAAAAAAACCACTAGTTAATAATAGAAATTAATAAATATTATTTTATAATAAAATAAGGGTATATTTATATGTGTGGTATTGTTGCTGCAGTAACACAACGTAATATAATTAACTTTCTTCTTGAAAGTATTCAACGATTAGAATATCGCGGATATGACTCCTCTGGATTAGCTTTAATAAATAAAAACAATGATTTTATTCGAGTTCGATCTATTGGAAAAGTAAAAGAATTAATAAAAAAAACAAAAAATAAAAAATTATCTGGAAAAATTGGTCTTGCTCATACAAGATGGGCAACTCATGGAAAAGTTTCAGAAGAAAATACACATCCACATATTTCTTCACATATTGCTATTGTGCATAATGGTATTATTGAAAACAGCTTAAAACTTCGACTATTTTTACAAAAAAAAGGTTATATATTTCAGTCTGATACAGATACTGAAGTGATTGTACATTTATTACATTGGGAACAAAAAAAGACAGGAAAATCTCTTGTAGAAGTTATACATAATAGTGTAATAAAACTACATGGAAATTATAGTATGGTGGCTATGGATAGCAATCATTCATCAAAATTAATTGCTGTTTGTTCAGGAAGTCCATTAATTATTGGTTTAGGTGTAGGAGAAAATTTTATAGCTTCAGATCAAATTGCATTATTAAACATTACAAAACGTTTTATATATTTAAAAGAAGGAGATATTGCTATTATAAAAGCAGAAAAAACTACAATCTTCAATAAGAATTATTCTATAGTTCGAAGAAAAATAATTGAATCTGATGTGAAATATGAATGCGTAAAAAAAGGAAAATACAAGCATTATATGGAGAAAGAAATATATGAACAACCAGATTCTATTCGAAATACTTTAAAAAACCGTTTAAAAAATAATACAACTATTTTTTTTCCAGAATTAGGATTAAAAGAAATAAATATATTTTTAAACGTAGAACATATTCAAATAGTTGCATGTGGAACCTCTTATCATGCTGCTATGGTAGCTAAACATTGGTTTGAATCATTAGCTAATATTCCTTGTGATGTTGAAGTTGCTTCTGAGTTTTCTTCTAGAAAATTAGCAGTAAGAAAAAAAAGTTTTTTTATTACTTTATCACAATCAGGCGAAACTGCAGATACTTTAACTGCGTTAAGAATTTCTAAAAAATTAGGATATTTAGGTAATTTAACTATATGTAATATGAAAGGTTCATCTTTAGTTCAAGAATCTGATATTTATTTGCTCACTCAAGCAGGAATTGAAATAGGTGTTGCTTCCACAAAATCTTTTACTACACAACTTACTGTTTTATTAATGTTAGTAGCAAAAATAGTAAGTATTAAACAAAAAAAAAATAATGTTGAAAAAAAAATTGCAAAAATATTGACTATTTTACCCTACAGAATTGAAGAAATTTTAAAAAAAAATAAAGAAATTAAAAATATAGCAAAAAAATTATATAATACAAAAAATATACTTTTTCTTGGAAGAGGTGATCAATATCCTATAGCTATGGAAGGAGCATTAAAACTAAAAGAAATTTCTTATATTCACGCAGAAGCTTATCCATCTGGAGAATTAAAACATGGACCTCTTGCATTAATTGATGAAAATATACCTATTATTATTACAGCACCAAAAAATTTATTACTTGAAAAAACAAAAAAAAATATTCAAGAAATATGTACAAGAGGTGGTTTAATCTATATTTTTTCTGATGCAGAAATAAATCTAGAAAAAAATATAACACTTTTAAAAGTTCCTTATGTAGAAGAAATAATAGCACCAATTTTTTATATAATTCCATTGCAATTGCTTGCATATTATATTGCTTTAAGTAAAGGAACAAATATAGATCAACCAAGAAATCTTGCGAAATCTGTTACAGTAGAATAAAAATTTATATTGATGTTATATATAAAAGAGTATGAGTTTTTAATTTTATAAAATAGTCTCATACTCTATATAAAATTATACTATAACTAATAATTAGTTTAATTTAATTTTCTATAGCTATTTTTAACTTTTTCATAGCGTTTTTTTCTAATTGCCGTACTCGTTCTGCAGAAATTCCATAATTATTTGCCAATGCTTGCAGAGTATTTTTTTTATTATTATCAAGTAACCATCTAGATCGGATAATATCACGACTACGTTTATCTAATCTTAATAAAGCATTGCTTAACTTATGTGTTGCATGCTGATCCCAATTATCTTGTTCAAATCCATTGGCAAAATTAGATGTTTTATCTTGTAAATACGGCATATTTAAATTATTTTTACCATCTTTTAAATCTTCATCAGGAAATGGATTAAAAGTTACATCCTGAGCTGACATACGAGACTCCATTTCTTTAACATCTGCAATGCTCACTCCTAATTCTCTAGCAACTATTTCAATTTCTTCTTTATTAAACCAACCTAATCTATTTTTACTTTTTCGTAAATTAAAAAATAATTTTCTTTGAGATTTCGTAGTAGCTACTTTTACAATTCGCCAATTTCTAAGTACATATTCATGTATTTCAGATTTGATCCAATGAACAGCAAAAGAAACTAACCGTACTCCAATTTCTGGATTAAATCTCCTAACCGCCTTCATTAAACCTATATTTCCCTCTTGTATTAAATCCGCTTGAAGTAAACCATATCCGGAATAATTACGTGAAATATGAATAACAAATCGAAGATGAGAAAGAATTAAAGTTTTAGCAGCATCTAAGTCACCATTGTAACGTAAACGTTGAGTTAATAATTTTTCTTCTTCGATAGATAACATAGGCCACAAATTAGCTATTCTAATATAAGCATCTAAATTACCTAACGATGTTACAGACAAAATCTGTACTTTATTAGTCATGTTAATTCCCGCATAAACAAAATATATTAAATTAATTATAAGTATGTGGGATCTTTGCATCATACTTTAATTAAAATTTAAAATCAAAAACTTATATAAATATTATCTATATTAATATATAAACAAAATTAATGATGTAAATTATATTTTTTTGAAATTTATAAAAAAATTATTTAATACTATGAAAAATAGAATTGATAAAATCATTACTATTAAAAGTAACTAAATCAGTTGATTTTTCACCAGTACCAATATAACGAATAGGAATTGAAAATTGATCTGATAGCGCAAAAATTACTCCTCCTTTTGCTGTTCCATCTAATTTTGTGATAATTAATCCAGTTAAATTAAGTTCTTTATGAAATATTTCAGTTTGTTTAATTGTATTTTGTCCATTACATGCATCAATTACTAATATTATTTCATGTGGAGCAGATACATTTAACTTTTTAACAACTCTAATTATTTTTTTTAATTCTTCTAACAAATACTGTTTATTATGTAACCTTCCTGCTGTATCAATGATTAAAACATCAACTTTTTTAGAAATAGCAGATTTTAACGCGTCAAATGCTACTGCAGCCGGATCTGTTCCTAAAACTTGTGCTATAACTGGAATATTATGTATCTTTCCTAATGTTTGTAGTTGATCTATTGCTGCAGCTCGAAATGTATCTGCTGCTGCTAGCATGACAGATTTTCCATCTAACTTATATTTTTTTGCTAATTTTAAAGCAGTTGTAGTTTTTCCTGTACCATTCACACCTACTATTAATATAACAAATGGCATTTTATTTGAAATTAATAGAGGAACTTCCACTTTTTTTAAAATTATATGCATTCGCTCTTTTAAAAGAAAATACACTGACTTTGGATTTTTTAACTCTTTACGACTAGTATCTTTAATTAATCCCTGAATGATCTTTTCAGTAGTTGTTATACCAATATCAGACAAGATCATAGTATCTTCTAATTCTTCAAATAAATCATTATCTATATGCTTTATAGAAAAAATACGACTAATACTGTTACCAAAAAAATTTTTAGTTTTTTTTAAACTTTCTTTTAATTTAAAAAAAAAATTTATTTTTGTATTATTTTTATCGTTTGTTTTTATAGAATCTTTAGTACTTATTTGTTTATCTCTTTCATGTTTATTTAAATCAATTTTATTTTTTTTGATTATTTTTGAATTAATCCAAGAAAATAAATTATTTTTTTTATTATCGTTCATTTAACTAACTCCTTAACTAAAAAAGTAAAAATTATTTACTTTATACTTTAAAAAATTCAAAATTAAATATTTATTTAAATTATATTTAATAATAAAATAAATTATATTACTAACACAGATACTCTAATAAAATGTATAATTCTTTTTTTAAAAAAAAGGGAAAAGTTTATATTATTTCAGGTAAGCTAAAGGGAAGAAAATTATCTTTTAAAGATAATTTTAGTATACGTCCAACAACTAATCGAATAAAAGAAACACTTTTTAATTGGTTATCAAAATACATTCAAAATGCTCGTTGTCTAGATTGTTTTGCAGGTAGTGGTGCATTAGGATTAGAAGCTATATCTCGATATGCTAAATTTGTTACGTTGTTAGAAATAAATAAAAAAACTGTACTTTCATTAATACAAAATAAAAAAAAATTAAATATATCTAATCTAGAAATTATACATACAAATACCTTAGATTGGTTAATAAAACCAAAAAAACCATATGACATAATATTTATAGATCCACCATATAATACCGAATTAGTAGAAAAAACTATTATTCTTCTAGAGAAAAAAAATTGGATCAAAAATAACTCAATAATTTATATAGAAGTAAAAAGAAATCAATCTTTAATAATATCACATAATTTTGTTTTATATAAAAAAAAAATAACCAGTCAAATTGCATGCTATCTTTATGTTTTTAAAATAAAAAAAATTAATATTTAAAAATATTAATAAATTTAATAGGATCAAATTTTTATGAAAATTTTAATTTCTAAAAATATAAGTTTAGATTTGTTTTGCAAAAACCCTGTTCAAATTATAAAAACAACTAAAAATGGAACTCTAGCTATATCAAAAAATAAAAAAATTTTATTTTATGTTATAACTCCATCAGTATTAACAAAAATATTTAATCTTGAAAACAATTTTGAACAAAAAGATATACAACAAGAAGAAAAAATAAAACAAAAATTTTCTATGCATTCCAAATGGACTCCTGAAAAAGATTTTATTCGAAAAGCAGCTTTATGGGGAATAATATTAGAAGAAGACGTCTCTAAACATGAACTTGCTGCTTTTATTTCTTATTGGCAAGCTGAACGTTGTTTTTTTTATCATGTACAATGGGAACAAAAATTAGCAAGAAGTTTACAAAGAACTCGTTCTTTTAATTTAATTCAAAAACAAAAAGATATCACTTATATACCAGTTCCTGATCAAAAAACACCCCATGGATTTAGAGGAAAATAATGACATTTTATACTGAATTTTTTAAACGTCTCCAACGTATTATGCCTAACAATATAAAACCTAAATTTGAAAATGATCAAGATTTATTAGCTTGGAACCAGGAACAAGGAAGGATATCTTCAGAATCAATATTACGTGAAAACAAAGCAATGAAAATGCAAAGAGTTTTAGGTAGATCTGGCATTCGTGAATTATATATGAATTGTTCATTTGAAAATTATAAAATAGAACATGAAGGACAAAGAAAAGTACTTAAAGCAGCGAAACGCTATGCTGAAGAATTTAATGAAAATATTGCAAGTTTTATTTTTTCAGGACGGCCTGGAACTGGTAAAAATCATTTAGCATCAGCTATAGGCAATTATTTAATTTTACATGGAAAAAGTATTTTAATTGTAACAGTTGCAGATTTAATGTCTAATATGAAAGGTACATTTAGTGGTACTAGTAACATTACTGAAGAAAATTTATTACATAACCTTAGTAGTGTTGATCTATTAATGATTGATGAAATTGGTATGCAAACTGAATCTAGATATGAAAAAGTAATAATTAATCAAATAGTTGATAGGAGATCCTCATCTAAACGATCTACCGGTATGTTATCTAATTTAGATCATAAGGGTATGAAAAGTTTATTAGGAGAACGAGTAATTGATAGAATGCGATTAGGTAATAGTTTATGGTTAACATTTGAATGGGAAAGTTATAGACAATATGTAAAAGGTGACGAATACTAATTCGTTATTATTTATTTATTAACTCTAGCTATATACTCACCGGATCTCGTATCTACTTTAATCCAAGATCCAACTTGTACAAATAATGGAACTTTTACAATTGCACCAGTACTTACTTTTGCTAATTTAGTACTAGTATTAATAGTATCTCCTTTTACAGTTGATTCTGTATCTATTACTTTTAATTCAACAAAAATATTAGGTGTAATGAAAATTGGTTTATTGTTCCAAAATGTAATAATACATGTATCTTGCTCTAATAACCATTGTATATTTGAACCAATAATTTTTTTTTCTACAGATAAATCTTCAAAAGTATCATTATTAATAAAATACCAAAAAATACCATCATTATATAAATAAGATAATTTATATTCTGAAATATCAGCTATTTCCAATGAATCTGTTGATTTAAATGTTTTTTCTATTAATTGATTTGTTAGTAATTTTCTTAATTTTACACGAACAAATGCCTGACCTTTTCCAGGTTTAACAAATTCACTAGACTCTATTAAACAAGGTTCTTTTTCAAAAATAATTTTATAACCAATACGAAAATTATTACTTTGATAAACTCTCATAAAACCTCTATAAAAATTTATTTACCACTAAATTATTGAATTTCTAATAAAAAAATAAAATCTTACTAATAATATTAAAAAATATATTTATTATGTTTTAAATTAATAATTCAATTTATATTTTTGATTTTCATTAATAATCAATTCTTTCCTCAGAAAAATATATCTGAGGAAAGAAATTTTTAAATTAATTTAAGTACTGATTAACTAAAAAATTTTTACATCATTCCGCCCATGCCACCCATTCCACCAGCAGGAGAAGCACTTGCATCAGAAGATTTTTCATCTTTTGGTAAATCTGTAACCATACATTCTGTAGTAATCATTAAACCAGCAACAGACGCAGCATACTGTAAAGCAGATCTTGTAACTTTAGTAGGATCTAATATTCCAAAATCAATCATATCTCCATATTCATCAGTAGCAGCATTATAACCATAGTTACCTTTTCCATCTTTTACATTATTAGTAACTACAGAAGGTTCTTCACCTGAATTTGATACGATTTGACGTAAAGGAGCTTCCATCGCACGTAATGCAACTCTAATTCCAACATTTTGATCTTCATTTTGACCACGTAAACTGGATATTTTTCCAGCTACACGAACTAAAGCAACACCACCACCTGCAACAACACCTTCTTCTACAGCAGCACGAGTTGCATGTAAAGCATCTTCAACACGAGCTTTCTTCTCTTTCATTTCTACTTCTGTTGCAGCTCCTACTTTTAGTACTGCAACACCACCTGATAATTTCGCTAAGCGCTCATTTAATTTTTCTTTATCGTAGTCAGAGGTAGCTTCTTGAATCTCTTGTCGAATTTGACTAATACGACTTTGGATAGCATGTTTTTCTCCGATGCCACCAATTATAGTTGTTGTATCTTTGTTAATAACAACACGTTTTGCTTGTCCTAAATCTTCTAAAGTAGATTTTTCTAATTCCATTGCTAGTTCTTCTGAAATTACAGAACCACCAGTTAGAATAGAAATATCTTGTAACATTGCTTTTCTTCTATCACCAAATCCAGGGGCTTTAACAGCAGCAACTTTAACAATACCACGCATAGAATTAACTACTAAAGTAGCAAGTGCTTCACCTTCTAAATCTTCTGAAATTATTAATAATGGTTTGCTAGATTTTGCAACAGATTCTAATATTGGAAGCATTTCTCGAACATTAGAAATTTTTTTATCAGCCATTAAAATATATGGATTTTCTAATTCAACAATTCCAGTTTCTGGTTTGTTAATAAAATAAGGAGATAAATAACCTCGATCAAATTGCATACCTTTAACAACTTCAAGTTCATTTTGTAAACCTGTTCCTTCCTCTACTGTAATAACTCCATCATTACCAACTTTTTCCATTGCTTCAGCAATTAAAGCACCTACTTTTTCATCAGCATTAGCAGAAATAGTACCAACTTGTGTAATTGCTTTAGAATCAGAACACGGTACAGATAAATTTTTTAATTCTTCAACAGCACTAATAACTGCTTTATCAATACCTCGCTTTAAATCCATAGGATTCATTCCAGCAGCTACAGCTTTTAAACCTTCATTAACTATTGATTGTGCTAGTAATGTTGCTGTTGTAGTTCCATCTCCAGCTGCATCGTTAGCTTTAGAAGCAACTTCTTTTACCATTTGAGCTCCCATGTTTTCGAATTTATCTTCCAATTCGATTTCACGAGCTACTGATACACCGTCTTTAGTAATACTAGGTGCTCCAAAAGATTTATCTAAAACTACATTTCTACCTTTTGGTCCTAAAGTTACTTTAACTGCATCAGCTAATACATTAACTCCGCGAAGCATTTTAATTCGAGCTTCATTACCAAATTTTACGTCTTTAGCGCCCATTTTGACATTTCCTTAAATATATTTTTTTTATGGATATAGCATAGTTTACTATTCAACAATTGCTAAAATGTCACTTTCAGTTAAAATTAATAATTCCTCATTATCAATTTTTTCTGTTTTTGCACCATAACCTTCATTAAAAATTACAACATCTCCAACTTTAACATCTAATGGTTTAATTTCTCCATTATCTAGAACACGACCATTACCAACTGCTGTGACTGTGCCACGATTTGACTTACCCGCAGCAGAACCTGTAAGAACAATACCACCAGCAGATTTTGATTCTGCTTCTTGACGTTTTACAAGTACACGATCATGCAATGGACGAATTTTCATATGATAATACTCCTGTGAATAATCCTGTTTAATTGTTTTAAAAAAAATTATTTTTTAAATTGTTATCTAAATTCAATATTTTATAATTTAATATTTTATCTTTATTATTAAATATAGGGATGTTTATGAAAACTTTCAAGGGTAAAAATTATTTTTAATGATTTTTTTTTTAAATATTTATTAAAATAGAATTGAAGTTTAATTGCTATAAAAAAAAGTATTGACAAAGTTTTAACTTTGATGATTTAATATAAAAAATGCCCGGATAGCTCAGTCGGTAGAGCAGGGGACTGAAAATCCCCGTGTCGGTGGTTCAATTCCGCCTCCGGGCATAAATTTTTTTATTTCCCTATGCAAAAAGTAGAAAAAATACGATTTAATAAATCATTTGAAGTAAAAGAACCTGTAATCTCTCCTATTAATCTATTTATTAAGCTTAATGATTCTGCTAATAATTCAATATTTTTATATTTTAACCAATGTTGTTTTGCTTTTAAAAATTGAGAATAAGATAATTCAATTTGATGTACATGACGTCTTCTAGCAATAAATAAACCTTCTTTTTCTTTGTTGTTTTCTATTTTTACAAGATATTTTTTTAATGTATCTATTCCTTGACCTGTAAGAGCGGAAATACTAATAAAATTAAAATTCTCTATTTTTTTTACTCCAAAATCATCTTTCAGTAAATCATTCTTATTTAAAACAAAAGTGATTTGTATAGAATTATTATAAGATCTAACTTTTTTAATAAATTCATTTGATATCTTTCTTTGACTTTCAACGCTTATTGTTTTATCTATTACAAATAGAATATGATCAGATGTTTTAATGGTTTCCCAAGCACGATTAATACCAATTTTTTCAATTTTATCTTGCGTATCATGAAAACCTGCAGTATCAATAATTTCACATAAAAAACCATTAATATTTATATGTTCATGAATAAGATCACGTGTCGTGCCAGGAATATTAGTAACTATCGCTCGATTATATGAAGATAAGATATTCAACAAACTAGATTTTCCTGCATTAGGAGGACCAACAATTATAATTTTTTTAGCTTCTCTTACAATACTTTTATTTGTAATGATTTTTTGTATTTTTGAAAATTGATTATTTAACTTTTGAAAGTTGTTATCAATAATATCATCAAAATTAAAATTTATTTCTTCTTCTGAAAAATCAATACTTGATTCAATATCTACACGAAATTTAATAAGTGTTTTTACTAAATTATGTATATAATACGAAAAATTTCCTTGTAAGGAATTTAATGAAGCTTTAACCATAGATTCAGTTTCAGAATTAATTAAATCATCTATTGCTTCTGCTTGAATTAAATCAATTTTACCATTTAAAAAAGCACGTTCACAAAATTCCCCTGGTTTAGCTAATCTTGTATTTTTTACAGATAAAATTCTTTTCATTAATAAATCCATAATAAATGGACTACCATGACCTTGTAATTCTAATATATCTTCACCTGTAAATGAAAAAGGAGCAGGAAACCACAAAGATATACCGTGATCTAAAATTTGATTATTTTCATTCAAAAATTTTGAATAAGTAGCAAATCTTGGCTTAGGTATTTTACCTAAAATTTTTATAGCAACTTTTTTTGTATTAATTCCAGAAATTCGTATTATTCCGACAGAACTTTTTCCTGGATAGGTAACTTGAGCAGCAATAGTATCTTTTTGTATCATAAAATACTTTCTTATTTAAAATGATAAAACTTTTAAAAGTGAAAAAAATTTTATTTAAATTATTCATTTTTTAAATTAAATAAAATAATTTTTTGTTGGATAATAGTCACTAAATTACTCACAATATAGTATAAAACTAGTCCAGATGGAAACCATAAAAAAAATACTGTAAAAATAATAGGCATAAAATGCATTATTTTTTTTTGTAATGGATCAGATATATTATTAGACGACGTTTTTTGAATAAAAAACATTGTAATACCCATAATAATCGGTAAAACATAATAAGGATCTTGATTAGACAAATCTTTAATCCATAATAAAAAAGGAGCGTGTCTAAGTTCAACAGATCCAATTAACATATAATAAAGTGATAAAAAAATAGGCATTTGTATAAAAACAGGTAAACAACCACCTAAGGGATTAATCTTTTCTTTTTTATATAAATTCATCATTTCTTGACTCATACGCTGTTTATTATTCCCAAAATTTTTCTTTATTTCATTAATTTTAGGTTGTAATTTTCGCATTTTAGCCATAGAAACATATTGTGCTTTTGTTAAAGGATAAGTTATAGCTTTCATAATAAATGTAATTAAAATAATAGAAAATCCCCAATTTCCTATGAGATTATATAAAATACTTAACAATTTAAATAATGGTTGAGATAAAAACCAAAGCCATCCATAATCTACTGTTAAATCTAAATTTGGGGCTACTAATGCCATTTCTTTCTGTATTGCTGGTCCTATCCATAACTTTGATTTTATAATAGATTGAGAATTTGAGGGAATATTAATAAGAGGTGATTTGTATCCGATACTAGCAATATTATGATTTATATAGGATGTGTAAATAGTATTAAGATTTACATCTTCTTCAGGTATCCAAGCTACAGTAAAATATTGTTGCAACATTGCAACCCAACCACTTTTAGTTAAAATATGTAATTGTTGATTTTTAGAAATATTATCAAATTTATATTTTTCATATTTTGAATCAGTACTTGAATATGCAGATCCTCGAAATGTTTGTAAAGCAAAATTACCACTATAAATATCACGTTGTTTAGGAAGTTTAATAGTTTGTTTTAACTGTCCAAACATACGCAGCTGTAAATTATCATTACTAAGATTATGTATATTATATTCTACTTGTACATCATATTTTCCTGATTTAAGAATAAAAGTTTTAGTATAAATAATATTATTATCTTTAATAAAACTTATTGGCACACGTAATTCTTCTTTATTATTTTCTAATTCAAAAAAGTTTTTTCTTGCATGATAAAGTGGTCTAATATAATTTTCTGCATTATCTGGTCCATCTTTACCAATTAATCCACTTTGTGCTTGATACACAAAATCTGATGCTGTTTCTAATAATTTTAGTGGTTTGGAAGAATTTAATTTATCTTTATAAGCTAGTAAACTAGCTTCTTCTATATCACCACCATACATGTTTACAACTAAACGAATTACATCGTTTTTAATAATAATTTGATTTTGATGATTGTTCTTTTCAGGATCAATATGGAAATCTATACTATTTTTTTTATTTTGATAATCATTTAAAAATGATTGCTTTTGCCATTCCTGCCAAAGTAAAAAGGAAATAAATAAAAAGGCAAAAATAAAAAAATTACGCTGTACTTCCATAATTAATATTCACTTTTATCTTGTATATTTGTAGGTATGAAATTGCATCCACCTGAATGCAATGGATGACATTTAAATAAACGGAAAACTGTCAATATTATACCTTTAATTACACCAAATTTACGTAAAGATAATAGCATATATGTCGAACAAGTTGGATAAAAACGACAATTTGATTGCATAAAAGGACTAATACAATACTGATAAATTGAAATAAAAAAACTTAAACAGCATACAATTATTGATGATAGTTTAACCATAAATTCTCCAATATATTAATTATATTTTTATTATTTAAAAAAATAATATTTTTTTTAGCTATTACTATAAAATCCATAAAAGTTAATTTATGTTGTAATACACGAAAAGTTTCTCGAATCAATCTTTTAATAATATTGCGTTTATATGCATATTTTATATTTTTTCTAGATATGCTGATACCTAATCTAGGATATCCTAATAAATTGGGACGTCCTAAAATAACTAGTTCTGTTTTTTTTTGAATAACATGTTTTTTAAAAACATATTTAAAATGTATAGATTTTAATAATCTTGATTTTTTTTTTAAAGAATAATTTAACATCATATTCAACTTGTTACTTACTAGAAACACTTAAACGTGCCCTTAATTTAGCACGTCTTCGTGATAAAATATAACGACCATTTTTAGTTGCCATTCGAATTCTAAATCCATGTGAACGATTACGTTTTAATATTGATGGTTGAAAAGTTCGTTTCATTTTAATATGTATCCAATAAAAATTAATGAGATTCTATAATTAGTTAAGTGTAAAATATAAAGAAATATTTTTTTAAAAGTAAATTTATTTTAAAAAAACTATTATCTTATTATTTTTATAAAGTTTTAAAAATATATTTAAAAAAATTTTAATATTTTATTTTTATTATAAAAGTAAATTATTATTTATAAAATACAGCTAAAAACCACTTTGTTAAATAAAAATATCTAAAAATATATTACATCCTTTCGTTATACTCACCTATTTTAAATTGTATAACTTTTAATGTAAAAAATATGATTTTATATAATTTTTATATAAAAAATTTTTAAACTTTAATTTTATTTAATTTTGTTCGCTTGGAGTCTACCGTGTCACTTTGTCTTTGGAAACAGTGTCTTGACCGGTTGCAGGATGAGCTACCATCTACAGAATTTAGCATGTGGATACGCTCTCTGAAAGCCAAACTAAATAATAATATTTTAGAAATATACGCTCCAAATCAATTTATATTAGAGTGGGTAAAAGACAAATATTTAATTACTTTTAATAAAATACTAAAAGATCTTTGTGGTTTAAATACACCACTAGTAACATTTAAAGTATATCAAACTTCTAAAGAAAAAAAATTTAAAAAAAATACTATAAATTATTTAAAAAAAATAAACATACGACAAAAATGGGATAAAATACCTATTTTCCATGAATTGTCTTATCGTTCTAATATTAACAAAAAAAATAAATTTGAAAACTTTATAGAAGGAAAATCCAATCAATTAGCACGTGCAGCAGCTTCTCAAGTTGCTCATAATCCTGGTAATTCTTACAATCCACTCTTTTTATACGGAAGAACAGGATTAGGTAAAACACATTTACTTCATGCAATTGGAAATGAAATATTAACATATAAATATAATATGAAAATAATTTATATGCATTCGGAACGTTTTGTTCAAGATATGGTGAGAGCTTTACAAAATAATGCAATTGAAAAATTTAAATTACATTATCGATCAGTTGATGCATTATTAATTGATGATATTCAATTTTTTGCCCATAAAGAACGTTCTCAAGAAGAATTTTTTCATACATTTAACGCTCTTCTAGAAGGAAATCAACAAATCATTTTAACTTCAGATCGTTATCCTAAAGAAATAAATGGTGTTGAAGATCGATTAAAATCAAGATTTGGATGGGGACTAACTGTTGCTATAGACCCGCCAGAATTAGAAACAAGAGTAGCTATATTAATAAAAAAAGCTGATGAAAAAAATATTGTACTACCTGATGAAGTTGCTTTTTTTATTGCTAAACGATTATGCTCTAATGTGCGTGAGTTAGAAGGTGCTTTAAATAGAATTATTGTTAATGCTAATTTCACTCATAAAACTATTACAATTGAATTTGTACGAGAAGCACTGAGAGATATATTAGCATTACAAGAAAAACTTATAACAATTGATAATATACAAAAAACAGTTGCAGAATATTATAAAATTAAAGTATCAGATTTATTATCTCGAAGACGTTCTCGATCGGTAGCTCGACCAAGACAAATGGCTATGGCTATGGCAAAAGAATTAACCAATCATAGCTTGCCAGAAATTGGAGATGCATTTAGCGGCAGAGATCATACTACAGTACTACATGCTTGTCGTAAAATCGATCAATTACGAGAAGAAAGCAATGATATTAAAGAAGATTTTTCCAATTTAATTAGAACTCTATCAGTGTGATTTTATGAAATTTATTATTCCAAACAATATTTTAGTTGAAAATCTAAAAAAAATTAATCGATTATTAGTTAAAAATACTTCACTTCCTATTTTAGAAAATATTCTTATAGAAATTAAAAAAGGTATATTATCTTTAACTGCAACAAATTTAGAAATTGAAATAATTGTAAATATTCAAATCTCAAAAAAATATATACTAGGAAAAGCAACTATTTCGGGTAGAAAAATATTAAATATTTGTCGAAATTTACCAGAAATGTCAAATATTCAAATAGAGTTAAAAAATAAAAAAATATATATTTCCTCTGAAAAGAGTCGTTATATATTAGTAACTTTACCAACTGAAAATTTTCCTAATCATCAAAATTTTAATCATATTTCTAGCTTTTATATATCATCAGATATTTTAAAAAATATGATAATAAAAACTGAATTTGCTATGGGAAAACAAGATGTTCGTTATTATCTTAATGGTATGTTATTTGAGCAAAAAGAAAATTATCTTCGAAATGTTGCAACAGATGGATATCGATTAGCAACCTCATATGTGTCTTTAAAAGAAAAAATTAACTCTTTTTCAATTATTGTTCCACATAAAGGAATAATAGAAATATTAAGATTATTAAATATCAAAGAAACATTATTACATATTTTAATTGGTACTAATAATCTAAGAATACATATAAATAATTTAATTTTTACAACTCAATTAATTGAAGGAAAATATCCAGATTATAAAAGTGTTTTATTAGAAAACCCAAAAAAACCTATTATTATTAATAATGATTTATTAAAAAAATCATTACTACGTACTTCTATTCTATCACATGAAAAATTTTCTGGAATTGAAATAAATATTAAAAGCGGTGAACTAAAAACAACATCTGATAATCAAGAAGAAGAAACAGCAGAAGATAAATTTAATATTGAATATTTTGGTGACACAATAGAAATATCCATTAATGTTTATTATATATTAGATGTTCTTAACACTATTAATAGTAAAAATATTTTGTTATTTTTAAATAAATCTCAATCTTCAATACAAATTGAATCAGAAAATAATTCTTCAACTATTTACGTTATAATGTTACTAAAACGTTAACTTAAAAACATATATAAAATAGAAAAATAAAAAACTATTGATTTATAAAAAAATCAACAATAATAAATAGGAATACTTATGACAGATACCTATAATTCTTCGAAAATTCAAATTTTAAGAGGATTAGATGCAGTACGAAAAAGACCTGGAATGTATATTGGAGACACAGATGATGGAAGTGGGTTACATCATATGGTTTTCGAAATTGTAGATAATTCTATTGATGAAGCATTAGCAGGATTCTGTAAGGAAATAATAGTTATTATTCACAAAGATAATTCTGTATCAATCCAAGATGATGGAAGAGGAATTCCAACAGATATACATCATGAAGAAAAAATTTCAGCCGCAGAAGTTATTATGACTGTATTACATTCAGGAGGAAAATTTGATAATTCTTCCTATAAAATATCTGGTGGATTACATGGTGTAGGAATTTCAGTAGTTAATGCTTTATCAGAAAAATTAGAATTAATAATATATAAAAATCAACAGCAATATAAACAAATATATAAAAATGGAATTCCAGAATCACCTTTGTTAATACTTGGAAAAACAAGTAAAACAGGTACGTACATTAGATTTTGGCCTAGTTATAAAATTTTTACAAATAAAAGAAAATTTCAATATGAAATTTTATCTAAACGTTTACGTGAACTATCTTTTCTTAACTCTAATATTTCTATCTACTTAAAAGATAATAGAAATAATATTGAAGATCATTATCGTTATAAAGGCGGTATTAAAGCTTTTATTAAATTTTTAAATAAAAAAAAAATAGTGATTAATTCAAATATATTTTACTTTAAATCTACTAAAAATAATGTTGAATTAGAAGTAGCTATACAATGGAACGAATCACACAAAGAAAATATATGTTGTTTTACTAATAATATACCTCAAAAAGATGGTGGTACACATTTAGCAGGTTTTAGATCTGGAGTAACACGTACATTAAACTTACATATTGAACGTGAAGGATATAATAAAAAAAATAGAACTGTTGTTATAGGAGAAGATACTAGAGAGGGATTAACAGCAATTATATCAATTAAATTATCTGATCCAAAATTTTCTTCACAAACAAAGGATAAATTAGTTTCATCTGAAGCAAAATCAGTAATAGAATCACTAATTAATGAACATCTTATTGAATATCTTTTAGAAAACCCTATTGATTCAAAAGCTATAATTCAAAAAATTATAAATGCTGCAAAAACAAGAGAAGCTGCAAGACGTGCTAGAGAAATAAACAAAAAAAAAGGAATATTAGATTTAGGAGGATTGCCTGGAAAGTTGTCTGACTGTCAAGAAAATGATCCTACAGTATCAGAAATTTATTTGGTAGAAGGAGACTCTGCAGGTGGATCTGCAAAACAAGGCAGAAATAGAAAAAATCAAGCTATTTTACCTCTTAAGGGAAAGATATTAAATGTACAAAAATCAAAATTTGATAAAATAATTTTATCTCAAGAATTAGCAGCTCTAATAACAGCTTTGGGATGTGGAATTGGAAAAAACGAATATAATTTAGAAAAATTAAGATATAACTATATTATTATCATGACAGATGCAGATGTTGATGGAGCACATATTCGAACATTATTACTAACATTTTTTTATCGTCAATTACCTGAATTAATTGAAAAAGGATATATTTATATTGCACAGCCTCCTTTGTATAAAATTAAAATAGGAAAAAAAGAAAAATATATTAAAAACGATGAAGAAATGAAAAAATATCAAGTTAAAATAGCTTTAAAGAATCTTATTATAAAAAACAACAAACACAATGATATTGAAAATAATATAAAAACATTTAAACAAATTATTTACGAATTTAATCAAATCCAAAATAATATAAAAAAAAATAAAAACTACTTTCCTGAAATAATATTAAATGAATTAATCTATCAACCACATTTAAATAATTTAACAAATCAAGAACAAGTTGTTATTTGGATTGAAAAATTAACAGAAAGACTAAATAAAAAAGATAAAAATAATATATTTTACAAATTTAAAGTTAATAAAAAAGAAAATGAAAATATATTTGAACCAAGTATAATTTCATCTAGATATGAAAATCATAATCAATATGATTTTACAAACAAATTTCTAACCAGCCAGGAATATCTTTCAATTGTTAAATTAGGTGAAAAATTTAAAAAGTTTCAAAAAAATAATAATTTTATAGAAAAAGGAGAAAAAACATACATAATAAATGATATAAAAAATACTATAGAATGGTTAACTAACGAGTTTAAAAATAATTCATTTATTCAACGTTATAAAGGACTTGGAGAGATGAATCCAGAACAATTATGGAATACAACGATGAATCCTGAAACAAGAAATATGTTACAAGTTACAATTAATGATGCAATTTCAGCAAATCATTTATTTAACACTCTAATGGGTGATGCAGTAGAACCTAGACGAAAATTTATAGAAAATAATGCGTTAAAAGCGGAAAATATAGATATTTAAAAAATTTAACATATATTTTATTAAAAAATACTTATATCTTTTAAAAAAATAATTGCGGCAGGAAAAACCAGCCGCGAAAATATTATTTTCTATTATTTAAATTTATCCATTATTTCAAGAACACGAAGTTTTGCAATTTCTTTTGATATTTTTAGTAAAAGATCATCTGTATTAATGTTTTTATTTTGATGTTTAAAATAATATTCTTCAGCTTGTTTTTTTGCTTGTAAAATACGTTTTCGATCTAAATCTACGCCACGAATAACAATATCTGCTAAAATAGAAATAATAGAAGGTTGAATTTCTAAGATACCTCCTGATATATAAAGACATTCTTCTGCTTTATTTTTATGAAATATATATACTATTCCTGGTTTAATTATACTTAATAATTGAGCATGTCCTGGATAAATACCCATTTCCCCTTCACTACCAGAAACTCGTATTTTTTTAACTAACCCAGAAAATATACGTTTTTCAACGCTAACAATATCTAAATAAAAATCCATGGGTATATCCAAAATATTTACTATAATTTATAATATTTTTGATTTTGCTTGAACTTCTTCAATTGAACCTACCATATAAAATGCTTGTTCTGGTAAATCATCAAATTCACCTTCTATTATCCCCTTAAATGCACGAATATTATCTTTTAAAGATACATATTTACCTGGAAAACCAGTAAATACTTCTGCCACAAAAAATGGTTGCGATAAAAATCTCTGTATTTTTCGTGCTCTTGAAACTAATTTTTTATCTTCTTCAGAAAGTTCATCCATACCTAATATTGCGATAATATCTTTTAATTCTTGATATCTTTGTAATATTGATTGAACTCCACGTGCTGTATTATAGTGATCATCTCCAACAATATAAGGATCTAATTGACGACTGGTAGAGTTTAAAGGATCAACAGCCGGATAAATACCAAGAGATGCAATTTGACGACTCAATGTGACTGTAGAATCTAAATGTGCAAACGTTGTAGCAGGTGATGGATCTGTTAAATCATCTGCAGGCACATAAACTGCTTGAACAGAAGTAATTGAACCCTTTTTAGTTGAAGTGATTCTTTCTTGTAATAAACCCATTTCTTCAGATAAAGTAGGTTGATATCCTACAGCAGATGGCATTCTGCCAAGTAATGCAGATACTTCTGTCCCAGCTAAGGTATAACGATATATATTATCAATAAATAATAAAACATTCTTACCTTCATCACGAAATTTTTCTGCAATAGTTAAACCTGTAAAAGCAACACGCAATCGATTACCTGGTGGTTCATTCATTTGACCATATACAAGTGATACTTTGTCTAAAACTTTTGAATCTTTCATTTCATAATAAAAATCATTTCCTTCTCGAGTCCTTTCTCCAACTCCAGTAAAAACCGAATAACCAGAATGTTCTATTGCAACATTTCTAATTAGCTCCATCATATTTACTGTTTTTCCTACACCAGCGCCTCCAAATAAACCAACTTTTCCACCTTTTGCAAAAGGACAAATTAAATCAATAACCTTTATACCGGTTTCTAAAATTTCTTGAGAAGTAGATTGTTCCTGATAACTGGGAGGAGATCTATGAATCTCCCAATGTTCTATTTCAGAAGTATCTGTACTTGTTAATGGCCCTTTATTATCTATTGTTTCACCTAATACATTTATTATACGACCTAGTGTAGCCTGACCTACTGGTATTTTAATATAATGCCCAAGATCAGTCACAATTAAACCTCTTTTTAAACCATTTGTAGATCCCATAGCAATAGTTCTAACAATACCTGATCCTAATTGTTGTTGTACTTCTAAAATAAGTTTTACTCTTTGATTTTGTACTTCTAAAGCGTTATATATTTTTGGTACTGCACTTTGATCAAATTCTACATCCACTACAGCACCAATAATTTGAATAATTTTTCCATTAGCTATCATTTAATACCTCTAACTAATTTTAATCTACTGAAACTGCTGATGCTCCAGCAATAATTTCAGTTAATTCTTGAGTAATGTTAGCTTGACGAACTTTATTATAAACTAACTGTAATTCTTTAATACGACTAGCACTGTTATCTGTTGCAGTTTTCATAGCTACCATACGAGCTGCTTGTTCACTTGCAATATTTTCTAAAATACTTTGATATACTTGAGATTCAATATATCTATTAAACAACGTATCTAAAATTAATTTAGATTCTGGCTCGTATAAATAATCCCATTTTTCTTTGTTTAATGTGTTTTTTTTAGGGGATAATGGAAGAAGTTGATTAATTATTGGATGTTGAGACATTTTATTATGAAATTTATTATAAGCAATGAATATTTTATCAATTTCATTATTTTGATATTTTTCTAAAACAATTTGTACAGATCCAATCAATTTTGAAAAATCTGGATTTTCTCCTATATTAGTAACTTGAGCAAGAATAGAAATACCATCTAACTTAAATACAGATAAACTTTTTAAACCAAATAATATTAAATCACAAGGAATATTCATATGCATAAATTTTTTTATTTTTAATAGTACTTGTTTAAAAAGATTAGTATTTAAACTACCGCATAAACCACGATCAGTTGAAATAATAATTATACCAATTCTTTTAGTGTTTCGATTTTCTAAATAACTATGTTTATACTCTAAACTTCCTTTGACAACATGCTGAATGACTTTTTTAATAATTTCGCAATAAGGTCTTCCTAAACGCATACGTTCTTCTGTTTTCCGCATTTTAGAAATTGCAACCATCTCCATAGCTTTAGTAATTTTTTTTGTACTTATAACACTAGTTATTTTATCTTGTATTTCTTTTATACCCACTAGTATCTTCTCTTTTTATAATTATATTTTTCTATTTAAAATTAAGTATTATACTATTAAGAATTTTTGAACTTTTTTATTAATTCAATAAATTGTTCTTTTACTTTATCATTAAAATTTCCATCTCGATTTATTTCCATCATTAGATTTAAATAATAATTATATGCATATATCAAAATATCTCTTTCAAATTGAGCGATCTTTTCAACATTGATATCATCAAGAAAATGGTTTTCTGAAATAAAAAACATTAATGCTTGATCAGCTATGCTAAAGGGATTATATTGTTTTTGTTTTAGTAATTCTGTAATTTTCTGCCCGTGAACTAACTGTTTTTGTGTCGTTGGATCTAAATCTGAGGCAAATTGTGAAAATGCTGCAAGTTCATGATATTGAGCTAATGCTGTTCGAATTCCAGAAGACAGGTTTTTAATAATATTAGTTTGAGCAGAACTGCCAACACGAGAAACAGAAATACCCGCATTTACAGCAGGTCGAATACCTGAATTAAATAAATTAGATTCTAAAAATATTTGACCATCAGTAATAGAAATAACATTTGTCGGAACAAAAGCAGAAACATCACCAGACTGGGTTTCAATAATTGGTAAAGCTGTAAGCGATCCTGTCTTTCCAACAACTTTTCCTTTTGTAATATTGTGAATATATTCTTTAGAAACACGAGCAGCTCTTTCTAGTAGACGAGAATGAAGATAAAATATATCACCAGGAAATGCTTCTCTTCCAGGAGGACGACGTAATAATAAAGAAATTTGACGATAAGCAACTGCATGTTTAGAAAGATCATCATAAACAATTAAAGCATCTTTCCCTTGATCACGAAAAAACTCTCCCATCGCACAACCTGAATATGGTGATAAATATTGTAAAGAAGCTGCCTCAGCAGCAGAAGCAACAACAACTATAGTATTTGATAAAGCATCGTGTTCTTCTAATTTTTTTACAACATTAATAATAGTAGAAAGTTTTTGTCCTATCGCTACGTAAATACAATTAATATCAGATTTTCTTTGATTAATAATAGTATCTATTGCAAGTGCCGTTTTGCCTGTTTGACGATCGCCAATAATTAATTCACGTTGACCACGACCTATAGGGATCATAGCGTCAATAGCTTTATAACCAGTTTGTATAGGTTGATTAATTGATTGACGTTCAATAACTCCCGGTGCATTAGCTTCTACTGGTAAAAAATTATCATATTTAATAGATCCTTTTCCATCAATAGGAGAACCTAATGCATTAACAATACGACCTAAAAATTTTACGCCTACGGGGACCTCTAAAATTTTCCCTGTACATCTCACTTTCATACCTTCATTAATATGAATATAGGGTCCCATAACTACAGCAGAAACGGTATCTCTCTCTATATTAAGCGCGATAGCATACTCATTATTAGATAGAGAAATCATTTCTCCTAACATCACCTCAGAAAGACCATAGATCTTTATAATACCATCGTTAACAGAAATAATAGTACCTTCATTATAAGATTGATTAAATACCTCAAATTGTGAAATTCTTTCTTTAATCAATTGACTAATTTCTGTGGCGTTTAATTGCATATGTTTTTCTCTTAAAATTTTAATTCTAAAGATAATTGTTGTAAATAATTCCGCATAGAAAAATCAAAGATTTGATCATTTATTTTTATAAGTATACCATCAAGTATATAATTGTTAATTTTATATATAAATTCAACTTTAGAAGATAATATTTCTTCTAAAATATTACGTATTTTAATTATTTGAGATTCTTTTAAAACAAATGCTGATGTTAATTCAATAATAATAATTTTTTGATGAGAAGCTTCTAATTTAAGAAAGTGCTTTAATATACTATCAAATATTTTTAATCTCTGATGATAAGCCAATAATTTTATTAAATTTTTTGAATATTCGTCAAGATGTTCCCCTATAATAGATATAAAAAATGATGATAAATAATTAGGAGATAAAGATCCAGATAAAAATTTTTGAATTTTTTTAAATGCAATAATTTGATGAATTAAAATCAATATTTTTTTCCATTTTTTTATTGAATTATTTTTTATTGCTATTTCAAAAATAGCTTTAGCATAAGGTCTGGCAATGGTATCAAATGACATTAAACATCACCTATATTAATTTTTTTTATTTCTGATAACAAAGTTATTATATTATTCATAAAAAATTTATTTTTATTATCTTGAATATTTTGTTTAATCATTTTTTCAGTCATTAAAATAGACAAAGCTATAATTTCTTTTTTTAAATTTTGACGCGCATGCATTAATTGCATATCAATTTCCACTTGACTATTTAATAAAATTTTTTTGGTTTCTTCAATCGCTTTGTTTTTTGCTTCTTCTAAAATTAATAATTTTTGTTGATTTGCTTCATTTAAAATAAAAGCAGCTTTTTCTTTCGTATCTTTAATTGTTTGATTCATTTTTTTTTGAATAATAAGATATTCTTGTTCAATTTTTTTTGAAGAAATTAAAGTGTCTTCAATTTTTTTTTGTCTTGTTTCTATAGCCAAAATAATGGGAGGCCATATATACTTCATACAAAACCAAACAAATAAAAAAAATGAAATTGCTTGTCCCAAAATTGTTGCATTAAGATTCACAATTATACGCCTTATATTAAAATATAAATTAATCTTTACGCCATTCAAAAACGTAAAGATTTTGCTGATTATTTAAGATAAAATTCAATTTTTTTAAACAATAAAAAACTAAGAAATAGCAAAAAGCATATATAAACCTAAACCTACAGCAATCATAGGAATCGCGTCAACTAACCCCATAACAACAAAAAACTGTGTTCTTAATAAAGGAATTAAATCAGGCTGTCTTGCTGCTCCTTCTAAAAATTTTCCACCTAAAATACCAATACCAATAGCAGCACCAATTGCCGCTAATCCAATCATAATAGCTACTGCTATATATAACATATCAATATTTAAATTATGCATTATAAACCCCGAATTTTAATAGGATTATAGTTAAACTTTACCTTAATGAGATTGCGAAGCTATTGATAAATAAACAATTGTTAACACCATAAAAATAAAAGCTTGTAAGGAAATGATTAAAATATGAAAAATAGCCCATGGAACATTTAAAAAACACTGAAACCACCATGGAAGCAAACCTGCAATTAAAATAAAAATCATTTCACCAGAATACATGTTACCAAAAAGTCTTAAGCCCAAAGAAATAGGTTTAGATAATAAAGAAACAAATTCTAATAAAAAATTAAAAACAAAAAATACAGGATGATTAAAAGGTTGTAAAGTTAGTTCTTTTAAAAAACCAATATATCCTTTAATTTTTACACTATACAATAAAATTAGAATAAAAACTGCTAATGACATAGACAAAGTGATATTCACATCAGCAGATGGAACAACACGAATAGCTGGGAGTTGAAAAAACTTTTCAAATAATAAAGGTATAAAATCGATTGGAATTAAATCCATACAATTCATTAAAAATACCCATATAAAAATTGTTAATGACAATGGTGCTATAAGTGGATTATTTCCTTGAAACATACTTTTAACATTAGTAGATACAAAATCAAAAATTATTTCAACGCACGTTTGTAATTTACTTGGTACACCAGTTGTAATATTTTTTGCTACTATATAAAAAATACTTATAAAAATACATCCTAATATAAAAGAAAATATTATTGAATCAAGATTTAAAATCCAAAAATGAGAAGATACACTTTCAGATTTAACAAATGTAAAATTAAGTAAATCTATTTGTAAATGATGTAAATGATGACTGATATATTTTTGAGGATTGGATATTTGCTCTAAAAACATAATTTTTTCTCATTTATATTGAATTTAATACAAAAATAAAAAATTTTAAAGCGTTTTTATTTAAAAGAACTTTTAAAAACATTTAGTTTTTAAAAAAACTAAAAATGTTTTTTTAATTTAAATAATTTTGATATTTATCAACTAAATTATATATTAAAAATAATTATATTTTAAATCTTTTATAATATAAGTTTTTTATATGCTTCTTTTTTTAAATGTATTAATAAAACAGATATAGATGCAGGTGTAATTCCGGAAATACGAGATGCTTGACCAATAGAAACTGGTTTATAATCATTTAACTTAGACACTGCTTCATGAGATAAACCTTTTACTTGATTATAATCATAATGAGATGGTAAAAGAGTATGTTCATTTTTTAAATGTCTATTAATTTCTTCTAACTGTCGTTTAATATAACCTTCATACTTTATTTCGTTTTCTATATGATTTATAATTTCTAAATCAGATATCTGTGAATGAAAAATATTTAGATAAGATAATTTTTTATATGTAATCTCTGGTCGTTTTAATAAATTAAAAATATTTAATTCTTTTGTTAATGAAATATCAAAAAAATTACTTAAAAGTTTAGAATGATCAGATTGAGGATATATTTTTGTTTTTTTTAAAAATTTTATTTCAGACTTAATATTCAGTAATTTATCGTTATAATGAGACCATCGAAAATTATTAATTAACCCAAATTTATGACCAATTTCAGTAAGACGTAAATCAGCATTATCTTCTCTTAAAATTAATCGATGTTCAGCACGCGAAGTGAACATACGATATGGTTCATTAGTACCTTGTGTAGTAAGATCATCAATAAGAACCCCTAAATAAGCCTGATCACGTCTAGGAAACCATTGGTTTCGATCCAATGCATATAACCCAGCATTTAAACCTGCTAAAAGGCCTTGAGAAGCCGCTTCTTCATAACCAGTAGTACCATTTATTTGACCCGCTAAAAAAAGCCCTTTAATCCACTTACTTTCTAAAGTTAAATTTAAATCTTTAGGATCAAAAAAATCATATTCTATTGCATACCCTGGGTCAATAATTTTTGCTTTTTCTAAACCTTTAATAGATTTAATTAATTCTTCTTGAACTTGTAATGGCAAACTAGTTGAGATCCCATTAGGATATATTTTTAAACTAGAAAGACCTTCTGGTTCTAAAAAAATCTGATGTGATATTTTATTAGGAAAACGTATTATTTTGTCTTCAATAGAAGGACAATAGCGAGGTCCTAAACCTGTAATTAAACCTTGGTATATTGGACTTTTATGTAAATTATCACGTATAATTTGATGTGTTTTTTCATTTGTATGTGTAAGATAACATGGTATTTGTAAAGGATGATCTGAGACTTTTCCTAAAAAAGAAAAAACCGGAATAGGAACGTCTCCATGTTGTACAAATAAATTCTTAAAGTCAATGGTATTTAAATCAATTCTAGGTGGAGTACCTGTTTTTAATCGACTCACACGTAAAGGTAATTCTCTTAAACGACATGCTAAATCTAACGAAGCTTTTTCATTTATTCTTCCTGCAGAATGACTATCTAAACCTATATGTATCTTGCCTCCTAAAAAAGTACCTGTAGATAAAACAACTGATTTAGCATAAAAACTTATTTGAGTCTGTGTTAATACACCAATAACCTTATAATTTTTAACGATTAAATCTTTTATTTCTTCATTTAAAATTAATAAATTCTTTTCTTTCTTTAACAATTTTTTTATATTTTTAGAATAAAGTATTCTATCAGCTTGTGCACGAGTAGATCTAACAGCAGGACCTTTTTTACTATTCAAAATTCTAAACTGAATACCTGAATAATCAATAGCTCTAGCCATTATACCACCTAAAGCATCTATTTCTTTGACTAAATGACTTTTTCCAATTCCACCAATTGCTGGATTACAAGACAAAATACCAATATCTGCTATATTTTTAGTTAATAATAACGTTTTACATCCCATTCTCGAAGAAGCTGATGCAGCTTCAGTTCCAGCATGTCCTCCACCAATAATAATTACATCAAAATTTTTTAAATTTGACTGCAACATATCAAAACCCTTTAAATGTTAAAATTATTTTATACAGTATTAATATTTTAATCAAGATAACACATGTAAATAATTAATATAAAACTTTAATATTAAAGATTAGTTTTTGACTTTAATTATTTTATTAATATTTAAAAAAATAAAAAAATAATTATAAATAATAATAATATTATTATTATTAGCAAACACAAAATCTGTGGA